>JAQSWY010000066.1 GCA_029266425.1 Xanthobacteraceae bacterium
GCGCCGTTCAGGGCGAGGTTCAGGTCCTTCTGGTGCAGCTCGATGCGGAAGCCCGGATTGAAGGTCCGCTTCACCATGCGCTCGCCATGGACTTCGAGGATGCGCGAATTGGCGAAGCCGCCCATCAGCGCCTGGCGCACCTTGGCCGGATCGGCGCCGGCCTTGGAGGCGAACAGCAGCGCTTCGCCGACCGCCTCGATGGTCAGCGCGACGATGATCTGGTTCGCCACCTTGGTGGTCTGGCCGTCGCCATTGCCGCCGACCAAAGTGATGTTCTTGCCCATCTTCTCGAACAGCGGGCGCACCGTCTCGAACGCCGTCTCCGGGCCGCCGACCATGATGGTGAGCGAAGCCGCCTTGGCGCCGACCTCGCCGCCGGAGACCGGGGCGTCGAGATAGTCGCAGCCGAGCTCGTTGATCTTTTTGGCGAATTCCTTGGTCTCGACCGGGGCGATCGAGCTCATGTCGACCACGATCTTGCCGGCGCTGAGTGGTGATGATGATGTCGGCCTGCTTCGCGACCTCGGTGCCGCTGGCGCAGGCGACGCCGCCCTTGCCCGTGAGCTCGGCCGGAACCGGGCGAATGTCATAGAGATAGAGCTCGTGGCCCGCATCGATGAGGTGGCCTGCCATGGGCGCGCCCATGATGCCGAGACCGACGAATCCGACCTTTGCCATCGTTGTTCCTCGTGTTCCTAGGTTTGTTATCCGGTGCCGCGTTTAGATAAACGGGCGCATGATGTCGCCCGAAAACCGCTTCACATCTTTCGGCATCATGCACTACGCAGCGGCGCCGAGGGTCTTCAGCCAGCCGAGGCCGGCAGTGGTGTCGCCCTTGGGCTTGTATTCGCAGCCGACCCAGCCGGCATAGCCGATGGCGTCGAGATGGCGGAACAGGAAGTTGTAATTGATCTCGCCGGTGCCCGGCTCGTTGCGGCCCGGATTGTCGGCGAGCTGGATATGCGCGATCTGGGAAAGGTTCGCCTCGATGGTGCGGGCGAGATCGCCCTCCATGATCTGCATGTGGTAGATGTCGTACTGGATGAAGAGGTTGTCCGAGCCGACCTCGGCGATGATGTCCTTGGCCTGCTTCGTGTAGTTCAGGAAAAAGCCGGGAATGTCGCGGGTGTTGATCGGCTCGATCAGCAGCTTCAGGCCGGCATCCTTGATCCGCGGGGCGGCATACTTCAGGTTTTCGACGAAGGTCTTGTGCAGCTCGGCCTTGTCGGCCCCGGTGGGGACGATGCCGGCGAGGACGTTCACCTGCGGGCAGCCGAGCGCGGTCGCATAGGTGATCGCCTTGTCGACGCCGGCGCGGAACTCCTCGACGCGGTCCGGGAAGATCGCAATGCCGCGCTCGCCCGCACCCCAATTGCCGGCGGGCAGATTGTGCAGCACCTGCTTGAGGCCATTGGCCTTCAGCCGGGCAACGAGATCCTCGGCGGCGAAATCATAGGGGAAGAGATATTCGACACCGGCAAAGCCGGCGCTGGCGGCCTTCTCGAAACGATCGAGGAAGGGCACCTCATTGTAGAGCATGGTGAGATTGGCGGCGAAACGGGGCATGGACCGCTCCTGAAAGAACCCTGGAAGGACAGTGCGAGCGGGGCGCGTCCCGTGGGACACGCCCCAATCCGAGAGGTGGAGCGCTTGTGCGTCGTCCGCGTGACGTCACGCGGGGAGGCAGCGCTCCAGATCCCTCACGCGGTTTCCTTGACGCTTTCCAGCGGAATGTCGAGCACTTCCTCGAACTCGTTGACCGCGTCGATCTCCGCGCCCATGGCGATGTTGGTGACGCGCTCCAGGATGAACTCCATCACCACCGGCACCTGATGCTCTTCCATCAGCGCCTTGGCGCGCACGAAGGCGTCCTTGAACTCGTTCGGCGAGGAGACGCGCACCGCCTTGCAGCCGAGGCCTTCGGCCACCGCGACATGGTCGACGCCGTAGCCGGCATTCTCCTCGGCATTGATATTGTCGAAGGCGAGCGAGACTTCGAAGTCCATGTTGAAGCCGCGCTGCGCCTGACGGATCAGGCCGAGATAGGAATTGTTCACGACGACGTGGAGATAGGGCAGCTTGTGCTGGGCGCCGACCGCAAGCTCCTCGATGAGGAACTGGAAGTCGTAGTCGCCGGAGAGCGCGACGATCTCGGCATCGGGATCGGCGGCGCGCACGCCGAGCGCGGCGGGCAGGGTCCAGCCGAGCGGGCCGGCCTGGCCGCAATTGATCCAGTTGCGCGGCTCGAACACCTTCAGGAACTGCGCGCCGGCGATCTGCGACAGGCCGATGGTGGAGACGTAGCGGGTGTGGCGGCCGAACGCCTCGTTCATCTCCTCATAGACGCGCTGCGGCTTCAAGGGGACGTTGTCGAAGTGGCTCTTGCGCAGCATGGTCTTCTTGCGGTCGAGGCACTCGCCCGCCCAGGCGCCGCGATCCTTAAGCTTGCCGGCGGCCTTGTATTCCTTCGCCACCTCGATGAAGAGGTCGAGCGCGGCGCCTGCGTCGGAGACGATGCCGAGGTCCGGCCCGAAGACGCGGCCGATCTGGGTCGGCTCGATGTCGACATGGATGAACTTGCGGCCCTTGGTGTAGACCTCGACCGAGCCGGTGTGGCGGTTCGCCCAGCGATTGCCGATGCCGAACACGAAATCGGAGGCGAGCAGGCTGGCGTTGCCATAGCGGTGCGAGGTCTGCAGGCCGCACATGCCGGCCATCAGATCGTGATCGTCGGGGATGGTGCCCCAGCCCATCAGGGTCGGAATCACCGGGACGCCGGTCAGCTCGGCGAATTCGACCAGTTTGTCGGAGGCGTCGGCATTGATGACGCCGCCGCCGGAGACGATGAGCGGGCGCTCGGCCGCGTTCAGCATCGCAATGGCCTTCTCGGCCTGCTTGCGGGTGGCCTTCGGCTTGTAGACGGCGAGCGGCTCGTAGGTGTCCTCGTCAAACTCGATCTCAGCGAGCTGCACGTCGATCGGCAGATCGATCAGCACCGGACCCGGACGACCGGAGCGCATGACATGGAAGGCCTGCTGGAACACCATCGGCACCAGCGCCGGCTCGCGCACCATGACCGCCCATTTGGCGACAGGCTTGGCGATCGATTCGATGTCGATGGCCTGGAAGTCTTCCTTATAGAGTCGCGCGCGAGGGGCCTGGCCGGTGATGCACAGGATCGGGATGGAATCGGCGGCGGCCGAATAGAGGCCGGTGATCATGTCGGTGCCGGCCGGGCCGGAGGTGCCGATGCACACGCCGATGTTGCCGGCCTTGGCGCGGGTGTAACCCTCGGCCATGTGCGAGGCGGCCTCGACGTGGCGGGCGAGGATGTGCCGCGTCTTGCCGTGGGCGCGCATGGCGGAATAGAGCGGATTGATCGCGGCGCCGGGCACGCCGAAGGCAGTGGTGACACCTTCCTTCTCGAGAACCCTTATCGCAGCATCGACGGCACGCATCTTGGCCATGGCCAGTCCTCCTCGTCGCCTTGTCGTCTGGTGGCCCGCGGCTTCCGGCCGTCGGCGGGTGCGGACGGCGCTTGCGAAGGAGAAGAGCGGGTTACCCAAGCCTGGCGCGTTAGCAATCATCGCTGTTCCGGTGCGGCCGGGGCGCGCGAGACGCGTTGCCGAGGGCCCGCGCCAAGCGAAATCGCCGACGCTTTCCGGAACCGGCGGGACCATCGCATGCCGGTCTCATTTCCGCAATACGGGAATGATTTCTGATTTGCAGAAAAAAGACGGATGCGGCTTTATGCTGCAAAGCCTATAAGACGGTGCCGGTGCGGGAGCTGCGCGCCGAGGAGCTGGATGGAAATTCGATGACAGACGTCGTGACGACGATCCGCCGCCGCGGCCGTCCTTCAAACGCCGGCAGCACGGAGAGCGGTGGCGAGGTGCAGTCGCTGGACCGCGCCATCGCGCTGCTCGAGGTGCTGGCGCTGTCCGACGGTATGACGTTGAGCGAGGTGGCGCGGCGCGCCGAACTGCCGACCTCCACCGTTCACCGGCTTTTGACAACGCTGGAGCGGCGGGGCCTCGTCGGCCATGAGCCGGCAAGCGGGCACTGGATGGTGGGGCTCGGCTTGTTCCGCATCGGCTCGACCTATTTGCGCATCCGCAAGCTGCCAGAGATCGCGCGCACCCAGATTCGCGAGCTTTCGCACGCGGTCGACGAGACCGTGAATCTCTCGCTGATCGACGGCCCGCAGCTGATCTGCGTCGCCCAGATGGAGAGCCATGCGGCGGTGCGCGCCTTCTTCCGCATCGGCGGCAATCTGCCGATCCATGCCTCGGGCGGTGGCAAGGCAATCCTTGCCGCGATGAGCGCGGAAGCGCGCCGGGCGTGGCTCGGCAGTGACCAGTTGCAGCGCTTCACCGAGCACACCCATGTGAGCCGGCGCGCGTTGCAGACCGAGCTCACCACGATCACCGAGCGCGGCTTCTCGATCGACGACGAGGAGCACACCCCGGGCATGCGCTGCGTCGCCGCCGCGGTGCTCGACGAATGGCGCGAGCCGGTGGGGGCGATCTCGATTTCGGCGCCGACCGTGCGCATGCCGCCGGAACGCATCACCGATCTCGGAGCGCGGGTACGCGAGGCCGCGCGGCGGCTGACCATGCTCTATTCGGGGCGGTGAGGCCGATCTCCTTAACCGCCCTTGGGCGCCTCGATCACCAAGGTTGAACCGTCGACGCGGATGATCGTCGCGCGAGTGTAGCGCGGCAGATCGACGAAGGCTTCCTCGCCATCGAGAAAGATGCCGCCGCAGCCCCGGCTCACCTCGATCAGGCCGGGCAGATCGGCAAGGCTCAACTGCTCATGGATGCCGCGGTGGAACAGCAGGTTCGCATAGCCGCGCACCTTGAGCGAGGTAGCCAGCACGGCGCAGGCGGGGTCGATGGCGCGCCCGACCTCGGCCGCCAGCGCGCGATTGGCGGCGTCGGTCGCGATCCACGACGATCGTGCATCAATGTCGCCGAGATAGGCCCGATAGCCCTGCATCGACGCGAGGATGAGGCCGAGCCCGATCACCGCCCGTAGCCAGAACCGCGCCGCCGCAAAACCGAAGGCGATGATGAAGGCGGCGGGAAGGATGAATTTCAGCCGGTCGAACGAGAACTGCATCGCGTGCTGAAACAGCAGCAGGTTTTCGGCGAGGGGAATCGCGGCGAAGGCGAAGACCAGCAGCAGGACCCGTTCGCGTCTCCCCAATGGGCGATGGGTGCGGTGCCACAGCAGGAGCACCAGCACGAGCGCGGCGATCACAACCAGGAACAGGCCGTAGGACAGCGCATATTCGGCGAAGGGATTGCCGGCGTGTCCCGATGCCATGGCGCTGCGATTGAAGAAGCGCCGGGCGAAGGCCATCAAGGTCGGCAGCAAACCTGCGGCGAGACTGAAATGCAGCACGGTGAGCAGACCGGCCAGTGCGGTCGCGGCCACGATGCGAATCGCGAGGCGGCGCGAGGCAGCACGCTCGTCGACCACGAACCACAGCAGCAACACCGTACCGGCATTGAAGACATAGGCGGTCCATTCGACCATCGGGCCGAGGAAGGCCATGAGGATGACGAACCAGGCGCCGCGCGCGCCGGCGGGCTCGGCCGCGAGATAGCGGAAACAGGCATAGAGCGAGATGATGAGCACGGGCTGATAGAGCTCGTGCACCCAGTAGATCACGCCGAAGGATTGCAGCGCCTCGCGGCTGAAGAGGCCGATGACGCAGCCGGCCAGTGCAGCCGTCGCGGCGAGCCACGGGTCCCGTCCCGCATAGACGAGCAGCCGATAGAGCAAGGCGAACAGCAACAGCGCGCTGAGGAGACCGATGCTGGCGCTGAACAGCGCGAGGTGCTCAACGCTTGGCGCGATGCCGAGCAGCTTGAACGTCAGATAGGGGGCGAGGAAGCCGGCCGGCTGGAAGCTCGTATAGACATAGTCGCCGCTCGCTGTCGGAATGGTGCCGCCCCAGGGGATGGCCTTGTCGCCCGGCCGGCCGAGGGTGACGGTCGGCAGCAGCCAGTGATGCGAGGGCGGGCTCTCACCGAGGGCGTGTACGGTCAGCAGCGCGTGGTAGCTCGCTTCCAGGTTCTGCGCCCCGACCGTCGTCTCGAAGTGCTCGCGGCGCAGCAGAACGGTGAGCGACCATAGAAGGACCAGGATCAGAAGGCCGGCGAGCAGCGGCAGGAGGTGAGCGCGTCTCGTCTTCGCCATCGCCTTGGTTCTCCAGCCCGGGTGCGTTGCTCGCCATGAGCGGGCTAGCACCATTGGTCTGAAGAAATCGCTTCGGCGGTCGAGGAAAGGCGTGGGTATTCGAAGGACGCTCAAGCAGAGTGTCGCTCCCCGCCCCACAGACAAAAATGCCGGCGCGGTGAAGCGCCGGCAGTTGCCTAGGAGGAACCGGACGTCATGAGACTCACCAATGCGGCCGTGCGGCCGGATCGGTCAAGGCTCCAAAGGCGTCCTGCTCCGGGAGGCTCATGAACCAAGATGCGGTCCCGAGCCGGATCGGCCCGGGATCGCCTGGTCGAATATCAGACCGCCTTGGCGTCGTGCAGCTTCGTGATCTCTTCCTGCGAATAGCCGAGGTCGGCGAGCACTTCATTGGTGTGCTGGCCGAGCAGCGGCGAGGCGGTGACCTTGACCTCGAGGTCCGAGAATTTGATCGGGCTGCCGACGGTCAGGTACTTGCCGAGCTGCGGGTGCTCGACCTCGACCACCGTGCCGCTGGCGCGCAGCGACGGATCGTTGGCGATCTCCTTCATCGACAGCACCGGCGAGCAGGGGATGTCGAACTTGCGCAGGATGTCGACGGCTTCGAACTTCGTCTTGTCGGCGAGCCAGCTCTCGATGAAGGCGAAGATGTCGAAGATCTTGTCCTGGCGAGCGTTCGCAGTGTTGTAGGCCGGATCGTCGATCCACTCCGGCTTGCCGAGCGCGCGGCAGATCGGCGCCCAGGCATGGCCCTGGATGGTGAAGTAGATGTACGCGTTCGGGTCAGTCTCCCAGCCCTTGCACTTCAGCACCCAGCCCGGCTGGCCGCCGCCGCCGGCATTGCCGCCGCGCGGAACCACGTCCGAGAACTCACCGTGCGGGTACTGCGGGTACTCTTCGAGATAGCCGAGCGCGTCGAGGCGCTGCTGGTCGCGCAGCTTCACGCGGCAGAGGTTCAGGACCGAATCCTGCATCGACACGGCGACCTTCTGGCCCTTGCCGGTCTTGTTCTTCTGGTGCAGCGCGGTGAGGATGCCGATGGCGAGGTGCATGCCGGTGTTGCTGTCACCGAGCGCCGCGGCAGACACGGTCGGCGGGCCGTCCCAAAAGCCGGTGGTGGAGGCCGCGCCGCCAGCGCACTGCGCGACGTTCTCGTACACCTTCAGGTCTTCATAGTGGTGGCCGTCGGAGAAGCCCTTCACCGAGGCGAGGATCATGCCCGGGTTGATGCCCTGGATATTATCCCAGGAAAAGCCCATGCGATCGAGCGCGCCCGGGCCGAAATTCTCGACCATGACGTCGGATTCCTTGATCAGCTTGGTCAGGACTTCCTTGCCCTCGGGGGTCTTGGTGTCCAGCGTCAGGGAACGCTTGTTCGAGTTCAGCATCGTGAAGTAGAGCGCGTCGGCATCCTTCACATGGCGCAGCTGGGTGCGGGTGACGTCGCCGGAACCGGGACGCTCGACCTTGATGACGTCGGCGCCGAACCAGGCGAGCAGCTGCGTGCAGGCGGGACCGGCCTGCACGTGCGTGAAATCGATGATCTTTATCCCTTCAAGCGGCTTGGTCATCTTGGTCGATTCCCTTTCAAGCGTTCAACTTTATTCCTGATACAGTATTCCAATATGCCACCGCTCAGGAAGTGCAACCCGTCCGCACGTCCGGCAAGGGGGATCGCGCGGTTTTTATCCCGCGCCCCCGATCCGGCTTTCCCGCCGAGGCCTCCGCCTCCCAGCAGCGGCCATGCGGCTTCCATTCCGATACCTCGCCGCACCGCCAGTGACGGTTGTACGGCGAGGTATAAAGACTACCGAGCCAGACCGCGCTATTCCGCGGCGAGGCGCATCGGCTCGCCGACGGCGCCCGACGCCTTGATCGACGCGATCGCGGCACCATCGAGGCCGAGCACGCTGGCGAGGATCTCGTCGGTGTGCTCGCCGAGCAGCGGCGAGCGCTCGACGGCAACGTCGTTGTCCGACAGTTTGATCGGGTTGCCGACGGTGAGATACGTGCCGCGCACCGGATGCTCGACCTCGACCAGCGTGCCGGTCTCATAGAGCGACTCGTCCTCCGCGATCTCCTTCATCGACAGGATCGGACCACAGGGGATGTCGAGGTCGTTGAGGATCTCCATGGCCTCGAACTTGGTGTGGGCCATGGTCCAGGCTTCGATACGGGTGAAGATTTCGTTGAGATGCGGCAGGCGGGCGGCCGCCGTCGCATAGTTCGGATCGGTCTTCCAGGTCGGCTCGCCGATCACGTCGCAGATCTTCTCCCAGACCGGGGCCTGGGTGATGAAATAGATATAGGCGTTGGGGTCCTGCTCCCAGCCCTTGCACTTCAGGATGCGGCCCGGCTGGCCGCCGCCGGAATCATTGCCGGCGCGGGGCACGGCCTCGCCGAACGGCACGCCTTCGCCATACTGGCTGTATTCGCGCAAGGGGCCGCGCTGCAGGCGCTGCTGGTCACGCAGCTTCACGCGGCAGAGGTTCAGCACGCTGTCCTGCATGGCGCAGAGCACCTTCTGGCCCTTGCCGGTGAGGGTGCGCTGATAGAGGGCGGTGACGATGCCGAGCGCGAGGTGGAGGCCGGTGCCCGAATCGCCGATCTGCGCCCCGGTGACCATGGGCAGGCCGTCGCGGAAGCCGGTGGTCGAGGCCGAGCCGCCGGTGCACTGGGCGACGTTCTCATACACCTTGCAATCCTCGAACGGACCGGGCCCGAAGCCCTTCACGGAGGCGAGGATGATGCGGGGATTGAGCTGCTGGATGCGCTCCCAGGTGAAGCCCATGCGATCGAGCGCGCCCGGGGCGAAGTTCTCGACCATCACGTCGCAGATCTTCACCAGATCCTCGAGCACCTTCTTGCCCTGCGGGTTCTTGGTGTCGAGCGTGATCGAACGCTTGTTCGAGTTTAGCATGGTGAAATAGAGACTGTCCGCATTCGGGACATCGCGCAGCTGGGCGCGGGTCACGTCGCCCTCGCCGGGGCGCTCCACCTTGATGACGTCGGCGCCGAACCAGGCCAGCAGCTGCGTGCAGGTCGGGCCGGACTGGACATGGGTGAAGTCGAGGACGCGGACTCCGTCGAGTGCCTTGCCCATGGGTATTCCTCTCTTTCTGGAACCGCGCGGCTTGTTTGGGCCGTTTCTTATTGTTCTACAATTAGTTGCGTGGACGGAGCGGTGCCCCGTCCACGCGAATTCGGAACGCTTACGACTTCTTCTTGACGACGCTGGTCGGGTTGAGGCTGCCGATGTTGCCGCTCTCGCTGCCGGCGGCCGGATCGATGACCGCGTTGATGAGGGTCGGCACGCCGCTGTCCATCGCCGCGTCGACGGCGCGCTTCAGTTCGTCGGGGGTCGTCACATGGACGCCGACGCCGCCGAATGCTTCCATCATCTTGTCGTAGCGGGAATCCTTCACGAACACCGTGGTGCCGGGATCGCGACCGGTCGGGTCGGTGTCGGTGCCGCGATAGATGCCGTTATTGTTGAAGACGACGATGCAGACCGGAAGGTTGTACCGGCAGATCGTCTCGACCTCCATGCCGGAGAAGCCGAAGGCGCTGTCGCCTTCCACCGCAAGCACCGGCTTGCCGGTCTCGACCGCGGCGCCGACGGCAAAGCCCATGCCGATGCCCATCACGCCCCAGGTGCCGACGTCGAGGCGCTTGCGCGGCTCGTACATGTCGATGATGCCGCGGGCGAGGTCGAGGGTGTTGGCGCCTTCATTGACCAGGATGGCGTCCGGACGCTCCTTGATGACGGTGCGCAGCGCGCCGAGCGCGCTGTGGAAGTCCATCGGCGAGGAGTTCTTCATCAGCCGCGGCGCCATCTTGGCGATGTTGGCTTCCTTGCGGGCGGCAAGATTGCCGGTCCACTCGGCCGAGGGCTTCTCCCACTTGCCGTCGATGCCCTCGAGCAAAGCGGAGACGCAGGAGCCGATGTCGCCGACCATCGGGGCGACGATCTCGACGTTCGAGTCCATTTCCTTGGGCTCGATGTCGATCTGGATGAACTTCTTCGAGCCGGGCTCGCCCCAGGTCTTGCCCTTGCCGTGCGACAGCAGCCAGTTGAGGCGGGCGCCGACGAGGAGGACGACGTCCGAATCCTTCAGCGCGGTCGAGCGCGCGGCGCCGGCCGACTGCGGATGGGTGTCGGGCAGGATGCCCTTGGCCATGCTCATTGGCAGGAACGGGATGCCGCTCTTCTCGACGAGCTGGCGGATCTCGTCATCGGCCTGGGCATAGGCGGCGCCCTTGCCGAGGATGATGAGGGGGCGCTTGGCGCTCTTCAGCACATCGAGCGCGCGCTTCACCGCGGACGGCGCGGGCAGCTGGGCGGGGGCGGCGTCGATCACCTTGACCAGCGACTTGGCGCCGACCTCGGCATCCATCACCTGCGAGAACAGCTTGGCCGGCAGGTCGAGATAGACGCCGCCAGGACGGCCGGAGACCGCTGCGCGGATAGCGCGGGCGACGCCGATGCCGATGTCGGCGGCGTGCAGCACGCGGAAGGCCGCCTTGCAGAGCGGCTTGGCGATGGCGAGCTGGTCCATCTCCTCATAGTCGCCCTGC
>JAQSWY010000205.1 GCA_029266425.1 Xanthobacteraceae bacterium
GGCGGCACGGCGGCTGGAGCGCGACGGCCCGGCACAGCGGAGCCTTGCGGCCGCGCCGATGCCGCTGCTGCGCGCGCTGCGCGAAGCCGGCGCGCCGGCCCGGCTGTCGCGTGACGCTGGGCGCTATATCTGCAACGCGCTGGCCTGGCGTGCCTATGGCTGGGCGCAGGCAGGTGCGCGGGCGGATGGGCGACAGCGGCTCGCGGTTTTCGTCCATATCCCGCGTGCCGGCATGATCCCAGCGCCGACGCTCACGCGCGCGCTGGAGGCTCTCCTGGTCGCGCTCGCCGGCCAGTATCGGCCGATCGAGCCGCGGCCGGTGGCGCGGAAGCAGCAGGGCGCAATCGGACGGATCGCCGCCTCCTGAGAGCCTCCGAGCTTCTGCTACTGAGGCGGCTCCGCCGTGACCTTGATCGAGGAATACCAAGCCGCGAGGTTGGCGATGTCGGCATCGCTCAGGCCCTTGGCCACCACCGTCATCATCTCGTTGCTGCGCGCGCCGGAGCGGAAGTCCTGCAGCGCCTTGGCAAGATACATTTCCTGCTGGCCGGCGAGATTCGCCGCCGTCGGGAGCTGGGCGATCCCATCCTGGCCATGGCAGACGGCGCATTGCGAGGAGGCCTTGATACGCCCGGCCTTGGCATCCTGCGCCAGGGCGGGCGCGCAGGCGATCGATGCCGCGAAGACAAAGTCCATTTCATTCGATGATTCCCGGCATTGAGAAATCCCCCCGCGGCCCGAGAGCCGCGGGGGTAATGGAAGCTCACTCGCCGTAGGAGATGCGGTAGATCGCCCCCGACGTGTCGTCCGCCACCAGCAGCGAGCCGTCATTGAGCTGGGCCACCGCGGCCGGACGGCCGAGATACTCGCCGTTCGGCGTCAGCCAGCCGGAGGCAAACACCTCCGTCTTTGCAGCCGAGCCATCGTCCTTGAGCGACGTGAACATCACCCGTGCGCCTACCGGCGTGGTGCGGTTCCACGAGCCGTGCTGCACCGAGAAGATGCCACCGCGGTATTTCTGCGGGAACTGCTGGCCGGTGTAGAAGGTCATGCCGAGGTCGGCCGCGTGCGCCGGCATCTCGACTTCCGGCTTCACTGCATCGGCCGGTGGCGTCTGGTCCTTGTATTCGACCGTGCGAACCGAGCCGCCGCCGAAATAAGGGAAGCCGAAGTTCAGGCCGGCCTTGGTAGCCCGGTTCAGTTCGCCGGGCGGGATGTCGTCACCCATGCCGTCGACCTGGTTGTCGGTGAACCACAGGGTCTTGTCCTTCGGATTGAAGTCCATGCCCACCGAGTTGCGGATGCCCCAGGCGTAGACCTCGCGGTTCTTGCCGTCGCGGTCCATGCGCACGATGCCGCCGATGCCGTTCTTCTTGTAGAGGTCGAACTTCTCCGGCGCGAACACGTTGAAGGGCTGGCCGAGGGTTATGTAAAGCTTGTCGTCCGGCCCGATGCGGCAGACACGCGCCGTGTGGTTGAAGGATTCCTCGCTCGTCGGGATCAGGTCGCCCTGCTTCACGACGTTGAAGGCGGCGACATCCGGCCCCTCGTAGAAGAACTCGGCCGCCGGGAACAGCAGCACGCGGTTCTGCTCGGCGACGAAGAGGAAGCCGTCCTTTGAGAAGCAGACGCCATTGGGCAGCTTGAAGTTGATCGAGGGCGCGAACACCTTGACCTCGTCGGCGACGCGGTCCTTGTCGCGGTCGGTCACCGCCCAGACCTTCGCCTTGCGCGTGCCGACGAAGACGACGCCAGTGGTCGGACCGACCGCCATCTCGCGGGCGTCGGGAACGATGGCGTAGAGCGCGATCTTGAAGCCGTCCGGCAGCTTGATGTTCGAGAGGGTCTTCTTGAACGCGTCGACCCGCGGACCGGTCTGTGGCACCGACTCCATCTCCATGGAAGCGCCGGTGGTCTGGAAGTTGGAGAGCTTCTCGAGGTTGTCGGTCGACTGCTGCGCGCTCGCCGGGCCAGCGAGCATCATGACGCCCGCGAGCATGGTCGAAGCTAGCAGCGCAGCGGAACGCTGGCCGCGCCTGAATATAGACATTGGGTATCCTCCTAGCGTACCGGGCTTCGTACGGGCCCGTTGACGGCGGCACGCTAGCACGCAGCCTGCGAACGTTAAGTCAGTACCAATGTCCTATTAGACCTATTTCTAATATTACCTTTGCTTCATCGAATAAAACTCGTCGGATGTGATATCCCAATACTACATATTTCTTATTTTTCTCTTAGATTTCGCCGCGGTACATTATTGAGAATAATGTACTCCAGATAAAGCTGTCGACCCGGCGAATCCTGCTTCGCGATGCCCGAAGACCGCGATCCCCCACAGCAGGGCGAATCCTGCTAAGCCCTTGGCCGGAACGCCCTCCGCGCGCGGGAACCCGCCCAAGTGACGATCTATCTGCCGATCGCGGAACTGCCCGTGAACATCTTCACCCTCCTCGCTCTGGGGATCGCGGTGGGCTTCATCTCGGGCATGTTCGGGGTCGGCGGCGGGTTCCTGATGACGCCGCTGCTCATCTTCCTCGGCGTGCCCCCGGCGGTGGCGGTGGCGAGCGTGTCGACCCATATGGCCGCCTCCTCCTTCTCGGGCACGCTCACCTATCTGCGGCGCAGGCTGGTCGACGTGCACCTCGCGCTGGTGCTGCTGGCAGGGGGCCTAACGGGAACACTGGGTGGCGTGCTCACCTTCATGGTGCTACGCCGCTACGGCCAGCTCGATCTCGTCATCGCGATCACCTACATCGCGCTGCTCGGCACCATCGGCACGCTGATGGTGGTGGAGAGCCTGCGGGCGCTCCTGCGCGACGTTCAAGATGCGGTTCCGCCAGTCGCACATCTATGTCTCGGCGATTCCGGTGGTCGCGATCGGCTTTTCCATCGGCTTCCTCGGCGCGCTGATGGGCATTGGCGGCGGGTTCCTCCTGGTGCCGGCGCTGATCTATCTCCTGCGCGTGCCCACCCTCACCTCCGTCGCCACCGCGCTGATGCTGACCCTGGTGACCATGGCCGCTGCCATCGTCATGCACGCGGTGCTCAACCAGACGGTGGACGCCGTGCTCGGCCTCGTGCTCATGGTCGGCGGCACCATCGGCGCCCAGTTCGGCAGCCGCGCCGGCCAGTCGATGAAGGCGGAGAATCTGCGCCTGCTGCTCGGCCTCCTCGTGCTCGCCGTCGGCATCCGCGTGGCGGTGGACCAGGCGACCAAGCCCGCCGACCTCTATGCCGTCACCATCGACGAGAGCGCACGATGAGACGCGCCGCTGCGCTTCTCCTCACCCTGCTGGCGCTAAGCGGTGCGGCGCGTGCGGAAAGCCTGATCCTGTCGCTGTCGAAGCAGCGGATCACCATCACCTCCAGCTTCACCGGCGACAGCATCGTACTGTTCGGCGTCATCGAGCCGGACACGGCCGCGGCCGATACCGTGAAGCCGCACGACGTGGTCGTCACCGTGCGGGGGCCGAACGAGAGCTTTGTCACCTGGCGCAAGGAGCGGCGCTTCGGCCTCTGGATCAATGTCGATAGCCGCTCCTTCCTCGCCGCCCCCTCCTATCTCGCCGTGCTGAGCAACCGCCCCCCGGCGCAGATCGCCGATGCGGATACGCTCCGGCAGGAGCAGGCAGGCTTTGCCAATAACCGGCTGCTGCAGCGCATCGGCAGCGACTATGCCGACGTCGTGGCAGCCGATCCGTTCCGACAGGCCTTCCTGCGGGTGAAGCAGGCGCAAGGGCTCTATGTCGAGAACACCGCCGGCGTCGAGTTCATCGCCCCGCACGTCTTCCGCGCAGTCATCCCGGTACCAGGCATCGCGCCCGTCGGCACCTATGAGGTCGTGGTGAAGAGCTTCGTCGATGGCGCGCTCGCCCATCGTGGCGTGCTGAGTCTTGACGTGGCCAAGGTCGATTTCGAGCAGGCGGTCGCCACCGCCGCCGAATATCACCCATGGCTCTACGGCATCGCCACCATGCTCGGCGCGCTCGCCGTCGGCTTCATCGCCAACCTCGTGTTCCGCAAGGATTAGACGACCGGCTCCGGCGCGAAGGCGATGCCTTCCTTCTCCAGCACCCGCGCGGCGCGCAGCGCCAGGTCTTCCCGCCACGGGGCGGCGATCAGTTGCACAGCGATAGGCAGCCGCTCGCCGGTTGGGATCGGCGCCGCCGCCACCGGCAGGCCGATGAAGGAGATCGGCTGGGTGTAGATGCCGATATTTGGCCGCACCAGCATCTCGCGCCCGTCGAGCACGAAGGTCTTCTGCCCGCCGCGCGGGGCCGGCACCGGCGTCGCCGGCGCGATCAGCACGTCCCAGTCACTGAAGATTTCCAGCGCTCGCTCGCGGAACCAGCGGCGGAAGATCTGCGCCCGCTGCACCCAGGCGCCCGGCAGCACCGCGCCGGCCAGCAGCCGCTCGCGCACCGCCGGATCGAAGAGGCCGCGGCCCGCGCCCGCTCGACCTCCGGCAGCTCGACGGTCTTCGTCGCGCCGAGCGCCTTCGCCGCGCGGGCCACCGCCTCGTACGCCTGCGGCGTACCCTGCTTCTTGAACCAGCCGCCGAGTACAGCGACACGCAGGCCACCGGCATCGTCGAGTATCGGCAGCGTCGGCGCCGCCGGCCTGTCCGCCTGCGCCGGATCGTCGGGGTCCGAGCTGACGAGCGCGTCATAGGCGGCGGCGAGGTCGCCGACATGGCGGGCAAAGGGGCCGAGATGATCGAGGCTCGCCACGAAGGGGAAGCTGCGCGCGCGCGACAGCCGCCCATAGGTCGGCTTCAGCCCGAATATGCCGCAGAACGAAGACGGCACACGGATCGAGCCATTGGTGTCCGAGCCAAGCGACAGCGGCACCAGCTTGCCGCCGATCGCCGCGCCGGACCCGCCGGAAGAGCCGCCCGCCATGTGCTCGGGATCGTGCGGATTGGCCGAGCGGCCGTCATGGACGTTCTCGCCGGTGAAATCATAGGCGTATTCGCCCATGTTCAACCCGCCGAGGCAGATGGCTCCGGCCGCGTTGAGCCGCTCCACCAGCGTGGCGTCGCGTTCCGCCGGCGGCCGGTCGCGATTGATCTTCGAGCCGGCCCGCGTCGACAGGCCCTTGAGGTCGAACAGGTTCTTCACCGCGAAGGGCACACCGGCGAGCGGGCCGAGCGGCTTGCCCGCCGCCCGTGCCGCGTCGATGGCGTCGGCCTCGGCGAGCGCCCGTTCGGTCGTGACGTCGGTGAAGGCGTTCAGCACCCGATCGACGCCCGCGATGCGATGCAGAGCGGCCTCGGCGATGACGCGAGCG
>JAQSWY010000206.1 GCA_029266425.1 Xanthobacteraceae bacterium
GCCATTTGGAGTTCATGACCAAATCCCCCAAAATTTCGAAACAACATAGCTGATTCGTGGGAATCTCAGCGCCTTAGACAAAATAAATCATGTCGAAAGACGGTCATGCGGAGCGAATGACCTCCGGGCGCATGTCGAATCGCCGAAGGCTGCAGGGCAGTTAAGAATAGGTTAACATTATCGGCTGTATTCGTCCGGCGCGGCCGGCGACGGAACCTGCGCCGGGAGCCGCCGGCCGCATGCGCGCGACAGCTGCCGGCGGCATGGGGAAGCTGGGGAAGGGGCTGGTGCCGGGTGAGGGGATCGAACCCCCGACCTTCGGTTTACAAAACCGCTGCACTACCGCTGTGCTAACCCGGCAAACTGATATTCCCGCGGGAAATTCAGTACGGACGGCACATTGCACGCCGATGGCGATGTGCCGTCTTCCGTGCCGTCCCGATCGGGTCGCGGCATCCTTCTCTTGGCCCGCACCGGCCTTCCGGTCAAGCCGCTTGCGCGCCGCTGCTTCGATCTCTTCCGGGTGAGCAAGTCCCGCGGCCGGATGCCTTGGACCAAGCCACTCGACGGCTAAGCCGTCTGCCCGGCTGCCTCCAGGATCAGCGCGCTCACCTCGTCGGGGCGCGAGATCAGCGACAAATGGCTCGCCGGAAGCTCAATCGTCTTCGCGCCCATCCGCTTGGCCATGTAGCGCTGCAGGTCGGGGTTGATGGTGCGGTCCTCGGTGGAGACCGCGTAGAAGCTCGGCTTGGAACGCCAGGCGGCCTTGGTCACCTTGCCGGTGAGCAGCGGTTTGCGGAAGGGCTGCTGCACGGCATAGAGCACCTTCGCCTCCGCCGCCGGCAGGTCGCCCGCGAAGTCCCGCAGGAACGCCTCTTCGTTCAGCCATCCCTCGTCGCCGTCGAACATGATGCCCGCGGAAGCCGGCGGCGCCGGATAGGTTTTCGCCAGCGCGGCGTAGTCCTCGTCGGCGTCCGGAGCGCGCGCGGCGATATAGACCAGCGCCGAGACGTTGGGGTGGGCACCGGCCTGCGTCACCAGCATGCCGCCGAAGGAATGTCCCACCAGAACGGTCGGGCCGTCCTGACGCGCCAGCACGCGCTCCGCCGCCTCGACCGACTCCGGCAGCGTGGTCAGCGGGTTCTGCACCGAGGTGGCGTTCAGGCCCTTGGCCTGCAGCCGGGCGATCACCTTGCTCCAGCAGGAGCCGTCGGCGAAGAGGCCGTGGACGAAGACGATGTTGCGCGCTGGGGCGGGCTTGTCGGCGGTTGCCGCCATGCCACGGGAGGCGACCAGTGAAGCCACGGCCCCGACGGCCACGGCTTTGGTGAAGGTGCGGCGGTTACCCGGATGGCACCGAAATTCGACGTTGCGTAGGGGGCAGGCTTCTGCGAGACGAAACCTTGGGGGAGGTAGGTCAGGACCGCGTGCATATCCCCTTCGCCGGCGAGCCGCTGGCGAGGCACGCGCAATGGGAGGCTTACTATGAAGCGACATATCGTCGGACTGGCGGCGCTGCTGCTGGCCGGCATGGCCGGCAGCGCGTCGGCCCAGACCATGAGCTATTCTCAGGCCGGTGCCCTGATCGCCAAGAGCTGCGGTCCGTCGATCGAGCGCTTCTGCGCCAAGGTCAATCTCGGTTCCGGCGAGCTGCAGCAGTGCCTGATGCAGCACCAGGACCAGGTGCCGTCGAGCTGCTTCAACGACTATAAGGCGGTGACGGCCTCGATCGCCAAGCGCGTCGCGGCACAGTACGATTCCTACAAGGTCTGTGGCCCGGCGGCGCGCCAGTTCTGCGCCGGCGTGCAGCCGGGCGATGCCAACGTCCTCGACTGCCTGCTGGAGGCCAGCAAGGTGGTTCCGCCCGCCTGCAAGCAGGTGCTGCTCGATGCCGGCTGGCAGTGACGCTTCGCGACACAACGCTCAGGGAACACAGACCATGACCCGCTTCACCCGCCTTGCCGGGGGACTTGCCCTGGCTGCCGCCCTCGCGGCGCCGCTCGCGACCGCCGCGACCGCCCAGACCGCGGACACCGACCGGCAGATCATGCAGGGCCTCTCGCAGGCCACCATGTTCGATCCGTCGCTCACCGCCCAGGTGCTGCGCCAGATGGCGCAGGACGCCGTCAACCAGAACAAGCCGCTGACGCTCGACAAGTCCGAGATTGCCAAGCGGCTGGACAAGCTGGCGCAGATCAACGTGCAGATCCAGTTCGCGCTCGGCTCGGCGATCATCCGTCCCGAATCCTATGCGACGCTGGGTGCCATCGCCGACGCCATGCACCACCCGATCCTGTGGAACTACAAGTTCATCGTGGTGGGCAACACCGACACGACCGGCACGCGCGCCTTTAACCTGAAGCTCAGCCAGGAGCGCGCCGACGCCATCGTGCAGGCGCTGGAGACGGTGTTCCGCGTCTCGCCGGATCGTCTCGAGGCGGTCGGCCTCGGCCAGGAGGCGCTGCAGGTGCCCTCCAAGCCCGAGGATCCGATCAACCGCCGGGTGCAGATCTTCACCATCGGCAACGTCAAGCCGATGGGCAATCCGATCCCGACCAACGCTCCCTGACCGGGACGCGCGGGTTTTGCCGTGATAGTCAGGCCGGCCAGCGCCTTCGGGCGCCGGCCGGCCTTGCCTTTTCAGCCCCTCCGTCGAAACCAGAGTGTCCGCAGATGAGCATCAAGAGAATCGAAGTCGGCCCGCGCATGAGCCAGGCCGTGGTCCACGGATCGGTCGCCTATCTCGCTGGCCAGGTCGCCAAGGGCGATGGCGTCGGCGCGCAGACCAAGGCGGTGCTCGAGCAGATCGACGCGCTGCTGGCGGCGGCCGGCACCGACAAGACCAAGCTGCTGACCACCACCATCTACCTCGCCGACATCGCCACCTTCAGCGAGATGAACGCGGTGTGGGACACGTGGGTCTCGGCGGGCAACACGCCCGCCCGCGCCACCGTCGAGGCGGCCCTTGCCACCCCCGAATACAAGGTCGAGATCGTCGTCACCGCCGCGATCTGAGGCGGCTTCCGCCTCGGGCGGGACGCCTAAACGAGAAAGGCCCCGTCGCGAGACGGGGCCTTTTTTTTGTTGTCGGGCGGCTCCGTCCCGAAGGACGGAGCCGGGGATCGGCTCAGTGCCAGTCCTCGAGGTTCCGGTCCTTGGTCTCCGGCAGGAAGATCAGGCCGACGATCACCGTCATCAGGGCGATGACGATCGGGTACCACAGACCGGAGAAGATGTTGCCCGACGCCGCCACGATGGCGAAGGCGGTGGGCGGCAGGAAGCCGCCGAACCAGCCGTTGCCGATGTGGTAGGGCAGCGACATGCCGGTGTAGCGGATGCGGGTCGGGAAGAGCTCGACCAGCAGCGCGGCGATCGGGCCGTACACCATCGTCACGTAGAGGACGAGGATGAACAGGAGGCCGATCAGCGAGAGCGTGCGCGCATCGCTCAGGACGCC
>JAQSWY010000207.1 GCA_029266425.1 Xanthobacteraceae bacterium
GAGAATGGCAACGTCCGGTCGCCCACGATTTGGCCGGTTTCGTGACCCTTGCCGGCGATCAGCACGACATCCCCGGACTTCGCCATGGCGATGGCGGTGCGTATGGCCTCGGCGCGGTCGCCGATTTCCTGCGCTTCGGGGGCGGCCTCGAGGATGGCGGCGCGGATGAAGGCGGGGTCCTCGCTGCGCGGATTGTCGTCGGTGACGATCGCCACGTCGGCCTTCTCGGCGGCGATGGCCCCCATGATCGGCCGCTTGCCGCGGTCGCGGTCGCCGCCGCAGCCGAAGACGACGATCAGCCGGCCGGAGGCATAGGGGCGCAGCGCGTCGAGCGCGTTGGCGAGCGCGTCCGGCTTGTGGGCGTAGTCGACGAAGACGCCGGCGCCGTCCTTGGTGCCGACCAGTTCCAGCCGGCCGGGCACGCCTTCGAGCGTCTCCAGCGCGCGGAGCGCCTCGCGCGCGCCGGCGCCGGTCAGCATGGCGAGGCCCGCCGCGACCAGCGCGTTGCAGGCCTGGAAGGCACCGACCAGCGGCAGCTTCAGCGAGAAGCGCTCCCCGTCCGCCTCGACTTCCAGACGCTGGCCGAGACCTTCGTCATGGCGGGCGAGCAGTGAGATGCCGGCGCCGGCGACGCCGATGCCGAGCACGTTCAGCTCATGATCGGCGGCGACCTGCGCCACATGGCTGCCCTCGGTGGAATCCACCCATACCGCCGCCCCGCCGCCGCGCGGCAGCAATTCGCGGAACAGCCGCATCTTGGCGTCGAGATAGGCTTCCATGCTCGGATGGTAGTCGAGATGGTCGCGCGGTCGAGCCCGTGCGAGGAAGCCTCCAGACACAGATGCGTCACGCCCTCCTTGGCGAGCATATGCAGCGTGCGCTGCAGCTCGATCGGGTCGGGCGTGGTCAGCGAGCCGTAGACGGCGCCGGACGGCGTCACCACGCCGAGCGTCCCGAGGCTTGCCGCGGCATGGCCGAGCCGCGCCCAGACCTGGCGGGTGAAGGCGGCGACCGAGGTCTTGCCGGAGGTGCCGGTCACCGCCGCGATGGTCTCGGGCTGCTTGGGGAAGGCGCGGGCGGCGGCGAGCGCCACCGCGCGCCGGGCATTGCCGACGCGCACATAGGAGACCGACGGATCGAACCATGGCGGGCGCTCCGCCTCCGCCACCACCGCTACCACGCCGCGGGCGACGGCGTCGCGGGCGAAGGAGAGGCCGTCCGCCTTGGACCCGGCCAGCGCGAAGAACACGTCGCCGGCCCGCGCCTTGCGGCTGTCCAGCGCCGGCTCGCCGACGATCAGCTCGGGGTCGGCGAACGCATAGTCGGCATCCTCGCCGACCAGCTCGCGCAAAGCGAGGGTCCGGGAGCAGTCTGCCGTGGGTCGTATCCGGTCGGACATTCACGTCTTCCTGCGCGAGGCCCGGAACTCCGAGCCTTGGAAACTCTGCCGGACGGCCCGCGCGGCGGCCATTCCGGCCTCGTATCCGCATAGCCGATTCAGGCGCGCTTCCGCACCGGAAATCGGCTTTGCGCTCGTAGTCCTGTGCTCATGGTGCCCGCGCCAGCGTGGTGTTGGCGAGCAGGCTTTCCGGCGACGGCAGGTCGGTGCGCGGCATGATGCCGAGCATCGGCCCGATGCGGGAGATGATCTTGCCCGTCGTCGGCGCAGCGTTCCAGCCGGCGGTGGCGTAACCATAAGTGCCCTCGACCGCCTGCGGCTCGTCGAGGATCACCAGCACGAGATATTGCGGGTTATCCATCGGGAAGATGCCGGTGAAGGTGGTGAGCAGCTTGGTCTTCTCGGCGTTGAGCCGCAGGAGATAGCGCATCTTGGCGCTGGTCTCGGGCTTGATGATCGGCTTGGCCAGCGCCTGCGCCTCCTCGGGCGTGCGCTTGAGGAAAGTCGGCGGGATGAGATAGCCGCCATTGACCAGCGCGTTCACCGCCATGACCGCCTGGAGCGGCGCGACGGCGAGACCGTGGCCGAAGGCGATGGTGGCGGTGTTGAGCTCGCCCCAGCGCTTGGGAACGATGGGCGCCGCACTCTCCGGCAGCTCGGTGCGGAGACGGTCGAGCTGGCCCGCCTTGGAGAGGAACGCCTTGTGCGCGTCGACGCCGAGCGCCAGCGCCATCTTCGCCGTGCCGATATTGGAGGAATAGAGGAAGACCTCCGGCAGCGTCAGCACGCGGTTCTCGGCGTGGTAGTCATGGATGCGGAAGCGGCCGAACTGCAACGCGCCGCGCGCATCCAGCGTCGAGTTGATGTTGAAGCGGCCGCTGTCGAGCGCCATGGCGAAGGTCAGCGCCTTGAAGGTCGAGCCCATCTCGAACACGCCGGTGGTCAGGCGGTTGAGGTTCTTCGGGTCGAGCGACTTCGCCGGGTCGTTGGCGTCGAAGTCCGGCAGCGACACCATGGCGACGATCTCGCCGGTGCGCACATCGACGACGGTGCCGGCGGCGGCAATGGCCTTGAACTTCTCCTTGGCGGTGGACAGCTCGTCGCGCAGCACATGCTGGACGCGCAGATCGAGCGCCAGCTCGATCGGCTCCTGCTGGCGGTCGGAGGCGAATCCGGCGAGGTGCAGGTCGGCGAGGCCGCCGGTATCGACCCATTTCTCGATGCCGGCGATGCCCTGATTGTCGATGTTGGTCGAGCCCATGACATGGGCGCCGAGCGTGCCGCCGGGGTAGACGCGGCGGTTCTCGGTCATGAAGCCGATGCCCGGCAGGCCGAGATTATGGATCTCGCGCTGCTGCTGCGGAGTGATGTCGCGCTTGAGCCAGATGAAGCCGCGCTTGGTGGAGAGCCGCTGGCGCAGCTCGTTGCCGTCGAGGTCCGGCAGCACGGCGGTGAGCGCCTCGACCGCCTCGTCGACGTCGATGATGCGGTTGGGCTCACCGAACAGCGAGGCCGACTTCACGTCGGTGGCGAGCACCAGCCCGTTGCGGTCGAGGATGTCCGGCCGGGCGGAGGCCACGGCATCCGTTCCCAGGCCGCGCCGCGCCAGCGCGCCGTCGGGGGCCGAGGCGAACATGGCGAGGCGGCCGGCGATGGCGATGTAGACGCCGGCGAAGACCAGCATGCACAGGAGGATGCGCGCCCGCGCCACGGCGTGCGGCTCCGGCCGCCCGCGCCCGAAGGCGGAGCGGACGACGCCGAACAGCATCCGTGCCAGCAGGAGCGGCAGGCGCAGCAGCCATTGTGGCAGTGCGGCCAGCGCTTCGCGCGACCGGGCCTGAAGGCGGGCGAGAAGGGCGGCGGGGGCGATCATCGGCTTCTCTCCTGACGGCCGACCGACCCGGGCGGCAGCAGCGGCTGTCCGGCCACCGGGTCGAGCGGCGCGCCGACGACACCCTGCGGGCCGGCCATGCTCGGACTTGGGCGCGGCGGCGCCATGTTGCCGGCGGCCGGCATGGCCGAAAGCGAGAGCGCCTCGCCGGAGACCGGCTCCTCCGGCAGCGGCGCGTCGTCCGGCAGGCGTCCGGCCGGCACGGGCTTGGTCAGCTTGGGCACGGCCTTGGCCGCGGGCGGCATCGGATCGGTCGACGGCCCGTCGACCAGCGCCTCGATCATGCCGCCGAGGGCGTCGCCGTCCTTCTCGAGCTTGGACGGCAGGCTGGCGAGACGGTCCATATGGGCGACATCGAGCGGCTGCATGTCGAGATGCTTCTCGGCCAGCGCCTGGATGCGGTCCGGCGCGGTGCGGCGCGCCCATTCGGCATGCAGCAGCGCGATGCGGTCGCGCTCGCGGCGGATTTCGGTGCGCAGCTGCGCGATCTCCTGCGCCTCGAAGGCCGAGGAG
>JAQSWY010000006.1 GCA_029266425.1 Xanthobacteraceae bacterium
CAAGTCGTGCAGGCAAGTCGTGCAGGTCGGATTATCGCGCTAAACGTGCATCGCCGTCCAATCAAACCCGCCTGGCGTCCTCGCCGGCCTTGACGGCGCGGCGAAGCTGGGCAATTTCGCCCCGACCTTCCCGGCAACCCTGTCGGGTGCCGACATGGTGGCCGCTCAATGCCTGATCTCCTGCTTGAACTGTTCTGCGAGGAAATCCCCGCGCGCATGCAGGCCACCGCGGCGGACAATCTGAAGAAGCTGGTGACCGATGCGCTGGTCGAGCGCGGCCTCATCTATGAGGGCGCCAAGGCCTTCGTGACGCCGCGCCGGCTCGCGCTCGCGGTGCACGGCCTGCCTGCGGGCCAGCCGGACACCCATGAGGAGCGCAAGGGCCCGCGTGTCGGCGCGCCCGAGGCGGCGATCCAGGGCTTCCTCAAGGCGGCGGGGCTGGCCTCGATCGACGAGGCGACGATCGAGAGCGATCCGAAGAAGGGCGAGTTCTATGTCGCCCGCATCCACAAGCACGGCCGACCGACGCCGGCGGTGATCGCCGACATCGTGCCCGAGATCGTGCGCACCTTCCCGTGGCCAAAATCCATGCGCTGGGGTTCCGGAACCTTGCGCTGGGTGCGGCCGCTGCAATCCATCCTCTGCACCTTCGGCCCGGAGACCGAGGAGCCGGAGGTGGTGCAGTTCGAGATCGACGGGCTGAAGTCCGGCGACCTCACGCGCGGCCATCGTTTCCTCAGCGAAGGCGACATCAAGGTTCGCCGGCTCGACGACTGGATGGTGAAGCTGGAAGCGGCCCATGTCGTCGTCGACCGCGAGCGCCGCAAGGACATCATCCTCAACGACGCCAAGGACCTCGCCTTGGCGCAGGGGCTGGAACTGGTCGAGGATCCGGGCCTGCTGGAGGAGATCGCCGGCCTCGTCGAATGGCCGGTGGTGCTGATGGGCGAGTTCGAGGAGGCCTTCCTCGACATCCCCGACGAGGTGATCCGCGCCACCATCCGGGCCAACCAGAAATGCTTTGTCTTGAAGGACCCCAGGACCGGCCGGCTGGCGAACAAGTTCGTGCTGGTGTCGAACCTCGTCGCGACGGACGGGGGAGCGGCGATCGTCGCCGGCAATGGCCGGGTGATCCGCGCCCGCCTGTCCGACGCAAAGTTCTTCTGGGACACCGATCGGAAGGCGACGCTGGAAAGCCGGCTGGGCAAGTTCGAGAACATCACCTTCCACGAGAAGCTGGGCTCGCAGGCGGAGCGGATCGGGCGCATTGCGAAGCTGGCCCGCGAATTGGCACCCGTCGTTGGCGCCGATCCGGACTTGGCCGAAAAGGCCGCCCGCCTCGCCAAGGCGGACCTGCTGACCGAGGTGGTGGGCGAGTTCCCCGAGGTGCAGGGCTTGATGGGGAAGTATTACGCCCGGTTGGAAGGCCTGCCGGAAGAGATCGCCGCGGCGAGCGAGGAGCACTACAAGCCGCAGGGGCCGAGCGACCGCGTGCCGACCGCACCGGTTTCGGTGGCCGTCGCGCTGGCCGACAAGATCGATACGCTGGTCGGCTTCTGGGCCATCGACGAGAAGCCTACGGGGAGCAAGGACCCGTATGCGTTGCGCCGCGCGGCGCTGGGGGTGGTACGTATCGTGCTGGAGAACGGGGTGCGGCTGAAGCTCGGCGTTAGCACCCTGAGTTCAACTAGAGTGATTTTGAGGCTCTTGGCGGAACGCACTCTTGTAGAGATGCGCGAGAATGAGGCGAAGCTAAAGAGCGAATTCGAAGTTGCGCGATCTCTTCCCTTTGCGATGGGGATTCAAAGAGGCGCGGAGGCCGAAGGGTTATGGCTGTACCACCAGCGTCTCGCCGATGAGTTCGAAAGTACGCGAGAGTCGTGGGTTAGCGAGCGGGAACCGAAACTTGTACTGGAACTCCTCACTTTCTTCGCCGACCGCCTGAAGGTTCATCTTCGCGAGCAGGGTGCTCGGCACGACCTCGTCGATGCCGTCTTCGCGCTCGAAGGCCAGGACGATCTGCTGCTCATCGTCCGCCGCGTCGAAGCGCTCGGCCGCTTCCTCGGCACCGATGACGGCAGGAACCTCCTCACCGGCTACAAGCGCGCGGCGAACATTCTGCGCATCGAGGAGAAGAAGGACGGCGTCTCGTACACGGGCAGCGTCGATGCCGCACTGCTCGAGGCGCCAGAGGAACGCGCCCTCGAGGAAGCCATCGCCGCCGCCACACCGCGCATCGACGACGCGCTCGCCCGCGAGGATTTCGAGGGCGCAATGAGCCTCATCGCCACGCTGCGCGCGCCGGTCGATGCCTTCTTCGAGAAGGTCACGGTGAACGCGCCCGATGCCGCGCTGCGGGCCAATCGGCTGCGCCTGCTCGCCGACATCCGCTCCGCGACCCGGGCGATCGCGGATTTCGACCGGATCGAAGGGTAGCGCCTAGGGAACGACCTCATCCTGAGGTGCCGCACGCGGCCTCGAAGGATGCTGAGACAGGACGGCCCCATCTGCGCGAGCATCTTCGAGGCTCGGATGAGGTGGTAAATTAAGGTTGGGAACCTTCCCCTACCTCCGGCCGTTCTCCGCACGCCATCCTGCGGAGCCCGTTCCCATGCAGATCGACGTCATCACCCTTCAGCCGATCGTCGCCCTGGTCGCCGGCATACTGATCCTCGTGATGCCGCGCCTCTTGAACATGATCGTGGCCGTCTACCTCATCTTCATTGGCGTCGTCGGGCTGATGGGCAAGTTCTGACGCCTGCCCATCGCGCCGTGGCGATCAGTCCTTCTTCAGCATCGCATCGAGGCTCCAGGGCCCGGGACCCGCGAAGAACAGATAGAAGAAGACAAAGCAGTACAGCACCGCCAGCTCGCCTTGATTGACGATTGGGAAGAAGTTTTGCGGCGCGTGCACCATGAAATAGGCAACCGCCGTGAAGCCCGAGAGGATGAAGGCGACCGGCCGGGAAAACAGGCCGATCAGCAGCAGGATACCGCCGACCAGTTCGATCAGGCCGGATAGCCCGCTGAGCGATGAGAAGTCGATCCCGATGTGCCGCCCCGGCGGGAAACCGAGGACCTTCATGGTGCCGTGCTGCAATAAGAGCAGCGCCGACATGATGCGTAGCAGGCTGAGAACGCGTGGCGTCCAGCTCCCTAAAGTCGTTTCCATTGACATGCAAACAATCCCCGAATCGTCTTCACCGGCTCCCGGCCGATCGTGAAGGTGCCGTAACGGCGCTTCCGCGACAATCTGCCGCCTGCTCACGTTCCGGTGCGCTCTTCTGTTTCGCTGCACTGCGAAGGATTGAATTGAACCGGGACGCGCGACCGGTTAGACCGTATTGTGGAAAAGCTGTCCGGGCGGATTGTCCGGATAGGCACCATAGCCTTGATACGACGATATTTATCGTCGTTTCCGGAATTTCCATTCCACGCCGCGCAATGGCCTCGGCCATGCGCCAACGGGGCAACCACCACATGACGAAATGGGTCTACACCTTCGGCGACGGCACCGCAGAAGGTGCGGCAGGCATGCGCGACCTCCTGGGCGGCAAGGGTGCCAACCTCGCGGAAATGTCCAATCTCGGCCTGCCTGTGCCGCCCGGCTTTACCATCTCGACTGAGGTCTGCACCTGGTATTACGCGCACGGCAATGCCTATCCGGACGAATTGAAGACGCAGGTCGCGAACGCTCTCGCCGCTGTCGGCGGGCTCACCGGGCGCACCTTCGGCGATGCTGCGAACCCGCTCCTAGTCTCGGTCCGCTCCGGCGCCCGCGCCTCCATGCCCGGCATGATGGATACGGTGCTGAACCTCGGCCTCAATGACGAGACCGTCGAGGCGGTGGCGGCCGGCGCCGGCGATGCTCGTTTCGCCTATGACAGCTATCGCCGCTTCATCCAGATGTACTCGAATGTGGTGCTCGATTTCCCGCACCATCATTTCGAGGAGGTGCTGGACGGCTTCAAGGCCGACAATGGCTACACCCTCGATACCGATCTTTCTGCCGACGACTGGAAGGAAATCGTGAAGCGCTACAAGGCGCTGGTCCAGCACGAGCTCGGCACGCCGTTCCCGCAGGACCCCCACGACCAGCTCTGGGGCGCCATCGGCGCGGTATTCGGTTCCTGGATGAACCAGCGCGCCATCGTCTATCGCCGCCTGCACTCGATCCCCGAGAGCTGGGGCACCGCGGTGAACGTGCAGGCCATGGTGTTCGGCAATATGGGCGACACGTCCGCTACCGGCGTCGCCTTCACCCGCAACCCGTCGACCGGCGAGAACGCGCTCTATGGCGAGTTCCTGATCAACGCCCAGGGCGAGGATGTGGTCGCCGGTATCCGCACGCCGCAGAACATCACCGAGACCGCCCGCAAGGCCGCCGGCTCCGACAAACCGTCCATGGAGACCGCGCTTCCCGAGGTGTTCGCCGAGTTCACCCGCGTCGCCGGGGTGCTGGAGCAGCACTACCGCGACATGCAGGACCTCGAATTCACCGTCGAGCGCGGCAAATTGTGGATGCTGCAGACCCGCTCCGGCAAGCGCACCGCAAAGGCCGCGCTGCGCATCGCGGTGGAACTGGCCGAGGCCGGCGTGATCAGCAGGGAAGAGGCGATCTCGCGGGTCGAACCCGCCTCGCTCGACCAGTTGCTGCACCCGATGCTCGACCCCAAGGCCGAGCGCAAGGTGATCGGCGGCGGCCTGCCGGCCTCCCCCGGCGCCGCGTCGGGTGAGATCGTGTTCTCGGCCGACGAGGCCGAGCGGCTGAAGGCGCAGGGCCGCAAGGTGATCCTGGTGCGCATCGAGACCTCGCCCGAGGACATTCACGGCATGCATGCGGCCGAGGGCATCCTGACCACGCGTGGCGGCATGACGTCGCACGCCGCAGTGGTCGCGCGCGGCATGGGCAAGCCCTGCGTGTGCGGCGCCGGCGCGATCCGGGTCGACTATGCCGCCGGCACCATCACCTCCGGCGGCGTGACGTTGAAGAAGGGCGACATCCTCACGCTCGACGGCGGCACCGGCCAGGTGATGGCCGGCGCGGTGGGCATGCTGCAGCCGGAACTCTCCGGCGAGTTCGGCACGCTGATGGGCTGGGCCGACGCGGTGCGCCGCCTCAAGGTGCGCGCCAATGCGGAGACCCCGCTCGACGCCCGCACGGCCAAGGAATTCGGCGCCGAGGGCATCGGCCTCTCCCGTACCGAGCACATGTTCTTCGATGCCGGCCGCATCCGCTCGGTGCGCGAGATGATCCTCGCCGACGACGAGAAGGGCCGCCGCGCCGCTCTCGCCAAGCTGCTGCCGTTCCAGCGGCAGGATTTCGTCGAGCTATTCGAGATCATGGACGGCCTGCCCGTCACTATCCGCCTGCTCGATCCGCCGCTGCACGAGTTTCTGCCGCATACCGAGGCGGAGATCGCCGAGGTGGCGGAGGCGCTGGGCGTGAGCGTCGCCAAGCTCACCGCGCGCAAGAAGGAGTTCGAGGAATTCAACCCGATGCTCGGCTTCCGCGGTTGCCGGCTCGCCATCGCCTTCCCCGAGATCGCGGAAATGCAGGCCCGCGCCATCTTCGAGGCGGCGGTCGAAGCCGAAAAGCTCATCGGCAAGCAGGTGGTGCCCGAGGTCATGGTGCCGCTCATTACCGGCAAGCGCGAGTTCGACATCGTCAAGGAGGTGATCGACGCCACCGCGAAGAAGGTCGAGGCGGAGACCGGGGCGAAGCTCGCCTATCAGGTCGGCACCATGATCGAATTGCCGCGTGCGGCGCTCAAGGCCGACGAGATCGCCGAGACCGCGGAGTTCTTCTCCTACGGCACCAACGATCTCACCCAGACCACCTTCGGCATCTCGCGCGACGACGCCGGCACCTTCCTCGGCACCTATGTGCAGAAGGGCATCCTCGAGGCCGATCCGTTCGTCTCGATCGATACCGACGGGGTCGGCGAACTGGTGAAGATCGCCACCGAGCGCGGCCGCAAGGTGCGCCCGGACATCAAGCTCGGCATTTGCGGCGAGCATGGCGGCGATCCGGCCTCGGTGGAGTTCTGCGAAGAGGTCGGGCTGGATTACGTCTCCTGCTCGCCCTTCCGCGTGCCGATCGCCCGCCTCGCCGCCGCCCAGGCGGCGCTGAAGAACAAGTCGGCGGTGAAGATCAAGGAACATGGGACGGCGTGAAGCCGGCTTAAGAACTACGCCATCTCCGGTACGAACAGACCGGGGATGGCGGTGTGATAAGACCTTCGGCGGATAAAGCCGCGCGGCGGTCATCATTCGGTGCCACACTGGTCCGGTTCGTCTTGCCGAGTCGTCCCATGCTGTTCCGTGCCACTCGCCCCGCCCCGCCGGAGCCCGAGCAATTCATGCTGCGGGTCGATGGTGAGGACATACCAATAAGCCTGCGCCGCAACCCGCGTGCGCGGCGCTACACGCTGCGCGTGCGTACCGCCGAGCGCGATGTCGTGCTCACCATGCCGCCGCGCGGCTCGGCGCGGGAGGCCTTCGCCTTCGCCGAGCGCTACCGCGACTGGATCACCGTCCGCCTCGCCCGGCTTCCCAAGGCGATACCGTTCGAGCCCGGGGCCAGGATACCGCTGCGCGGCGACGTGCACCGGCTGGTGCATCGGCCGAATGCCCGCGGTACGGTCTGGCTTGAAGCATCGGCCACCGGCCCGCTGCTCTGCGTCGCCGGCGAGCGCGCGCATTTTGCGAGGCGCGTGCACGATTTCCTGAAGCGGGAGGCGCGGCGTGACCTCACCGAGGCTTCGCGCCGTCATGCGAGCGCCCTCCGCGTCAGCATCGCGCGTATCACCTTGCGTGACACGGCGAGCCGCTGGGGGTCCTGCTCGGCCAGTGGAGCGCTGTCCTACTCCTGGCGGCTGATCTTTGCGCCCCCTTTTGTGCTCGACTATCTCGCGGCGCATGAGATCGCGCACCGGCGCGAGATGAATCATGGATCGCGCTTCTGGAAGGCGGTCGACGCCCTCTATCCCAATCGCGAACGTGCCGAGCGCTGGCTGAAGGTGCATGGGCCGGAACTGCACCGGTACGGGGTAGAGGAGGATTAGCCTCCGACCCCCACAGGTGTCATCCCGGACGCCGCGCCAGCGGCGAGCCGGGATCGCGTGAAGTCCCGCGCATCACCTTCCCAAGATCCCGGATCGGCCTGCAGCCGTCCGGGATGCCGCCCAGAGGGAAGCAGGGATATCAGCCGTTGCCGCCGAACAGCTTGTCGAGCAGCCAATTGTCGAGCCCAGGGGCACGAGACGGCGCGGGAGCGCCCATATCGCCCGGCGGGCGCGGATAATAGGTCGGGCCCCCGGTCACCACCGGCTCCTCAGGCACGTCGCCGGACGGCGGCGTTGCGTAGTCCTGAATGTAGTCGCCGCCGGGCAGCGCGGCGACCGGCACGCCGTCATGGGCGGTGCGCATCAGCCGGCTCCAGATCTCTACCGGCAGGCCGGAACCGGACGCTTTCTTGGTCGGCGAGGAATCGTCATTGCCGAGCCAGACGGTGGCGATATAGCGGGACGTGTAGCCGACGAACCAGGCGTCGCGATAATCCTGGCTGGTGCCGGTCTTGCCGGCGGCCGGCCAGCCCGGCAGTTCGGCGCGGCGGGCGGTGCCGGTCACCAATGTCTCGCGCAGCATGCGGTTCATCATGGCGACGTGGGGCGGCGCCATCACCTGCCCGCGGTTCTGCCCGGCATAGGAATAGAGGATCTTGCCCTTGGCATCGCGCACCCGGTCGATCACGTGCGGCGTGACCCCGATACCGCCATTGGCGAAGGGCGCATAGGCCGCCGCCATCTCCAGCGGAGACACTTCCGAGGTGCCGAGCGCGATGGAGGGATTGGGCTCGAGCTTGGAGGTGATGCCGAGTCGCTTCGCCGTCTTCGCCACCTCGGCCGGGCCGACCTCGAGCGCGAGGCGCACCGCCACGGTGTTCAGCGAGAGCGACAATGCCGTCGTCAGCGTCACCGGGCCGCGATAATCATGGGAGAAATTCTCCGGCTTCCAGCCCTTCAGCTTGATCGGCGCGTCCTCGCGCACGCTGTCCGGCGTCAGGCCGCGCTCCAGCGCGGTCAGGTAGACGAACGGCTTGAAGGAAGAACCGGGCTGGCGCCGGGCGCTCACCGCGCGATTGTACTGGCTGTCCTCATAGGATTTGCCGCCGACCAGGGCCTTGACCGCGCCGTCGGTGTCCATCAGCACGATGGCGCCCTGCTCGACGCCGTAGCGCGCGCCGTTGCGGTTGAGCGCGTCGGTGAGCGCCTTCTCGGCGGTTGACTGGAGGGTGCTGTCGAGGCTGGTCTGCACGATGACGTCGTGATCGATGGTGCCGATCAGCGGCTCGAGCTGCTCCATGATCCAGTCGGCGGCATAGGCGGCGCTCTCCTGGCCCTGGTTCTTCGAGAGCACGGCCGGGCGGGCGGTTGCCGTCGCCGCCATGGCGGAGGTGATGAAGCCGGCATCCTGCATGGCGGCTATCACCAACTCGGCGCGCTCCTGCGCACCCTTGAGATTGCGGGTCGGGGCCAACGCCGAGGGCGATTTGACGAGGCCGGCCAGCATGGCGGCCTCCGACAGCGTCACCTGCCGCGCCGACTTGCCGAAATAGCGCTGCGCCGCCGCCTCGACGCCATAGGCGCCGGCGCCGAAATAGACCCGGTTCACATAGAGCTCGACGATCTCGTTCTTCGAGTATTTGGCCTCAAGCCACAGCGCCAGGATCACTTCCTGGATCTTGCGGGACAGGGTGCGCTCCTGGGTCAGGAACAGGTTCTTGGCGAGCTGCTGGGTCAGCGTCGAGCCGCCCTCGCGCAGCCGGCCGGAGGTGAGGTTCACCACGACGGCGCGGGCGAGGCCCAGCACGTCGATGCCGAAATGGCTGTAGAAGCGTCGGTCCTCGATGGCGATGAAGGCCTGCGGCAGATAGGGCGGCAGCGCGCGCAGCGGCACAGCGGTACCGCGCATGTCGCCGCGTGTGGCGATGGTCTTGCCGTCCTGACCCTGGATGATGACGGTCGGCGGGCGCTCGGGAATGGCAAGGTTCTGGATCGGCGGCAGCTGGCTCGCCTCATAGGCGACGAGCCCGGCGAGGCCGATCACCGCCCACAGGCCGAGCACGAAGCTCCAATAGAACAGCCGGCGCCAGCCCCGCTTGCGACGCGGCGCGGTGTGGGTGCGCTCGCGCGGGCGGTCTCGGCGGGTGGAGGTGGCGCGGGCGGGAATGGCCTCGGTCCTGGGTTCGCTGTCACGGGGCGCCCGCGGCGAGGATCTCGTATCTGGGCCGCGGATCACCGCCGGCCGGTCGTCCGGACCGAGCCGCAGATCGACGATTGCGCCGGGCGCGCTCAATACCGGCTCGCGCCGACCCTCGCCCTTGCGCCGTCCCATCTGTCCCGCTTCCCTCACGCCACCGGCGGTAAACGAACCCTAAATCGGACCGTTTAAAGGGCGGGTTAATGGCGGGATTTTGCGGACCCTGCGTCAGGCGGGCGAGGATCGGGGTCACCCCCTCTCTCCATTGGGGAGAGGGTTGGGGTGAGGGGGCTTGGCGGCTCTGCGGTGGTAGTCCCCTCACCGACCCGCTTCGCGGGCCACCTCTCCCCGACGGGGAGAGGTAATTGCCCGGGCAACCGCCTCAACTTGCCTGAGCGTTGGTGGCTTCGGTCTCGTCGTCGGCGTCCAGCACCTGCAGCAGAGCGCGGCGGATGGCGGAGTGGCGGGCCGCGCCGATGATCTTCGCCCCCATCAGGTCGGTGACGTAGAACACGTCGACCGCCCGCTCGCCGAAAGTCGCGACATGCGCCGAGGCGATGTTGAGATTGAGCCGCGACAGCGTCTGGGTCAGCCCGTAGAGCAGGCCCGGCCGGTCGAGCCCGGACACTTCCACCACTGTGTGCCGGTTGGACCAGGAATTGTTCAGCGTCACGTCCGGCTCGACGGTGAAGGCGCGCGGGCGCTTCGGCATCTTTCTCGCCACCACCTCGGGCAGCTTGATCTCGCCGGAGAGCGATTTCCCGATCGAGGCCGAGATGCGCTCGGCGCGGCGGATCTCGTCGGAATCCTGCTCGAAGGCGCGGGTCAGCGCGATGGTGTCGAGCGCACGCCCGTCGGTCGTGGTGCTGATCTGCGCATCGACGATGTTGGCCCCCGCCGCCGCACAGGCTCCGGCGATGACCGCCAGGAGCTTGGGATGATCCGGCGCCAGCACGGTGAGCTCGGTGATGCCGCGCTCGGCGTCGATCCTGGTGGTGGTGTCGAGCGCGCGCCCGGCGGCCTCCGCCTCGGTGACGAAGCGGGCATGGGCGAGCTTGTGGTCGAGATCGGCGCGCAGCCAATAGGGCGCGTAGTGCCGCGCCATGTAGCGCTCGACGGCCTCCGCGCTCCAGTCCGGCACCGCGGCGCGGAATTCGGCCTGCGCCCGGGCGACGCGGCGGGCGCGGTCGCTCTCCGAGAAGCCGCCGGTGACCACCGGCTCGGTCTCGTAATAGAGCGTGCGCAGCAGCTGCGATTTCCAGTTGTTCCACACTCCGGGGCCGACCGCGCGGATATCCGCCGTGGTGAGGATCAGCAAGAGCTTCATGCGCTCGAGGCTCTGCACCACCGCGCCGAAATTCTCGATCGTCTTGCGGTCCGACAGGTCGCGTGACTGGGCAATGGTCGACATAGTCAGATGCTGTTCGATCAGCCAGGCCACGGTGTCGGTGTCGGCGGTATTGAGGCCGAAGCGCGGCCCGAGGCGGCGCGCCACCTTGGCGCCGGCGGTCGAGTGGTCTTCGGGCCGCCCCTTGGCGATGTCGTGCAGGAAGGTCGCGACATAGAGCAATTGGCGGTTCTTGATCTGCGCCATCAGCTCATTGGCGATGCCATGTTCCGGCCGGTCGCCGCGCTCGATCTCGGACAACACGCCGATCGAGCGGATCAGATGCTCGTCCACCGTGTACGAATGGTACATGTTGAACTGCATCATCGCGACGACGCGGCCGAAATCCGGTACGAAGCGGCCGAGCACGCCGGTCTCGTTCATGCGCCGCAGCACGATCTCCGGCTCGCGCTTGGAGCAGAGAATGTCGAGGAACAGCCGGTTGGCCTCGGCGTCCTCGCGCACCCGCTGGTCGATCAGCTTGAGCGAGCGGGTGGCGAGGCGCATTGCCTCCGGGTGGAAGGCGAGTCCGTGCTTGTCGGCGAGGTGGAAGATGCGGATCAGATTGATCGGGTCGCGTCCGAAGGCGCTGGCATCGGCGACATTGATCCGGTCATTGTCGATGATGAAGTCGGTCGTCTCCTTCAGCGGGCGGCGCGGCGAGCGCTTCAGCCGCGCGATCATCCGGTTCAGCCGCGGCACCGGCTTGTCATGGCGCTCTTCCAGCGCCGCGGAGACGATGGCGGTAAGGTCGCCGACATCCTTCGCGACGAGGAAATAGTGCTTCATGAAGCGTTCCACGTCCTTCAGGCCGGGATGCTCCGTATAGCCGAGGCGCTCGGCCATCTCGCGCTGCAAATCGAAGGAAAGCCGCTCCTCCGGCTTGCCGGCGAGGAAGTGCAGATGGCAGCGCACCGACCAGAGGAAGTCCTCGCAGCGGCGGAAGATCGCGGCCTCTGCCGCGGTGAACACGCCCTTGGCGACGAGTTCCTTCGTCTCGTGGACGCGATAGACATATTTCGCGATCCAGAACAGCGTGTGCAGGTCGCGCAGGCCGCCCTTGCCGTCCTTGACGTTCGGTTCGACGAGATAGCGCGACTGTCCTGCGCGCTTCAGCCGCTCCTCGCGCTCGGCGAGCTTGGCGGCGACGAACTCCACCGCGGTGCCCTCCACCACATCGCGGTCGAAGCGGCGGGCCAACTCGTCGAAGAGCGCCTGCTCGCCGAGAAGGAAGCGCGCTTCCAGAAGACCGGTGCGGATGGTCATGTCGCCGCGTGCCTGGCGGATGCACTCGTCGACCGACCGCGTGGCGTGGCCGACCTTCAGCCCCATGTCCCACAGCACATAGAGCATCGCCTCGGCGACGCTCTCGCCCCAGGCAGTCTGCTTGTAGGGCAGCAGGAACAATATGTCGGTGTCGGAGCCCGGCGCCATCAGCCCGCGCCCATAGCCGCCGACCGCGACGATCGCCATGCGCTCGGAGGTAGACGGGTTATCGGACGGGTAGAGGAAGCGCACCACCAGCTCATAGACGAGGCGGATGATCTCATCCTGCAGGCGGGAGAGCCGCTCGGCGCAGCGGCGGCCGGAGCCGTCCTGCATTAGCCAGAGTTCGGCGGTCGCCTGGCCCTCGGCATAGGCCCGCTTCAGCCGCTTGGCGACGGCGGCACGCAGCTCGGTCTCGCGGCTCGCCTTGGCGTTGGCGAGCGTCGAAATGGCGAGGGCGGCGAGCTCACCGCGCATGGCCTCGATGTCGAACAGATCCTTGAAGGGAAATTCGGAGCGACGGCGACGGCGGATCTCGTTCATGGGGCGGCCTGGCTAGTGAGCCCTCCGCTTTATCCGATCGGGCCGCCCGCGTCATCGTGCGCCGCGGGAGAGCGCCGGATGTGGAAATCGGAGGCGCATGTCCGACATGAGGTCGGCATGGGTTCGCCGGCAAACGCTGGGCGCAAAAGCTGGCCGGCACGAGTTGTCGGCAAAGGTTAGTCGGCAGGTCCTGGAGAAAGACTGGCAGGTGCTGAAGAAAGACCGAGCCGGCGCGGCGTGATGAAAAAATGCCCGGCCGAAGCCGGGCATGAGCATGAACATCAGCTGAAGCGGCATTACTGCGAGGGCGTGTTGCTCGCCGCGCGGGTCTCGTCCAGCGTCTTGAACTGCGGTGCATTGTTCAGATCGTCCTTGCTCATGGCGACGACGATCTTCTGACCGCTGTCGGTCGGCGCCATGGTCAGCGAATCGAAGGACACCGCAACCGGCTTGGCGCCGATGCCGAGGAAGCCGCCAACATCGATGATCGCGGCGACGGCCTTGCCGTCCTTCTCGAACAGGATGTCGCTGATGTCGCCGAGCTTCTCGTCGTTCGACGTCACGACATCGGTGCCGACCAGGTCGGAGCTCAGCATCTGGCCGCTGGCCTGGGACTCAACGAATTTCGGCGTGGTCGGCGCCACGGTTGTGGTCGCCGGAGGCGTCGGCATCTTCTCGGCCGGTGCCGGAGCTGCAGGAGGGGTCGTCGGTTCGGTCGCGGCCGGAGGCGTGGTCTCGGGCGCCGTCGGGCTCTGAGCCAGCGCTACGGCAGGGCTGAGAGCCAGGGCGGCAAGGGCAGTGAGGGTAGCCAGCTTGTTCGTCATCTCAAATCTCCCAGTCGAATTTCGCCAGGTTCGCGGCCATGGGGCCGCCGCCTGTTCTGACAATCGCCAGATGGAAGATTTGGTTCCCGAGTATATATTCCAACGTGGCCTAGGAAGGAATAAATTACCGCTACGGAAGTCTGCCGAAAATAGCGACAATCGACAAATGTAAGTAAAAGTTAATCCTGCACGGAAATCAGTTGATCGTCGAAATGTCGGCAACGCATACCGTCATCTCTTCCGTGGCAGTGTTCGAATTCAATCCACCAATAGCGGAGAGGCAACCGCGCGGGGTTGGGCCATTGATACGCGGCTTGATCCTTTGCTTCGCACCTTTGCTCACCACCGACGTCGCCGTATCGGAGGCCGAGCGTACGGCCGCCGGCAAATACCCTCCGGACGGCGCCGGAAGCGGGAGGCGGGAGGCCTTCGCGGAGCGGTTCACCATGCTGGCCGATGAGGCGTCGGCCGCGGCCGGCGCCGGGGCACCCATCTCGGCGCCGGCAAGCCGCGAAGCCGCAATCGCGCCGACCCAACTCCCCGAGAGCGCGAGCGGCAAGGCGATGACGAGACCGGTGAGGACGCCGGAGGCGAAGCGCGTGCTGGGAAAGCGAAGCATGGTCGTACCCTCGTCGAGGTTCGCTCATGCCCACGGCACGCACTACAAAGCGCAGCGCAAACACACGCACCGCCGCAGATCCGCGAGCTGGCCAATGGCGCCGGTCGTACCCGGGCGCACCGGTAACAACGCGGTTTGCCGCGCGCGGTTCCGCACCGCACCTGTGCCTCACAATCGGGACGGGCCCACAGCACGACGAGAAAGTACTATTAAATCAAGCCATTGCGCAGCGTTAGCGCCACAAAGGCCATTCACTTTGCGCTACTTAACTTTTGCGGTACTCGAGTTCATGGCAGCACGGCTGCAACGCCGAGGGACGGAATCATCCGACTTTCGAGAAAAGCTCTAGCGGCCGACGGAGAGGTGCTGTTCGGGCACGGTGACGCGGCAGATCAGGCCGGCAGGCGCGAATTCGAGGCTCACTTCGCCATCGAGGGCGCGCGACAGGTTCCGCTCGATCACCAGCGAGCCGAAGCCGCGGCCCTCGGGCTTCGCCACCAGCGGGCCGCCGGTCTCCTTCCATTCGAGGCGGATGCCGCCCCCCTTCTCGACCGGCCGATGCGCCCAGATGATGTCGACATGGCCGCCCGGCACCGAGAGCGCGCCGAATTTCGCAGCGTTGGTCGAGAGCTCGTGCAAGGCGAGGCCGAGGTTCTGCGCCGCCTCCGGACGCAGCAATATGTCCGGGCCGGTCACCGAGACCTGGCTGTTGTCGCGGTCGAGATGATGGCCGAGCTGCGAGCGCACCATGTCGTTCAGTGAGGCGCCGTGCCAGCTCTCCTGCACCAGCAGGTCATGGGAGCGGGCGAGTGCCTGGAGCCGGGCGCTGAACTGCTCGACGAAATCGTCGGTGGTCCCGGCATGGCGCGCGGTCTGCCGCGCCATGGCCTGGATGACCGCGAGCAGGTTCTTCGAGCGGTGCGTCAGCTCGCGCATCAGCAGGCGCAGATGCCGCTCATTCTCCTTGCGTTCGGTGACGTCGACCGCGGCCCCGGTGAGGCCGACGGTGCGGCCGGTCAGGTCGCGCAGCGATTCGATGTGCAGATCGTACCAGCGCGGCCCGCCCGGCTCCGCCACCTCGATCTCGCCCTTGCGCGGCTCGCTGCTGCTGATGGCCTCGCGCTTCATTTGGGCGGCGGACTGCGATGGTGCCGCGCCGAGCAACTCGCCGTCGGTAGCGCCGAGCACTTTCTCCACGGGGAAGCCGAACAGCGGCTTGCTGACCGAGGTGTAACGCAGGTCGCGATCCTGGGTGAAGATCGCGACGTTGGAACCGCGCAACGCCATCTCGTAGCGCTGCAGCGCACTGGCGAGCTCCAGCGCCAGGCGACGCTGCTCGCTCGCCACATAGCCCGGCGAGGGCAGCCGCAGCAGCGTGCCGAGGTTCATCCAAACGGCGGCGGCGCTGACCAAAGTAAGCGCGGCGACGCAGATGCGCACGGCGGTCTGCAGCCCAGGGACGTAACCGTTGCCGTCCAGATTGGCGAGGAACGACAGGAGGCCGACGGAGAGCACCAGCGCCGCGAACAGCGCGGCGAGCCATCTCGTCCGCACCGAGAGGTCCGGACGCGCGCGGATGAAGCGATACACCGCGAGGGTGATCGCTACCGAACCGATTGCGGTTACCAGCCGTGCGGCGTCGTCAATGCCGCTCACAAACGGGTCCATAATGCTCAGGCTGTGGCGCGCTGCTCCCGGGGACGAGCCTTGCGTTCGAAGAACAGCGCCTGACTGATGACAGCGGCGACTGTGGCCGGCTGGAACGGCTTGGCGATGAGGAAGGCGGGCTCCGGCCGTACCCCGGTCAGGAAGCGCTCGGGATAGGCGGTAATGAAGATCACCGGTACTTCGACCCGCTCGATCAACTCATTGACGGCGTCGAGGCCGGAGCTGCCATCGGCGAGCTGGATATCCGCAAGGACGAGGCCGGGCGTCTTGCGCCGCGCCAGCGCGACCGCCTCGGCGTGGGTGCGGGCGATGCCGGTGACGCGATGGCCGAGGCTTTCCACCAGGCCTTCGAGATCGAGCGCGATGAAAGGCTCGTCCTCGATGATCAGCACTTCGGTGGCGATCTCGGAGGCGAGTTCGCGTCCGGCTTCCTCGACGAGGCTGCGCAGCCGGGCGACGTTGATGTCCAGAATCTCCGCGGCGTCTTCCTCGTCGAAGCCCTCGAGCGAGACCAGAAGGAACGCCTGCCGCACCAGCGGCGTTATGTGTCCGAGGCGCTCCTCGGCCTTGGCCGGAGCCGGGCCCGGGTCCGGCTCGCCATTGATAGACACCGAATTCCACAGGCTGGTCAGTAACTTATAGAGGCCGACGCGGGGATCGAGATCGGGGCTGAGCGATTGTGGATCGGCGATCAGCGTCTCGAGCATGGCAGTCACGTAGGCGTCGCCCGCGGCCTGGGTGCCGCTCAGGGCGCGTGCATAACGGCGCAGGAACGGCAGGTGCTGCGCGACTAGTTGGGATGTGCTCACAAGTGTCTCCCCCACGCTGGAGCATGTGCGAAAAAGCGCAAACTAACGCGCATCATTCGCATCGGGTTCCCGCGGAGTGGCGAAAATCGCTTGGATTTTTTTGCAACTTCGCGGAACCCTGCGACACCCGGCTTGTTATTCTGCGCACCTAGCGCCGGGGACGCCCCCTCGTCGGCTTGCTCGGAGGCTCAATGGCAGGAAGAAAAAGCATGGAAGACGAGCAGTCTGGAGCCGGCGCGGATAACGACGTCGGGGCTACGGTTTCGGTGCTGCGGCGGACGGCGCCCGGATCGGGACATTCCCGGAATGCCGCATCAACCCTTGGAAGTGACGTCCAGGCGAAGATCGGCCAGCATTTGCGTGCTATGTATGACGATGTGGTTCGGCAGGGCGTGCCGGATCGCTTCATGGACCTGCTCGCGCAGCTCGATCGGCCCGACGCCAATCGGCAAGCCGACCGGGGCGGCGAACAGCGGCCGGCCTCGCGCCCTCGCGAGGAGGGTTCCGAACGGTGAGACAAGTCGAACCGACGCTGCGCGACGAGATCATCGCGGCAATTCCGAATTTGCGCGCGTTCGCAATTTCGCTGAGCGGCAGTGTCGACCGCGCCGACGATCTGGTGCAGGAGACGCTGCTGCGGGCCTTCGCCAATATTGGCAGCTTTCGGCCCGGGACGAACCTGTCCGCCTGGCTCTTTACCATCCTGCGCAATCTTTTCCGTTCCGAATACCGCAAGCGGCGCCGCGAGGTGCCGGATTCGGACGGAGCGTTCGCCGCGACGCTGACCACGCACCCCGACCAGAACACCCATCTCGATTTCGAGGATTTCCGCGCCGCGCTCGACCGGCTGCCGCCGGACCAGCGTGAAGCCCTGATCCTGGTCGGCGCTTCCGGCTTCTCCTATGAGGAGGCGGCGGACATCTGCCAGTGCGCGGTGGGCACCATCAAGAGCCGGGTCAATCGCGCCCGGCGCCGGCTCGGCGAGATGCTCGCCATCGACACCGCCGAGGATTTCGGTCCCGATCGGCCGACCCGCGCCATATTGTCGGCGGTCGATCGGCCCTGAAACCGACGAGCATTCCAAACGAACGTCATCCCCGGCCTTGTGCCGGGGATCTCGATTCCGGACGGCGCATCAGAGGCCGAGATGGCCGGCACAACCGGCCATGACGGGAAAAAAATGGCTCCCGAAAAGAAAAACGCCCCCTTCGCGGGGGCGTTCTTGTTCGGATGGTGCGCGCGGAGCGCTATGGCGCCCCTCGCCGCATGAAGCCCATCACCGCGGAGATCACGAACAGGATGATGGCGACGAAGAAGATGATCTTCGCAATCTCGATCGCCGTTCCGGCAATACCGCCGAAGCCGAGCACGGCGGCGATCAGCGCGATGACCAGGAAAGTAAGCGCCCAACCAATCATGTGAAACCTCCGGCATCTATTCCGAGAGGACAACGAGCGATCGGGACGGTGGTTCCGTAGCTGGCTTTAGAGCCGCTGCGCCAGTTCGGGGCCGATCGCCTTCGCTTCCGCCACCAGCGCCGCGGCGATCGGCGTCATCGGCTCGCGGTCGAGCACGACGAGGCCGATCTCATGCAGCACTTCGGGCTCGACGATGGGGATGGAGCGGATCGTCTTCGGGAACGCGAACACGTCGGCGAGAGTTGTCGGCACCACGCTCGCCCAGTCGCCGGTGCGCACATGGGCGAGCAGTGCGATGGTGGAATTGGATTCCAGCATCGGCGCCGCGATATGGCCGGACTTCCGGAGCTGGCCGTCGACGATGCGGCGATTCTGCATGTCCGGGGTGAGCAGGCACAGCGGGACTTCGGCGATCTGCTCCCAGGTGACCGATTGCCGGTCGCCGAGCGGCGAGTCCACCGAGGTGATGAAGCGGTAGCCCTCGCGATAGAGCGGCACCGCCTTCACCCGGCCGAGCGGATCATTGTCGAGATAGGTGACGCCGGCGTCGACCTCGAGATTCTCGATCAGCCGCAGGATCTCGTTCGAGGTCGCCGATGTCAGCGTGAAGCGTACGTCGTTGTGCTTGTTGCGGAACGGCGTGGTCAATTCGACCAGCATCGGCATAGCGGTGGGAATCGCGGCGATGCGCAGATGCCCGCTCAATCCCTTGCGCAGCGCCGCGATCTCCTGGCGCATCGCCCGCGCATCGCCGACGATGCGCCGCGCCCATTGCAGCGCCCGCTCGCCTTCCGGGGTGAAGCCGATGAAACGCGAGCCGCGCTCGACGAGGCGCACCCCGAGCACTTCCTCGAGCTGCTTCAGGCCGGCGGAGAGGGTGGGCTGGGTGACGCCGCAGGCCTCCGCCGCCCGGCCGAAATGGCGCTCTTTGGCAAGCGCGAGCAGAAGTTCGAATCGGTCGAGCACGCGTAACGCTTCCCGGCAACAACGGTAAACCTTGCTTGTATCAGAAGCGCCCGTCGATGCGAATTGGAGCGATGTAACTCTGCGGCAATCGTTTTCGCAGTGTCACCACCCGGGCCGTCATCCCGGCCGAAGCTCGCATGGCCTAGAGCCGGGATGACGATAATTGCGGGAAGCCCTATTCCGCCGCGCCGCGCAGCATGTCGGCGGGCGCAGCCGGGTCGGGCCGTTCGCCCTCGAACTCGAGCTGCTCGATGCGCGCGCCGCGCCGGGCGATCTTGTCGGAAGAGATCAGCACCTGCGCGACATCGTCGCCCAACTGGCCGAAGTGCTTCTGCAGATTGCCGACCCGGTCGCGCAGCCGGACGACGTCGGCGACCAGCGCACCACACTCGGCGCGGATCAGGTCCGCCTGCTCGCGCATCCGCGCGTCCTTGACGATAGCCTGCACCACCTGGATCGCCAGCATCAGCAGCGACGGCGAGACCAGGATGACGCGGGCGCGGAAGGCGCGCTGGATCACGTCGTCGAAGTGCTCGTGCAGTTCCCCATAGACCGATTCCGACGGCACGAACATCAGCGCGACATCCTGTGTGTCGCCGGCCACCACATAGCGCTCGGCAATATCGCCGATATGTCGGGCGACATCCTGCTTCACCCGGGTCTCGGCCTGCTTGCGGGCCTCCCCGCTCGCCGCCTCGCGATAGGCTGTCACCGCCTCCAGCGGAAATTTGGAATCGACCAAGAGCGGGCGCCGGTCGCCCGGCAGGAAGATGGCGCAGTCGGCGCGCCGCCCGTTCGGCAGCGTGTGCTGGAAGGCGAAGCTGTCGCGCGGCAGGCCGTCGGCAACGATGGCCTGCAGCCGGCCTTCGCCGAAGGCGCCTCGCGCCTGCTTGTTGGACAGCGTCTCGCGCAGCGAGACCACCTGGTCGGACAGTTCGCCGAGACTCGCGCGGGCCTGGTCGACAAGGGCGAGGCGCTCATTGAGCTTGACGAGGTTCTCGTGCGTCGCCTCGCTGGCGCGCGCGATGCTCTCGCCGACCCGGTGCGAGGAGGCGTCGAGCCGCTCGGAGACGGCGCGGGCGAGGTCGCTCTGGCGCTGGGAGAGCACCTCGGCCATGGTCTGCACCCGGCCGGAGGTCTCGGCCTGTATACGGGCCAACTGGAGCAGGCGTTCCTCCAACTCCTGGGCCCGCTCGGCCTGCGCCTCGGCTTCGGCCGCGCGGTCGCGAGCGCTGCGCGAGACCGCGATCAGGAGGCCGATCAGCAGCAGGAAGGCGAGCGCCGCCCCGCCGAGGACGAGCTCGGCCAGCGTGATCGGATAGGTGCCGAGGATGAACACGGTCTCTCGCATCGAGGTCCTTCTAGCGCGATTCGAATACCGGCGCGAACGAAAAGTGAACATGGAAAAAGCCGCTCCGTTGACCGGCGCCATCTCCTCGCTTATTTCGCTGTCATGTCCGTCCGTCCGCTCGTCATCATTCCCGATTCGCGCTTGCGCCTCATCTCCGAACCCTTGGTCCGGGTGGATGCCAAGGTGCGTGCTCTGGTCGAGGACATGTTCGAGACCATGTACGACGCCCCCGGCATCGGGCTGGCGGCGATCCAGATCGGCGTGCCGGAACGTGTCGTCACCATCGACACCGCGCGCGAGGGCGAGGAGAGGAGCCCGCTGGCGCTGATCAATCCGGAGATCGTCACCGCCTCCGAGGAATTGTCGGTCTACCAGGAAGGCTGCCTCTCGATCCCGGAATATTATGAGGATGTCGAGCGGCCGGCGCGGGTCACGGTGCGCTTCATGGATCTGAATGGCGAGATGCAGGAGATCGAGGCAGACGGCCTGCTCGCCACCTGTGTCCAGCACGAGATCGACCATCTGAACGGCGTTCTGTTCATCGATCACATCTCCAAGCTCAAGCGCGACCGCGTGGTGAAGAGGTTCACCAAGGTCGCGAAGGAGAAGGAGCGCGAGGCCGGGGCCTGAGTCCGGGCCTCGCTCGACCCGGGATCCACTATGCGCATCGTCTTCATGGGAACGCCGGACTTCGCGGTGCCGACGCTGGCCGAGATCGTCGGCCGCGGCCATGAGGTCATTGCCGCCTATACCCGCGCGCCGGCGGCGGGTGGACGGCGCGGGCTCGATCTGGTGCCCTCGCCGGTGCACCGCGCGGCGGAGCGATTCGGGATCCCGGTGCTGCATCCGAAGACCCTGCGGACCGAAGACGCGGCCGAGACATTCCGTGGCCACGAGGCCGACCTCGCGGTGGTGGTCGCCTATGGCATGATCCTGCCGCGCGCCGTTCTCGATGCGCCGCGGCTCGGCTGCGTGAACCTCCACGCCTCGCTGCTGCCGCGCTGGCGCGGCGCCGCCCCGATCCAGCGCGCGATTCTCGCCGGCGACACTGAGACCGGCGTCGCGGTGATGCGGATGGAGGAAGGGCTCGATACCGGCCCGGTCGGCCTTGTCGAGCGCGTTGCCCTCGCGCCCGACATGACCGCGGGCGAACTGCACGACCGGCTGATGCTGGTCGGCGCCGACCTGATGGGCCGCGCACTCGCGGCGCTGGAGCGCGACGCCATCAGTTTCACGCCGCAGCCGAGCGACGGCGTGACCTATGCGGCGAAGATCGACAAGGCGGAAAGCCGCATCGACTGGTCCCGCCCGGCGAACGCGGTGCACGACCATATTCGTGGCCTCTCGCCTTTCCCGGGCGCCTGGTTCGACGTCGATGGGACGCGCGTGAAGGCGCTGCGCTCGACGCTGGCCGCAGGCCACGGCGCGCCAGGCGAGGTCCTCGACGATGCCCTCACCGTGGCCTGCAAGGACGGCGCGGTGCGCCTCGTCGAGGTGCAGAAGGCCGGCAGCCGCGCCATGCCCGCGGTGGAATTCCTGCGCGGCACGCCGCTCGCCACAGGTACCAGGCTCGGCTGAGCCGGCACGGGTCACGACACGGCCTCGCTCCAGCCTCGCTCCGGCCCTGCTCTCGGCATTGGCTGACGGTACGGGAACCTTGCCGGCTCCATGGCGTTGAAGCGCCGGGGTCAGCCCCGCCTTTGACGACGGTACGCATGAGAGAGGGATGCCATGTTCAAGATCATCGCCGTTTCCGCCCTGGCGCTTAGCGCTGCGGCCTGCACCACGACGCAGCGTTATGCCGGTACCGGCGCGCTGATCGGCGGCGGCACTGGCGCCATCATCGGCGGAGCGACGGGTGGCGGCACCGGCGCCGCGGTCGGCGCTGCGGTCGGTGCCGGCACTGGCGCCCTCGTCGGCGCAGCGGTCTCGCCCGGTGATTGCTGGGCCCGTGACCGCTGGGGCAACCGCATCCGCGTGCGCTGCTGATCCCACGAACCCATCTACGAAAGAGCGGGCCCGCAAGGGTCCGCTTTTTGTACGCCGCTTGCGCGCGCCGGCAGGCACGGCTAGTCCTCGCGCCATGATAGCGCTCGATGGCCGGCCGGCCCACATCTACAAGATCTGCCCCCGGGTCCTCTGGAATGTCGCGGAAGCCGCGGGCCGTTTCGACGGTGCGCCGGTCGATCTCGCCGATGGCTATATCCATTTCTCGACCGCGACCCAGGTCGCCGAGACCGCGGCCAGGCACTTCAAGGGGCAGGACGACCTCGTGCTGGTCGCCATCGATCCCGGCGCCCTCGATCCCGCGGCGCTGCGCTGGGAACCCTCGCGCGGCGGCCACCTGTTCCCGCATCTCTACGGCTCCTTGCCGCTCGCGGCGGTGGCCTGGGTGAAGCCGCTTCCTCTCGGCCTCGACGGCGCGCATCGCTTCCCGGAACTCGCATGAGCCCGCTGCTCGACCTTGCCTTGCCCTTTGCGCGGCTGCTCGATCCGGAGACCGCGCACGGCCTCTCCATACGCGCGCTCGCTTGCCTGCCGCCGCACGCCGCCCCGCCGGACGATTCGCGGCTCGCGGTCGATGCGTTCGGGCTCACCTTTCCCAATCCGGTCGGCCTCGCTGCCGGATTCGACAAGGAAGCCGAGGTGCCGGACGCCGCGCTCGGTGCCGGATTCGGCTTCGTCGAGGTCGGCACCATCACGCCCCGCCCGCAGCCGGGCAATCCGCGGCCGCGCAATTTTCGGCTGACCGAAGACCGCGCGGTGATCAATCGTTACGGCTTCAACAGCGGCGGCCACGGTCCCGCCCGCGCCCGGCTGGCGGCCCGCAAGGGGCGTCCCGGCATCGTCGGCGTCAATGTCGGGGCCAACAAGGAGGCGGCCGACCGCGCGGCGGATTATGCCGCAGGCATCACGACCTTTGCCGGCCTCGCCTCCTATTTCACCGTGAACGTCTCCTCGCCCAACACGCCGGGCCTGCGCGATCTCCAGGAGGAGCGCGCGCTCGACGATCTGCTCGCCCGCGCTCTGGAGGCCCGCGATCGCGCGGCTCCGGGCGTGCCGGTGCTCTTGAAGATCGCGCCGGATCTCGCCCTGCCGCATCTGGACGCGGTGGTGAACGTGGCGCGCCGGCGCGGCATCGAGGGCATGATCGTTTCCAACACCACCATCTCGCGCCCGCCGAGCCTTCGCTCGCGGGATCGCGGGGAGACGGGGGGCCTCTCCGGCCGGCCGCTCTTCGCGCTGTCGACGCGGATGCTGGCGGAGACCTATGTGCGGGTCGAAGGCGCATTCCCGCTCGTCGGTGTCGGCGGCATCGACAGCCCGGAGACCGCCTTCGCCAAGATCGAGGCCGGGGCGAGCCTGATCCAGCTCTATTCGAGCCTCGTCTATGAGGGTCTCGGCCTGGTGCCGCGGATCAAGGACGGCCTGCTGCGCCGGCTGGCACGCGAGAAGGTCGCGTTGAAGGACGTCGTCGGCCGCGCGGCGGCACGTCTCGTCAGCGAGCCGTTCCCGGGTTAGGCCGACTCCCTCTCCCCGTGGAGGAGAGGGCTGGCCTGAGGGGGCCTTCGCGGCTTCGCAACGATGCCTTCCCTCACCGACCCGCTTCGCGGGCCACCTCTCCCCGACGGGGAGAGGGAAGTGAAGGTCGGCCGAGACTACCCGAACGTCCGTCGCACCAGCGCCGGCATGCGCCAGGCCTGGAACAGGCCGCGGCCGGCCATGAAGGACAGGTACGCGCTCCACAGCCCGGTATTGCCGAAGCTGAGCGTCGCCGCCCACACCGCGAAGAACAGCCCGACCGCCGGCAGCATCAGATTGCGCATGTCGCGCGACCAGGTGGCGCCGGAATAGATGCCGTCGAAGGAGAACGCCGCAACGCCGAGCAGTGGGGTGAGCGCCGCCATCGGCAGGAAGGCGCGCGCCACCTCGCGTACCTGTTCGTTGGCAGCGAGCAGGTCGATCACCCGGCCGCCCTCCAGCACCAGGAGCAGGCTCGCCGGCACCGCGAAGCCGAAACCCCACATCAGCACCATGCGCACCGCGCGCAGGAAGGCGGGCCGGTCGCGCGCGCCGACGCTCCGGCCGCAAATCTGCTCGGCGGCGGTGGCGAAGCCGTCGAGGAAGAAGGCGGTGACCATGACGATGTTGTAGAGCACCGCATTGGCCGCCAGCGTCACGTCGTCATGGCGAGCGCCCTGCGACGCGAAGAACAGCAGCACCAGCATGAGCAGTCCGGTGCGCACCATGATGTCGGTGTTCACCGCGACCGTCTCGATCACGCGATGCCGGTCGAGCACGGTCGCGAGTGGCACGCGCCAGCTGCGGCCGAGCAGACGGCGCGCGGCGGCGAGGCCGGCAACGGTGCCGACCACTTCCGCCAGCAGGTTGGCGAGGGCCGCGCCGGCAATGCCGAAATCCCAATAGAGCACCAGCAGCGCGGTGAGGCCGGCATTGGCGAGCGCGATCAGGATCTGCAGGCCGAGGCCGATATCGGTGCGGGCGATGCCAACCAGCCAGCCGAGCACCGAGAAATTGGCGATGGCGAACGGCGCGGCGAAGATGCGGATCGAGAAATAGAGCCCGGCGGCGGTGCTCACCGCGGCGCTGGTGCCCATCAGGGTGAAGGCGATGTGGGCAACCGGGGCATGGAGGACGATCAGCACGAGGCCGATGGCGAACGAGATCAGCACGGCGCGGATCAATGCGGCGCGCACCTCGACCGGATGGTTGCGGCCGAGCGCCTGCGCGGTCAGCCCTGCGGTGCCCATGCGCAGCGAGCCGAACACCCAGAACAGGAAATCGAACAGCAGCGCGCCGACCGCCACCGCGCCGAGCAGCACCGCATCGCCGAGCCGGCCGATCGCGCCGGTGGCGACGAGGCCAAGCAGCGGCGTCGTCATCTGCGCCAGCGTTGCCGGCAGCGCGATGGCGAGGAAGCGCCGATGGGTGACCTCGACCCTGCCGGCTCCTATGGCGATGCTCATGGCGGACCGATGCTGTGCGGGCTTACTGCCCGCTGCGCGCCACCCGCATGATCAGCCAGAGCGGGATGACGATCACCGCGCCGAGCAAGAAATAGCGCCACAGCCGCTCGATCGCCTCGAAGCTGAAATTGAACAGGTTGCGGATCAGCCGCTCGATGCTCTGCAGGATGTTGAGCGGATCGAGGCCGAGCGCGCTCAGGATCACGCCGACCACCACCGACAGGAGGGCCAGGCGCACCAGCACCCAGATGGGAGAGCCGCCCATCCAGCGGGCGACCTGATTGTCGGACATCGAGCGACTCCTGCGACCGGAACGTTGGTACTCAACTAGCACGGCGCGAGCCGCTGCGGGAGACGCCTGCGGCCCCGGCAGCGGCGGCCTCGTCGCCCAGCATGCGCTCGAGCGTCTCCAGCCGGTCGGCCTCGCCCGGCGGCTTGTCCCAGCGCAGCCGCGCGACGCGCGGAAAGCGCATGGCGACGCCGGAACGGTGGCGGGTCGAGCGCGCCAGCCCCTCGAACGCCACTTCCAGCACCAGCCCTTCGGTCGCGGTGTGCACGACTTCCCGCACCGGGCCGAAGCGGTTGATGGTGTGGCGGCGCACGAAGCGGTCGATCTCCAGCAACTCCTCGTCGGTGAAGCCGAAATATGCCTTGCCGACCGGCACCAGCTCGCCCTCCTTGGTCCACACCCCGAAGGTGTAGTCGGAATAATAGGAGGAGCGCTTGCCGTGGCCGCGCTGGGCATACATCAGCACGGCATCGACACGGTGCGGGTCGCGCTTCCATTTCCACCACGGCCCCTTGGGCCGGCCGGGAAGATAGAGGCTGTCGGCGCGCTTCAGCATCACCCCTTCCACCGCCTCGGCGTCCGCGCCGGCGCCGTGGGAGGCCGGATCGGCACGGGCCGACGCGAGATCATCCCAACTGCCGAACGGCACCAGCGGCGAGATGTCGAGCGGGCTCTCCGGATGCTGGGCAATGAGGGCCTCCAGCCGGGCGCGGCGTGCCTCGAAGGGCTCGTCGCGCATATCTTCCCCGGCTTCGAACAGCAGATCGTAGGCGCGGATATGGGCCGGGAATTCGGCGATCAGCTTCGGCGTCACCGTCTTCCGGTTCAGCCGCTGCTGCAGCACGTTGAAGGACTGCACGCGGCCCTCACGCAGGATCAGCAATTCGCCGTCGACCGCGCCGTCGAAGGCGAGCGCCTCCGCGAGATCGGGGAAGGCCGGCGAGATATCCTCGCCGGTCCGGCTATAGAGCCGCGCCACATGGCGGCCCGCAGGGTCGGCGCCGCGCACCGCCTGCACGCGAATGCCGTCCCATTTCCATTCGGCGCGGAAGGCGCCGGGGTCGAGCGCGGCGAAATCCGGCTCCTCGATGGCGTGCGCCAGCATCACCGGGCGGAACGGCGCCGGATCCTCGGTCTCGGGACGCGGTCCGCGCCCTTCGGCCCAGGCGAACAACTCGGTATAGGGCGGCACCAGGCCCGGCCAGACCAGCTCGATCGCGTCCGGCTCCAATTCGCCCAGCGCCGCCACCGCCGTCTTTGCGAGCCGCGCCGAGACGCCGATGCGCAGGCTCCCGGTGATCAGCTTCAGGAGTGCCCAGCGCCCGGTCTCGTCGAGCCGGTCGAGCAGCGATGCGAGGACCGCTGGGAGTTCGGTCTTGCCGAGTGTCGAAAAGGCATGGACGACGGCGGAGAGCGACGGCGGCTCCGGATCGTTGCGGCCGCGTGGCGCCGGCCACATCAGCGCCACCGTCTCGGAGAGATCGCCGACATAATCATAGGAGAGGGCGAACAGCACCGGATCGGTGCGCTCGGCAATCAAAGCGCGGATCAGCCCCGGCTTGGCGTTTCGGAACGACAGCGCACCGGTGAGCGCGGCGAGCGCCCAGCCGCGTTCCGGATCCGGCACATGGCGGAAATAATCCGCGATCAGCCGCAACTTGCCATTGCGGCGCGGCTCATAAGCGAGGCGATCGAGCAGCGCAGCGAAGCGGTTCATCCCGGCGCCTCCGGGCTCTCCGGCATCTCCGTGGCGGGCGCGGCGAGCTCGCCCTCTTCCTCGCCATAGCCGACCATGTGCAGCGGACGGGCGCGCAGCCCGGCGAGCAGCGCCCAGTGCACCAGCGCATCTTCCTGGCCGTGCGTCACCCAGAGCTCCTCGCAGCCGGTGGCGAGGATCGAGGCTTGCAGGTCGTCCCAGTCGGCATGGTCGGAGACGATGAGCGGCAGCTCGACGCCGTTCTGCCGGGCGCGGGCGCGGATCCGCATCCAGCCCGAGGCGAAGGACGTGACCGGATCGGGGAATTTGCGCGACCAGAGATCGGTCAGCGAACTCGGCGGGCAGATGGCGACGCGTCCCGCCAGCTCCGCGGGCTTCGCCTCGCGTGCCGGCAATACCTCGCCGAGATCGATGCCCTGTTCGATGTAATAGGCGGTGAGCCGCTCCATCGCGCCGTGCAGGTAGATCGGCTGGGAATGCCCGGCGGCGCGCAGCAGCGCGATCACCCGCTGCGCCTTGCCCAGCGCATAGGCGCCGACGAGATGCGCCCGCTCCGGGAACAGCTCCAGCGAATCCAGGAGCTTGGCGATTTCCGTCATCGGCTCGGGATGGCGGAACACCGGCAGGCCGAAGGTCGCCTCGGAGATGAAGACATGGCACGGCACCGGCTCGAACGGCGCGCAGGTCGGGTCCGCACCCGGCTTGTAATCGCCGGAGGCGACGATCCGGCAACCCTTGCACTCCAGCGCGACCTGCGCCGAGCCGAGTATGTGCCCGGCCGGGTGCAGCGTGACATCGACACCGTCGACATGGATGGTCTCGCCATAGGCGGCGGCCTGCGTCGTGCCGGCGAACTCCACGCCATAGCGGATCGCCATAATGTCGAGCGTCTCGCGGGTCGCCAGCACCGCGCCATGGCCGGCGCGGGCATGGTCGGAATGGCCATGGGTGATGATGGCGCGCTTCACCGGCCGGTGCGGATCGACATGGAAGTCGCCGGCCGGCGAATAAAGTCCCTCAGGCGTGGGCAGCAGCAGCTCTTCCGGGCGCATCGCGGAGAAGATATAGGGCGGCCAACGGATTGCGCGAGTTCCTCATGAGCGACGGCCCCTTGCACCTGTCTTCCGGCGACCCGGTGGTCGATCGCCGCCTCGAATGGGCGCGGGCGCTGATCGAGGAAGGCAATGCCGCAGACGCAGCGCACCTGCTGCTGGAGGTGACCGCGCGCGCGCCGGACTTCCTGCCGCTGTGGTTCCTACTCGCCGAGGCGCGGGAGAAGGCCGGCGATCCGGATGGCGCCGCCGGCGCCTATGTCCGCGCGCTGCGCGCCGATCCAGACGATCCGCTCGGCGCCGGGGTGCGGCTCGCCCGGCTCGGCCGCGATCGGGTCGAGGCGAAGATGAGCGAAGCCTATGTGCGCACGCTGTTCGACCAATATGCTGGCCGCTTCGACGAGGCGCTGGCGCGGCTCGATTATCGTGGCCCCGAGCTGATCCATGACGCGCTCGGAGCGGCCTGCGATACGCTCGGCCGGCCTTTCGCCTTTGACCACGGGCTTGATCTCGGCTGCGGCACCGGGCTGGTCGGGGCCGCGCTCGCGGGCAAGGTCGGCAGGCTCGACGGTGTCGACCTTTCGCCGAACATGATCGAGCAGACGCGCCATCGCGGCGGCTACGACCGGCTTGAAGTTATGGACATGCTGGCCTTCGTCGAACGGCAGACGACGCAGACCGCCGATTTGGTCTTTGCCGGCGACGCCTTCTGCTATCTCGACGATCTGGCGCCGATCCTCAAGGAAAGCGCCCGCGTGGTGGAAGCCGGCGGGCTGCTGGCCTTCACCGTCGAGACCCATAACGGCGAGGGCGTGATCGTGCGCGACACCCTGCGCTACGCCCACGCGGAGGCCTATGTGCGGGAAAGGCTGGCGGAGGCTGGCTTCTCACTGGTGTCTCTGGAGCACGCCTCGACCCGCAAGGAAGGCACCGTGCCGGTGCCGGGACTGGTCGTGGTGGCGGAGCGGCAGTCCACTTCCTCCACATAAGACGTCATCCCGGCCGGAGGCGAAGCCGTCGAGCCGGGATCGCTCACCAATTCCGCGGACGATCCGGCTCGCCGCTTCGCGGCGTCCGGGATGACACTGTTTCATGAGCAAGAGGCGGCCTCGAAGGATGCTCGTCCAGGCACTATCTTTCCCGCCGTGTCCCGCTCGCCCGATGCCCCGCAAGACGAACTGCCCGAACGCTTCCTCCGCTGGTTCGCCCTGCGCGGCTGGGCGCCGCGCGCGCACCAGCTCAAGCTGCTCGCCCGCGCCCGCGAAGGCCGCTCGGTGCTGCTCATCGCCCCGACCGGCGCCGGCAAGACGCTGGCGGGCTTCCTGCCGACCCTGGTCGAGCTCTCCAGCAACCGCAACGCGCTGCGCGGCCTGCACACGCTCTATATCTCGCCCTTGAAGGCGCTCGCGGTCGATGTCGCCCGCAATCTGGAGCGGCCAGCCGCCGAGATGGAACTGCCGGTGCGCATCGAGACCCGGACCGGTGACACCCCGGCCTCGCGCCGTCAGCGCCAGCGCCGTGATCCGCCGGACATCTTGCTGACGACGCCCGAGCAGATCGCGCTGCTGCTCGCCTCCGCCGATGCCCCGCATCTGTTCAGGCACCTGCGCCGCATCGTGCTGGATGAGCTGCACGCGCTCGCCGGCTCGAAGCGCGGCGATCTGCTCGCGCTCGGCCTCGCCCGGCTGCGGGCGCTGGCGCCGGAGGTGCAGACGGTGGGCCTCTCCGCCACCGTCGCCGATCCGGATACGCTGCGCCGCTGGCTGGTGCCGCAGCGCGGCGCGAACGAGATGGGCGATCTCGTCGTCGCCGAGGCCGGCGCCGCGCCGGATCTCTCCATGCTCGACACCGCACGGCATCTGCCCTGGGCCGGGCACAGCGCGGTGCATGCGCTGGGCGAGGTCTATCAGCTCATCAAGGTGCACAAGACGACGCTGGTCTTCGTCAATACCCGCATGCAGGCCGAGCTGCTGTTCCAGGAGCTGTGGCGCATCAATGACGACAATCTCCCCATCGCCCTCCACCACGGCTCGCTCGATGTCGCGCAGCGCCGCCGGGTGGAGGCGGCCATGGCGGAGGGCCGGCTCAAGGCGGTGGTCTGCACCTCCTCGCTCGATCTGGGTATCGATTGGGGCGATGTCGACCAGGTCATCAATGTCGGAGCGCCGAAGGGCTCGTCCCGGCTGATGCAGCGCATCGGCCGCGCCAATCACCGGCTCGACGAACCGAGCCGGGCGGTTCTCGTGCCATCCAACCGTTTCGAGGTGCTGGAATGCCGTGCCGCCATGGAGGCGGTGCGCCATGGCGAGCAGGATTCTGCGGTCATCCGCTCCGGCGGGCTCGACGTGCTCGCCCAGCACGTGCTCGGCATGGCCTGCGGGTCGCCGTTCGATGCGCTGGAGCTTTATCACGAGATCAACTCCGCCGAGCCTTATGCCGATCTCGATTGGGAAACCTTCGAGCAGGTGGTCGATTTCGTCGCCACCGGCGGCTATGCGCTGCGCGCCTATGAGCGCTTTGCCCGCATCCGCCGCATGAAGGATGGACGCTGGCGCGTCGCCAACCCCACCGTCGCCCAGCAATACCGGCTGAATGTCGGCACCATCGTCGAGGCGACCATGATGAAGGTGCGCCTCGCCAAGCCGAAATCACGCTATGGCGGCCGGGTGCTGGGTGAGGTCGAGGAGTATTTCGTCGAGACCATGAGCCCGGGCGACACCTTCGTCTTCGCCGGCGAGGTGCTGGAGTATCAGGCCATCATCGGCGAGGAGGTTTATGTGCAGCGCACCTCCTCGAAGGATCCGCGCGTGCCCTCCTATGAGGGCGGCAAGTTCCCGCTCTCGACTTTCCTCGCCAGCCGCGTGCGCGCCATATTGGCGAGCCCGGAGCGCTGGAGCACGCTGCCGGACCAGGTGCATGAATGGCTCGCCATCCAGCAGGAGCGCTCGCGGCTGCCCGGGCGCGAGGACCTGCTGGTCGAGACCTTTCCCCGCGGCGACCGGCACTATCTCGTCGCCTATCCGTTCGAGGGCCGCCTCGCCCACCAGACGCTCGGCATGCTGCTGACACGCCGGCTGGAGCGCGCCCGGCTGCGCCCGCTCGGCTTCGTCGCCAATGACTATGCCCTAGCCGTCTATGGCATGTCCGACCTCTCGCTCGCCGTGCAACAGGGGCGGCTCGATCTCGACGCCCTGCTGGCCCCTGACATACTCGGCGACGATCTAGAGGAGTGGCTGGCGGAGGCGGCGCTGATGAAGCGCACCTTCCGGCAGTGCGCGGTCATTGCCGGGCTCATCGAGCGCCGTTTTCCCGGCAAGGAGAAGAACAGCCGGCAGGTCACCATGTCGACCGATCTCATCTATGACGTGCTGCGCTCGCACGAGCCTCAGCATCTCCTGCTGCGCGCCGCGCGCGCCGATGCCGCCACCGGATTGCTGGACATTCGCCGTCTCTCCGACATGCTGGCGCGCATAAAGGGGCGGATCGATCACGTGATTCTCGATCACGTCTCGCCGCTCGCGGTGCCGGCCATGCTGGAGATCGGCCGCGAGACTATCCATGGCGAGGCGGCGGATGCCCTGCTCGCGGAGACCGAGGCGGAGCTGGTCAGGGAGGCGATGGGTGCTGGACGAAGCGTTCACTGAGGCGAGCGAGCGGTCCGACGAAATCGGCCTCGCCGGCGTGCGCCTCGTGCTCGATCCGGCCGGCGCGCTGTTCTGGCCAGACGAGCGCCTGCTCGTCGTCGCCGACCTGCATCTGGAGAAGGGCTCCGCCTTCGCCGAGCGGGGCGTGCCGCTGCCGCCCTACGACACCCGCGCCACGCTGACGCTTTTGACGACCCTCGTTGGGCGCTGGCGCCCGCGCGCGGTCGTGGCATTGGGCGACAGCCTGCACGATCGCCGGGCGGCGCAGCGTTTGGGTGCGGTCGAGCAGGAAGCCCTCGCCAGCCTGCGGCAGGGCCGCGATTTCATCTGGATAGCCGGCAATCATGATCCGGAACCGGCGCCGCAGCTTGGGGGCATCCATGCCGCGGAACTGACGATCGGCCCGCTCATGTTCCGCCACGAACCCGCGGCGGGCTCGGTACAGGGGGAGGTTGCGGGGCATTTCCATCCCGTCGCCCGCATCGTCCGCCGCGGGCGCGGCATCCGCCGGCGCTGCTTCGCCGCCGACGAGGGCCGCCTGGTGCTGCCGGCGCTCGGCGCTTATGCCGGCGGGCTCAATGTGCGCGATCCGGCGCTCGAGGCGCTGTTCGCGGGCGCCTATGCGGCGCATCTCGTCGGCGGCGCGCGCACTTACCGCATCGCCCACCACGCCTGCCTGCCGGATCAGGGATAGTATCGCACTTGATCACCCGTCATGGCCGGCCTTGTGCCGGCCATCTCGATTCCGGAAGCGCTATCGGGAATCGAGATCCTCGGCACAAGGCCGAGGATGACGTAGTTCTCTGGCCTGTCGGCGCCTAAACCCGCGACGAGGTCTTCTTCTTCGCCGTGGGCACTTCGGCGCGGTCCCAGTCCGGGCTTACGAGCGCGACATTGGCCTTGTCGTCGGCGAGCACCGGGGTCCAGGTCTGCACCGCGAAGCGCAGCGTGACGAGTTGCTGCTGGTCGAGCCGCGCCGCCACCTCGTCGCGCTTGCGGCCAGCCTCCTGGTCGCCCTGCGCGGCGGCCAGCGAGAACCACTTCCAGCTCTCGCCGAGATCCTGCTTCACGCCGAGCCCGCGAGTATAGAGCACGCCGAGATTGTACTGGCTGTCGCGCACTCCGCGCTCGGCCGCCTTGCGGAACCAGGCCACCGCCTGGATATAGTCCGGCTGGCCGTCGACGCCCTCGGCGAGCAGCACGCCGAAATTGTGCATGGCGCGGACATTGCCGGCCTGCGCCGCGCTCTCATAGAGGTTGCGGGCACGGGCGACGTCGCGGTTGAGGCCCTCGGCGCCCTTCTCCAGCAGCACGCCGAGCCGATAGGCCGCCGGGATCGAGCCCTCGGCGACGGCGAAGGCGAACCAGTCCGCGGCGCGGGCGGCATTCGGGCCGACGCCGCGGCCTTCGGCGAAGCGGGCGCCGACCTCATAGGCCGCGCTCGCATCGCCGGCGAGCGCGGCGGCGCGCAGCGCCGGGCCGCCGATCCCGACGGGGAGGTCGCCATTCGGCATGGCACCGTTCGGTTTGCCGGCCGAGGAGGACGGCGAGGCGCCGGGTGAGGGCGTCGGCAGCGGCGTGCCCACCGAGCCGGTGATATCGGACGGGTTCGGCACCATGCCGGAGGTCGCCGGCCCGCCGCCGAACGTCGTGTCCCCGCCGACCACACCGGAGGAGGGCAAGGTGTCGGCGAACGGCACTGTCTTGGCGGCAGGCACTGTCTTGAGACCTGGCGCTTGCGCGGTGGAGGCAGGCGGAATGCGCGGCGTGATGGTGAGGCTCGGTTGCGTCGACACAGCGGAGCTCGGCGCATCCTGTGCCGGCTGGGCGGCGCCGACCTGCTGCGCATCGAGCGTGCCGGCGAGTTGCCAGGCGCCGAGCGCCAGCGCCGAGCCGCACACGCCGACCAGCAGCGGCAGGCGGGCGCGCGACAGCAGGCGGGACAGGCGCGAGGAGCCGGCATCCTTCTGCGCCGCGTCGTCGGCCTTGGGCTTGGTCGAGCTGGCGGACTGCGCGGCGCGGCGTGCGGCGGCGATGAAATCGGCCCGGCTCGGCGCCGGTTGCGCATCTTCGCCACGGCCGATGAGATCGTCGATCGTGGCCTCCGACTCGGCGATGCGGGCGGCGACCGCGGCGGCGCGCTGGCGCGGCAGGCCGGAACCGGGCTCCAGCGGGAAGTCGTCCGGGAAGGCCGGCTCCTCGGCCTTCTCCGCGGCGGCCGGCATCACCACCGGCGGCACCATGCCGGGCGGCACGCCCGCGCTCCAAGCCGGCGCGGGAGGCGGCGTCGGTGCCGGGTTCGGAACCGTCGCGCGCGGCACCGGTTCGGCATCGTTCGCCTGCAGCGAGGCGGCCGGCATTGCCGGCGCAGACGCCTGCGGGGCGCTGGGGGGCGTCGTCTCCAGCGAGGTGATGCGCTCGACCACGCGTCCCAGCGTCGTGTGCACCGCGTCCAGCGTGTCGTAGGTGCGCCGCTCGCTGTTCTCCTGCCGGACGCCGAGATCGGCGAGCTCGCGCTGGATCAGCGCCATGCCCTCATGGGGCGTGCTGCCGCCGGCATATTCGGCTGCGGCGCTGCGGGCGCTCTGCTCGGCGGCGGCGATGGCGCTGGCGCGGGCCTCTTCCATCTGCACGAACAGGTCGCCGAGCGCGCGCTCGATGCCGGTGAGCTGGTCGAAGCGGCTGTCATTGACGTTGATGCGCTCGGCGATGGAGGCGAGCTGCCGGCTCAGCGCCTCGACCGATCCGCCGAGTGCGGCGTCCGGCCGGGCCATGCGCTCGATACGCTCGACCAGCCCGTCGAACAGCGCCTCCATACCATCGGGCGTGGCAGGCGTGGTGCCGGCCACCGCGGCGTGCAACTCGTCGAGGCGGCGGACAATGTCGTCGAACGGCGCGGTGTCGCTTCCGGTCGCGGCGGCATAGGTGTCGATGCGGGCGGCGAGCTGGTCGATGCGCCGGCCGAGCGCCTCCACCACCTCATGGGCGAGCCGCTCGTCCGGATTGGCGAAGCGCTCGATCTTGCCGACCAGAAGTGCCACCTGCTCGGCGAGCAGGCGAACCGAATCATTGGAGAGGGCGCGGCCCAGCAGGTCGCGGATCTCGGCGGTCTGCGCCTGCAGGCGGGCGATGGTGGAGCCGTCGACGGTCTTGGCGCTGATGATGTCGAGCTTGCGCGACAGCGCCTCGACCTCGCGCTCCAGCGCTTCGGAGTTCTCCGGCGGACGCAGCTCTTCCATTACGTCGCGCAGTCCGGCGAGGGTGCGGACGATCTCCACGTTGGCTTCGCCTGCGCCCTGGCGCTCGATGCGCTGGGCGATCAGCGTGACCGCGCGCTCCAGTTCTTCGACCGCGCGGCGCGGCGCGAGCTCGGCGAGCGAGCGCTTCATCTCCGCCACGTCGCCGCGCAGCGCGCCCATAGCTTCGCCTTGGGGGGCGGTGCGGGTGAGCGCGGTCATCTGGTCGGCAATCATGTTGAGCTGGCGCTCGAGACCGGACAGGTCGACCTCGCGCATCGCCGGTGCCGGCACCGGAGCCTGCGGAGCGACCGGAGGTGGCGTCGGTGCGGAGCGCGCCTGGGCCGCGGTATCCAGCAGGCGCTGGCGGGCCGCGATCTCCGCCACCGCGGCGTCGAGCGCGGCGGTGCGGGTCGGTGCGGGAACCGCGGCCTGGGGCAACGCGCTGCGCTCGAGCCTGCGGTTCAGCGTGTCGACGGTGCGGGCGATCTCGCTCATGCGCCGGTCGAAGCTCTCGGCCGGCTGCGCTTCCGCCTGCTTCTCTTCGGTGCGCTTTTCTTCCGGGCGTCTCTCTTGCGCCAGGGATTCGATGCGCTCGTTCAGGCGGCGGATGGTCTCGTCGAGATGGGTGGCGGCGGCGGCGCTGCCCTTGTCCGGGTCCTGCAGCAGCTTCTCGACGCGCGTGTTGAGTGCGTCGAGCGCGGCGACAAGGCCCTCGCCCTGCGGGGAGGCGATACGGCTGCCACGGTGCGGGGTTGCCGGCGGCTCGGCGCGGGCGAGGCGGTCGATCTCGCCGGCAAGGTCGCTGACCCGGCGCTGCAGATCGCCGACGTCGGGCGTGCCAGTCGGTGCGCTGGGCGCGGATCCGGCAGCGGCGCCCGGCAGCTCGACGGTTCCCGCCAGCAGCTTGGCCTTCAGCCATTCGCCGAACGGCATGCCGGATCGGCGCGCGGCCTCGCGCAAGGCGGCCCAGGCTTCCGAGTCGATCTGCTCGGCATTGGTCGGGGCGCCCTGCCTCACCCTTATTCTCCGTCGCGGTGTGCGCCCGCACCCAGTCGCGAAGAGCACCGAAAAGGTGCGAATCGCCGGGCGCAGCACGAAAGGCCGTGTTCTCCGGACTTTTCCGTTTCTTGGTAAATGGCGCGTTAACAAATCCGGAATCCTCACGGCGATCCGGTACCTGCACGAGGGCGCCTGCCAGTTCCCTTCCGGTGCGGCAGTTCGACGATTCGACCGTTTGTACACGACCAAAATGGCGCTTACGTCCGCAGTGCGTGCAATGCGGCATCTCGATCTCGCGATGCGAGATGTTTGGTATCAATGGGTTAGGCGTCGTTTAACAGTAAGTTGCCCTAACGTCGGGTGCGACTTTCTCCCCTAGCGGCAACCCGCCTGCAACAATCGGCCCACGTTCACGAAACACCCGTAACCAGCCGGAGTTGACGACATGGATTTCACTCACGCTCTCGACGCCGATCGCCGGACCGACACTCACCCGATGGCGACCGCCGATGCCCAGATCTTCACCATCGGTGATCTCGCCCGTGAGTTCGGCGTGACGTTGCGCGCGCTGCGCTTCTATGAGGACAAGGGTCTGCTGGAGCCGCGCCGCGAGGGCCTGACCCGGCTCTACAGCGCCGCCGAGCGCTCCCGCCTCGCCATCATCCTGAAGGGCAAGAAGCTCGGCTTCACCCTCGCCGAGATCAAGAGCATGGTCGCGCTGCGCGAAGGCGGCCCGATGCCCGCCGGCGGCCTAGCCTTGACCGCCGAGAAGTGCGTCGAGCAGGTCGCGCTGCTCGAGCGCCAGCGCACCGACATTGACGAGGCGATCGCCGAGCTGCGCCAGATGATCGCCGCCTTTCCGGGCCGCGTAGCCGCCTGACGCGACCGCACCTCCTCAACAAGGCCTTTCGAGACGGCGCCCCGACGGGCGCCGTTTCTGTTTTGCGGGTGTAGCCCCTCTCTTTGCGGGTGTGGCCTCGGAGCCGCGGCGGCGAGGTTTCGCATCGCGCCGAATCCACTTTTCGGCGAAAGACGTTACAGTCCGGCGCCATGAGCGCTGACACGACCCCCCGCACCATCTTCCATTACTTCTCCATCCACAGTCCGTGGGCTTTCCTCGGCTATGCGCCCTTCGCCGAGGTCGCCCGGCGCCATGGCTTGAGGGTCGAGCATCGCCCGGTGCAACTCGGCGAATTGTTTTCGCAGACCGGTGGCCTGCCGCTGCCCCGCCGCCATCCGGTGCGCCAGCGCTATCGGATGACGGAATTGAAGCGCTGGCGCGAGAAGCGCGGCGTCGAGTTCGAGCTGAAGCCAGCCTTCTGGCCCTATGAGCCGGCGCTGGCCGATCGCGCGGTCATCGCCACGATCGTCGCCGGGATCGATCCCGATCCCCTGATCCGCCGCCTGTTCGCCGGGGTCTGGCAGCGCCAGGAGAACATGGCGGATCCCGCTGCGCTGCTCGGCGTGCTGGCCGAGCTCGGCATATCCGCCGACGTACTGATCGAGGCCGCGGGCACGGCGATTGCCGGCATCTATGCCGCCAACCAGGCCAAGGCGGTCGAGACCGACGTGTTCGGCTCGCCCTCCTATGTGCTCGACGGGGAGGTGTTCTGGGGGCAGGATCGGATCGATCTGCTCGACGATGCGTTGACGTCGGGTCGCGCGCCTTTCACGCCGGAGGCGTGAGCGCGCTGCTGAGAGGAGGCTCCCATGTGGACGGTTCATCGAGCCCTGGGCGCTGCCGCGATTGCGTTGCTCGTAATGGCCGCGTTCCCCGCCTTCGCGCAGCAATCGCCGGCCAATCCGACCAAGCCCGTCACGCCCGCCACGCCGATCGATCCGCAGGCGAACTTCACGATGCTCCAGGTCGAGGGCGGGCTGATGAAGCTCGACACCCGCACCGGCAAGCTCAGCTTCTGCTCGACCCGCACCGGTGCCTGGACCTGCGAACTGGTGCCGGAAGAGCGCTCGGCCTATGAGGACGAGATCGGCCGTCTGAACGGGCGCATCGCGACGCTGGAGCGCGGCAACGTGCCGCCCGGCGTACCGGACATCGCCAAGCCTCCGGTCGCGGGAGCGCCTCCTGCAGCGGGAACGCCTCCGGCAGTCACGCCGAAGGCCGGAGAGGGCAGCGGCGACACCGCCGCGAAGAAGCCCGACGCCGGCGATTCCACGGATGAAGACGATGTGCGCGGCCATATGGACCGTGCCATGGACATGGCCGAGCAGGTGTTCCGCCGCTTCCTCGAGATGGTGGAACGGCTGAAGGGCGAGACCGAGAAGCTGTAGGAGCCCTTCCTCACCGCGAAACGTCATCCCGGCCGGAGCTTGAAAGGCGGAGAGCCGGGATCGCAGGGAGGTGATACGGGGGACTTCACGCGATCCCGGATATGGCCTGTGGCCATTCCGGGATGACACATGGATGGACCTCAACAGCCCGCGATGAACCCATGCATCCGTGCCAGCGCCTGATCCGACAGTGTGCCGGGGAAGCCGATGAAGACGTGGGCGCCGCCCGGATAGACCGCGAGTTCGGTCGCGTTGCCCGCCGCGAGCCAGCGCGGCGCCATGAACAGCGTGTCGTCGATGAGCGGATCGCGGGTGCCGACCGTGAACAGGGCTGGCGGCAGGCCGGTGAGGTCGGCATAGAGCGGCGAGATGTCTGGGGTCGCCGCTGAGGCGTCCGCCACCTCGCCCATGGTGCGCAGATAATGGCCGACGAAGACATTGATGTCGCGCGTGTTCAGCACCAGCGGCTCGTCGCCCCAGGACCGCGCGCTCGGGGTGAGGGCGAGGTCGTAGCAGCCGGCGTGAAGGCTCGCGGCGCGAAACGGCATGATGCCGTGCTTGTCGCGCAGCCGGAGCAATGTTGCCACCGAGAGGTTGGCGCCGGCCGACTCGCCGCCGATGGCGTAGCGTTCGGTTCCGAAGCGCGTCGGCCCTTCGCGCAGCAGCCACAGCGCCGCCGCCTCGCAATCGTCCGGTCCCATCGGCCACGGCTCCTCGGGAGCGAGCCGATAGTCTACCGAGACCACGGCGAAGCCGGTGCGCTCGACGAAGCGGTGGTTCAGCCCGTCATTCTCGCGTGCCGAGCCCAGTGTCCAGCCGCCGCCATGCAGATGCAGATAGACGCCCTTCGGCTCCGGCGGGCTCAGTACCCGCAGAGGTATCGGGCCGTGCGGTCCGTCGATCTCGATCGCCTGCGCATAGGGGCTTTCCGGCGCCAGCGGAAACGGCCCCTTGCCGTCCAGCCGGAGCTTGCGGAGCATCGCCATCGGGAAAACCCAGCGATCCGGCACCGCACCGAGCGCCTTGACGATGCCGGCATTCACCGCGCGAGTCTCTGCCGAGATCGCGGCCGGGTCGAACACAGCCGGGTCGATCGTGATCGCACCGCGCGGTGCGAGGTCGGGCTGGACGGCGGGAGACGAAATCGGCATGGCGGGGCTCCGCTGGGTAAGGGCGGGTGGTCGGCCGGAGGAGTTGCGTTGGATCGGCCTATCCAAGCCCGGATCGCTCGGCGCGTCCACCCATCCAGAGGTAGAAAGGCGTGCGCATGAAACGGATCCGCCGCTCCGACCCACGGGAGACCCTGGTGACGCGACGCGCCACCGCGACGCTTGAGGTCGAGACGCCGGGCGCCGGCTTCACCGAGCTCACCGGCACGATAGCGGATTTCCTGAAGGAGATCGGCGCCGGCGATGGCGAGGTGACGCTGTTCTGCCGGCACACCTCGGCCTCGCTGATCATCCAGGAAAATGCCGATCCGGACGTGCGCACCGATCTCCTGACGGCGCTGGACCACGTCGCGCCCGAGGATTTCGGCTGGGTGCACGATGTCGAGGGGCCGGACGACATGCCGGCCCATGTGCGGACCATGTTCACCGGTGTCTCGCTCGCCATTCCGGTGATCGCCGGGCGCCTGGCGCTCGGCACCTGGCAGGGCATCTATCTCATCGAGCACCGGGCAAGGCCGCATAGTCGCCAAATGGTTGTGGCCTTTACCGGCAATGGAGGCTAGAGCATGTTCCGCGAAAGGTGCGACTTTTGCGATGAGAACATGGTCCAGCATTTTTAATCGAGAGCACTATCTTTTTGTTCGGATGCTTCCATCAGAGCGGATAGGGCTCTAGAACCTCCCGCCCCGCGCCTTGCGCGGTCGGCCTCGCACAACCATGATCGCCGTGCGGCGCCCGGCAAGCGCGTCGCGAGTGGAAAGGGCCGGTGTCAGGTGGACACGAATATGAGCTTCCGGCTGGTGATCGCCGACGATCATCCGCTGTTCCGCGGTGCCTTGAGGGAAGCGGTGGCGCGGCAATTCCCCGCCGCCGAGCTGTTCGAGGCCGGCGGCTACGATGATCTGCAGGCGCTGCTGGAGCGCGAGGCCGATATCGACCTGGTGCTGCTCGACCTTGCCATGCCGGGCGTGCGCGGCTTCTCCGGCCTGATGTATCTGCGCGCGCAATATCCGGGCGTGCCGGTGGTGGTGGTCTCGGCCCATGAGGAGGCGGCAACCATCCGCCATTGCATGGATTTCGGCGCGTCGGGCTTCATCCCCAAGACCAGCGCGGTCGACACCATGCGCGAGGCGCTCGCCGCCGTGCTCGAGGGCCGCACCTGGACGCCGCCGGATGTCGATCTCGATGCCGGCGCCGACAAGGAGGCGAAGGCTCTCGCCGGCCGGCTGGCGACGCTCACTCCGCAGCAGGTGCGGGTGCTGATGATGCTGTCGGAAGGGCTGCTCAACAAGCAGATCGCCTATGAGCTCGGTGTCTCCGAGGCGACGGTGAAGGCGCACGTCTCGGCGATCCTGCAGAAGCTCGGAGTCGAGAGCCGCACCCAGGCGGTGATCGCCGCCGCCAAGATCGAAGGCGGCCAGTGGGCACCGGCGGCTGGCTAAAGCCCTTGTCGTTCGGATGGAAACATCCGAACGACAGATGAGTGCTCTAGATTCAATAAGCTGGAGCAATTCTACTTCGATTCCATCTGATCGGGAAATGCTCTAAGTCGCCGCCGCGCTGCTTCAACATCCTTCGAGGCTCGCTCGCGCTCGCACCTCAGGATGAGGACCATATTTGAGGTACGCCCTCATCCTGAGGTGCCCGGCGGAGCCGGGTCTCAAAGGATGCCCTCGCAGAGCAGCTTTCCTCAGGCTGGTGCGCCCCTCACGCCTTCTTCGCGAGGATGTCGCGGATCTCGGTGAGCAGGACCTCTTCCTTGGTCGGCGGCGCCGGCGGGGGTGGGGTCTCCGCGGCCCTGCGGCGCAGCCGGTTGATGCCTTTCACCACCAGGAACAGGATCCAGGCGATGATGAGAAAATTGATCACCACGGTGATGAAGCTGCCATAGGCGAACACCGCGCCCTGCTTGCGCGCTTCGCCGAGCGAGGCGGCGGTGACGCTTGGCGAAAGGCCCAGGAAATAATTGGTGAAATCGAGCCCGCCGAGCAGGGCGCCGACAATCGGCATGAACAGGTCGGAAACGATCGATTCGACAATGCGCCCGAATGCGGCGCCGATGATGACGCCGATGGCGAGATCGACGACGTTGCCCTTCACCGCGAACTCGCGGAACTCCTTCAGCATGCGGCATCCCCCGGTAAAAAACTGGCGTCACAACACCTATACCCCCGCACCCGCTCCAGGCGCGAGGGTAATACTCGCAATTCACCAGCGCCGGCTTCAAGCCGATTTTGCCATCGCGTTCTTGATGATGCCGACGATCGCCATCAGCACGGCGCCGCCGACGCCACCGCCCGCGACCTGCTGTATGATCGAGCCGATGTCGAGCCCGCCCCCGGCCGCGCCAGCGGCACCGGCGCCGAGCATCGCGGTAAGGATCTGCCCGCCGATGCCGCCGCCGACGATGCCTGCCACCGAGTTCCACAAGGTGCCAAGATCGATATTCTTGGAAGCCGCGCCCGCAAGGTTGCCGCCTACCGCACCGGATATGAGCTGAATGACAAGGTTAATAAGTGCCGGATCCATGCTTTCCCCCGAATCGCCCGCGCCGCTTGCCGACGCAGTGCGTAAAATAGCATAAGATTTGAGCACTCGCCCGAAATACCAGCGGGCGAATACTGGGAGTTCCCATGCTTCAGGGCTGGGTCATCATTGCCGTGGCGCTTGCCTATATCGGCCTGCTTTTCGCGGTGGCGAGCCTCGGCGATCGATGGCGTCCGCGCGCTGCGAAGGGGCGTGGTCGACCATATATCTACGCGCTCTCACTGGCGGTCTATTGCACGTCCTGGACCTTCTTCGGCTCGGTTGGCCTCGCCACCACGCAGGGACTGAACTTCCTCACCATCTATATTGGCCCGGTGATCGTCTTCACCTTGGCGACGCCGTTCCTCCTGCGCATCATCCGCCTCGCCAAGGCGCAGAACATCACCTCCATCGCCGACTTCATCGCCGCGCGCTACGGCAAGAGCCAGGGCGTCGCCGCCCTCGTGGCCGGCGTCGCGATAATCGGCGCGCTGCCCTATATCGCGCTCCAGCTGAAGGCCGTGTCGGCCTCGCTGCTCGCGATGCTCGGCGATTTCGAGGGGCTGGGGCTGAGCTATCCGGTCGTCGGCGATCTTGCCTTGTTCGTCGCGGTGGCGATGGCCGCGTTCGCCGTGCTGTTCGGTACCCGCCACATCGACGCGACCGAGCATCAGGAAGGGCTGATGCTGGCGATCGCCACCGAATCCATCGTCAAGCTGGTTTCCTTCCTCGCCGTCGGGCTGTTCGTCACCTTCGTGATGTTCTCAGGTCCCGCCGACCTGTTCGGCCAGGCGCGGGCGCGCGAGGTGCTCCCGGTGCTGACCGAGGGCTTCTCGCTGGCGAACTGGGTGACGATGACCGTGCTGTCCTCGCTCGCCATCCTGATGTTGCCGCGCCAGTTCCACGTCGCCGTGGTGGAGAACACCTCCGAGCAGGAATTGCGCACCGCGCGCTGGCTGTTCCCGCTCTATCTCGTCCTCATCAACCTGTTCGTGGTGCCGATCGCCCTGGCCGGCATGATCTCCTTCCCGCCCGGCTTCATCGACGGCGACATGTACGTGCTCGCCCTGCCGCTCTCGGCGGGAGCGAAGCTGTTCGCGCTGCTCGCCTTCGTCGGCGGACTCTCGGCGGCGACCGCCATGGTGATCGTCGAGACAGTGGCGCTCGCCGTCATGGCCTCCAACGATCTCGTCATGCCGCTGATGGTGCGCAGCCGCCGCAGCCGCGCCGCCGCCCGGCAGGATATGGGCCAGGGGACGGACGGCGGCGGCGACATGGGCACCGTGCTGCTCACGGTGCGCCGGCTCGCCATCTTCCTGATCCTGCTGCTGGCCTATCTCTATTACCGCCTCACCGGCGAAGCGCAGCTTGCGCAGATCGGCCTCCTGTCGTTCGCCGCCGTGGCGCAGTTCGGCCCAGCCTTCGTCATCGGCCTGATGTGGCGGCGCGCCACCGCGCTCGGGGCCATTGCCGGCATCGCCGCGGGTGTCGTGCTCTGGGCCTATACCCTGCTGCTGCCGAGCCTTGCCGATACCGCCCAGTTCGGCTCCGCCCTGCTGACCCAGGGCCCGTTCGGGTTCGAACTGCTGCGGCCGCAGGCGCTGTTCGGCCTGCACGCCGCGCCGCTCACCCATGGCGTCATCTGGAGCCTCGGGGTCAATCTGATCTGCCTCGTGGTCGTCTCGCTGCTGACGCAGCCGGCTCCGATCGAGCGCCTGCAGGCCAGCGTCTTCGTCGAGGCTGACCGCGCCCCCTCGGCGCCGAGCTTCCGGCTGTGGCGCTCGCCGGTGACGGTGGAGGAGCTGATCGGCACCGTTGCCCGCTATCTCGGCGAGGAGCGGACCCGCGCCTCGTTCGAGAGCGTCTCGGCGATGCGCGGGGTCTCGCTGGAGCCGAACCGCGAGGCCGATTTCCAGCTCATCCGCTATGCCGAGCACCTGCTCGCCTCGGCCATCGGGGCGGCCTCCTCGCGCCTCGTGCTGTCGCTGCTCTTGAGGAAGCGCACCGTCTCGACCAAGGCGGCGCTGAAGCTGCTCGACGACGCCTCCGCCGCCATCCAGTACAATCGCGAGATCCTGCAGACCGCGCTCGACCATGTGCGCCAGGGCATCGCCGTGTTCGACCGCGACCTGCGCCTCGTCTGCTGGAACCGGCAGTTCGGCGACATGCTGGACCTGCCGTCGGAGATCGTGCGCATCGGCATCGGGCTCGACGACATATTGCGCTTCAATGCCCGCGCCGGCCTGTTCGGGCCGGGCCTGATCGAGGAGATCGTACGCGAGCGGCTCGGGCGCTATTCGCAGCGCAACGCCACCTTCCTGGAGCGCCTCGCCCCGCGCGGCGTGGTGATGGAAGTGCGGGTCAACGCCATGCCGGACCAGGGCGCGGTGGTCACCTTCACCGACATCACCCCGACGGTGGAAGCTGCCGAGGCGCTGGAGCGTGCCAATGAGACGCTGGAAAAGCGCGTGCGCGAGCGCACCAAGGCGCTGGAACACCTCAACGCCCAACTCGCTCTGGCAAAGTCGGAAGCGGAAGAGGCCAACATCTCCAAGACCCGCTTCCTCGCCGCAGCGAGCCACGACATCCTGCAGCCGCTCAACGCCGCCCGGCTGTACGCCACCAGCCTCGTCGAGCGCGCTGCCGAGGGCGAGCCCGGCCGGCTCGCCCAGAATGTCGATGCCTCGCTGGAGGCGGTGGAGGAGATCCTCGCCGCGCTGCTCGACATATCGCGGCTCGATGCCGGCGCGATGAAGCCGGAGATCGCGCCCTTCCGCATCGACGACATCTTCCGCCAGCTCGAGCTGGAATTCGCCCCGCTGGCTCGCGAGAAAGGGCTCACCCTCACCTTCGTCGCCTGCTCGGCCTCGGTGCGCTCCGACCGCCGCCTGTTGCGCCGGCTGCTGCAGAACCTCGTCTCCAACGCCATCAAATACACGCCTAGGGGCCGCGTGCTGGTCGGCGCCCGGCATCGCCGGGGAAGGCTGCGCATCGAGGTGCTGGACACCGGCCCCGGCATCCCGCAGGGCAAACAGAAGCTGGTGTTCAAGGAGTTCCAGCGGCTCGACCAGGGCGCCAAGGCCGCGCGGGGACTGGGCCTCGGGCTCTCCATCGTCGAGCGCATCGCCCGCGTGCTCGACCATCCGGTCGACCTCGCCTCGAGCCCGCCGAACGGCAGCCGCTTCGCCGTGGAGATGCCGCTGGCCCCAGCCGTCCCGGTGCAGATCCGGCCGGCTGCGCCGCCGTCGTCGCCTTCCACCGCACTCGACGGCCTCACCGTGCTGTGCATCGACAACGACCCAACCATTCTCGACGGCATGGACACGCTGCTCACCGGCTGGGGCTGCCGGGTGGTGAAGGCCCCGGGCGCGGCGAGCGCGCTCGGAACCTTGCGCGAAGCCAGGCTTTCTCCCGACGTGCTGCTGATCGACTACCATCTCGACGAGGGCGACGGCATCGAGGCGGCGCGGAACCTGCGCTGGAAGCTCGATCGCGCCTTGCCTGCGGTGCTGATCACCGCTGACCGCTCCAAGACCGTGCGCGATGCCGCCCGTGCCACAGGCATGGAGGTCTTGAACAAGCCGGTGCGCCCGGCGGCGCTGCGCGCCCTGCTGGCGCAATGGCGGGTGGCGCGGACCGCGGCGGAGTAGCCGCGGAGGGCTTCTCCTGCTTCAGCATCCTTCGAGGCCCGGCCGACGCCGGGCGCACCTCTGGATGACGTCGTGTGAGCAAGTCATCGTGGGAGGTTGACCGAATACTCCCAGAGCGCCCGCCATCCCCGGCCTTGTTCCGGGAATCTCGATTCCTGACAGCGCATCAGAGGTCGAGATGGCCGGCACAAGGCGGGCCATGACGGCCGGAAATGATCCACTTTCGTCGACGGACGTAGGTGCATTTGTGAGTCAGGCCCTGAGTGCAAGCACAGCAAGCCTCGGGGGATGCTGAGGCCGGACACCGCTTCCCGGTCATTCGCGGACACCCAGTCACAAAGATGAACGCTGCCTGACGACAGCATTCACGATGGATTCCCGCTGCCGGTCTTAAAAATCCTCCCACGCCGTCGGGATCGCCCGGCATTAGTCAACCGATCATCCCAGCCTTCTGGGGGGCTAACATGATCACTCACGTTATCGCCGAACCAGCGAACGAAATGAGCCGCGGGCGTTCGCGCAGCGGCTATGCGGAAGACTTCGTCACGCGCGTCTGGGTGTGGGGCTATCGCGCCTATATGCGGGTCAAGAGCCGTCGCGAAATGCGCCGCCTGCCCGAAGAGATGCTGAAGGACATCGGCATCACCAGTGCCGACGCCGAACGGGAATCATCCAAGCCGTTCTGGCGCTGAGGAGATCGGCGGTAGATCCTTGCGGAGGATCTGCCGCCGCACTTGTCCTTGCCAGTCCTTATCTCAAGGGCCCCGGGTCGGACTTGTCCGACCCGGATCGCTGCATGAAATGGTCGGGCTTGCCCGGCCATTGTGCTTTTCGGGTGGCGCCGCCGATTTTGATCCATAAGCGTCTCGAAACGGGGTCATAACGCCTTTTGATGAAATTCCGCCGTCTTCGCCGCTATGCTGTCCGCTCGCTTTCAAAAGCCTCGGGAAGCCTATGCTCGCCGAACCTGCGCGATTTGCTCCGCCGTCCTCGCTGCTCGACCATGTGCGTCCCGCCGCGCTCACTCTGCCCGAGAGCGGCATCGTCGAGGTGATGAATTACGGCCGCGAGCGGCCGGGCATGATCCCGCTCTGGGCCGGCGAGGGCGACCTGCCGACGCCTGCCTTCATTGCCGAGGCCGCCACCCGCTCGCTGGCGGCGGGCGAGACCTTCTACACCTGGCAGCGCGGCATTCCCGAACTGCGCTGTGCGATCGCCCGCTACATGGCGGGGCTCTATGGCGTGCCGGAGGATCCGGAGCGCTATTTCGTCACCGGTTCCGGCATGCAGGCGATCCAGATCGCCATGGCGCTCACATTGTCCGCGGGCGATGAGGTGATCATACCGTCCCCGGTCTGGCCGAACGCGGCGGCGGCGGCCGACGTGATCGGCGCCCATCCGGTCTATGTGCCGCTCGCTTTCGACGAGGTGCACGGCTTCTCGCTCGAGCTCGACCGGCTGGAAGCCGCGGTGACGCCGCGCACCCGGGTGATCTTCATCAATTCCCCCGCCAATCCGACCGGCTTCGTCGCCTCGCACGAGGTCCTGAAGGGCGTGCTCGACATCGCCCGCCGGCACGGCCTGTGGATCATCGCCGACGAGATCTATGGCCGCTTCTATTACGAGGCCGGGCTGGCGCCTTCCTTCCATGACGTGATGGCGCCGGGCGATCGCATCCTGTTCGTGCAGACCTTCTCCAAGAACTGGGCGATGACCGGCTGGCGCATGGGCTGGATCGAGGCGGATCCCTCGCTCGGCGCGGTGCTGGAGAACCTGATCCAGTATTCCACCTCGGGCGTCGCCGCCTTCATGCAGCGCGCGGGCGTCGCGGCGCTGGAGCGCGGCGAGAGCTTCGTCAGCCACCAGATCGAGCGGGCGCGGCGCGGCCGCGACATCGTCGCCGACGCGATCCTGCCGACCAACCGCGTGCATCTCGTGAAGCCGCCGGGGGCATTCTATCTGTTCTTCGGCGTCGAGGGCGAGACCGACATGCGCGCCCTCGCCTTGAAGCTGGTCGATGAGGCGAACATCGGTCTTGCTCCGGGCACGGCCTTCGGCCCGGGCGGCGAGAAATATATCCGCATGTGCTTCGCCCGCGGCGAGGCCCAGCTCACCGAGGCCGCCGACCGGCTGGCACGCTGGCTGCGGCGCTAGAGCCCTTTCCGTTCGGATGGAAACATCCGAACGACAGATGAGTGCTCCAGATTCAATAAGCTGGAGCAATTCCTCTTCAATCAGATGATTCCATCTGATCGGGAAATGCTCTAATGACCGCGCCCGGCGCATGAAGGCGCCGGATGTTATGCATGCATTCGGTTTGACCCGGTGCGGCTTCGGGGGCATTGAGAAGCCCTAGCCCCTGCCCGGACCCATGCCGCTCTTCTCCATCCGCAAGCCCGATCTGTCGCCCCGCGCGCTGGGACGCCTTGCCGTCACGCTGGCCGTCGCGAGCGCGGGCGGCACGCTCTTCGCCTATGCCGGCATGCCCGCCGGCTGGCTGTCCGGCGCGCTGGTCTTCACCGCAATCGCCGCGCTCGCCGGCGTCAGGGTCGGCGTAGGCGGCTGGCTGCGCGAGCCCACCTTCATCGTGCTCGGCACCTCCATGGGCGCGGCGATCTCGCCGGAGACATTGCAGGGCATGCTCAGCTGGCCGCTCACCATGCTGGTGCTGGCGATTTCCGTGCCGGTGATGATGACCGCGGTGGTGCTCTATCTGGAGAGGGTCGCCGGCTGGGACCGGCGCAGCGCCTTCTTCGCCGCCGCGCCCGGCGCGCTCTCCGCGGTGCTGATCATCGCGGAGACCACGGGCGCCGATACGCGGCGGGTGGCGTTCGGCCAGTCGATGCGCCTCTTCGTGCTGGTGGCGCTGCTGCCGGCGGCGCTCGGCGGACTCGGGCATCAGCCGGCAGGAACGCTGCCGCTTGGCCTGCAGGCGACCGGCGTCCTCGATCTCGCGATCGCGCTGTTGATCGGTATCCTCGGCGCGTGCCTTGCCGAACTCGTCAGATTTCCCGGCGGGGCCATCGTCGGCTCCATGCTGGCGAGCGGCATCGCCCATGGCAGCGGCTTCGTCGAAGGGCGGCTGCCGGACATCTTCCTGATCGTCGGGTTCATCATACTCGGCGCCAACACCGGCAGTCGTTTCGCCGGCACGCGGCTGGAGACGCTGCGGCGTTTCCTCATCGATGCGCTGATGGCGCTCGTCATCGGCACTGCGGTTATGGTCGTGTTCGCCATGCTTGCCGCCTCGATCGCCGGCGAGCCGTACGTCAAGGTGCTGGTGGCCTATGTGCCGGGCGCGCTGGAGGCGATGACCATCATGGCCTTCGTGCTGGGCCTGGACCCGGCCTTCGTCGCCGCCCACCACCTCGCCCGCTTCATCGGCCTGTCGCTGGCGATACCGCTGGTGGCGCGGATGTTCTTCAGCCCGGCGCTGGTGCCCTCGGAGAATGTCGACCCCGACCCGAGCGAGACGAAGGATTGAGCTTTCTTTCCTTCAGTACACCGTCATCCCCGGCCTTGTGCCGGGGATCTCGATTCCTCACTCTGCATCAGTGGCCGAGATGGCCGGGACAAGCCCGGCCATAACGTGGTCCGTGGTGGGTCGCCGCTACTCCGCCGCCTGCGCGCGCGGCGCGAATTCCAGCCCGAGCCGCGTCCACACATCACTCAGCGCGCTGGCGAGCTGCGCCACCAGGGCGTCGTCATGGAACGGGCCGGGGGTGATGCGCAGCCGTTCGGTGCCGCGCGGCACGGTCGGGTAGTTGATTGGCTGGATATAGATGCCGTGCTCGGCGAGCAGCATGTCGCTCGCCGCCTTGCAGGCCTCCGCATCGCCCACCATCACCGGCACGATGTGGGTGTCGGTGACGAGCTGCGGCAGGCCGGCGGCTTCCAGTGCCCGCTTCACCTTCGCGACCTGCGCCTGCTGGCGCTCGCGCTCGATGGATGACGCCTTCAGATGCCGCACCGAGGCGGCGGCCGCCGCGGCGATCGCCGGCGGCAGCGCGGTGGTGAAGATGAAGCCGGGCGCATAGGAGCGCACCGCGTCCATCACCGCGCGCTTGCCCGTCAGGTAGCCGCCGACCACGCCGAACGCCTTGCCGAGCGTGCCCTCGATGACGTCGACCCGGTGCATGACGCCGTTGCGCTCGGCGATGCCGGCGCCGCGCGGACCGTACATGCCGACCGCATGGACCTCGTCGAGATAGGTCATGGCGCCATACATCTCGGCAAGGTCGCAGATGTCGGCAATGGGGGCGACGTCGCCATCCATCGAATAGACACTCTCGAACACGACGAGCTTCGGCCGGTCGCCGGCGGCGCGCAGCAATTCCTCGAGATGCACGAGGTCGTTATGGCGGAAGATCGCCTTGTCGCGGCCGGCACGGCGCACGCCCTCGATCATCGAATTGTGGTTCAGCGCATCGGACAGCACGAGGCAGTCCGGGATCAGGCGCGCCAGCGTGGCGATGCCGGTCTCGTTGGACACATAGCCGGAGGTGAAGACGAGGCCGGCTTCCTTGCCGTGCAGGTCGGCGAGTTCGCACTCCAGTTCGACGATGGCGTGGCTGTTGCCGGATATGTTGCGGGTGCCGCCGGCGCCGGCGCCGGCCGCGCGGGCGGTGGTGCACATCGCCTCGACCACGCTGTCATGGCAGCCCATGCCGAGATAATCGTTCGAGCACCAGATGACGATCTCGCGGGGCCCCTGCGGCGAATGCCAGGTGGCGCGGGGAAAGCGCTGGGAGTCGCGCTCGATCTCGGCGAAGGTGCGGTAGCGTCGCTCGTTCTTCAGCGCATCGACTGCCGCAGCGAAATGGCCTTCATAATCCATGGATGCGTCCGTCCTTTCCTGCCCGAAGGTCAACCCGGGCAGGGCACGCAGGCACCTTGGACTTTGGAGCCGTTCCGATCAAGCCGCGCGGAGCGAGGCGCGGCGATCCGGCGCGCCATTGCGGCCGGCCCGCGGCTCACAGTTCCGCGAGCGCGCGCGCCTCGGCAAGGCTCAGCGCGCGCGGCGCCGTGCCGTCGAAATAGAGGAAGCGCAGGCGCTTGCGGCGCGACACCATGCTTGCCGGCAGCGGATCGTAGCGGAACGAGCCGCCCCCCAAATGCGGCATCACGGCGCCGATGTCGGTGACGTCCTCGGTCTCGACCCGCAACAGGCTGAGCCGGGCGCCGGCGGCGTCCGTGGCATCGAACGGCACGCGGGCCAGCCGCAGGAAGCTGGTCGGATCGCTGGACGTCGTGAAGCTCTCGACGAAGGCCTTCTCGACAAGGTCGAGGTCGGCCTCGCTATGGCCATGCTCAAGCTCGGCTTGAGCATCCGGCAGGTGCGGCGTCTGCCACTGCGCGACGCGCTGCGGGCCATGGCCGTGATTGTGGCCGGGGCCGTGCGAATGGCTGCCGGGCGAATGATCGCCGTGGGAATGGCCATGGGAGTGCGAATGCCCGCCCCCGCCAAGGTCGTGATGATGATCGTGCCCGCGATGCATGGCGGTATCCTTCGGACGACGGTTGTTCCTGTCACGACGTCATCCCGGCCTTGTGCCGGGGATCTCGATTGTCCCCGGGTGCGCCCGGAGCGGTCGAGATGGCCGGCACAAGGCCGGCCATGACGGATTGTGAATGTGGCTCCGGGGACTAATCTTCAGTAGCTCACCGGCTTGTCGATCATGTGCTTGTGGCTGCCGAGCTTCCCGTGGGCGACCATCGAGCCGAGCGCCTCGACGACGACACGCAGGCCGAACAGCGCGGTGATGTCGGAGGTGTCGTACGGCGGCGAGACCTCGACCACCTCCAGCCCGCACAATCCTTCGGCGGCGACGAGGCCGAGGATCTTGAGCGCCTCGCGTGGCAGGAAGCCGCCCGGTTCCGGCCAGCCGGTGCCGGGCACGAAGCCGCAATCGATGCTGTCGACGTCGAACGAGATGTAGACCGCGTCGGCATCCTTCCAGGCGAGCTCCAGCGCGATCTCGGCGGTCTTCTCCAGCCCGATCTTCTCGATGTCGGCGATGGTCAGCACGTTGGTGCCGCGCTTCCTCGCCTCCTCGACGCCGTAGCGCGGCACCTGCCAGCCGCCAATGCCGAGCTGCACCAGGTTCTTCGGCGAGACGTTCGGCAGGTTTGTCGCCCAGTACCAGGGCGTGGTGTGCATGCGCTCGTCAAGATCCTTTTCCTGGATGTCGATGTGGCGGTCGAAATGGATGATGCCGATGCGCTTCGAGGTGCACTCGGCAATGCCGCGCACGCAGGGGAAGCCGATCGAATGATCGCCGCCCAGCATGATCGGCAGCGCCCCCGACGAGAACACGTGGGAGACGCCGCGGGTGATCTGGTCGAAGCTCTTCTCGAGGTTCGCGGGGATGGTGAAGACGTCGCCGGCGTCGCACAGCGTCATCTGCTCGCGCAGGTCGACGCCCAGCTCGTAATTGTAAGGCGTGTAGAGCGCCGAGATGCGGCGGATGCCCTGCGGCCCGAAGCGGGTGCCGGGGCGATACGTGGTGCCAGAGTCGAACGGGATGCCGAGCACGGCGGCGTCGTACTTGCCGACGTCGCGGACATTCTCGACATAGGGCGCCTTGAGGAAGGTGTTGATGCCCGCAAAGTGCGGCAGCTCGCCCCGCGCGAATGTCGGGATCGACTTGTCGGTAATGGAATCGGCGCCGGGCAGGCCCATGTCGAGCGCCCATTGCTGCTCCTTGCGCCAGCCGTCGGAGGAAAGGTTCTCCTCGGCCTCGAGCGCCTTCCAGCCCTGCATCTCGCGAATTTCGAAATTGGGATGGTGGCGGCGCAGGCGCTCGCCTGGCGGCGCAAGGCCGGCGAAGCGGGCCGAACGGATGGGATAGGCGCCACAAAGGGTACGAAGCATCATGGTCTCCCGTTCTGCGGGAAAGCCCATGCGCTCGGCAGCTCGGGGGAAGGATGCGGGCAGATGCCGGCGGCCTTCGCTGCGACCTCGTCGCACGAGCCTCCCGGGCTTTTGTCCCGCCGTGGACCCGGCGAATGTCTCGCCGCCGGGCTGCCCCTCTCGGTCCAGCCGCATCGCGCACGATGCCGGAACCCTAGGGGCCTTTTGAAGGTAGCAATGGTTTCGCGCGAAGCGAAGCCTCGATTTTCGGCAGAAGCGCCGAACCGCGCCGAAAGATTCGGCGCGGCGCCGGATGTGGGGCAGTCCGATGGCTTCAGATCACCCCGACCAGCAGGCCGACGCCGGCGACCGCAACCACGGCGCCGAGCGCCTGGCTGAAGCGCGGCGCGTTCGTGCCGATCCGGCCGATGGCAAGGCCGACACCGATGCCGGCAGCATGCAGCAGCGCGGTCGCGACGAGGAAGCCGGCCGCGTAATCCAGCCCGGAGGCATCCGCCGGCATCTCGGCGCCATGAGCGAAGCCATGGAAGATCGCGAAGGCGCCGACCATCGCCATGGCAGCGCCAAGCGGCCAGTTGGCCGAGCGCAGCGCGACGACGCCGCCCAGTACGATGACCGAGGCGGCAATCCCGATCTCGGCGAACGGCACGTTGAGCCCGGACATGCCGAGCGCGCCGCCGACCGCCATCAAGGCGACGAAGCTCGCCGGCACCGCCCACAGCGCCCGCCCGCCGAGATTGGCGGCGAAGATGCCGACCGCGACCATGGCCAGCACATGGTCGAGCCCGCCGATCGGATGCATGAAGCCATGAACGAAGCCCACCGTGTCGCCATGCCCCGGATGGGCGAAGGCGAGCGTCGGGCTGAGTGCGAGGAGGGCGGCGAGTGCGGTGCGCAAGGCGATTGTGTTCATGCTTGAATCCCCGTAAGCGGCGGCCCCGCGTACGTGATGCGCGCCCGCGTATGACGTTTTTATGAAAACAGCATACGACGGGAGCGGGGGGCGTCAATCGCCTTTTCGCACCTGCGAAGGGCCTCTGCGCGGGCGCAGATGCTCGTGCGCGGGTAGATGCTTAGCCGGCTTTTACCCTGCGCATGTGATTTGGCATCCCGTTGGGGCAGGATGTGCAGATGTCCGTAACGCGCCCCGCGTTGAGCGCCGTCGGAACGGCCCTCTCCCCAGCCCTCCCGGCAAGCGGGAGAGGGAGAAGAGCGGCTCTACTTCGTCCCGAAGATGCGATCCCCGGCGTCACCGATACCGGGCACGATATAGCCGTGCTCGTTCAGGTGGCTGTCGATCGCCGCGGTATAGACCGGCACGTCCGGGTGCACCTCGTGGAAGGTCTTCAGCCCCTCTGGCGCGGCGATCAGGCAAACGAACCTGATCGACTGGCAGCCTGCCGCCTTCACCTCGGCCACCGCGGCGGCGGCGGAATTGCCGGTCGCCAGCATCGGGTCGAGCACGATCGCGGTGCGCTCCGAGATGTCGCGTGGCAGCTTCAGATAATACTCCACCGCAGCCAGCGAGACCGGATCGCGATAAAGCCCGATATGACCGACGCGGGCGGCGGGAAGGATGTCCAGCATGCCCTCCAGTATGCCGCCGCCGGCGCGCAGCACCGAGACCAGGCACAGCTTCTTGCCCGCCACCACGGGGGCCATCATCTTCGCCAGCGGCGTCTCGATCTCCACCATCTCCATCGGCATGTCGCGCGTCACCTCATAGGCGAGCAGCATGCTGATCTCGCGCAGCAGCAGCCGGAACTCATTGGCCGCGGTCTTGGTGCGGCGCATCAGGGTCAGCTTGTGCTGGATCATCGGGTGGTCGACGACGAGGGTCTGACCGGCATCGGCGGGGCTTGTCATGAGGGCGTCGGCTCGCTGGGGAAGGATGTGGTCGGGCATGCGAAGCGCGTGCCGTTCCCAAGCATGAGCGCAATTCGCGTGCGCGGGAAGGTACCCGATACGTGAAGCGCCCGGTGATCCTCCCACTTGCAGCGGCGCGAAATTCGCGCTCTGCTATGTCGCTTCCTGAGGCCGGCGAAGATGCCGTGCCAGCAAAGAGAAGCCAAATGTCCGTCAATGCCGGTTCCGGCAGCCGTCCCCGCAGTCACATCGTCCTGACCTCGCATGGCGCCCCGACCGGGGTCGCCGCGGACGCGCCCGTGCTTAACTGGGGCGCTCCCGATCCGAAAGTGCGCGGCCCGATCGTCGCCACCCTCACCGATCCCAAGCGCCGCAACGCCATCGGCACCCATGCCGGCGGCTATGCGGTCTATCGCGCGCTCGCCATTTCCGCCGGGGCGCTGCCGGCCGACTTCAAGGCCGACCTCACCAATACCGCGCCGTCCGATCTCATCGGCCCGCACCCGCAATGGGGCGACCCGAAGAAGATCGTCTCGCTCGATCCGTTCGGGCACATGGTGGGCGAGGTGTTCGCCGACGAGATCGCCGCCGGCCTCGATGTGCGTCCGACTATCGCGGTAACCCGCGCCCATATCGACATGCCGGAAATCCGTGACGCGATCCGCGCCGGGCGGCTCAAGATCGACGGCGACATCATTGGGCCGAAGGGCGACGTGCGCGTCACCAAGGCAGCGATCGATCCTGTGTGGTACCTGCCCGGCATCGCAGAGCGTTTCGGCGTCTCGGAAGGCCAGCTGCGCCGCGATTTGTTCGAATATACCGGCGGCATGTTCCCGGAGCTGGTCACCCGCGGCGACCTCAAGGCCTTCCTGCCGCCCATCGGGGGCATGACGCTCTATATGTTCGGCGACGTGGCGAAGATCGGCGACGGCGTCACCCCGCTCGCCTGCCGGGTGCATGACGAGTGTAACGGCTCGGACGTGTTCTCGTCCGACATCTGCACCTGCCGGCCCTATCTCGCCCATGGCATCGAGATCTGCGTGGAAATGGCGCAGCAGGGCGGCACCGGCCTCGTGGTCTATAACCGCAAGGAAGGCCGTGCGCTCGGCGAGGTGACGAAGTTCCTGGTCTACAATGCGCGCAAGCGCCAGGAGGGCGGCGACCGTCCGGACGCCTATTTCAAGCGGACCGAATGCGTCGCCGGCGTGCAGGATATGCGGTTCCAGGAGCTGATGCCGGACGTGTTCCAGTGGCTCGGGATCACCCGGATCGACCGCTTCGCCTCCATGAGCGACATGAAGTTCAATGCGCTGGCGCGGGCCGGAATCGAGATCGGCGAGCGGGTTCCGATCCCCGAGGAACTGATCCCGCCCGATGCCCGCGTCGAGATGGAGGCGAAGGTTTCAGCCGGCTATTATTCCGGCGGCGCCTTCAACAGCTCCTATGACGCCACGCAGGGGCGGGGGCTGAAGGAGTAGTTTCAGCAACCCACATTCGTCATCCCGGACGCGGCGCAGCCGCGAGCCGGGATCGTCCTCCAGTCCGCCCTTCCGGCCAGCGATCCCGGCTCGGGCCGATGGCCCGTCAGGACGGCAAATGGAAGTGAAATCGGCATGACCCCACCCGAACTCCTCGCGCTCCGTTCCCCTGCCGCCGTGCGTGCGCGCTCGCATCAGGTGCTCGACCATGTGCTGGCCGGGAATTCTCCGCACTTCACCATCGACGAGGCGGCGCTGGGCGGAGTGGCGGACTATGTGGCGGAGGTGACGCGCCAGGCGTACCCCATGCTCGACATCCCCTATCACAGCCGCTGGCGCCACTTCGCCGCCGCCGGCGTCGACCGCTGGGCAAGGATCGAGGCGACGCTCCAGGCCCGCGACGCGCTCGAGCGCGCCCGCATCATGGTCGATCTCGCCGTGCTGAGCGTGCTGCTCGATGCCGGCGCCGGCGATGCCTGGCGCTACAAGGAAGGCGAGACCGGCCTCACGCTGAGCCGCTCGGAAGGGCTGGCGGTCGCGAGCCTGCGTCTGTTCGAGGCCGGCGGCTTCTCCTCGGATCCGAACGACCCGCTGCGTGCCGACGCGCCCGGCTTGCTGCGCATCGACGCTGCAAGGCTCGGTGAGGCGTTCCACGTGACGGACGGCAATCCGCTCGTTGGCGTCGACGGCCGGGTCGCCCTGCTGAACCGTCTGGGCCAGGCGCTTGCCGCTCGCCCCGACCTGTTCGGCGCCACGCCGGCGCGGCCGGGCGGCCTCGTCGATGCGCTGCTGCCTGCGGCTGAGCGCGGACGGCTACCGGCGGCGCGCATCCTGGAAACGCTGCTCGACGGCTTCGCCCCGATCTGGCCGGCGGGGCTGATGGTAGACGGCGTCGCGCTGGGCGATGCCGGCCGGCACCCGGCGGCGGTGGCGCCGGATCGCTCCAACGGCATCGTGCCGTTCCACAAGCTCTCGCAATGGCTGACTTATTCGCTGCTGGAGCCATTCGAGGCGGCGGGGCTCGCGGTGACCGAGCTCGACGACCTCACCGGGCTTCCGGAATATCGCAATGGCGGACTCCTGATTGATCTCGGCCTGATCGTGCCGCGCGCGCCGCTCGACCCGGCGCAGGCCCATCCGGTGACCTCCGAGATGGTGGTGGAATGGCGCGCGCTCACCGTCGCGCTGCTCGACCGTCTCGCCGATCCGGTGCGCGAGCGGCTCGGGCTCGACGCCTCGGGATTCCCGCTGGCCAAGATGCTGCAGGGCGGCACGTGGGCGGCGGGCCGGCGCATCGCCGCCGAGCGCCGCCCACCCGTAGGCGCACCGCCGCTGGCGATTGCGGCGGACGGGACGGTGTTTTGAGCGTCGAAGATCGCCGAGCTCACGGCTCCGCAACCATACTCCCCCTCACCGACCCGCTTCGCGGGCCACCTCTCCCCCAATGGGGAGAGGGAACTACCGGCGATGCCTTACGGGAAAACAGATTGGATTCGATCTGGACGTAAGTTGTATCCAATCGAGGCAGCGCACTGTGTACGTGCCTAGAAACTGAGCGCCGCGCCCGATGCGTTCTCAGCGCCGGCGCCGGGAAACAACGTCCGCGCGCCGCGCTCGCGCTCCGCTGCGTTTTGGCACATGCTTTGCGACAGTTCCGCGGGCTCGATGGAGCGGGCGGCGGCGTGCGGGGCGTAGGGCATGGGCAAGGGCGCGGATATCGAGCTGATCGACGTCACCAAGCGCTATGGCGCCGCGCTTGCCGTCGACCGCGTCTCGCTCAAGATTCCCGCCGGCACCTATTGCTGCCTGCTCGGTCCCTCCGGCTGCGGCAAGACCACGACGCTGCGCATGATCGCCGGCCATGAGAGCATCACCGAGGGTGACGTGCGCCTCGGCCCGGCGGTGGTGACCGAATTGCCGCCGGCCAAGCGTGGCACCGCCATGATGTTCCAGAGCTATGCGCTCTTTCCCCATCTCGACACCGTCGACAATGTCGCCTTCTCGCTGAAGATGAAGGGCGCAGAGAAGACCGCGCGTCGCACCAAGGCGCTGGAGATGCTGAAGCTGGTCCAGATGGACCATCTCGCCGAACGCCGTCCGGCGCAGCTTTCCGGCGGCCAGCAACAGCGCGTCGCGCTCGCCAGGGCGCTCATCACCGATCCGCAGGCACTCCTCCTCGACGAACCGCTCTCCGCGCTCGACCCGTTCCTCAAGATCAAGGTGCGGCAGGAGTTGAAGCGGCTGCAGAACCGGCTTGGCATCTCATTCATCCATGTCACTCACAGCCAGGAGGAGGCGATGGCGCTCTCCGACCTCGTGGTGGTGATGAATGGCGGGCGCATCGAGCAGGCGGCGACGCCGCGCGAGGTGTTCAACCGTCCCGCGACTGCCTTCGTCGCCCGCTTCATGGGCGACCACAATGTCCTTGCCGGCCGGGTGACGTCGCTGGCCGACGGCACGGTCACCTTCGAGGTGCCGGGCGGGGCCGCCTTCCGCGCGCCGGCCGAGGAAGGGCTCGAGCCCGGCGCGCCGGTTGAGATCGCTGTGCGCACCGACCGGGTGCGTCTGGCGGACATGGTGATGCCCGGCTGTGGCCTCACCGGCCTGGTGCAGAACATCGAATATCACGGCCAGAAGGTGCAACTGGCGCTGTCCGCCCCCGGTGTCGACGAGTTCTCGGTGCAGGTGCCGGAGACCGCCTTTTTCGAGACGCCGCTGAGTGTCGGCGATGCCGTGCCGCTCGCTTGGACGCCGCAGGACGTCCACATCCTCAGACCCTCGCCCGCCGCCTGAGCGCCGACCGCCGAAAGACAGCAACAAGACCTTCGGGAGAACAGTCATGAGCAAGATCGAGAAGGCCCCCAAGGGCGTCAGCCGCCGCACCGTGCTGAAGGGCGCCGGCGCGCTCGCCGGCCTCGCTGCGGGCGGCGGCGTGGTCACCGGCTTCCCCACCATCTGGGCACAGAACCCGATCACGCTGCGCCAGTTCGGCACCGGCGTGTCGAACCTCAACGCCATTGCCGAGAAGTGCAAGGCCGACCTCGGCATCACCCTGCAGATGACCGCGCTCGATTCCGATGCGGTGTCGCAGCGCGTCGTGACCCAGGCCAACAGCTTCGACATCGCCGACATCGAATACTGGATCTGCAAGAAGGTGTTCCCGGCCGGCACGCTGCAGCCGATGGACGTGAAGAAGATCAAGTTCTACGACCAGATCGTGCCGATCTTCACCACCGGCAAGCTCACTCCGGAATCCAAGATCGCCCAGGGCACCGCGCCGCACAGCGTCACCTTCGTCGAAGGCCCGGACTCCAAGAAGTTCGCCAAGGAGCAGACGCAGTGGATGACGCTGATCCCCACCATCTACAATGCCGACACGCTCGGCATCCGTCCTGATCTTGTGGGCCGGCCGATCAAAAACTGGAAGGACATTCTCGACCCGGCGTTCAAGGGCAAGACCTCGATTCTGAACATCCCGTCTATCGGCATCATGGACGCGGCGATGATCTGCGAGAGCGCGGGTCTCATCAAATACGCCGACAAGGGCAACATGACCAAGGAGGAGATCGACAAGACGATCGCCTTCCTGATCAAGACCAAGAAGGACGGCCAGTTCCGCGCCTTCTGGAAGACCTTCGACGAGAGCGTGAACCTGATGGCCTCCGGCGAGGTGGTGATCCAGTCCATGTGGTCGCCGGCGGTGGCCGCGGTGCGCTCAAAGGGCATACCTTGCGTCTACCAGCCGCTGGAAGAGGGCTATCGCGCCTGGGGGGGCGGCCTCGGCATCGCCAAGCACCTGAAGGGCGCGAACCTCGACGCGGCTTACGAGTACATTAACTGGTATCTCTCCGGCTGGGTCGGCGCCTATCTCAATCGCCAGGGCTATTATTCCGCGGTGCTGTCGACCGCCGAGAAGAACATGACGCCGGACGAATGGGCGTTCTGGATGCTCGGCCAGCCGGCCAAGGCCGACATCCTCTCGCCCGAGGGCAAGGTGATGTACACCGCCGGCGCGGTGCGCGACGGCGGCTCCTTCAAGGAGCGCATGGGCGCGGTCGCCTGCTGGAACTCGGTGATGGACGAGGACCGCTACATGGTCCGCAAGTGGAACGAGTTCATCGCGGCGTGAGGATTTGTCCGATCGCAACGTCATCTCCGGGCCTTGTGCCGGGGATCTCGATCCCTGACAGCACGTCGGGAATCGAGATGGCCGGGACAAGCCCGGCCATGACGGACCGAGCAGCACTCCAGCAGCATCGCGGACGCCCATGACGCTCTCACGCCTTGCGCCATACCTCCAGGCGACGCCGCTGTCGCTGATCCTGCTGGCCTTCCTGGTGCTGCCCATCCTCACCATCATCATGGTGAGCTTCTGGGACTATGATTCCATCCAGATCTTTCCGGCCTTCGTCTTCACCAATTACGAGGAGACGATCACCTCGCCGGTGACCTGGAACACCTATCTCAACACCCTGAAATACACCGTCATCGTCTGGGCGATCACGCTGTTCGTCGGCTTCTGGGTGGCCTATTACTTGGCCTTCCACATCCGCTCGGCGACGACGCAGATGGTGCTGTTCCTGGTCTGCACCATCCCGTTCCTCACCTCGAACATCATCCGCATGATCTCCTGGATCCCGTTCCTCGGACGCAACGGGCTGCTGAACCAGACGCTGATGTCGATGGGGCTCATCAATCAGCCGCTGGAGTTCCTGCTGTTCTCGGACTTCGCGGTGGTGCTCGCCATGGTGCACCTCTACACGCTGTTCATGGTGACGCCGATCTTCAACACGCTGATGCGCATCGACCGCGCGCTAATCGAGGCGGCGCGGGACGCCGGCGCGTCGGCGCTGCAGATCCTCACCAACGTCATCATCCCGCTGGCCAAGCCCGGCATTGCCATCGGCTCGATCTTCGTGGTCACGCTGGTGATGGGCGATTTCATCACCGTGCGCTTCATGTCCGGCGGCCAATCGGCCTCGGTCGGCCTGATGATGGCGAACCAGATCGCTTTGCTGCAATACCCGGCGGCGGCGGCGAACGCGGTGATACTCCTGATCCTCGTGCTGCTGCTGGTCGCCGGTATCCTGCGGATCGTGAATATCCGCAAAGAACTTTGAGCAGACTGGAACGTTGAGATGGTGGAGCTCTGGAGATGAACGGCGAGCGCCGCGGCCCCGGCTTCTGGATCCTGACCGCCTTCTTCGTGCTGTTCGTGCTGTTCCTCTACGGGCCGCTGACGACCATCTTCATCCTGTCGTTCCAGGGGCCGAATGGCGGGCTCACCTTCCCGATGAACGGCTCGTCCTTCCACTGGTTCAACAATCTGTTGTTCGAGCAGCAGGCAGTGGGCGATTTCGGCGGCGCCTTCTCGCGCTCGCTCCAGCTCGGGCTGATGAGCATGGCGGCGACCGTCGTGGTCTCGCTGCTCGCCGGCCTCGCCTTCCGCCGCCGCTTCCTCGGCTCCGGCCCGCTCTTCTATCTCGCCATCGCCAGCCTGATCGTGCCGTCGATCCTGATCTCGCTCGGCATCGGCCTCGCCTTCCAGGTCATGGGGCTGGAGCCGGCGTGGTTTAGTTCCGGCTTCGGCGCCCATCTCACCTGGACCCTGCCCTTCGGCCTGCTGATCATGTTCGCGGTCTTCAATCGCTTCAATCCGGCCTATGAGGAAGCGGCGCGCGATCTCGGCGCCACGCCGTGGCAGACCTTCGCGCACGTCGTGCTGCCGATCATCCTGCCGAGCCTCGTCGGTGTCGGCCTGTTCGGCTTCACCCTCTCTTATGACGAGTTCGCCCGCACACTGATGACCTCGGGCACCTTCAACACGCTGCCGCTCGAGATCTACGGCATGACCACCAATGTCACGACGCCGGTGCTCTATGCGTTGGGCACGGTGACGACGCTCTTCTCCATGGCGGTCATCATGATCGCGCTTGCCGCGATTGCCGTGCTCAGGCTACGCCGCGCCCGAAAACTGGCGGGATAGGCGCGGGATTACCGTGCGGCAGGCAAAAAAACCGGTGTGAATCACGCGGTTGTGGGAACCTGCTACCCGGTCATGCGTCTTGTAATTGAGGTCCTTTCTGCGTCAAATGCACTCAGGGGGCAGGGGAGATAGACGCCATGAACATCTGCACGACCAGCCGCAGCGTTTGCGATCTGCTGAAGGAAGTGGCCAAGGACGACCGCAAGCACGCCCTAACCATCAAGCTGCGCAGCGGCGACATGATCACCGCTTATGGCCCGATCGAAGTCGCGGACCGCTTCATGCTCTGCCGGCTGCACGACAATAATTACCAGGGCACCCAGCTGATCTCGCTCGACACCATCGAGTTCATCCGCTGAGCCGCCGGCCACCGGGCGGATACCGCTCGCTGGCCACGACATTTCAGACATGCCCCGCCGGCCAACAGCGCCGAGACCCTTGCTTTGTCGCGGTTCAGACCGCCCAGCACGCCACCAGCCGCCCGGCCTTCTCTTCCAGCGGCGGGGACTCCACCTTGCAGCGGCCGAAGGCGAGCGGGCAGCGTGGGTGGAAGACGCAGCCCTGCGGCGGATTGAAGGGCGAGGGTAGTTCGCCCTCAAGCACGATACGCTCGCGCTTGGCGCCGGGATTGGCCACCGGGGTCGCGGAGAGCAGCGCCCGCGTATAGGGGTGCTTCGGATTGTCGAAGATGATGTCGCGGGTGCCGTGCTCCACCGCGCGGCCGAGATACATCACCATCACCTCGTCCGCCATGTGCCGCACCACGCCGAGATCGTGGGAGACGAACACATAGGCGACGCCGAGTTGCTCCTGCAGCTCGACCAGCAGGTTCAACACCTGTGCCCGCACCGAGACGTCGAGCGCCGAGACCGGCTCGTCGAGCACCAGGATCTTCGGCCTGAGCACCAGCGCGCGGGCGATGGCGATGCGCTGGCGCTGGCCGCCGGAGAACATGTGCGGATAGCGTCCATGATGCTCGGGCCGAAGTCCCACCCGCGCCATCATGTCGAGCGCGCGGGCCCGGCGCTCCGCGGCATTGAGATTGGTGTTGACCAGCAGCGGCTCCTCGATCGCCTTGCCGATGGTCTGGCGCGGATTGAGCGACCCGTAGGGGTTCTGAAACACCATCTGCACTTCGCCGCGATAGCGCCGCAAGGTGGCCGTGCTGGCGTCGGCAACGTCGGCGCCGTCAATGACGAGCGCGCCGCTGCCGGGCCGCTCGATCATCGTGAGCATGCGGGCGAGCGTCGACTTGCCGGATCCGCTCTCGCCGACCACGGCCAGAGTCGAGCGCGCGGCAAGACGGAAGCTGATGCCCGTCACCGCCTTGACGGAGGCCTTCCTGCCGAGCCCGCGCGAGACCTCATAGGTCTGGGCGAGGTCGATCGCCTCCATCACCGCGTCGCGGGCCTTCACCTCGGTGACGAGAAGCTCGGTCATGCCGCCACCTCGATGCGTTGGGGCACGCCATCCACCAGCGGCGTATGGCAGAGCGCATGGCCGAGCGCGGGGCCGTGGCGCGGCGGCGGCACATTGCGGCAGCGGTCGGTGGCGAAGCGGCAACGCGGCGAGAACAGGCAGCCCTTGGGACGGTCCGCCAGCCCGGGGACGACGCCCGGGATCGAAGGCAGCAGGCGACCGCTCGCCCGCTCGGGCAGCGCCGCGAGCAGCGCTGCCGTATAGGGGTGGTGCGGGTCTCGGAACAGGCCTTCGGTGGACTGCATCTCCACCTGCTGGCCGGCATAGTGCACGCAGACGCGCTGCGCGGTCTCGGCGACCACGCCCATGTCGTGGGTGATGAGCACCAGCCCGACGCCGTTCTCGCGCTGCAGCCGCACCAGGAGATCGAGGATCTGCGCCTGGATGGTGACGTCGAGCGCGGTGGTCGGCTCGTCGGCAATGATGAGCTTCGGCCGGCAGGCGAGCGCCATGGCGATCATGACGCGCTGGCTCATGCCGCCGGAGAGCTGGTGCGGGAAGGCCCGCAGCCGCCGCTCCGGTTCGGGAATGCCGACTTGGTTGAGCAAATCGATGGCGCGGGCGTGGCGCTCGCTGCGGGACAGGCCGAGATGGGCCTTCAGGGCCTCGCCGAGCTGGAAGCCGACGGTGAAGCACGGATTGAGGCTCGACATCGGCTCCTGGAAGATCATGGCGAGGTCACGCCCGATGATCTTGCGCCGCTCGCGCGGCGAGAGCGCCAGCATGTCGTGGCCGTCGAATGCGAGCTTGTCGGCGGTCACCGTGGCGGTCCAGGGCAGCAGCCCCATCACCGCCAGCATGGCGACCGACTTGCCGGAACCGCTCTCGCCGACGATGGCGACGAGCTCGCCCGTCGCGACGTCGAGATCGACGCCGTCCACGGCGCGGAACGGCCCCCGCCCGGTGGCGAAGGCGACGCTGAGGTTGCGGATGGAAAGGAGGGACATGTTCAGCTCCTCCTGAGCTTCGGATCGAGCGCGTCGCGCAGGCCGTCGCCCATCAGGTTGATGGCGACGACGGTCGACAGGATGGCGAGGCCCGGCAGGGTCACGATCCAGGGCGCGGCGCGGATGAACTCGCGACTGTCGGCGAGCATGGCGCCCCACTCCGGTGTCGGCGGCTGCGCGCCGAGCCCGAGGAAGCCGAGCGCGGCGGCCTCGAGGATCGCGTCCGATATGCCGAGCGCAGCCTGCACGATCAGCGGCGCCAGGCAGTTCGGCAACACGGTGACGAACATCAGCCGGAGCTTGCCGACGCCGGCGACGCGGGCGGCGGTGACATATTCCTTGGAGAGCTCCGATAGCGCGGAGGCGCGCACGATGCGAACATAGCGCGGCATGTAGACCACGGTGACCGCGACGATGGTGTTGGTGAGGCTCGGCCCCAGCACGGCGACGACGAGGATCGCCAGCACCAGGCTCGGTATCGCCGTCACCAGATCCATGATGCGCATCACCACGGTCTCGACGATGCCGCGCATGAAGGCACTGGCGAGGCCGAGCACAATGCCGACCGCGACCGACACCGCCATCACCGAGAGCCCGATGCCGAGCGAGATGCGCGCGCCATAGATCAGCCGCGAGAGCACATCGCGCCCGACCGCGTCGGTGCCGAACGGGAAGTTCCAGTCGCCGCCGGCCCAGACCGGCGGGCGCAGCACGAACTGGCGGAACTGCTCGACCGGCGAGTGCGGCGCAACCCACGGCGCGAACAAGGCGAGCAGCGCGATGAAGACGACGAAGACGAGGCCGGCGACGGCGCCGCGATTCTCGCTGAACGCCGACCAGAAGGCGCGGAGCTGGGAAGGCTCGGGGCGCACCGGCTCGGCGCTCGCGAGCGATGCCGGGCTAAGCGGTGCCGTAGTTTGGGTCAGCGTAGCCTGGGTGTTGGGGTCCAGCATTGCCAAGGCAGGGCTGGTCGGGATCGGATCGTCGATGGCGCGCTCGTCAACCATGCCGGATCCTCGGATTGATCGCGACATAGGTGAGGTCGACGATGAGGTTGACGATGATGACGATGCCGGAGATCAGCATGATGCCGCCTTGCAGCGCCGGGTAGTCGCGCCGCGCGATCGACTCGATCAGCCACTTGCCGACCCCGGGCCAGGCGAAGATGGTCTCGGTCAGCACCGCGCCGGCGAGCAGCGTGCCGGTCTGCAGCCCGATTACCGTGACCACCGGGATCAGCGCGTTGCGCAGCGCGTGCAGGCCCACCACCCGCAGCGGGGAGAGGCCCTTGGCGCGGGCGGTGCGGACATAATCCTCGCCCAGCACCTCCAGCATGGAGGAGCGCGTCATGCGGGCGATCACCGCGAGCGGGATGGTGCCGAGCACGATGGAGGGCAGGATGAGGTGCGCGACCGCCGCCGAGAACGCACCTTCCTGGCCGGACAGCAGGCTGTCGATCAGCATGAAGCCGGTGACCGGCTCGAAATAGTAATTGATCAGGTCCATGCGCCCGGACACCGGCGTCAGGCCGAGATACTCCGACATGAACATGATGAGCAGCAGGCCCCACCAGAAGATCGGCATGGAATAGCCGGTGAGCGCCACCGACATCACCGCATGGTCGAGCGTGCTGCCGCGCTTCACCGCGGCCAGCACGCCGGCCGGCACGCCGAGCACGACGGCGAAGATCAGCGCGCAGATGGAGAGCTCCAGCGTCGCCGGGAACAGCGTCAGGAATTCGTGGAGCACCGGCGTCTTGGTGACGATGGACAGGCCGAAATCGCCATGGATGAGGCCGTTGGCATAGTCGAGGAATTGCTGCCACATCGGCCGGTCGAGGCCGAGCTCATGGCGGAACTGGGCGAGGCGCTCGGGCGAGATGCCGCGCTCACCGGTGCGCACCTCGATCGGGTCGCCCGGCACCATGCGCACCGCGACGAAGGTAACGAACATCAGCGCGATGAAGGTCGGAACCGTCAGCGCGACGCGGCGGATGATGAAGCGGAGCATTGCACCGTGCCTATATGACGGGGCGTCATCCCGGACGCCGCGCAGCGGCGATCCGGGATCGTACGACGGGTAAGCGCTTTATGCGGGCAGCGGTCCCGGATCGCGGCGTTGCCGCGTCCGGGATGACGGCCCGTGAGGGCGACGACAGGTTACTGTCCGCTCACTTCAGCGACACGCCGTAGAATTCATGACGGCCGAAAGGGCTGACCTTGTAGTCCGTCACTTCCTTGCGGATCGGCTCATAGACGATCGAATGCGCAATGGTGAACCAGGGCGCCTCTTCCTTCACGATCACCTGCGCCTGCTCATAGAGCTTGGTGCGCTCTTCCATGTCCGAAATGTTGCGCGCCTTGGTGATCAGGTCGTCGAACTCCTTGTTACACCACTTGGAGAGGTTCTGGCCGCCCTTGCGGGCCGCCGGGCAGCCGAGCAGAAAGAAGAAATTGTCCGGATCGCCATTGTCGCCGGTCCAGCCCAGCTGGCCAGTCATGTGCTCGCCTTCCTGCATGCGCTTGCGGTATTCGCCCCATTCATAGGAGACGAGCTTGGCATTGATGTTCAGCTTGGCGAGGTCGGCCTGCATCATCTCGGCAATGCGCTTGGCGTTCGGATTATACGGGCGCTGCACCGGCATCCACCACAGGTCGATGTCGAGCGGCAGCTTCACCCCGGCGCTCTCCAGCATCTGCTTGGCCTTGCCGGGATCGTAAGGATAGTCCTTCACATCCTTGTTGTAGGACCAGATGGTCGGCGGGATCGGATTGATCGCGCCCTGGCCGGCGCCCTGATAGACGTCCTTGATGATCGCCGCCTTATCGATCGCCATGTTGAAGGCCTGGCGCACCTCCTTCTTGTCGAAGGGCGGCTTCTCGACGTTGAACGACCAATAGGCGATGTTGAGGCCGGGCTGCGAGAGCAGGTTGATCGCCGGGTCGGTCTTCATCGCCGCGATGTCGGCCGGGTTCGGCGCGATCATCACATGGCACTCGCCCTTCTTCACTTTGGCGTAGCGGGCAGTCGGGTCCGGGGTGATGGCGAAGACCAGGTCGTCGATCCCCGCCTTGCCCTCGAAATACTCGGGGAAGGCCTTGTAGCGGATCACCGCGTCCTTCTGGTAGGTCACGAAGCTGAACGGGCCGGTGCCGACCGGGATCTGGTCGAGCTGCTCCGGCGCGCCCTTTTTCAAGAGGAAGTCGGCATATTCCTTCGACATGATGGTGCCGAAGTCCATGGCGAGGTTGGCGAGCATCGGTGCGTTCGCTTCATTGAGCGTGAACTTCACCGTGTAGTCGTCGACCTTGTCGATGCTCTTGAGCAGGTCAGGCATGCTCATGTCGTTGAAGTAGTCGTAAGCGCCGCCGGAGACCTTGTGGTAGGGGTTGTCCGCCTTCCACTGCCGCTCGAAGGAGAACAGCACGTCATCGGCATTGAAGTCGCGGGTCGGCTTGAAGCCGTTGACGCCGGAATGGAACTTCACGCCCTTGCGAAGCTTGAAGACGATTTCCTTGCCGTCCGGGCTGACCGTCCAGCTCTCGGCGAGGCCGGGGACCACCTTGGTGGTGCCGCGCTCGAACTCGACGAGTTGGTTATAGACCGGGCGGGCGGCATCGAAGCTGGTGCCGGTGGTGTTGAGCGCCGGGGTGAAATTCTCCGGGCTGCCTTCCGAGCAATAGACGAGCGTTTTTGCATAAGCGGGGACCGCCAGCACAGCCATCACGGCCGCGGCGGCGAGTCCGGTCTTGAGAACGCGCATGTTGATCTTCCCTCTCTGGACCGGACGCCACGGACCCCCACTTCGATGCGGGTGGTTTTCGGTTCCTTCGGCGACGGTCGACCAAGCGGACTCAATCACGCCCGAACAAGCGGCGCAATCGTCCCGACACACGACGAACGTCCTATTGCGCGATTGCTGCCACATGGGCGTCGAAATACGTCGCGTTAAGTAAATTTCCCATCGGCTCAACCTACGCAGCCGGCGCAAGCTTCGGTAAAGACAGCGAGTTTGGGCTGGTCGCGGCTGCCTGAGAACGCCCGGTCCCGGCGCTGTCGTGCTTGCGTTATTCACCTTGCGTCAGCTGGTTACTTGGTGGAACCATACGAATTGTGCAGCGCCAACCGTATTGTGTGCATCGCAGCATCGCTTACATAGCAAGCCGGGTAGCACCGGGGGGGTCCGCATCGATCCGCCCGGGCGCCCCTCGATCGACAGGTGACGGCATGCACAACAAGACATCCTGCGGCACCGCGCTTCCGGTCTCGGAAATCGGCTTCCGGACCGCGGCTGGCAATGCGCGATCTATCCACCGTGCGCCTGCCGTCGTGAGCGGAGCGCACTGATGCTGGAGCGCACGCCGCCGGCCTCGGCACAGGAAGCTGAGCAAGGTCCATCCCGGGCCCTCGTCACCACGCTCGCGGTGGCGGCGGGCGCACTGGTGGCGAACCTCTATTATGCCCAGCCCCTCGTCGCCTCCATCGCTCCGGAAATCGGGGTCGGCCCCGATCTCGCCGGCTCGCTGGTCAGCGTCACCCAGATCGGCTACGGCCTCGGCCTGTTCCTGCTGGTCTCGCTCGCCGACCTGGTCGAGAACCGCACTCTCGTGCTGACGACGCTCGGCTTCACCGCGCTCGGCCTCATCGGCGCGGCGACCGTGACCAGTGCGGCGCCGTTCTTCGCCGCCTCGCTCCTGATCGGCATCGCTTCCTCTGGAGCGCAGGTGCTGGTGCCCTTCGTCGCCCATCTCGCGCCCGAGCAGCGGCGCGGCCGCCTCATCGGCAATGTCATGGCGGCGGTGCTTACCGGCATCATGCTGGCGCGGCCGGCCTCGCTGTTCATCGCCGCCAATTTCGGCTGGCGCGCCGTGTTCTTCGCCTCGGCGGCGCTGATGGTCGTGATCGGCGTGCTGCTGGCGAAGATGATGCCGCGCTACCAGCCGCGCGCCGGCATGCATTATGGCCGCATCCTCGCCTCCATGCCCGCGCTGCTGCGCGACATTCCGGTGCTGCGCTGGCGGGCGGCCTATCAGGCGCTGCTGTTCGGCGCCTTCAACATGTTCTGGACCGCGGCGCCGCTGATGCTGGCCGAGCGCTTCGGCATGAGCGGGGAGGGCATCGCCCTGTTCGCGCTGGCCGGCGCCGGCGGCGCGCTCGCCGCCCCGCTCGCCGGGCGGCTCGCCGATCATGGCCTTGCCCAGGCCGCGACCGCCGGCGCCATCATTGCCATGGGCCTCTCCTTCTTCGCCAGCGAATGGGCGGTGGTGGCACTGGCGCTCATCGCCCTCGTGGTGCTGACCCTGATCATCGATGCCGCGGTGCAGACCAACCAGGTCATCAGCCAGCGCCTCATCTTCTCGGTGCCGGCGGAGATACGTGGCCGGGTCAATGCGCTCTACATGACCTTCACCTTCGCCGGCGGCGCCGCCGGCTCGGTGCTCGGCACGCTCACCTATCACGCCGGTGGCTGGACCATGACGGCGCTTGCCGGCGCCGGCATCGGCCTCGTGGCCATCGTGGTGTTCGTCCTCGAGCGCTGGAACGCGGCGAAAAGAGCTTGAGGGGTGGACCACATCCACCGTCATGGCCGGCCCTGTGCCGGCCATCTCGGCCTCTGATGCGCCGTCAGGAATCGAGATCCCCGGCACGAGGCCGGGGATGACGGGTTCATTTCCGATCTATGCGCAATATCTGATGCCGGCGCGACGTGCTCAGCGCGGGCGCGCCAGCAGTGTCTCGATCTTGCCGAGCAGTCGCGGCAGTTCGACCGGCTTGGTGTCGAAATCGTCGCATCCGGCAGCAAGTGCCCGCTCGCGGTCGCCGGCCATGGCGTGGGCGGTCAATGCGATGATCGGCAATTTGGCATGGCCGTCCCTGGCCCGGATCTGGCGGGTGGCCTCCCAGCCGTCGATCTTGGGCAGGCTGAGATCCATCAAGATGAGGTCGGGCGTCTCCTCCGCCGCCTTGAGGATCGCCTCCTCGCCGTCCGCTGCGTGCACGACCGCATAGCCGGCGCGGGCGAGCCGCCTCGTCAGCATGTCGCGGTTCATTTCATTGTCCTCGACGAGCAGGATCTTCGGCATCGTCAGCCCACCTTGCCGGCCAGGGAGCGCGTCGCCTGCGCGGTGATGTTGCGGATCGCCTGGCTGAGCTCGACATGGGCGGCCTGGCCCTTGGCGATGACGAGCTGGGCGTTCTTGCCGAGGATCTCGCGCTCGCGCGCCGAGAGCTCCTGCGCGGTGCAGACGATGACCGGAATATTGAGCCAGCGCTCGTCGCCGCGCAGATGCCGCAGGAAGCCGAAGCCGTTCAGCTCCGGCATGTTGAGGTCGAGCAATATGGCGAGCGGCGGCTCGTGCGTGGCGAGCCAGTCCATGCCCTCGCGGCCATTGCTGAGCGCGATGGCCTTGAACTCCAGCTTCTCAACCGCGCGGGTCATGATCTCACGCGTCGCCGGATCGTCCTCGACGATCAATATGGCGGCGTCCTTGGGGGCGGTGCCGACGACCGGCACGAGGTGGCGCTTCAGCACCTCGATCAGTTCGTTACGGTCGACCGGCTTGGTCAGCATGGCCGAGGCGCCGAGATTGAAACCGAGGCTGCGCTCATTGGTGATGGAGATGATCACCACCGGGATCTCCGCGAGCTCGGGATCCTTCTTCAGCGCCACCAGCACCGACCAGCCGTCGACCTGGGGCATCATGATGTCGAGGGTGATGGCGTCGGGCTTGTGCAGCCGCGCCATCTCGATCGCCTCCGGCCCGGACTTGGCATAGAGCAGGCTGTAGCCCTCGCGGGCGAGGTGCGAGCCGATGATGTGGCCGGCGGACGGATCGTCGTCGACCACCAGAACCCGCGGTGCCGACCCTTGCTCGGCCGCCACCTCGACCGGGGCGGCGGGCTGATCCGCGGCGCCCTCCTCCTTCGTCTTCGGAGCCTCGGCCGGCAAGGTGAGGGTGAAGCAGGAGCCCTTGCCCGGCTCGCTCGCCACCGTTAGGTCGCCGCCGAGGGTGCGGGCGAAGCTGCGCGAGATGGCAAGGCCGAGCCCGGTGCCGCCGAAGCGGCGCGTGGTCGAATTGTCGGCCTGCGAAAAGGCCTGGAACAGCCGGCTCATCTGCTGCTCGCTCATGCCGATGCCGGTGTCCGTCACCGAGAAGGCGAGCTTGTGCCCGGCGGCACCCGAGGTGCGCTGCACCTTCAGCGTCACCGTGCCGTCCTGCGTGAACTTGGTGGCGTTGCTCAGCAGGTTGAGCAGCGCCTGCTTCACCTTGGTGATGTCGGAGGAGACCTGGCCGATATCCGCAGGGCAGTCGACCACGAGCGTGTTGCGGTTGTTCGCCGCCAGGGGCGCCACCAGCGTCTCGACATCACGCACCAGGCCCGCCACGTCGAAGCTCTCGACATAGACCTCCATCCGCCCGGCCTCGATCTTGGAGAGATCGAGTATGTCGTTGATGAGGTGCAGCAGATGATTGCCCGCATTCTCGATCTTCTGCAGGTCGGGAATGGTCTCGGTGTTGCCGGCGTCGGTGGCGTCTTCCTGGAGGATCTGGCTGTAGCCGATGATGGCGTTGAGCGGGGTGCGCAGCTCGTGGCTCATATTGGCCAGGAATTCGGACTTCACCTGCGTCGCCCGGTCGGCCTCCTCCTTGGCAGCCTCGAGCTGGGCCTGACGGTGCTGGAGCTCGGTGACGTCGGTATAGACTGCGACGATGCCGCCATCATGCGTGCGGCGCTCATTGATCTGCACCCAGCGCCCGTCGGCGAACAGCTCCAGGCGCCCGGTCTCCTCGCCGCGGTGGCGCAGCCTTTCGGCGATCCACTCCTCCGGCGGCCGGTCGGTGTGGATGCCGAGCTTGACCGCCGTCCGCAACACGTCGGTGAAGCTCATGCCGGGCACGATGTGCTCGCCGAGACCCGGCTGGAGCTGGCGATAATGGCTGTTCACCAGTTGCAGCCGGTCGTCCTTGTCATAGAGCGCGAAGCCCTGGTTGATGCTCTCGATGGCGTCGAACAGCGTGTTGCGCTGGTGCTCGGCCTCTTCCGCCAGCGTCTGGCGCTCTTCATAGCTGTCGCGCAGCAATTTGAGCGCCTCGGTCATCTCGCCGAGTTCGTCGCGCGAGGGCGGCGGCAGCTCGACCTCGTCATCGCCACGGGTGATGCCGCGTATCGCCGTCGACAAGCGGTGCAGCGGCGTGAGGATCGAGGACAGGATGATGTAGGTCAGGAAGCCGCCGAGCAGAACTGCGCCGATCGTCACCAGCATGGAGAAGCGGGCGCCGGCGCTGAATTCCTCCAGCACCCCTTGCCGGGCCGACTGGGCCTTGGCGCGCAGCTTGCCTTCTATGTCGTTCAGGATGCGGTCGACATCCATGCCGTCCTGGCGGGCCTGCGCGAACAGCGTGTTGCCGATCACCCGCTGCTCGTCCGTATAGGCGTCGACCGCCTGTCTGGCGACCGTATCGAAGCGCTGATAGCTCTGGCGCAGCGCGTCTGCCTCCGCCGGCAGCGTCGCCTTCAACTGGTCGATCTCGCGATCGAGGCGCGCGCGCGCATCGATGGCATTGTTCTCGGCGAGGGTGAGCAGGCTCACCGCAAGGTCGGTCTGCCAGTAGCGCAGATCGTGGAAGGCGGAGCGCACGCCGGCCACGATGTCGAGCTGGTCGGCGATCTCCTGCGCTTCCTCCGTGGTCCTGGAGGCCTCGCCCAGCGTGCGCATCAGATAGAGGCTGCTGCCGATCATGGCGAGGAGCAGCACCACGAACAGGAACACCAGGCGGGCCGTAATGGAGAATCGGCCGAGGAAATCCAGCCGCCCGCTTTCCATCTCCACGCTCATTCGTTCGGCAGGATGACGCTGATGACGCCGCCGAGATCGTGCTCGGCCGCTCCCTCGCGCGGATAGCCGGTGATGTCGAGCGTACCCTTCGGCGTGCCGTGGCAGGTGAGGCACGAGGCGGCGTAATATTCCGGGACCATCATCCGGAAGGCCGGCTTGCCCTTGACCTCGACGGTCTCGGCATAGGGCGTCCCGGCTTTCCAGTCCTTGCTGAGGAAGCGGGCCTTGATGACCTCAGTCTCCCAGTCGTCCGGGCGCGCCTTGCGGTTGCGCACCAGTTCAGGCGGCGCCGTCACCTTCATCGTCGCGCCGCCTTCCACGCGGCGCGCGAAGGCTTCGTTGACGAGACGGGCGAAGGTCGCCGGGATGAAGCCCTTGAAGCCCAGGCCCTCGCGATTGATGATCGCCTGGTTGTCGTTGATCACGTCGGCGATGGCATCGCGCTGCGCCTTGAGCATCCGGCCCTGGCGGGTTGCGGGATCGTAGCTCGCCGGGTCGATCCCGGTCGCGGCCTTGTAATTGGCGTCGGCCTCCGCCAGCACCACGGCCGCGGTCAGCCCCTTGTCGCCGCGCTTCGGGTCGTTGATGTCCTCCTGGTGCTTGGAGATCACCGCCCGGGCGGATTGCAGCATCTTGGCGAGGCTGTCGGCAACGGTGCGCGACTCGGCGGCCTCGTCCGCGGCGCCCGACACGGCGATGCCGGTGATCAGGACGGACGACGCGACCAGAATGAGCGCGAGGCCCCGCGCAAGGCTGCGCGTGGTCGCCGGTGATTTGACAGCGTTCAAGGACACCCCCCCGGGTTGGTCCGCCGCGTTTTCCTGTATCCCCTTGATCATCCTATGCGCAACACGCGCGCGCAAGTTTCTCGGCGAAGTGGTGAATCTCCGCGCCGGAAAATGCATTTGCCGCTCGGTCAGGCGGATTTCCGCCCCGAGGGCAGTCCTTCACAGATATCCCCTTCACTGGAGATGCCTTGCGGGCAGCACCGGCAGGCGGCGGCTCAGCGCCCCTCGGTCAGCATCGTCTCGTTCGCCTTGAAAGAGAGATAGGCCTGCCGGCGTTGCTCCGGGGGAGCCATGCAGACGCCGTCGCGCAGGCCGAGCGCGTAGCCGACAATGTCCTGGATGGTCAGGTTGTCCGGCTCCCGCGCCAGGTCGATCACGTCGTCATCCTCGAACCAGCCCATAAAGGCGTGGGCGACGACAATGCGAACCGGCGCGCCATTGGTGACGACGACCCGGATCCGCTCGACCGAGCCATTGCCGTTCCGTGAGATGATCTCCATGGTCCCGCGATTCTCGTCGTCGCATTTCAAGGCGACCGGCAGCATCTGCTCGCCGCTCACGCTGGAACCCGTATATGTCGGTGCTGCATGCGCCGCAGACACGCCGAGCAGCATCGATGCTGCCAGGAACATCGCCTTCATCATCGTGATCGTTCCCCGAGTACCGCCCCTTCAAGTCAGGCTTGTTGCAGTCATTTTGGCGTATTGCCTTTTACACACGCAAGCAAAATCCAAGCCATAATCTTGCGGATTGTTGGTAGGATATGGCCGTCTTCTGGTATTCGATCGCCATTGCGCGCCCGTCCGGATCGAGGACATGGGCGCGCGATCGGTGAAGGCGGCACAGCCGATTCGGCCGCACTCATTTGAATTGTATCAATTCGTAACAGCGGGCGGTCTCGCCAGACTCTGCGACAATCGTCCGACGCCCGCGACAAGCTTCCGTGGCGAACGGCGTCTAGGCTGCACCTCGTCGCTGCCGGTGCGATCGTGGCCAACAGGCCGCCACAGCGTCCGGAACCGTCCGTCCGTTTCCTGCTGAGGAGTTCGACATGGCTCGATTGACGATCAATGGCGAGACCCGCGAAGTCGAGGCGGAGCCCGACACGCCGCTGCTCTGGGTGATCCGCGAGCAGGTCGGGCTCACCGGCACCAAGTTCGGCTGCGGCATCGCCCAGTGCGGCGCCTGCACCGTGCACATCGACGGCGTTCCCACCCGCTCCTGCGTCATGCCGATCAGCAGCGTCGAGGAGGGCTCGAAGATCGTGACCATCGAGGGCCTCTCGCCCGACGGCTCGCATCCGGTGCAGAAGGCCTGGCTCGCGCTCGATGTGCCGCAATGCGGCTATTGCCAATCCGGCATGATCATGTCCGCGGCGGGCCTGCTCGAGGCCAATCCCAAGCCGACCGACGAGGACATCAGCAACGAGATCACCAATATCTGTCGCTGCGGCACCTATAACCGCGTCCGCGCCGCCATCCATATGGCGGCTGCCGACAAGGCCGGTTGAGGGAGGACGCGATGAATTACGTACCGACCGTTTCCCGCCGCAACTTCCTCGCCGGCTCCGCTGCCACACTGGGCGGCCTGTCGCTCGGCTTCCACGTGCCGCTGGACAATGGACCGTTCAGTGGTGAGGCCCTCGCCCAAGGCGCCGCGCCGGAGATCAATGCCTGGGTGGTGGTGAAGCCGGACGACACCGTCGTCATTCGTGTCGCCCGTTCCGAGATGGGCCAGGGCACGCTCACCGGCCTCGCCCAGCTGGTCGCCGAGGAACTGGAATGCGACTGGTCGAAGGTGACCACCGAATATCCGACCCCCGGCCAGAACCTCGCCCGCGATCGCGTCTGGGGCAGCTTCTCCACCGGCGGCAGCCGCGGCATCCGCGATTCCCATGAATATGTCCGCAAGGGTGGCGCCACCGCCCGCGAAATGCTGATCGCCGCCGCCGCGGCGGCATGGAAGGTGCCGGCGAGCGAGTGCCGGGCCTCGAACAGCATCATCACCCATACGCCGACCGGCCGCACCACCACCTATGGCAAGGTCGCCGATGCCGCGGCGCGGATGACCCCGCCGAGCGAGATCAAGCTGAAGGATCCGAAGGACTGGAAGGTCGCCGGCAAGCCGCTGCCGCGGCTCGACACCGTCGACAAGCTCACCGGCAAGCAGGTCTATGGCGCCGATCTCACCATGCCCGGCATGCTCAATGCCGCGGTGAAGGCGTGCCCGGTGTTCGGCGGCAAGGTGGCGAGCTTCAACGCAGCGGCGGTCGAGAAGATGCCCGGCGTGAAGAAGGTGCTGAAAGTCAACGACAACGCCGTCGCCGTCGTCGCCGACACCTGGTGGCGCGCCAAGGTCGCGCTCGACAAGCTGCCCATCACCTGGGACGAGGGCCCCAACAAGGACCTCACCAGCGCCGCCATCGCCGAGACGCTGAAGGCCGGCCTCGACGCCAAGGACGCCTTTGTCGGCAACAGCCGGGGCGATGCCGGCGCTGCGCTGGCGGGGAGTGGGGCCAAGGTGGTGACGGCGATCTATGCCTTCCCGTACCAGAACCACGCCACAATGGAGCCGATGAACGCGACGGCGGTCTACACCGCCGACAAGTGCGAGGTGTGGGTGCCGACGCAGAATGGCGAAGGCAGCCTCGCCGCGGTGGCGGAGGCCTCGGGCCTGCCGATCCAGCAGTGCGAGGTCTACAAGATCAATCTCGGCGGCGGCTTCGGCCGGCGCGGCAATTTCCAGGACTATGTCCGCCAGGTGGTCGCCATCGCCAAGACCATGCCCGGCACACCGGTCAAGCTGATCTGGTCGCGCGAGGAGGACATGCTCCACGGCGCCTATCACCCCACCACCCAGGCCAAGCTGACCGGCGCGCTCGATGCGCAGGGCAACGTGACCGCGCTGCACATGCGCATTTCCGGCCAGTCCATCCTTGCCGCGGTGCGGCCGGAGGGCATGCAGGGCGGCATGGATCCGGTGGTGTTCCAGGGCCTCACCGAGAAGGCCCCGGAGGGCCATCTCGGCTATACCGTGCCGAACCTCATGATCGACCACGCGATGCGCAATCCGCCGATCCCGCCGGGCTTCTGGCGCGGGGTCAATCTCAACCAGAACGCGCTCTATGTGGAGTGCTTCATCGACGAGCTGGCGAGCGCGGCCGGCGTCGAGCCGCTGGCCTTCCGCCGCAAGCTGATGGCGAACCATCCCAAGCACCTCGCGGTGCTGGAGGCGGCGGCCAAGGGCATCGGCTGGGACACCCCGCCGGAAAAGGGACGCGGCCGCGGCCTCGCCCAGATCATGGGCTTCGGCAGCTACGTCGCCGCCGCCGCCGAGGTGTCGGTCGATGGCGGGCAACTGACCATCCACCGCATCGTCGCCGCCACCGATCCGGGACACATGGTGAACCCGGCGCAGATCGAGCGGCAGGTGGAGGGCTCCTTCGTCTATGGCCTCTCGGCGTGCCTCTATGGCGAGTGCACGGTGAAGGGCGGGCGCATGGAGCAGGAAAACTTCGACACCTACGACGTGATGCGCATGGCGCAGATGCCGAAGGTCGAGACCATCATTCTCCCTTCTGGCGGCTTCTGGGGCGGCGTCGGCGAGCCCACCATCGCGGTGGCGGCACCGGCGGTGCTGAACGCCATCGCCGCCGCCACCGGCAAGCGCTTCCGCACCATGCCCTTGAAGAACCACGAGCTCGCCTGATGCGCCTTAGCTATCTGCTGTTGCCGGCGCTGTGGCTTCTCGCCACCGCGCCGGCAGAAGCCGCGCCGCCGCGCGGCGCCACCTCCTGCACCGGTTGTCACCCGCGGTCAGCCACGAGCGGCCCCGTGCCGACGCTGACGGGACGCCCGGCGGATGACATCATCACCCAGATGAACGCCTTCAAGACCGGCGAGCGGCAATCGACGGTCATGGTCCGTATCGCCAAGGGCTTCTCCGATGAGGAAATCCGCGCCCTCGCAGACTGGTTCGCCAACGGCGCCAATGCGAGACCTGCCCAGCCAGCACCGCAGCCGCAGCCTGCCCAGCCGTAGGCGCGTGCTCGGCGGTATCGCCGCCGGCGCCACGGCAGCGATGCTGGGCGGGCCTTCCGCGCTCGCCCAGGCCGCGCCGCGTGTCGTCGTCATCGGCGGCGGCTTCGCCGGGGCGAGCTTCGCCCGTGCGTTGAGGCAGGAGGATGCGGGAATAGCGGTCACGCTGGTCGAACCCAATGCCCGATACACCGCTTGCCCGCTCAGCAACGCGGTCATTGCCGGGCTCCGCGAGATCGGCGCGCAGCAATTCGGTTATGACGGGCTCAAGAAGGACGGCATCGCGCTGGTGGCGCAGGCGGCGGTAGGCGTCGATCCCCAGGCGCGCCGGGTGCGGCTCGCCGACGGCACGAGCCTCGATTATGACCGTCTCGTCGTCGCGCCCGGCATCGACCTGCGCTTCGACGCCATCCCCGGCTATGACTCGACGGCGGAGAATGAGATTCCCCATGCCTGGAAGGCGGGCGAGCAGACGCTGCTGCTGCGCCGGCAATTGGAAGCGATGGAGGATGGCGGCCTCGTCGTCATCTCCGCCCCGGCCAATCCCTTCCGCTGTCCGCCCGGCCCCTATGAGCGGGCGAGCCTCATCGCGCATTTCCTGAAGACCCGGAAGCCGCGCTCCAAGCTCATCATCCTCGATGCCAAGGACGCGTTCTCCAAGCAGCGCCTGTTCGAGGCGGCCTGGCAGGAGCTCTATCCCGGCATGGTGGAATGGGTGGCGCTTTCCTTCGGTGGCCGCGTCACCGAGGTCGACGCGGCGACGAAGACGCTCACCACCGAATTCGGCAATCACCGTGCCGCGGTGGCCAACATCATCCCGCCGCAGCGCGCCGGCGCCATCGCCGCGAGCGTCGGCGTGGCGGACCAGACCGGCTGGTGCCCGATCGATCCGGTGAGCTTCGAATCCCGCCTGGTGCCGGGCATCCATGTCGTCGGCGATGCCGCCATCGGCGGCGCCATGCCGAAATCCGCCTTCACCGCCAACGCCCAGGCCAAGGTCTGCGCCGGTGCGGTGGCGAGTATGGTGCGCGGGCGCGAGCCCGAGGCGCCGAAGCTCATCAACACCTGCTACAGCCTGGTTGCGCCGGACTACGGCATCTCCATCGCCGGCGTCTATCGGCCGAAGGACGGCCTGCTGGCCGAGGTCGAGGGCGCCGGAGGCATCAGCCCGCTCAACGCCCCGCGCTCGGTGCGCACTGAAGAGGCAGCCTTCGGCGAGGCGTGGTTCACCACCATCACCACCGAGGCCTTCGGATGAAGGCCGCCGGGCATTGCGTGGCCTTGCTCGGCGCCGCCCTGATGGCGCCGCAGGAAGCCGGTGCCGCGGACGTGCTCGCCACCTACAGCATCCAGGGGGACGCCATCGCCGAGCCGCTCGAAGGCAGCCGCGGCAATGCCGTGGCTGGCGCCGCGCTGATGGCGGACCGCCAGCGCAGCCTCTGCGTGCTGTGCCATTCCGGTCCGTTCCCCAACCCGCATCTGCAGGGCACGCTGGCGCCGGATCTCACCGGCATCGGGGCGCGGCTGTCGGAAGGCCAGATCCGGCTGCGCATCGTCGACATGAAGCACCTCAACCCGCAAAGCATCATGCCGGCGTATTATAGGCTCGATGCCGGTGAGAGGGTTGCGGGCGCGTGGCGCGGCAAGCCGGTGCTTCAGGCCGGCGAGATCGAGGATCTCGTCGCCTATCTCGTGACCTTGAAGGACTGACGTATGGCGGATGGCGAGACGCAGGTCAGGATCGGCGAGCGGGTGGTGACGCGGCCTTCGCTCGAGGAGACTATCCGCGACTTCACCGATGGCGCGCCGGTGCAGGCCGGGCGGGTCGTGCTCAGCGTCCCGCCGCTGGTCGAGAACGGCAATGCCGTGGGCGTCACCGTCACGGTCGAGAGCCCGATGACTTTGAGCGACCATGTGCGGCGCATCGCGCTGTTCAACGAGAAGAACCCGCAGCCCGATATCGCGGTGTTCCATCTCGGCCCCCGGGCCGGGCGCGCCCGGGTGGCGACGCGCATCCGGCTCGCCACCTCGCAGACCATGGTGGCGGTCGCGGAACTGAGCGACGGCAGCTTCTGGTCGGCAAGGGCGAACGTCATCGTTACGCTGGCCGCCTGCATCGAGGATCTGTCATGACCCGCGCGCTGATCAATGTGCCGAAGACGGCGAGGCGCGGCGAGATCGTCGAGGTCCGCGCCATGATCGCCCACCCGATGGAGACCGGCTATCGCATGGGGCCGAACGGCGTCGCCATCCCGCGCAACATCATCAAGCGCTTCGCCTGCACCTATGATGGCGAGGAGATCTTCTCCGCCGATTTTTCCCCGGCGATGTCGGCCAATCCATACGTTGCCTTCAGCACGGTGGCGACCGCGAGCGGCCCGCTGCGCTTCAGCTGGACCGACGATCAGGGGAACACCGAGACGGCGAGCGCCGAGATCGTGGTCGGCTGATGAACGGGCTGTGCGCCCTCGTCGCCGGCGGGGCAGTCTTCGCGGGCAGCGCCCTTGCCGCGGAAATTCCGCTCGCGGAGCGGCGCTCCGGCGCCGCCTTCATGGCTCCGGAGACGCAGGCCATGCAGGCGGACGACACCGCCAATCCGGGCATGCTCTGGGTGCTCCAGGGCGAGCAGATCTGGAACGCGCCGGCCGGCACCTCCGGCAAGTCCTGTGCCTCCTGTCACAATGAGGCGGCGGCCAGCATGCGCGGCGTCGCGACGCGCTACCCGGCACTCGACGCCGCGTCCGGAAAGCCGATCGATCTCGCTGGGCGCATCGCGCTCTGCCGGCGCGACAGGCAGGGCGCCCCCGAGCCGGCGCGCGAGAGCGACGAACTGCTCGCGCTCTCGGCCTATGTCGGTCATCAATCGCGCGGCTTGCCCGTGGAGCCGCCGGACGATGCCCGCCTCGCCGCCTCCCGTGCCAATGGCAGGCGCCTGTTCGAGACCCCCATGGGCCAGCTCGATCTCGCCTGCGCCTCCTGTCACGACGACAATTGGGACAAGCGGCTCGGCGGCAGCGCGGTCACCCAGGCGCACCCGACCGCCTATCCGCTCTACCGCCTCGAGTGGCAGGCGCTCGGCTCGCTGCAGCGGCGCATGCGCAGTTGCATGGTCGGCGTGCGCACCGAGCCGTTCGCCTTCGGCTCGCAGGAATTCATCGATCTGGAGACGTTTCTGATGTCGAGGGCCGCCGGCCTGCCGGTCGAGACGCCGGGGGTGCGGCCATAGGTGTCGTTCCGCCTTGGAACCGCGTCCTCCCCGGCCTCGTGCCGGGGATCTCGATTCAGGACAGCGCATCGGGAATCGAGATGGCCGGCACAAGGCCTGCCATGACGGCTGATCGCGAGTTTGGAACTCAAGCCGGCGAGCGCTTGCCGAGCGGGAGGCCGACGGTGCGCGCCGGCTTGGGCGCGCTCTTGCCCTCGCTCGGCAGTTCGGCGTAGGGCAGGCTGATGGTGGCGATGAGGCCGCTGCCGGTATTGGTCAGGGTGACGTCGCCGCCATGGTGGCGCACGATGTTGCGGGCGATGGAGAGCCCGAGCCCGATGCCGCCGGTCTCGCGGTTGCGCGAATTCTCCAGCCGGAAGAACGGCGCAAAGACACGCTCGATCGCTTCGGCATCGATGCCCGGCCCGTCATCCTCGACCACGATCTCGATCGCCGAGGGACCCGAGCGCAGCGAGACCCGCGCCCGCTCGCCATAGCGTACCGCATTCTCGACGAGGTTGCGCACTGCGCGCTTCAGGGCGTCGGCGCGGCAGCGATAGCCGATCTTCGGCGCGTCCAGGCAGGTTACGTCGTGGCCGATCTCGACGAGGTCGTCGCACAGGCTTTCCACCAGCGCGGTGAGATTGACGTTGCGCGTCACCTCCTCGGTCGCCTGCTCGCGCGAGAAGGCGAGCGTCGCCTCGGTCATGGCGCGCAATTCGTCGAGCGTCGAGAGCATCTTCTCGCGCGTCTCGTCGTCGGTGACGAACTCGGTCCGCAGCCTGAGCGAGGTGATCGGCGTGCGCAGATCATGGCCGATCGCCGCCAGCATGCGGGTGCGATCCTCGACGAAGCGCTGCAGCCGCGCCTGCATCAGGTTGAAGGCCACGGCGGTCTGGCGGATATCGTCCGGCCCGCTTTCGGGAAGCGGCGTCACGCTCTCGCCACGGCCGAGCGCCTCGGCGGCCACCGCCAGCCGGCGCATCGGCCGCGTCATGCCGCGGGCGATGAAGGCGGCGCATATGGAGAGGATCACCGCCGTCACCGCCAGCGAGATGATCGACTGCGTCGTCCACATGCCGTTCACCATCTTCTTGGCGAAGGCGGTGCTCAGCCACGAGCCGTCCTTGAGCTGGACCGCGAGGCCCATGCCGTTATCCTCGCCGAGATAGAGGAATTTGGCCGGCCGCGACAGCGGCCAGGCATATGGGGGCATCTCGGTCCACGACGATTGCGGGCGCTCGGTGGCCGGCGAGGCGAGCGGCGGTGCTGGCGTCGGAGCAGCAGCACCGGCGGTTGCCGGCATGCCGGCGAGGTTCGCAACGGTGGGCAGCGGCTCGGCGAGCCGGCCGAGGGCGTCCATGCGCCAGGCCGAGACGTCGGAAGGGAAGTCCCGCGTCACCCAGAAGCGGGTGTAGCCGGTGGCGCTGGCCCGCAATATGTCGTTCTGCAGCGCCGGCGGCGTGGTCTCGAGCAACTGGGCCACCGAGGCGCTGCGGCTGAGGAATTCGGTCTTCGCCGCCTTGACCAGCGCCTGGCCGCGCTCATCCAGGAACAAGAGGAAGCTGATGCCCTGCGACAGCGCAAGGGCGAGCAGCATGATCGCGACGAAGCGCGCGGTGAGGCTGCGGTTCCACAGGCCGATCATTGCGGTGCGACCTCGGCCGAGAAGCTGTAGCCGCCGCCCCAATGGGTCTTGATGAGGGTCGGCGACTTCGGGTCGGCCTCGATCTTCTTGCGCAGCCGGCTGACCTGGTTGTCGATGGCGCGGTCGAACGGCTCGGCATTGCGCCCGACCGTGAGGTCGAGCAGCTGGTCGCGACTCAGCACCAGCCCGACATGGTCGAGGAACACGCTGAGCAGGCGGAACTCCGCGGTACTGAGCGGCACGACGAGCCCGTCCTCGCCGATCAGCTCGCGGCGCCCGACATTCAGCGACCAGCGATCGAATTGAACTTCCTTCGCCTTGAGCTGCCCGCGCTGCGGCGGCAGGCTCTGCACCCGGCGCAGCACCGCCTTGATGCGCGCCAGCAATTCGCGCGGATTGAACGGCTTGGAGAGATAGTCGTCGGCACCGAGCTCCAAGCCGACGATGCGGTCGGTCTCTTCCGCCATGGCGGTGAGCATGATGACCGGCAGATTGGTCGATTCCCGCAAATAACGGCACAGCGAAAGGCCGTCCTCGCCCGGCATCATCACGTCGAGCACGACAAGATCGATAGCATTGCGCTCGAGCAGGCGGCGGCACGCCGCCGCGTTCTCTGCAAGGCTGGTGCGGTAGCCATGGCGATGAAGGTATTTACCGACCAGATCGCGGATGTCGCGATGGTCATCGACAATGGCGATGTGCGGCGCTGCGTCCATAAGATGTCTCCGTCGATCTTACATAACGCCATCGCTCCCGACACGCCGCGAAAAAAATGTATCAAACCTTGCGGCATTCCCGAGGCGCGACAGTACACGACATTCCCGCCCGTCTGCTGCGAAAGAACTGCGACATCCGTCTCCTAACGTTCAAGCATTCGAAGGCGGCCACTCCGAGGCGCCTCGAATCTTCGAAGATGACGCAGGTAATGATCGGATCCGGTCGTCGCGTCATCAGGCAAATATGCATCGCGGCGCACGTCGGATGCTGGAACTTTGGGAAGTGACTGATGACCAAGATCATATCCACCCTGAGCCTCGCGACCCTGCTTGGCGGTATCGCTCTGTCGCCGGCCTATGCACAGACCGACGCTTATAAGCGGGACGCCTATCGCGGGACCCCGCGCGGCCAGAGCGCGCTCACCGTACCGGCGCCGAGGGGGCCGGTCATCGAGGGCCGCAATGTCTATATGGCGCCGCCCGCCGACGCCGTCGAGCCTTACATCCGCCGTTCCGAAGAGAGCGACCGCCGCAGCAAGTGAGCGCGGCGCCGGCAGACGACGCAATCACCCGTGTTGCCATTGCGGGCAACGAACTCCCCACAACCAGGCGCCCTCCACGCGAGGAGCGCCCCAATCAGGGAATACACCCCATGAAGAGCACCATACTCGCGCTCGCGTCAGTGGGAGCCGTCCTGCTCGGCTCCGCCGTCACCGCAGACGCCGCCGGCCGTGACGACACCTGGAGCGAGGGCTGGAGGCAGAGCGTCACCAATGGTCAGCCTCAACCTTCGCAGGCCCCGGTGACCGAGGGACGCAATGCGGCATCCAACCCCCAGGTCCAGGTGCAGGGCGTCGAGCCCTACATTGCCCGCCAGATCGAGAGCAACAGCCGCAGCCGCTGAGGCTATGGGTAATGTGGTAGCCGCGGTGGCATGGTAGGCCCCGCGGCTACCGTCCGGCGCGGTGGAGGGCGCGGGCTCGGGTCCGCGCCCTTTTGCGTGTGCAGCCCCTCCCTGCGCGCGCGTCGCTGGCCAGACGTTATGCGGGCTGGCCAGACGCCCCGGGACAGCCGATCCTGCGCGAGACGCGATGTGCTCGATCAGGATGTGACGATGAGCGAACGATCCGCAGAACTGCCTCCTGACGAGCCCCCGGTCATCCGCACCATTGCGATGCCCGCCGACACCAATCCGGCCGGCGACATCTTCGGCGGCTGGCTGATGGTGCATATGGACCTAGCGGCCGGCAGCGTCGCCACGCGCACGGCGCGCGGGCGTGCCGCGACCATCGCGGTGGAGGCCATGACCTTCCACAGCCCGGTGCTGGTCGGCGACGAGGTGAGCTTCTACGGTTCCGTCATCAGCATCGGCCGCACCTCGATCCGCATCCGTATCCAGGCGTGGCGGCGCAAGCGCGAGGACGACGCCGTGGTGAAGGTGACGGAGGCGATCTTCACCTTCGTCGCCATCGATGAGAACCGCCGTCCGCGCCCCGTCAATCCTGGATAGGCGCCCAGCCGTGGCACACCGCTCTTTATCCGGCCGGCATCTCCTCGTCTGCGGACGCTGGGATCCCTGGCTCAGCGTCGTCAGCCTGGATGATGCGCTCGATCCCATGAATTCGGGCACCGACCGCGCCGTGATCAATCGTCTCCGGGTCACGCCGGACGCGACAGACGACGACGGCACGGCGGCGCCGGCGTGTGGCCTGCCGGTCAGCGTTGTCGTCGCGCCCGATTTGAGGCGCCTCTTCGTCGTCAATCACGCCGGCAGCGCCAGTGCAGCCGATACCGCGCGCATGACGCATGGCCATTCCGGCTCGGTCGCAATGCTGGACATCGACGCCGCGCTGGATCGCCGGAACACCGGCACGCTCGACGCCGTGCGGAGCATCGTCGCCACCGCTACCCACGGCCCTGTCGGCGGTGCGCTGACACCGGACGGCGGGTATCTGCTGGTCGCCGCCGGGGAGGGCAACGGCACCGAGGATGGCGGCCGCGCGATCACCGTCATCCGGACCGCCGCCGGGACGGTCCTGCACAACTATCCTCTCGCCGCGCAGGGGGCGCCGAGCGTGCATCCTTCGCCGCACGCGGATTTCGGGCGTTATCCGAACCCGGCCGGCATTGCCGTGACTGCGGCGCATGGCGGCCTGGTGTTCACCGGCAATGGCGGGACCGACGATGTCTCGGTGCTGTCTCTGTCGGCGGTGCTCGGCGGGCAGCCGGGCGGCGAGATTGCCCGCATTCCGGTTCGCCACGGGCCCTTCGGCATCGCGATCAGTCCCGACGATCGGCTGCTCGCGGTGGCGAACCGTGAGAGCGCGCGCACCGGCGCCGAAGGCAATACCGTCTCCCTGATCGACATCGCCGGAATCGCGTCCCGATCCGCGCGCGATCCGGCGCGAGCGCATGCAGCCGAGGTGCGGATAGGCACGGATCGCATGGAAGTGCCGACACGGCCGATGAGCTGCGCCTTTGCGGCGGACGGCGCCCTGTTCGCGGTGTCGTACCGGACCGGCACAGTCTCCCGGATCAATACGGTCGAGGCACGCGAGGTCCGGCGGGTCGCGTTGGCGACCCCGGACGGCTCGCCCGCCTGCCCGCGCGGCGTCTGCGCCGTGGGCAACCATGTGGCCGTGTCCGGTGGCGCGAAATCCGACTCGGGCAGCAGCTGGCTGTGGATCCTCGACGCCGCTTCGCTTGAGACGGTCGGGCTGGTCGGCGGGGTCGGCAACGAAGCCTATCTCGTCGCGGCGCTCTGAGACTGACCTAACTGCGAGAACGCCCGTCATCCCCGGCCTCGTGCCGGGAATCTCGATTCCGGACAGCGCATCAGAGGCCGAGATGGCCGGCACAAGGCCACTGCTGTCCGGTGCGGCGAAAGTGGTTGTGACACGCCCGCAAGACTCGCGGTGGCAGTAGTCGGGGATTGTTTGCACACGGTTTTTCACCGTGGACTGATCGAATTCAACTGCCGCAGTAAAGTTGCGATCGACCTATGGCTGGGAAAATAAGGGCGCCGGCAGGAATTACTGAACGCCCACGCAGTCGCCCCACCCGTTCGCCTCCTTGAAAGACTCTGTTTTGGTTAATTTTTTACGTCGCAAAACCGAACCGGACAGCAGTGGCACAAGGCCGGCCATGACGGGTGGAAATGACCCCACCTTTGCCCGGTCGGCATCCCGCAACAACGCGTCTTACCCAGAGGAAGCCACGCCTGTAAAATCTCTATTGCATTCCGTGCGTACCCTGCCAAACTGAATTCATAATTCAGATAAGGCGCAAAAGCGTCGCTGAACAGGTTCTGGGAGGAACCGCAAATGACCCCATCTCGTCGAGAGGTGCTCCTCGGAGCATCCGCTGCGTCACTTGCTCTGTCATCTGGAGTTGGATTCGCGCAAGGCGCCTGGGTGCCGACACGCGACGTAGAGTTCGTGATTCCCTTCGCCGTCGGCGGCGGGTCTGACCTCCTGGCGCGCGTCATCGGGAAGATCATCGTCGAGGAGAAGCTGATTCCGACGCCCCTGGTGCTGAACAACCGTCCGGGCGGCGGCGGCGCGGTCGGCATCGGCTATGTGGCGGCGAGCCGCCGCGCCGATCCGCACACCATCATTCTGGTGAATGGCACCACCCAGATCACGCCGATCCTCAACCCGGCGGCGCGCACCCTGACCGAGGTGCAGCCGATCGCCAATGTGATGCTCGACGACTTCCTGCTCTTCGTGAAGAGCGACTCCAAATACAAGACCATTCAGGAATTCGTCGCCGACGTCCGCTCGAAGCCCGACAAGACCTTCAATTTCTCCACCGGCGGCACCACCGACGTGATGGCCATCACCATCTTCTCGCGCGCCATCGGCAAGGAGATCAACGCGGTCAATTTCAACAGCGGCGGTGAATCGCTGACCGCGCTGCTCGGCGGCCATGTCGACGGTTCGATCGGCAATCCGCTGGAATTCATGGGTCATATCGGCCCCGATGGTCCGATCCGCCCGCTCGCCGTGTTCCGCGACGATCGCTTCAAGGCGTTCCCGAACGTGCCGACCATGAAGGAGAGCGGCATCAATGCGCCGAACTTCCAGATGTGGCGCGGACTTGCCCAGCCGAAGGGCGTCGATGCAGCGTCGCAGGCCTATTGGCAGGGCATCATGCGGAAGGTGAACGCATCGGCGACGATGAAGAAGTACATCGCCGACAATGTCGCCACGGAAGCGCCGCTCTACGGCAAGGACTTCGAGAAGTTCCTCACCGACCAGGAGCGCCTCTATCGCGACCTTCTCGGCAAGCCGGCATAGCATCACCATGAAACGCTCCGCGCTCACCGGCGAATTGCTGTTCGCCTTGATGTTCGCGGTGCTCGGCCTGGTCTGGATGGTGGGGTCCCGCGACCTCCCCCTCTGGGCCGGCTTTGCGCCGGATTCCGGCTTCCTGCCGCTCGTCTTCGGCACGCTGCTGTTCGTGCTTTCCGGCTGCGTCGCCCTCGCCGTGTGGCGCAGCCCGACCGACATGTCCGAGCGCGAGCCGATCGGCAAATCCTGGCAGATCCTGATTGCGCTGCTCGTCGCCGTCGCGGCGCTCGGCGTCCTCGGCTTCGTCATCCCGCTGTTCGCGATGATGCTGTTCCTCTACGCCTATGTTGAGAAGCTGCCATTCATCCGCTCCGCCGTCGTTTCCGGCGCGACCACGGCGGCTCTGGCTTTCATCTTCGAATATCTTCTCGAAGTCCCTCTGCCGCTGCTTCCCTGGGGGACGTGAGATGGATTCGCTGATCAATCTCATGGGCGGCTTCGCCACCGCGCTCACGCCGACCAATGTGCTGATGTGCTTCCTCGGCGTGTTCCTCGGCCAGTTGGTCGGCGTCTTGCCGGGCATCGGGCCGGCGGCGGCGATCGCGCTCTTGCTGCCGCTGACCTTCGGCGCCGATCCCACCGCCTCGCTCATCATGTTCGCCGGCATCTATTACGGCGCGCAATATGGCGGCACCATCACCTCGGTGCTGATCAGCGTGCCGGGCGAATCCTCCACGGTGATGACCAGCATCGACGGCTACCAGATGGCGATCAAGGGCCGCGCCGGCGCCGCGCTCGGCATCGCCGCCATCGGCTCCTTCATCGCCGGCACCATCTCGACTCTCGGCCTCACCTTCCTCGCCCCGCCACTGGCGAAGGCGGCGCTCTCCTTCGGCCCTCCGGAATATTTCTCCCTCGTGGTGCTCGGCCTCGTCGCGCTTGCCGCAGTGAGCGGCGGCTCGGTGGTGAAGGGCCTCGCCTCGGGCGTCGCCGGCCTGGTGCTGGCGACCATCGGGATCGACCCGCAGAGCGGCGTCGCCCGCTTCGATTTCGGTGCGGTCTGGCTGCTCGACGGCATCGAGTTCATCGTGCTCACCGTCGCCCTGTTCGGCATCGGCGAGGTGTTGGCGAGCTGCACCACCGCCACCGCACGCCCGGTCGCCGACGTCAAGAACGTGATCCCGACGCGAGACGACTGGCGGCGCAGCCGCATGCCGATCCTGCGCGGCTCGCTCATCGGCTTCGTCGTCGGCGTGCTGCCGGGAACCGGGGCGACGATAGCCAGCTTCGTTTCCTACATCACCGAGAAGAAGGTCTCGAAGCATCCGGAACAGTTCGGCACCGGCGCCATCGAGGGCGTCGCCGGGCCGGAGGCCTCGAACAATGCCGCCGCGGCCGGCGCCATGGTGCCGATGCTGGCGCTCGGCGTGCCGGGCTCGGGGACGACCGCGATCATCCTCGGCGCGCTGGTGATGTTCGGCTTGCGGCCGGGGCCGGAGCTATTCACCCAGAACAGCACGCTGGTCTGGGGCGTGATCGCCAGCATGTATATCGGCAATCTCCTGCTGCTGATCATGAACCTGCCGCTCGCCGGCCTGTTCGCCCAGCTCCTGAAGGTGCCGTACAAATGGCTCTATCCGCCGATCCTCGCCGTGTGCCTCGTCGGCGTGTTCTCGCAATCGAACAGCCTCGAGGATTGCTGGCTTCTGGTCGGCTTCGGCGCACTCGGCTGGGCGATGAAGCGCTATGACTGGCCGGCTCCGCCGATGATCCTCGGCTTGGTGCTCGGCCCGATGTTCGAGAGCGCGCTGCGCCAGTCGCTGACCATCTCCCACGGCGCGATGGACATCTTCATCACGCGGCCGATCTCGGCGGCGCTGATCCTTTGCGCCGTGCTGTTCGTGGCGATCCCGGCGATCGCGGCGCTTTATGGCCGGCACTCCACGCCGGCCGCGGCAGAGTGAGGAAAATGAGCGTGGGCATCCGGGACCGCATAGGGATCGACCTCAATCGGCGCATCGGCCTGGAGCCGGGCCTCGACTGGGCCATCCGCAACGAGGTGCGCTACCTCAATATCTGCCTCGATCCCGATCCGGAGCTGTTCGACCCGGCCAATCCCCGTCTTGCCGAGGCGGGCCGGCGGCTGCGCGACAACGGCATCACCCTCGGCCTGCACACGCTCTCCGCGGTGAATGTCGCGGAGGACAGCCGCTTCCTGTCGGAGGCGATGGACCAGTATCTCACCGCCTATCTTCGCGTGGCGCGCGCGATCGGCGCCGGCTGGGTCATCATGCATGGCGGCTACCACTTTACCGCCGACAAGGCAGAGCGGATGGAGCTCGCCGTCGCCCGGCTCGCTCGCATGTGCCGGATTGCCGAGGATGAGGGCGTCACCATCCTGCTGGAGAACATGAATCCGGAGCCGGCCGGCGCCGAGGTGAAGTACCTCGTCCATGATGTGGAGGAAGCGAAATTCTACTTCGCCAACCTAACCTCGCCATCGCTGCGCTGGGCCTTCACGTCGAACCACGCGCACATGCTGGACTATGGGATAGTCGGCTTCCTCGATCGCATGCAGGAAGCCGGCATCGGTGTCGACCGCATCGGCGAGGTGCGGCTCGCCGACAATCGCGGGGTGATCGAGGAGCATCTCTATCCCGGGACCGGCAATCTCGACTTCGTCGGGCTGTTCACCACGATGGAGGCGCGCGGCTATCGCGGCCACTACATGCAGGACTACACGACGATCGAGGACATGCTCTCCGGCCGCGACGTCATCGTGGAGTTGATCGAGCCGGCATTGGAGCAGGTGCAGCTGCCCGCATAGATCACGCCTTCTCCTGTTTCCCATTCAGACCCCGCCCGAGGAGTGCTAGACGGGCGGCAACGATGAAGGCGCGACAGGAGGAACCATGCCCGATCACCTTCAAAGTGCGCTTGACGAACTCGCGCCCACCGGCCGCCTCCGGGCGGCCGTCGCCGTCGGCGAAGCGGCCTCCGCGGTATGGAACACCCGCGATGCGGTGACCGGCGAACTCAAGGGCGTCGCCGCCGATCTGGCGCGGGGAATCGCGAAGACGCTCGGCCTGCCGCTCGAGTTTGTCGCGCACAAGAGTTCGGCCGCGATCGTTGAAGGGGCGGAGAGGGGGATCTGGGATGTCGGCTTCACCCCGGTTGACGCCGAGCGCAAGAAGCGGGTGGATTTCAGCACCGATTATTTCCTCGGCGACAGCACCTATATGGTGCGTCCCGGCTCCGCGATCGCGACGCTGGCGGATGTCGATTCCGCCGCGGTGCGCATCGTCGGCATCGAGGGCACGGCTACTTTGCGGGCCGCTCGGACCTCGCTCCGCAACACTACGGCGCAGGGCCTCGCCCAACTCGACGAGGCGCTCGCCATGTTCGGGCGCGGCGAGATCGACGCGCTCGCCTTGGGCCGCGAATCCATCCTCAGCCTGCTGCCGCGCTTCCCTGGCGCTCGCGCGTTGAAGGAGCATTTCCTGGCCACGGGCACGGCGGTCGCGCTGCCGAAGGGGCGTCCCGAGGCCTTGGCTCTGGTGACCGCTGTCGTCGAGGCCATCAAGGCCGACGGTACGCTGCGCGCCATCCTCGACCACAACGGTCTTGCCGGCGCTGCCGTGCCGCCGCCGGGGTCCCGGGCCTGATCAACCCCGATCTATCCGCGCCGTCCGCACGAAGTCGAGGAAGGCGCGCAGCTTCGGCGGCGCCAGCCGGCGGCTCGGATAATAGAGGTGCAGCGGCTCATAGGTCGGGCAGTACGTGTGCAGCGCCTTGACCAGCGTGCCATTGCGCAGTTGGTCCTTCACCAGGTCCTCTGCGAGGAAGGCGAGGCCCGCGCCTCTCGCCGCCATCAGCGCCGCGAAGGGCATGGTGTTGGCGGCGAGCCGCGGCTCGGGCGTGAAGCTGACATCGCGCCCGTCGACCACGAATTCCCAGGCCGCTATCACCCGGCTCGAGGCGAAGCGATAGGCGATGCAGTCGTGCGCAGCGAGATCGGCCGGCCGCTCCGGCGCGCCGCGACGGGCGAGATAGGCCGGGCTCGCCAGCACCGCCATGCGCAGCGGTTCGCTGACGCGCAGCGCGATCATGTCCCTGTCGAGCAATTCGCCGATGCGGATTCCGGCGTCGAAGCCCTTGGCGGCGAGGTCGACGAAATCGTCGTCGAACACGATGTCGAGCCGCACGTCGGGATAGGCTTCGAGGAACGGTGCGGCTACCGCCTCCATCAGCAGGGGACCGGCGATCCACGGCACATTGAGCCGCAGCAGCCCGGCCGGATGATTCTTCGCTTCCCTCAAGGCGATGCCCGCGGTCTGTATCTCTTCCGCCGCCGGCCGCACCCGGGCGAGATAAGCGGCACCTGCCTCGGTGAGGCCGACGCTGCGTGTGGTGCGGTTCAGCAAGCGCACGCCGAGCCGCGCCTCCAGCCCTCGTACCGCTTCGCTGAGCGAGGCCGGCGCGACGCCGAGCGCGGCCGCGGCCCGAGTGAAGCTCCTCGTCTCCGCGACCTTGAGGAAGGCGATGATGCCGCTGAGCTGGTCGATCCTCATTATGAGGCTTTTCCGAATACCCAGAGCGGATATTGGCGATTTCTCGCAAGTCTGAAAAGGCGGACCATCTGTGCGAAACGGCACAGCCGAGGGAGACGCGCCATGAACGAGCATGCATCGAACGATGGAGAGATGAGCCGGCGGGACATCCTCATCGCCGCGCCGCTTGCGGCCGGACTGGCCGCATCGCTTGGCGCCTCACCGGCGACCGCCCAGCCGTCGGCGGGTGCTCGCAGCGGCGGCCCCAGCCGGATGCAGGGCAAGGTCGCGCTCGTCACCGGGGCGGCGCGCGGCATCGGCCGGGCCTGCGCCGTGGCGCTCGCCATGGAAGGCGCGGATGTGGTGTCGCTCGATCTCGCCGGGCCGGTGGAGAGCGTCACCCAATATCCGCCGGCGACCCCGGCCGATCTCGGCGAGACGGTACGCCGCATCGAGGCGGCGGGACGGCGCGGCCTCTCCGTGCGGGCCGATGTGCGCGACAGCACGGCGCTTCGCAACGCGGTCGCGCGCACCGTGAGCGAATTCGGCCGGCTCGACATCGTGGTGGCCAATGCCGGCATCGGCATGTGGGGCGCGCTGGCAGCGATGGACGACCGCCAATGGCGGGACGTCATCGACATCAATCTCACCGGCGCCGCCAACACCATGCGAGCAGTGCTGCCCCACATGCTCGAACGCCGCGACGGACGCCTCATTGCCATTGCCTCGGTGGGCGGGCGCGCCGGCTTTCCGGATGTGTCCGCCTATTGCGCCAGCAAATGGGGAGTGATGGGCCTCGTCAAATCCGCCGCCCTGGAGCTCGGCAAGTCGAACGTGCGGGTCAACGCTGTGTGCCCCACTGCAGTCGACACGCCCATGTTCCGCAGCCCCGAGGGCCAGTACCGCTCGATACTGCCGGATCTCGGCCGCACCCCGACCGATGACGACATCATCCCGCTGATGCGGCAGGTGCATGCCTTGCCGGTGCCCTGGGTGTCGCCCGAGGACGTCGCCGCCGCCGTCACCTTCCTCGCCTCGGACGAGGCGCGCCATATCACCGGTGCGGCCATCGACGTCGGTGCCGGCAGCAATGCGCGCTACACCGCCTGAGGCATCCGCATGCCGCCACTACCAGCCGGCAAGCGAAGGCTTGCCAGCTGGTAGTGCTTGACAGCTGGCCGCAGCGCCATCGTAGACTGGATAAGTGGATACACATATTCAGTAGCGCGATGTCCCGCTTCGGCACGGCACTTTCCAACGGCACGGCGGAAGAGGAAGCCTACCGCCACGTGCTGGCCGGCATCCGCACTGGCCGCTTCAAGGCCGGCGACCGGTTGATCCCCGAGGAACTTGCCGGCGAGATCGGCATGAGCCGCATGCCGGTGCGCGAGGCGTTCCGCCGGCTCGCCACCGAAGGGCTGGTGGTGCTGCGGCCGAACCGCGGCTGCATGGTCGCCGGGCTCACCGTCGAGGAGATGTACGAGGTCTTCGAGATACGCTCCGTGCTCGAGGGCCTCGCGGTGCGCCTTGCGATGCCGCGGCTCGATGCCGAGGCGTTCGATGAACTCGAACGACTGCTCGAGCGCATGGTGCGCAGCGGCACCGCGGGCGGAGGCTGGGTAAGCCGGCATCGCGAACTCCACGAATATATTTGCGGCTTCAGTCATCGGCCGAAGCTGATCCGCCAGATCGCCGCGCTCCACATCACCATCGAGCCCTATCTGCGCATCTGGTTCGACCATGCGGAGAAGCCGCTCTCGGCGGAAGCCGAGCATCGTGCCATCATCGACGCGCTGAAGACGGGCGATACCGCCCATGCCGAGCGGCAGATGGCCGAGCACATCCTCACCACCGCGCCCGATCTTGCCGCCTTCGCCTTTGGCGGGGGAAGGCCGGCCTGACGACCAGCCCAACCAACAAACGGCACACAAGTGCAAACAGAGGGAATGATCATGAAACCGATCCGGAACATCGAGCCGATCCGGAAGATCCTGGCTGCCGGCCTCGGGCTGGCGCTGCTGGCCGTCGCCCCGGGCGCGAAAGCGCAGGACAAGCCGACCGCCATCACCATAGCCACCGAAGGCGCCTATGCGCCCTGGAACTTCACCGCGCCGGACGGCAAGGCGGCGGGTTTCGAGATCGACCTCGCGCAGGATTTGTGCGCACGCATGAAGCTGACCTGCACGATCGTCATCCAGGATTGGGACGGGCTGATCCCGGCACTCAATGTCGGCAAGTACGACGTCATCATGGCCTCCATGTTCATCACCGACAAACGCCTGGAGGTCATCAATTTCAGCCGGCCCTATGCGATCGATCCCTCGGGCTTCGCGGTCTCCAAGACGAGCGCCCTGGCCAAGGCCGGGCTCACCGGCAAGTTCGACCTCAACAACGAGGCCGCCGCGCTGCCGATGATCGAGAAGATGAAGCCGCTGGTGAAGGGGCAGATCGTCGGCGTGCAGGCGGCGACCACCAACCTCGCCTTCGTGAAGAAGTATTTCGAGGGCGTCGTCGACATCCGCGAATACAAGACCACCGAGCAGCACGACCTCGATCTCGCCGCCGGCCGGGTCGATGCCATCTTCGCGCAGAACACCTCGCTCGCCGCAACGCTGGAGAAGCCGGAGTTCGCCGAGTTCACGCTGGCCGGACCGGGCTTCCTCAACGGTGTGTTCGGCCGCGGCACCGGCGCCGGCTTCCGCAAGAAGGACACCGTCCTGCTCGGCATGTTCAACGAGGCGATCGGTGCGGCCATTGCCGACGGCACCATCAAGAAGCTCTCGATGAAATGGCTGAAGTCCGACGTCACGCCTCCGCAATGATGGAACACAGCTCCGGCGCCTGGAGCCCTGTCCGCCCGGATAGAATCATCCGAGCGACAAGATAGCGCTCTGGATTCAACGAGCTGGAGCATGTTCCGCAAGAGCCTTTCAACTCTTGCGGAACATGCTCTAGTGCGCCGGGGCTGTCGCCGGAGGTTGGCATGGGTTTTCCGGAGGTCATCGCGCTGCTCGGCGTCGGGCCGGGCGGGTGGGGTGGCGCGCTGCTGAAGGCGGCTCTCGTCACGCTTGCGCTCTCCGTCGCCGGCTTTGCGCTCGGCGCCGTGTTCGGCGCTCTCGCGGCGTTCGGGCGGCTGAGCGGGAGCCTCATCGCGCGCGGCGTGGCCGACGCCTACAGCACGCTGTTTCGCGGCGTGCCGGACCTCCTCACCATCTACCTGCTCTATTTCGGCGGCAGCGTCGTGCTCACCTCGATCGGCCAGATGTTCGGCGCGCAGGGCTTCATCGGCCTGCCCACCTTCGCCACCGGCGTGCTGGCGCTCGGCATCATCTCCGGCGCCTATCAGGCGGAGGTCTATCGCGGCGCCTTCAATGCCATCCATCGCGGCGAGCTCGATGCGGCGCGGGCGTATGGCATGTCGGGCCTGTTGATGCTGCGCCGGGTCGTGGCGCCGCAGGTGCTGCGCTATGCCATCCCCGGGCTCGGCAATGTCTGGCAGCTGGTGCTGAAGGATTCCGCCCTGATCTCGGTGATCGGCCTCGTCGAGCTGATGCGGCAGGCGCAGGTCGGCGCTGGCTCCACTCGGCAGCCCTTCATCTTCTATATCAGCGCCGCAGTGCTCTATCTTCTCATCGCGCTCGTCAGCAGCGCGCTGTTCCAGCGGGTGGAGCGGCGCAGTATGCGCGGCGTCAGGAGGGCGTGATGGATTTCGCCTTCTTTTCCGAAGTGTTCATGCGGTTGCTCGGGGGCGTGCCGCTCACCCTCCAGCTTGCCGGCATATCGGTGGCCGCCGGCCTGGTGCTGGCATTGACGCTCGCGCTCGCATTGCAGACCGGGACCCGCGCCGTGACCTGGCCGATCAATGCCTATGTCACGCTGTTCCGCGGCACGCCGCTGCTGGTGCAGATCTTCCTCATCTATTACGGGCTCGGCCAGTTCCGGCCGTCCCTGCAGGCCGTGGGCCTGTGGGGCTTCTTCCGCGAGCCTTACTGGTGCGCGATCCTGGCGCTCACGCTCAACACTGCGGCCTATGGCGCGGAGATCATCCGCGGCGGCCTGCAATCGGTGCCCGTTGGGCAGGTCGAGGCGGCGCGGGCCTGCGGCATGTCGCGCTTCCTGGTCTATCGGCGGGTGATCTTGCCCGTTGCGCTACGCCAGGCGCTGCCGAGCTACGGCAATGAGATCATCCTCATGGTGAAGGGCACCTCGCTCGCCTCGATCGTCACCCTGCTGGAGGTCACCGGCATCGCCCAGCAGATCATCTCGCAGACCTACCGGGCGATGGAGGTGTTCATCTGCGCCGGGGCGATCTATCTGACGCTGAACTTCATCATCACGCGCCTGCTCGGGCTGCTGGAATGGCGGCTCTCCGCGCATTTGCGGCCCGCGCCCGGCGCCGCTGCCGCCCTGAGCACGCCGAAAGGGGCCGTATCGTGAGCGAAGTCCTCAATGCCAGGCCGGGGAGCGCTGCAACGGAGCCGGCCATCATCGTCGAGGATCTGCACAAGAGCTTCGGGAGCCTCGAAGTGCTGAAGGGCATTTCGCTCACGGCGCATCAGGGCGACGTCGTCTCCATCCTCGGCTCGTCGGGCTCCGGCAAGTCGACCATGCTGCGTTGCCTCAATCTGCTTGAAGTGCCGGATGCGGGCAGCATCAGCGTCGGCGGCGAGACGCTGCGCTTTGAGAAGGACCGCCACGGCCGCGTCAATCGACCCGACCATCGGCAGGTCGACCGGCTGCGGCGCTCCATGAGCATGGTGTTCCAGAGCTTCAATCTCTGGAGCCACATGACGATCCTCGAGAACGTCATCGAGGCGCCGGTGCATGTGCTGAAGCGCCCGCGCGCCGAGTGCATCGCCGAGGCCGAGCAATTGCTCGCCAAGGTCGGCATTGCCGAGCGGCGCCATCATTATCCGGCGCACCTGTCCGGCGGCCAGCAGCAGCGTGCGGCGATTGCCCGCGCGCTTGCCATGCGGCCGAAGGTGATGCTGTTCGACGAGCCGACCTCGGCGCTCGACCCCGAACTCGTCGGCGAGGTGCTGCGGGTGATGCGCGCGCTCGCCGAGGAAGGCCGCACCATGCTGGTCGTCACCCACGAGATGGCGTTCGCCCGCGATGTCTCCTCCCGCGTGCTGTTCCTGCACAAGGGCGGCGTCGAGGAGGACGGCCCGCCAGCCGAGGTGTTCGGCAATCCCCGCTCCGAGCGCTTCCGTCAGTTCATCTCGGCACAGCGGTAGATCGTCGGTTTTCGGCAACGCGTACCGCGCCGCTTACTCCGCTTGGTCGAATATGAGCCTGCGGATAAGAGCGGCAGCCGTCACCGGCGGCTGTGTCAACGCGGCACGGTAGGTCGCGGCGATCAGCGCGCAAAAATCGCCGTACTGTTGCGGCGTCGGCGTTCGCGAGTACAGGACGAGGTTCTTGCGCTGCGGGCCGGCTTGCAAGGTCGCCATGATATTCTTCATTCCCGCCTCCACGATGGCCTTTTCGGTGGGCTTGCGTGGCGCGGCGGTGCGGATCATCGCCGCCACTAGCTCCGCTTCCCGCTTGATGAGCTCGGGCGTCAGATAGTTGGTCAAGTTGGCATTTCCGACACCGCTGAGATGCTCGTAGCAGACCAAGGTATCGAGCCTTGCAATCTGCTCGATCTGATCGATCGCCAACTGGCCGAACGCTATCGTGGACTTGTCGTCTGCCATGCGCCTGTATTTGAGGAACTCGGTGTCCAATGCGTCCTGTAAGGCCAGGACGACCTCCGCAACAGAATTGCCAGCGAGATACATTTGCCGAAACTGGCGGTAGATCGCCTGCGCCGTTGCGGGATCTCGCTCTTCGATAGCGGCAATGGAGGGCGATATGATCTTGACGTTCGCCGCGGCCCCGGCGAGGTCGAGATCGGCACCGAAGCCGGATATCGCGAATTTGGCCGGCGTGGCGAGGTCGGTCACGGCGCGTCCCGCGAACAACTCCTGGGTGGTGGGGATCCAAAGGGACGTTGCCGGCGTCGACAGGGCGCGAGCTATGAACCGCGGATCGAATCCGTTGTCGGCCAAAAGCTCCTGCTGGTCGACGACGGCGGATGACAGTTCGGCCGGGCCCATGCCGGGGAAATCGGGGGCATGAAAGCCGAGCTTGCCCGCCCCGCCCAGCCAGCGCTCCCCACCACCGGCGAAGGCGAGGGTACAGGCCGAGTAGCACCGCGCAGCGACATAGGTGATGAGGCGCCTTTGACGGATGATGTCGTGCACCTTCATCGCCTCGCCGATGCGCCCGCCGATGCTGTCGAGATGGACGACGGCAATCTGCGGCGAGGCCCTGAGCACACGATCGAGATCTGTGGCGAGTCCGTATTTGAAGCCGCCGACGATTTCGATTTCCGTGCCGTTGCGCATGACGCGCAGCGAATAGTCGGGAAGATCCGGGTCGCCCCGAAAGGCGATGCTGTAGGTTTCCCTTATTTGCGGGAAGGCGCTTTGCACCAGCTGCATGGTGCTGGCAAGCACCGAGAACACCAGGAGAAGTTTAACGAGGCCGCCCCAGAAGGTATGCCTGCCCCGCCTCCAGCGTTCGTGCATGTGGTGGGTTGCCGATCTCCAAAGGCCCACGGTCTGCCAGATCGTCGCAAGTATCACGATTGCCCAGAGCGACACCAGGAAGCCAAAAAGGCTATAGGGATTATAGTCCCCCGAGACGTCGAAGATTGTATTGAGGGCAAGGACGATGAGAGCCGCCGCCACCCCGACCAGGATTCCGACTACCCAGAAGCTGAAGGGCAGTGAGAACTCTCCGCGCCAATAGCGTTTGAAGAAATTCCGATTGACCTCATCTGCAGGCGGATCGTCATGAATCGTGTTAGCAGGATCTTGCGTGGATGCGCCGTTGACTGCTGCGGCCGCTGCGTCCGATGAGGCCGCAAACGCCGGCTCGATCCGGCCCGACGGCAGCGGCGACGCGTGTGGCGCCTTCATCGCGGAGCCGCGTGGTATAGCCAACTTGAACGCATTGAGGCGTAGCCAAAATAACCCCAACAAAAGAAACGCTAGCTGGGGCACCAGGAAACCGAGAACAACCTCGATATAGGTGTTCTTATGGCTGGTCAGCGGCGATAAATATATTATACTACTTACAATCAGCACACAAAGCAGATTTGCTACGACAAAACGCAAGTAGCGACCTAAGCGTTTGCGCAACAGCAAATTCAATAAAAACGTAAGTACAAGAATTGCTGCTATGCCGGAAAGTTCAATAGTTGTATATAAATGCCCAGGCATTTCTTGTCCAATGAGTGTGCGCGGTTGTTTCTAGCGACGTGGCGAGTGTCTCAGATGAACTTGATCTGGCAAATCTTCCTTAGATGGTGCCAAATGCCCGCCCTGTCGCCACGATGATCATCTTCAAGGCCCGTTCCTCACTCGAGGCTCGCGTAAGTTCAACTGCAAGTCGAGTCTGGAAGTTCGAATTTCGAGGAGAAATACCGCGACCGATCGTCCATCCTGGCGTGACGCCAGGGCGAACTTCGCGCGCCGCGCAAGGCAAGATTGTTCCGTTTTTGTTCCGTACCGTCAAGTGCCGCTATACCGCCCCGGCCTTAAATCGCCGATCCGTCCGTCTCCAGGCTGTTGGTCAGGGTCGAGATGAAGCGCCGGGTGCGGGCTTGCGCTGGGTTGAAGAACAGCTCCCGGGATGGGCCGGCCTCGACGATCTCGCCGGCTTCCAGCAGCGCGGCCTCCTGCGCGACGCTGGCGGCGAGCCTGAGGTCATGGGTGGCGATCAGCATGGTCGTGCCCTCCCGCGCCAGCTGCGCCAGCACCTCGACGACTTCCATAGCCAGCTCGGGGTCGAGCGCCGAGGTCGGCTCGTCGCACAGCAGCACGCGCGGCGAGGAGGCGAGCGCGCGGGCGATGGCGACGCGCTGCTGCTGGCCGCCGGAAAGCTGGGCCGGCCAGGCCTCAGCCTTGTGCGCAAGGCCAACCTTGTCGAGCAGCTCCAGCGCGCGCGCGCGCGCCTTTGCTTCCGGCCAGCGCAGCACGGTGAGGAGGCTTTCCATCACATTGCCCAGTGCGGTGCGGTGCGGGAAAAGCTGGAAGTTCTGGAACACCATGCCGGACTGCCGCCGCACCCTGAGGATCGTGTCGCGCGGGATATGCTGGCCGGCGAAACGTACCGTATCCTCGCCGATGACGAGCTCGCCGGCCTGCGGGATCTCAAGCAGGTTCACGCAGCGCAGCAGCGTGCTCTTGCCCGATCCGGAGGGGCCGATCAGCGCGGTGACGGAACCCTCGCGGACGGTCAGGCTCACCCCGGCCAATACGGTGAGCGGGCCGAAGCGTTTCACTATGTCGGTGAGCCGGATCATGTCGCCGGCTCCAGGTAGCCGCCGGAGCGGGAGAGATGACGCTCGAGCCGCTCCTGCAGGACCGAGAGCACCGAGCTCAGCGCCAGATAGATCAGCGCCGCCTCGATATAGATGATCAAAGGCTCATAAGTGGTGGCGACGATGCGCTGCGCCGCCTGGAACAGTTCCGGCACCGTCACCGCCGCGGCGAGCGAGGTGTCCTTCACCAGCGAGATGAAGGTGTTCGACAGCGGCGGCACGGCGACCCGCGCCGCCTGCGGCAGCACCGTGCGGCGCAAGGCCTGCGACCAGGTCATGCCGATCGAATAGCTGGCCTCCCATTGCCCCTTGGGGATCGAGGCGATCACCGCGCGCAGGATCTCCGACGTATAGGCGCCGACATTGAGGGTGAAGCCGATCAGCGCGGCGGGAAAGGCATCGAGCAGGATGCCGACGCTCGGCAGGCCGTAGAAGATCACGAACAGCTGCACGAGGAGCGGCGTGCCGCGGATGATCCAGACATAGAAGCGCGCGATCGCCGACACGGGAGCTGGTCCGAACAGCCGGGCGAGCGCGGTCAGGAAACCGAGCGCCAGCCCGAAGGTGAAGGACAGCAAGGTCAGCGGAACGGTGAAGATGAGGCCGGCCCACAGCAGCGGGACCAGCGATTCCACCATCAGTTCGAGCCAATGGGGCACGGCAAGCCTTCCCTCAAAAGGAAACGGAACCGGCCGGGGCACCGACCGATCCCGCTGGAGCATGTTCCGCAAAAGTTGAAAGACTTTTGCGATAAGAACATGCCCCAGCCTATTTAACCTGAAGCGCTTCCTTATCGTTCGGATGGTTCCATCCGAACGGGAAAGGCTCCAGGATCACGAAGGAAGCGAAGAGATCAATTCGAGACGTCGGCGCCGAAGTATTTTTCCGAGATCTTGGCGTAGGTGCCGTCGGCTTTCATCGCGTCGAGCGCCTCGTTGATCGCCGCCACCAGCTCGGGATTGCCCTTGCGCACGATCACGCCGGAATATTCGGCGTCCTTCTGGGTGGCGGCGATGCGCACCTTGGCGTCCGGCTTGTGCTTCTTGAAGTCGAGGAAAGACAGGCTGTCATTGATGGTGGCGTCGGCGCGACCCGTCAGCACCAGCTGGATCGACTGGTCGAAGCCGTCGGTGCCGACGAGGGTGGCGCCGCTCGCCTCCGCCAGCTTGCCGAAATTACTGGTCAGCGACTGCGCCGCCTTCTTGCCCTTCAGATCCTCGAAGCCTTTGATCGAGCTGTTGTCGTCGCGCACGATCAGCGCCGCCTTCGAGGCGATATAGGGCTTGGAGAAGTCGTATTTCGCCTTGCGCGCCTCGGTGATGCCGACCTGGTTGATCACGGCGTCATAGCGGCGCGCATCGAGGCCGGCGATCAGGCCATCCCATTTGCCCTCGAGGAACTCGGCCTTCACGCCGAGGCGTTTTCCGATCTCGCGGCCGATCTCGACATCGAAGCCGACCAGTTCGTTCGAGCTGTCATGATAGGTGAAGGGCGCATAGGTGCCCTCGGTGCCGATCTTGACGACGCCGGCCGCCTTGATGGCGGTGAGGTCGTCGGCGTGGGCGCCGGCAGCCGCGCCGACCTGGAGGACGGCGGCGAGGCCGAGCGCGAGCAGTGTCTTCGTCACGTTCATGTTCAAGCTCCCCGGCAGTGCGCTGCCGTACTTCCAGGCGCCAGTCACAGCGGGCGCACATGTGCCAAGCAAATAGGTGCGCTGTACCGTTCCGTCACCGGGGGCGGTGCGCAATTCCAATGCCGTCATCCGCGGCGGGAGCCTACTGCCCTGTTCCGGCACCCCGGCGGCTGGGTCTGGACGCGGCAGCCTTGCCGGGCGCGCCGCGGCCGGCGGCGGTGGCCCACGGACGCGCCGAGCGCCCGGGAACCGGCCGGCCCTGCATCCGTGTTGCGCTCTGCAAGGCCACGGCCCGCGCCAGCACCGTGATCAGCTCCATCTGCGCGCGCCCCTTGAGGTGCAGGTTGAGCAGCGCGATCAGGCTGATCGCCACCCATACATAGATCACCAGGTCGACGCCGCGGCCGATGCCCGCCCATGCCGCGAGCCATGTCGCGTGCCCGGGCACCAGCACGAAATAGAGCCCCGCCAGCGCCGCTGCCATCGACAGCAGCCCGACGACCGGCGCGTGCCGATATTCCCGCCAGGCATAGAGCACCACGGCGAGCAGCAGGACGATGAAGACGAGCTTTGCGATCATCGGCGTAGCCTCCGCGCGAAGAGATCGAGCACGATGGTGAGGGCGTCGCTGGTCCTCTGGCCCTTGGCGAGCGAGTAGTCGCTGTAGGCGACCGTCACCGGCGCCTCGATATAGGGGAGGCCGCTGGCGGCGATCTGGTGCAGGATCTCCGAGGCATGGGCCATCCGGTTCTGGTGCAGGTGGATGACGCTGGCGCCGCGGCGCGTCATGGCGCGCAGGCCGTTATGGGCGTCGGTCACGGCAAGGCCGGTGGTCATCCGGGTGAACCAGGTCGCCGCCTTCAGGAGCCAGCGGCGGCGCGGCGGGAGATCGACCGTGGCGCCCAGGGTGCGGCTGCCGAGGGCGAAGTCGGCATTGTTGCGTTCCAGGGCATCGAGCAGCGCCGTGATGTCGCTTGGGCGGTGCTGGCCGTCGGCATCGAAGGTGACGACGAAGCGCGCGCCCTCACTGAGGGCGAATTCGATTCCGGTCTGCAGCGCCGCGCCCTGGCCGAGATTGAACGGGTGGCGCACCACCTCGGCGCCTGCCGCGGCGGCAAGTTCCGCCGTTGCATCTGCCGAGCCGTCGTCGACCACGACCAGCGCATGCCCGGTGCGCCGGACTTCGCGCACGACCTCCGTGATCATGCGGGCTTCGTTGTAGGCGGCGACCACCACCCAGACGCCGGCATTCGGTTGGGGACGCATCGCTAGCCTCCCACCAGTATGAGACCGAACAGGATCACGACGATGCCGCCCACCAGGCGGGCCGACAGCGGCTCGGCGAAGAGGAGGGCGCCGAGGAGCGGGGTGACGGCGAAGGCCAGCGCCACGAACGGATAGGCCCGCGACAGCGGAGTGAAGCCGAGGACCCACACCCACACCACCGAGAGCGCGAAATAGAGCGCCAGCGCTGCGAGGAAGAAGCCGTTCTGCAGCAGCTGCGGCAGGCGCTCCACCAATCCCGCGCCGCCGGTCCTGAGCGCCGCCAGCTTGAACAGCAACTGCCCGCCGGCCATTCCCGCGGCGTACAGGCAGAGCAGGGCGATTTGCAGGGTGGAAAGCCGCTCGTTCATGACGGCCTCCGCAGCACCACGCGCATGGCGTCGAACAGATTGACCGGCAGGCCGATCGCACTCGCCTTTGGTGCTGTCGCCCGCCGGCCGAACATGCGGCCGAGCTGGAACAGCACGAGCGAGGCCGGCACGATCTTCCAGGGATGGTCGAGCGCCTCGACGCGCATGCCGAGGCGAACCGAGAGGCGCTCGATGCTGTGCGCCGTGAAGAACCACAAATGCTGCGGCGGCGTCATCAGCCGCCACGAGGCGCCGAGCCAGCGGGCGAGCGGCGAGCCGAAATCCCCGGTGGTGAGGACGATGATGCCGCCGGGCCGCAAGTGCCGGGCACAGAGCGACAGCGTCTCGTGCGGATCGGGCAGATGTTCGATGACGTCGAGCAGGACGATGACGTCCATGTCGCCGAGCGCGGCGAGCTTCTCCTCATCGGCGACGCCGCTGAGCACGTTCAGCCCGCTCTTGCGGCAATGCTCCGCGGCATCCTCGGCAAGCTCGATGCCGGCGACCTCGAAATGCCGGCGCGCCTCCTCGAGGAAGAAGCCATAGGCGCAGCCGATCTCCAGCAGCCGGCCGGAGTGGCAATGGCGGCGAATGAGGTCCACCGTGCCGGCGAACTCGCGGCGCAGCACGCCTTCGGTGCCGAGGTAATCGGCATAGCCGTCGGCGTGTCCCCCTGAGAAGTAGTCGGCGGTGTAGTAGGTGTCGGGATCGAAGCTGGCGGCGTCGGTGCGGCCGAGCCCGCAGGCCTCGCATTGCCAGATGTCGTAACCGGCCTTGGTGTAGAGGCAATGCTGCAGCATTGCTTCAGCACAGGCAGGGCAATGCCAGAGACGAGGGTCTGTCCGCTGCAGCATGGCTACCACCCCCAGTCGAGGCGGCCGACCGCCTGGAACGTCGCCGCGGCGGAAACGATCGAGCCGGCGATCGCGATCCCGGCCATCACCGCCCGCGGCGGCATCCAATCAATGAGCGCGGCGACCACCGCCGCCGCCACCGGCAGCAGCACGACGAAATAGCGGCCCTGGACGCCAGAGATGAAGCCGTCCGCGATCGGCGACCAGGCGAGGAAGAAGACGAGATAGACGCACACCACATAGGCCAGCATGGTGAGGACGCCGATGGCGGCGATCCGCATCCGTGTCGTGCGGTCCGGCCCCAGTCGCGTCATGAAGCTCGCGACGAGGCCGGCGCCGAGCAGCGGATAGGCGAGGGACGGCAGCCGGGTATCGCCCCAGCCGAGCACGCCGATCACCTGCGGCCACAGGGCAACGCAATCGCGCGCCAGCGTCGCCGCCAGCATCCGCGGAAACAGCAGCGGATCGCTCGCCATCTGACCGAGCTTCCAGAGCGGATCGAACTGCTCGCCCGGGAGGTTCGAGCCATCGCTGATGCGCCACGTCCCGGCGTCGCCGCCGACCGCGATCACCCATAAGGGCGTCAGGATAAGGCCGGGAAGCACGACGAGGGCGAGCGTGCGCCAGCGCCGCGGCAGCTCCCGCAGCGGCGTGCGCACTGTCTCGAGCAAGGCGAAGACGATCTGTGGCGGCTTGCTGAGGATGCACAAGGTCATCCACGCCATCCGTTCCCACAGCCCCGAGCCCTTCTCGGGGTCGACCGTGAAGGCGCGCGAGGCGCCGGCAAGGGAGAGCGCCAGCACCAGCATGGTGAAGCCGAGCGTCGGGCCATCGGCGCTGATGACCGCGCGGCCATAGAGCGAGGAAGGCAGCATGCCGATGAACAGGAAGGCCCAGCCAAGGCGCGGCGCGAGGCTGATGGCGTAGGCGATCAGCACGGTGGTCACCGCCAGCCCTACAAAGCGCATCAGATAGAGCGTGCCGAGGAAGTCGAGGCCTGCCAGCCGGGCAATGGCCGCGGCGGCGACATAGGGTACATAGGCCGCCGGCGTATAGCCTTCCGAACCCTCATAGAGCACGAAGACCGGCTCGCGCGGGGCATCGCCGGCGTGTTCGGCGGGGTGGCGCCGCTCAAAATCCTGCAGCACGCCGCGATAGGAGAAACCGGGCGTGCCGATCTTGTATCGGGTCTTCTGGAAGTAATCGAAATCCGCCGCTAGACCGGCGGGAAGAAGGATTCCCTTCCGCCCCCTCTCATCGATCTCGGACACGATGATCTCGCCTCGCGAGAGCCCGTAGGCGCGCAAGAGATGCGCCGGCTCGTCGGCCCCGCGCAGCGGCGGCACGAAGACGGCGACAAGCGTGCCGAAAAGGAACGAGAACAGGACGAACAGCCGGGCTGGCCGGATGATCTGCCACGAGGAGTGGACCGGTGCATATCCGGCCTCAAGGCTGCCCTCCAGGGCGGCGGCCCTGGGTGGGCCCTGGTGAAAGAGAAACATTCCTCCCTCGACCGTTCGACGCATACGGTTGCCGGTCGGCGCGGCGCTTCCCTAACGGAGGGTGGAGGGATTTGGTTCCTGCTGGAATTTCTATGAATACTCCAATACCGCACGCGGCACGAGCCGTGGTTGCGGAATGCCAGCGGCTGCTGGCGGATAGGTCAGGCCGTCGCCCGCGGCCGGATCACGCATCGCCGATGCGGTCGAGTTCGTCGAGCTCGGCGGCATGGCGCTGCCCCCAATCGCAAAGCGCGAGCAGCACCCGCTCCAGGCTCAGTCCCAGCGCCGTCGCCGAATAGTCGACGCGCGGCGGCACCTGCCGGAATACCTCGCGATGCACCAGCCGGTGCTCCCGGCGGCCAAGGCGTCGATCTCGCTTTCGATCTCATGGGCGGCACGCCGACGCAATCGTGCGTCGATGCGCTGGCGCCGGGCGGCGAACTGGTGTTCGGCGCGCTCGGACGCTTCGCTCTCGCACCAAGCGCTCTGGAGACGATGTTCGCCGGCAACCAGTCGGTGCGTGGCTTCTCCCTGCTGCCTTTGCTGACGCCGGCCAATGTGCACGCGGATCTGACGGCCCTGTTCGACCTCGCCGTTACCGGCGGATTGAAGGTGGTGCACGGCGGGTCCAATCGCCTCGATCAGGCGGCGGAGGCGCATCGCGCGCTCGAGGAGCGTCGCTCCAGCGGCAAGATCGTCCTGATACCATGATGCCGCCCGCTATCAGAGCCGCCCGGCAGTCCAGGATGAGCTGTCGTCCCCGGCCCTGTGCCGGGGATCTCGATTCCTGACAGCGCATCGGAGATCGAGATGGCCGGGACAAGCCGGCCGTGACCGAGAATTGGACTGTCGGGCAGAATCTCAGTCGAGCGTGACGACGATCTTGCCCATCTGCTCGTTGGATTCGAGATAGCGGTGGGCCTCGACGATGGCGTCGAACGGGAAGGTGCGGGTGATGATCGGCTTCAGAGCGCCGGAGGAGAGACCTTCGAGGATGAAGGTCTTGGCGGCGGCGAGCTTGCCGGCATCCTTGACGATCTCGCTATAGACGTAGCCGCGCACGGTGAGGCTGCGGGTCAGCGCCTGGAACAGCGGGAAGGGCGTCGGCGCGCCGCTGAGCAGGCCGTATTCGAGCAGCACGCCGCCATCCGCCATGGCCTCTGCGAGCGTGTCGACGATCGGCCCGGCGATCGGATCGAACACCAACCGCGCACCGGCGCCGCCGGTGATGGCGCGCACCTGCGCGACGAGATCCTCCTCCTCGGTGGCGATGACGTGCGCTGCGCCGGCATCGAGGATTCCCTGGCGCTTTGCGCTGGTGCGCGTGGTGGCGATCGGGATGGCGCCGATCATGTTGGCGATCTGGATCGCGGCGAGGCCGACGCTGCTGGAGGCGGCCGTGATCAGAACGAACTCGCCCTTGGTGAGGCGTCCGACATCGATCAGCCCGCCATAAGCGGTGACGTACTGCATCCAGGAGGCGGCCGCCTCCTCCATCGACAGCGAGGACGGATGCTTGACGACGAGCTCGGCCGGGAAGGTCGCGAGCTCGCCATAGGCCGGCCAGCGCCGCATGGAGAGCGGCGGGATCACGCTCACCGCATCGCCGGGCGTGAAGCCTTCGACTTTGGCGCCGACGGTTTCGACGACCCCGGCCGCCTCATAGCCGAGCCGCTGGGGAAATTGCGGCTCCTCCACATAGATGCCGCTGCGGAACATCGCCTCGGCGCGGTTGAGGCCGAGCGCGCGCACGCGGATGCGGATCTCGCCGGGTCCCGGCGGGGGAAGCTCGATGTCCTCGATCCTCAGCGCCTCGGGACCACCGATTTCGTGAAAGCGAACCACACGGGTCATTGCTTGGCTCCAAATTGAAAAGCAGAGTGCTCGTATGGATGTATGATGCAGGTGCGAGACAGGATAAATCGGCCCGCCGTTACGACTATCGAAATCACTGGTTCTCAATCATGGATCGCCTCACCAGCATGTCGGTGTTCGCCAAGGTTGCCGAGGTCGGCTCCTTCGCTGCCGCGGCCGAGCTGTTCGACCTGTCCGCGCCGATGGTCGGCAAGCATGTGCGGGCGCTGGAGGAGCGGCTCGGTGCAAAGCTCATCAACCGCACCACGCGGCGCCAGAGCCTCACCGAGTTCGGGCGGCTCTATTATGAGCGCTGCAAGTTGGTGCTGGCCGAGGCCGATGCCGCCGACGCGCTGGCCGGCGAGATGCAGGGCGCCCCGCGCGGCCCGCTGCGCGTCACCGTGCCGGTGCTGTTCGGGCGGCGCTGCGTGGCGCCGGTGCTGATCGGGCTCGCGCGCCGGCATCCCGAGCTGGAGCTGACGCTGTCGTTCAGCGACCGTCCGGTCGACCTGATGGAAGACGGCTTCGATCTTGCGGTGCGCAACGGCGCCATCGGCGAAGGCGTCGGGCTGATCACCCGCCGCGTCGCCCGCCAGCACATGACGGTCTGCGCCGCGCCATCCTATCTCGAAGCCCGGGGCACCCCGGCAACGCTCGCCGGGCTGGAAGCCCACGATGGCATTCTCTATGGCCGCTCAGGCCTCACCCGCACCTGGATGTTTCCACAAGACGAGGGCGCGCCGCTCGCCATAACGCCGCGCAGCCGGCTGCGCTTCGACGATCTCGAAGCCATCGCCGATGCCGCCATCGCCGGCATGGGGCTGGCCTGGTTGCCCTGCTGGCTGATCCGCGACCATCTCGCCTCGGGCGCGCTGGTCCGCGTGCTGCCCGACCAGCCCAACATCGCCTTCGACAGCCATGCTCTGTGGCTCGAAACCCCGCATCTGCCGCTGCGCATCCGCCTCGCCATCGATGCGCTGGCGACCGAGCTGTCGAGATACACGGACTAGCGGGTTCGCGGGCCGGCGAGATTTCGGCGTGGCCGGTTTGGCCGCAATGCTCCCGCAATGTTCGTCCAATAGCGGGACGAGAGCGAGCCGCGGCCGGAGACAGCCTTGCGCATTCTGCTGGTGGAAGACGAGGCGGAAATGGCGAGCGCCCTCGGCACGGCGCTCAACCGGCACGATATTGTGCTCGATCATGTCCCGACATTGGCGGAAGCCGAGGAGGCGCTGGCCGAGCGCGTCCACGATGCGGTGCTGCTCGACCGGCAATTACCGGATGGCGACGGCCTCTCGCTGCTGGCGCAATTGCGCTCCGGACGTGCGGCGGATTCGCGCGGCGTGCCGGTCATCGTGCTCACAGCGCGCAGCGAGATCTCGGAGCGCGTCGCCGGGCTCGACGCCGGAGCCGACGACTATCTCGCCAAGCCCTTCGCGGTGGAGGAATTGCTGGCCCGCCTGCGTGCCGTGCTGCGTCGGCCGGGCGACCTCGCCGCCCGCATCGTACGCCTCGGCAAGCTCGCTTTCGATTGGGAGCATCGCGAGGCGAGCGTCGCCGGCCTCGCGCTCGACCTGCCGCGCCGCGAGCTCCTGGTGCTGGAGACGCTGCTGCGTCGCGCCGGGCGCACGGTGATGCGCGCCTCGCTTGAAGAGGCGGTCTACGGCTTCGACGACGAAGTGCAGTCCAACGCCCTCGACGCCCATATATCGCGCCTGCGCCGGAAGCTCGCCGAGGCCGGCGCCGGCATCGAGATCCACGGCATTCGCGGCGTCGGCTATCTGTTGCGGGCGCCCGCATGAGCATGGCCCGGAAATGCTCGCTCCGCTGGCGGCTCGTGGTGCGGCTCCTCGCGCTGCAGGCGGCGCTCCTCACCTTGTTCATGCTGGTGAGTTTCGGCGCCCTGCTCGCATCTGGCTGCCTCCCCAATCTGGAGCCGGAGGACAGCGTCGTCGACACGCTGGCAGCGGCGGTGGCACGGGATGCGCAAGGCGGTCTGGTGCTCGATCCGACGCCGGAGCTGGTGCGGTTACGCGAGGCCAACCCCGCACTGTGGTTCCAGGTTCGCGACGGTGGCGGAGGCGTCCTGACCGAAGGCGCGGTGCCGGCGCGGTTCGCCGGCGTCGGCAAGGCGCTCGATCAGGTCGGGCAGGCCCGACTCGGCTGGAGGATGGGCGACCCGCCGCGCTCCGGCGCCCGCATGAAGCAGGTGGCGACGGCGGCGGGCAGCGTGCAGATCATGACCGGCTATGGCGGCCAGGTGCCGATCACTTCGGTGATCTGGGCGGCCCTCACCATTTCCGCGGGTGTCATGCTCCCCGTCCTTATTCTGATGGCGGTGGCGACATTGATCGCGACGCCGATCGTGGTCCGCCAGGCGCTGGACGGGCTGGATGCCACGGCGGCCGAGGCGGAGCGCATCGAGATCAGCGAGCCCGGGGCGCGTCTATCGCTCGACAACGTTCCCCGGGAAGTCGCCCCGCTGGTCAAGGCGGTGAACGACGCGCTCGGGCGGCTCGATGAGGGCTATGAGCGCCGCCAGCGCTTCCTGATGGACGCGGCCCATGAGCTGCGCACCCCGATCGCCATATTGACGACGCGGCTCGAGGGTCTCGACGATGGCCCGCAAAAGGCGCGCCTCGTCGCGGATGCCGCACGGCTCGCCAATCTCGCCGAGCAATTGCTCGACCTGCAGCGCGTGGACCGCGACCGGCGCAGCTTCATCGCGGTGGACCTCGTCGAACTCGGCCGGCAGGTCGCCGCCGACCTCGCGCCGCTGGCCATCGCCGCCGGCTTCGAATTGTCGTTCGAGGCCGATGCCGGGCAGGTGCAGGTGTTCGGCGATCCGCTGTCGCTGGAGCGGGCGCTGACCAATCTGGTGCAGAATGCGATCGAGCATGCCGGCAGGCGCGGGGCCATCACCATTCGCGTGGAGCGCAGCGGCGCGGTGGAAGTGGTGGACGAGGGCCAGGGCATTCCCGCCGAACTCCGCCGGCAGATCTTCGAGCCGTTCCAGCGCCTGCAGCCGCGCGACCGCGGCGCCGGGCTCGGCTTGACGCTGGTCAGCGAGATCGTCCGGCTGCACCGCGGCTCGATCACCGTGCTCGACGGGCCGCGCGGCGGCGCGCGGTTTCGTATCCTGCTGCCGATGCCGCAGGCTGGATTCATGGTGGGCTGAAGGGTTGCGGCCGCGTAATGCTGCCGCAACCCGGAGGCCCCACATGAAGGAGGGTTTCGCCCCATCTTCGCCCCCCACGGGGCGAAACCCTCCACTTTTTCGCAGCCGATGGATCGCCGCGACATGGCTCAGACCCACACCGACTCGCTCAACTTCTTCCGCGCCTGGATCGCCGATCCGCGCGGCATCGGCGCGGTGGCGCCCTCCGGGCGCGCACTCGCCGACCTCATCACCGGCGACATCAACGAAGCGACCGGGCCGGTCATCGAGCTCGGCCCGGGGACCGGCGTGTTCACTCAGGCGCTGCTGGATCGCGGCGCGCGCGAAGAGGACCTGACGCTGGTCGAGTTCGGCGCGGATTTCGCCCGGCTCTTGCGGGCGCGCTTTCCCGAAGCCCGCGTGCTGTGCATGGATGCCGGCCGGCTTGCCCAGCACAGGCTGTTCGAGGGTGCTCCTGTCGGCGCCGTCATCAGCGGCCTGCCGCTGCTCACCATGAGCCCGCGCAGGGTGATGGCGATCCTCGACGGCGCCTTCTCCTACATGCAGCCGCGCGGCGCCTTCTATCAGTTCACCTATGGTCCGCGCTGTCCCATCCCGCGCCCGATCCTCGAGCGCCTCGGCCTCAAGGCGACGCTGCTCGGCCGCGCCATCCGCAACATCCCGCCGGCGGCGGTCTATCGCATCAGCGCCCGCCCGGCGCGGCAGAGCCGGCACGGTGCCGGACGCTCAGAATAACGCGATGAGTTGCGGCAGCAGGCCGGCTCCTTTGGCATAGGCCACCAGTTCGGCGGTCGGCGCTGCGAGCAGGAACAGCATGCCATCGCGCAGCGCACGGCGCAGCGCCCGTGGCTGGAAGCTCGGCACGTCGGCATCCCGATAGAGCGACAATCGCGGCCACAGCAGCGGGACACGTGCGGCATAGGCCTCGTAGCTTGCGCCGAACCGTTGGCCGAGCAGCGCGGCCTCGGCGCGCGCCGTCGAGGCGAGCAGGCCGCCGATCGAACCGCTGAGGATCGTCGCGATGACGAGGCTGCCGAACACCAGGCCGATGCCGGCGGCGCCGAGGATCGAGAAGCAATAGAGGGGGTTGCGGGTGATGGAATACGGGCCTGTGGTGACCAGGCAGGCGTTCTTGCGCCCGCCTATATAGAGCGTCGACCATAGCCGCCCGAGGACGGCGGCCATGATGAGGCAGATGCCGGTGGCCCTGATGGCGTTGCCGGCGAACGAATCCCGGTCCCATGGGTCGTGCGAGACGAGGATCAGCGCGGTCACGGCGAGGGCAACGGCCTTGATGGTGGCGATGCGGCGGGACTGGCTGACATTGCCTGCCGGGCGCTCGATATCCGAGGGCATTGTTCGTCCTCAGAAGCGATAGCCGATGGCGAGCATCGCCGAAGGCTGGAAAGCCTCCTGCACGATCGGGCTGTCGGCGGCGTTTCCGAGGAGATAGCCGATGCCGACCTGTCCGCGCACGAGCCAGTGCTCGCTCGCCATGTACGTCACCGCGAGATCGAGATCGACGCGCTTGAAGCCCGCTCCGATGTCGTATTGGGCGAGCCCCGAGGCGGCGGACTGCGCGGCGGTGACGCCGAAATACGCCTCCATGTAATTTTCGTCCGCCCATGTCGCGGAGACCCCGGCCGAGAAGCGGAACTGGTCGATATTGTGGGCGAGATCGAAGCCGATCTTCGCCTCCAGTCCCTCGCTGCCGCCGATGGTGCGGCTGAGCGAGGCGTAGAATTCCGCCGGCCCCATCTCGTAGGCCACGGTGCCGCCGACCACGGCGCCCGCGTCGACGTCGCCGAGACCACGCAGATGATCTGAATCGTCTTCCGAACGGCCGAGGTCGTAACCGAGCTGGCCGCTGAAGTTGAAGTTGCCGACGCTATGGACGGTCACGGATAGGCCGCGCGGATCGACCTTCACCCGCTCTCCGAAGGTCGCGGTGACGAAGGGTATCGGCTGGATGTCGAACTCGTCCGAGCCCTCATATTTCGGTGCGATCATCGCCCCGCCGCCGAGCACGACCTTCCACTCGGTGAGCTTCTGGCTGATGAAGGCGAGACGGTCGATGGAGGTGGTGACGCTCTCCCCCTCGTTCGGGAGGTCGGCGCCGGCTGCCGGCCCGACCGGGATAAACGGCACGATGAAGTGGAGGCCGATGAGGGCCGCCTTGCCATGTCTCATTCACTCGCTCGCGGGTGGTTCGCAGGATGTTTTTTCAGGCTCGACCCACAAGTCCCGCGCCTGCCTTTCGAGAGCCAGTTTGGCTTCGCAATTGCGCCAAACTCTTCGCCAAACGTGCGAAATCGGTGCTCGGGGACCATTCGCGATGCGTGATTTCGCCAGTTCGCAGACGGACGCTGCGATGCCGGCCGGCTGGCTCCGGCGCCGCGCCGCAGAGGCATGTCTCGCGCTGGCCCTCAGTCCGGCTCTCGCCTGGATGCGGCCGTTCGGCACCGACGAGCAGACCTTCTTCGCGCGGCTCGGCTATTGGGTCGTGCTGCTGGTGAGCTGGTTCATCGTCACGGCGGCCGTAGAATGCCTGCTCGCCAGTCGAGGCTTCTTCCGTCCCCTCGCCCCGATGGCTCGCCGGGCGCTGGTGATCGGACTTGCCGCGCTCCCTATGATCATCATCGCCGGGGCGGCGACCAATGCGCTCTCCGGCTGGGAGCCCAGCCTCAGCGAGGTCACCGAGATGTACGCACAGATCGTGCTCGTCGGCTCCGTCGTGACGCTCCTGGCGAGGGTGGTGCTGCCTCGGGACACCGAAGCCGTGCCGATGTCCATCGAGGCGCCGCGCCAGATCCCGCGCCCGGCGCTGCCGGCCGTCGATCCGCCGGTTGCGTCATGCCCGCTCGCCGCGCGGCTGCCGCTCGACGTGCGCGGGCGCATCGTCTGCCTGGAGATGGAAGACCATTATGTCCGCGTGCACACCGATCGCGGCTCGGTGCTGGTGCTGCTGCGGCTGAGCGATGCGATCGCCGAGGCGAACCCGGTGCAGGGGCGGCAGGTGCATCGCTCCTGGTGGGTGAGCGACGACGCGGTGGAAGGCTTCGAGCGTGTCGGACGGGTCGGCGCGGTCCGCCTCAGCAACGGGGTGCGCGTGCCGGTGTCGCAGCGCTATCTGAAGTCGGTCGAAGCCTCGTTCTCCTGAGTGTCTGGCCCGTAAATGTCCTAACTGAACCCGGGCATCCACGGCCCTTGAGATTGGGCAACCGTGGATGGCCCCGACAAGCCCGGCCATGACGGCGAGATGGTCGATAATTCGCTGCCGTCGTGGAGATGCGAGTCGGACTCTGAATCTGGCCCTCTGCCCTTCGCCGGGAAAATCCTTAGTCGGTTTCCGAACCCGAGCCCTGATGGTCGGAGCCGGACGTTTCACTGCCGCATGACTTCGCGTTTGCTTGACGCGTCGCTCACTCGACAGCTTTCCTGCGGCGAGCACCGAATTGCGTCGTCCTCAATAGGGCAAATATCCAGTTGCGGCGGCAGCAATAACTGCGCTCCGGACTTTACTGGCGCCGCCGCGGCGCGCTGACCTTACGTACACCAATGATTTTGTCCCAGAATGCAACCGTTTCGCCGAGTGACATCCGACTGTCATCAGGGCATGGTTGCTGGCGCCGGCCAGCGGTAGGGCGGTCTGTCCCCGATGCTGAGGCGAGTACGATCAACGAGGGCGCGCAAATGAAAAATGTGCTGAGCCGAACTCTCTCCATTTCCATCCTGGCACTGTGCGCTTCGACCGGCGCTGCGTTCAGCCAGTCGATGGACAAGCTGGTCGCCGACGCGAAGGCGGAAGGCCAGCTCACCGTCATCGCCCTGCCCCACGACTGGTGCAACTACGGCGAAATGCTGAGCACCTTCAAGGCGAAGTACGGCATCCAGATCAACGAGCTCAATCCCGACGCCGGCTCCGGCGACGAGGTCGAGGCAATCAAGGCGAACAAGGGCAATAAGGGCCCGCAGGCTCCCGACGTGATCGATGTCGGCCTCTCCTTCGGCCCGACCGCCAAGTCCGAAGGCCTGCTGCAGCCCTATAAGGTCTCCACCTGGGAGACCATCCCGACTGAGGCCAAGGACGCCGACGGCCACTGGTACGGCGACTATTACGGCGTGCTGGCCTTCCAGGTGAACAAGGACCTGGTGAAGAACGTGCCCAAGGACTGGGCCGACCTGCTGAAGCCGGAATACGCCAACGCCGTCGCTCTCGCGGGTGACCCGCGCACCTCCAATCAGGCGATCCAGGCGGTCTATGCCGCCGGTCTTTCCACCGCCCCCGCGGGCGGCGCGGCGGCCGGCAAGGCCGGCCTCGAATTCTTCAAGAAGCTGAATGCCGGCAATTTCGTCCCGGTGATCGGCAAGGCCGCTTCCATCGCCCAGGGCTCGACCCCGATCGTGATCCGCTGGGACTACAATGCGCTCGCCGACCGCGACAAGCTCGCCGGCAACCCGCCGACCGAAGTCGTCGTGCCGAAGACCGGCGTCGTCGCCGGCGTCTATGTGCAGGGCATCAGCGCCTACGCCCCGCACCCGAACGCCGCCAAGCTGTGGATGGAGCACCTCTATTCGGACGAGGGTCAGCTGCTTTGGCTGAAGGGCTACTGCCATCCGATCCGCTTCAACGACCTTGCCGCCAAGGGCAAGATCCCCAAGGAGCTGCTCGACAAGCTGCCCCCGGCTGAAGCCTACAAGGCCGCGGTGTTCCCGACCCTCGACCAGCAGAACGCCTCCAAGGCGGTCATCGCCGGCGAGTGGGACAAGATCGTCGGCGCCAACGTGAAGTGAGCTGACGCTGCTTCTGCCGATCCAGTCGCCGGCGTATCCTTGCGCCGGCGACTTCTTCCCGGGACCTCATTCGCGAGCTGAAACAATCCCATGGTCGATAATGTCGGTGCAGCCACCATGGATGGCAGCGTTATCGCCGCCCAGCGAAAACGCCTGCCGCTGTCGTGGCTCGGCGTGGTGCCGTTCTTCGTCTTCGCACTGCTGTTCCTGATCCTGCCGACCGTCGATCTGATGATCGGCGCGTTCCAGACGTCGACCGGCGAGTTCACGCTGCAGAACATCGCCAATCTGAACCAGCCGAGCATCCTCTCGGCCTATTGGATCTCGATCCAGGTTTCGGTCGCCTCGGCCGTACTGGGCGCCATCATCGGGTTCTTTCTGGCCCACGCCGCGGTGATGGGCAATCTGCCCAACTGGATCCGCCCGACGCTGACGACCTTCTCCGGGGTCGCCTCCAATTTCGCCGGCGTGCCGCTGGCCTTCGCCTTCATCGCCACGCTCGGCCGCACCGGCCTGGTGACGACCCTGCTCTCGACCTATGCCGGCTTCAATCTCTATTCGACTGGCTTCAACATCCTCAGCTTCTGGGGCCTCACCATCACCTATCTCTACTTCCAGATCCCGCTGATGGTTCTGATCCTGATGCCGGCTTTGGATGGACTGAAGAAGGAGTGGCGGGAGGCGGCCTCGATCCTCGGCGCGACCAAGCTGCAGTTCTGGACCCACGTCGCCTTCCCGGTGCTGTGGCCGAGCCTGCTCGGCGCCACCATGCTGCTGTTCGCCAATGCCTTCGGCGCCATCGCCACGGCCTATGCGCTCACCGGCTCCTCGCTCAACATCGTGCCGATCCTGCTCTATGCGCAGATCCGCGGAGACGTGCTGCACGATCCCAATCTCGGCTATGCGCTGGCGCTGGGCATGATCTTGATCACTGCAATATCCAACATCACCTATATCTGGCTGCGCGCGCGCAGCGACCGGTGGCTGCGATGAAGAGCGAACGTTTCGGCCCCTGGCTGGCGATGATTGTCGGCACGCTCTATTTCGTCATACCGCTCATCGCCACCTTCGAATTCTCGCTGCGCAAGCGGCGCGGCGTCTATTCGTTCGACGCCTACGCTTCGGTGTTTAGCGATGCCCGCTTCATCGAGAGCTTCGGTTATTCGACGCTGATCGCGCTGCTCACCATCATCGTCGGCGTGCTGCTGGTGGTGCCGACCGCCTATGTGATCCGCCTGCGCATGCCGCGGATGCGGCCGGTGGTCGAGTTCGTCACCTTGCTGCCGCTGGTCATCCCGGCCATCGTCATCGTGTTCGGCTATTTGCGGCTCTATAATTCCTCGTCCTTCCTGCCGATGACCGCGACCACGCGCAGCACCGACCTCCTGCTGGTCTTCGCCTATGTCGTCCTCGCCATGCCCTATATGTACCGGGCCGTGGACACCGGCTTGCGCTCGATCGACGTGAAGACGCTCACCGAGGCCGCCGAGAGCCTCGGCGCCAGCTGGTGGACCATCCTGTTCAATGTGATCCTGCCCAATGTGCGGGTGGCCGTGCTCTCGGGCGCGTTCCTGACCTTCGCCATCGTCATCGGCGAGTTCACCATCGCGAGCCTGCTGAACCGGCCGGCCTTCGGCCCCTATCTGCAGAATGTCGGCGCCAACAGCGCCTATGAGCCCTCGGCGCTCGCGGTAATCGCCTTCGTCGTCACCTGGGCCTGCATGGGCCTGATCCAGCTCTTCGGGCGCGGGGCGCGCGGCGCGTCCCCGGCCACGCGCTAACACGGACCCCGAGGAGACGCACATGGCATTTCTCGACATTTCCGGCGTTCGCAAGACCTACGGGCAAAACCCCGTGGTGCGGGAATTCGATCTGGCGGTGGAGCGCGGCGAGTTCGTCTCCTTCCTCGGGCCGTCGGGCTGCGGCAAGACCACGACCCTGCGCATGGTGGCCGGCTTCGAGCATCCGACCGTTGGCACCATCAAGATCGGCGGCAAGGACGTGACCAATCTGCCGCCCAACCAGCGCAATATCGGCATGGTGTTCCAGGCCTACGCGCTGTTTCCCAACATGACGGTGGCCGACAATATCGGCTTCGGCCTCAAGGTGGCGAAGAAGCCGGCTTCCGAGATCGGCCCGCGGGTGAAGGAGATGCTGGATCTGATCAAGCTGCCGCACCTCGCCGATCGCTATCCCTACCAGCTCTCCGGCGGCCAGCAGCAGCGCGTGGCGCTCGCCCGCGCCATCGCCAACAAGCCACAGGTGCTGCTGCTCGACGAGCCGCTCTCCGCGCTCGACGCCAAGATCCGGGTCTCGCTGCGCGAGGAGATCCGCAGCCTGCAGAAGGCGCTCGGCATCACCACCATCTTCGTCACCCACGACCAGGAGGAAGCGCTGTCGATGTCCGACCGCGTCGTGGTGATGAGCGAAGGGCGGATGGAGCAGGTCGGCAATCCGTTCGAGATCTACAATTATCCGAAGACCCGTTTCGTCGCCGGGTTCGTCGGCACGCTCAATACCTTGAAGGCGCAGGTGGTCGATCCGTCATCCGGACGCCTGAGCATCGACGGGCAGGAAGCCGTCACCACCCGCCCGCTCAACGGCAGCGCCGCCGGCACCGAGCGCACCGTCGCGCTGCGGCCGGAGGCGGTTGCGCTCGGCGAACGCACCGAGGGACGCAACAGCCTGTCCGGCACCATCGACGAGGTCGGCTTCCTCGGCTCGGTGGTCCGCATCAAGGTCCGGCTCGGCGAGAACGCAGTGTCGCTCGACACCTTCAACTCATCGAGCGTCAGCCCGCCCAAGCGCGGCGACACCGCCTCGATCGTCTTCGCCCGCGAGGACCTCTTGGTGCTGGAAGACGCGTAGCAGGGCCGCCGTTCGCACCGCCTCGTAGTTCAACAATAGACCCGTCATCCCCGGGCTCGTCCCGGGGATCCACGCCCGTGACGAGAGAGCGACCGTGGATGGCCGGGACAAGCCCGGCCATGACGGCGGAAATTGCCGCGGTCACTTGCCACAGCTGATGCGGACTCTTACGGCGACAGCCTATCGAGCCTACAACCACTCCGCCATCGGTCGCACCGCGTAGCCGGCATCCTTGAGCCGGGCCTTCACCTTGCGCGCCATGTTCACCGCATCGGCGGTGTCGCCATGGACGCACACCGTGTCGGCGCGCACCGGGATTCGCTTGCCGCTGATCGAGGTCACCTCGCCGCTCTCGACGATGCGCAGGATGCGCTCGGCGGCCTCCTCGGCATCGTGAAGCACCGCGCCCGGCAGCTTGCGCGAGGCGAGGTTGCCATTGTCGGCATAAGCGCGGTCGGCATAGATCTCGCGGGCGAGCCTGAGGCCCATCTCCTCGCCGGCGCGCTCGGTCGGCAGGCCCGGCATCACCACGAAGATGAAGTCGGGATCGAGCGCCTTGATGGCGCGTGCGACAGCCCGAGCGAGATCTATATCCTCATTGGCCATGTTGCCGAGCGAGCCGTGGGTCTTGATGTGATCGAGACGCAAGCCCTGCGCATGGGCCAGCGCCTGCAACGCGCCGATCTGGTAGATGATCTGCTTCTCCACATCCGCCGGGCTCTGCCCGAGGATCGGCCGGCGGCCGAAGCCCCACAGGTCGAAGAAGCTCGGATGCGCGCCGACGCCGACGCCGCGCGCCTTGGCGGCCTCCAGCGTCTTCGCCATCACCAGCGGATCGCCGGCATGGAAGCCGCAGGCGATATTGGCCGAGGTGACGATGTCGAGCATCGCCTCGTCATCGCCTAGGGAATAGACGCCGAAGCCCTCGCCCATGTCGCAATTGAGATCGATGGTCTTCATGCTTGCTCCCATCCGTTAAGCGCTCATTCGAAGGCCGAGCAGACGCCGCCGACCAGATTGTGGGCGAGCAGCCGCTCGGTGGACAGCTCCATCGCCGGCGCGATCACCTCGCGCATGGCCTCCAGCATGCTCGCGATCATGGCGCGATGGACGCGCACGGCGGCTTCGGCTTCCGCGGCGGTCACCTGCTGGAAGCGGATGATATCACCCGGGCGCCGCTGGCCCAGGAGCGCGAGGTCGGGCGAGATGACGGTGGCGATCTTCGGATAGCCGCCGGTGGTCTGGCGGTCGGCGAGCAGCACCAGCGGCCGGCCGTTCCCGGGCACCTGGATGCTGCCGTTCATGATGCCGTCGGAGACGATGTTGAAGCCGTCCGCAAGCTCGATCGTCGGTCCGTCGAGCTGGGAACCCATGCGGTCGGTCTTCTCCGTCACCCGATAGTCGGAGCCGAGGAAGGTTTCGATGCCAGCGGGCGTAAAATAATCGTCCTGAGGCCCGAGCACGACGCGAATGGCCTTGGTGCTCGCCGGCCGATGCTCCGGCGGCAGCGCCAGCAGCGCTCCGTGCGGTGCGCCATTCAGCGCCAGCCGGTCGCCGGTCCGCAGTGCGCGTCCCTCTAGCCCGCCGATGGCTGAGCGCGAATGGGTGGAGAGGCTGCCGAGCGTCGGCGCCACCGCAAGGCCGCCGGCGATGGCGAGATAGCCACGCATGCCGCTCTTCGCGCCGCCGATTTCGATGCGGTCGCCATCCTTCAGCTCATGAGCCCGCCAGCCCTCCGCCGGCTGGCCATTGATGGCGAGCGGCATCTCTGCGCCGGCGAGCGCGAGGCGGCAGCGCTCGGCCTTCACCGTGGCGGCAAGTCCGAGCATGGTCATCTCGATCACTGCCTCACCCCGGGCATTGCCGACCAGCGCATTGGCGGCCTGCATCGAAACCGTGTCCATGGCGCCGGACGCCGAGATGCCGAAATGCTGATAGCCGAAGCGGCCGAAATCCTGGAGGCTGGAGAACAGGCCCGGACGTTCGATGAGGAGATGGCCGCCGCTCATCGGGCCGCCTCCCAGCTTGCCACTTCGGCGCCGGCCTCGGCGAGGGCGCACATGTCGCGATAATCGCCAGGCGTCACCGGCGTGAAGCGGATGATGTCGCCGGCGGCGAACAGGAACGGCTTCTCGGTGCGGCGCGGATCATAGGAGCGCACCGGGGTTCGGCCGATGAGGTGCCAGCCGCTCGGTATCTCCAGCGGCGGCGAGATGGCGGTCTGCTGGCCGCCGATGGAGATGCTGCGCGGCGGCGTCTTCAGGCGCGGATCGGTGCGCCGGCTGGTGTGGATCGCCTCCGGCAGTCCGCCGAGATAGGCGAAGCCCGGCGCGAAACCGATCATGTAGACGCGATACTCCGCGCCGGAATGCAGCGCGACCACCTCTTCTGGCATCAGCTTATGGGTGCGCGCGACCCCTTCGAGGTCGACGCCATGTTCGCCGCCATAGAGCACAGGCACCCGCCAATAGCCCTCCCGCTTGCTCGCCGCCAGGCGCGGCGGCCACAGCTTGCCGATCTCGTCGCGTAGCGTGGCACGCGGAAGCGCAAGCGGATCGAACAGGATCAGCAGCGAACGATAGGTCGGCACGATCTCGATGATGCCGGCGAGCGCCAGCCCGCCGAGCGCATCGCCGAGCGCGATCACCAGCCGGTTCGTCCTTTCGCTGATCGCGCTGCCGAGCTCGACCACAAGGCCGCCATCGCCCGCATCGAGCAGGCGGGGCATAGCGGGCGGATCCTCATGCATGCGCATTCTTCCATCAATCAAGGCAACCTTGTCCCGCCAATACCAGATGCGTGCCAGCGGCCCTCGGCCGGCTTGCGCCAGACTGCCGGCGGCACCCGGCGAGGCATTGGCGCTGCTGGCGGAGAGCCTGTCGAGGAGGGCAGCATCTGTTTCGGACGCCGCCGCCCTTGATCGCCGCTTTTGAGGTCCGCGTACGCCCCGCGCTCACCATTTGAGCAAGTCCTGCCAAAAAATTCCACTTGAATTCCGATGGTATACCCAACAGCATCATGAAGTTATAGCAAGCGTCGGCAATCCGGCGTAGCCTTTGGGCAGCCGCGGTTGGCTTCGCCTCCGATCGAGGGAACAGCATGGATTACCGGATCGACGATTCCTTCGTGCTGCCGGCGGGTTACGGCAAGGCGGTGCGCGTGAGGGCGGGCCAGCGGCTGCGCCTCACCAACCCTTTCGGCACCCAGGCCATCGATTTCTGGGCCTTCCTCGATCGCGATACCTACGAATTCATCTCGACCGATAATTTCCGGTCCTTCCACAGCACCATCTTCGCCACCACCGACACGGCGCTGGTCAGCACCCGTCGCCGGCCGCTGGTGACGATCGTGGAGGATACGTCCTCCGGCAAGCACGACACGCTGCTGTGCGCCTGCAATGCCGATATCTATCGCCAGCTCGGCGTCGAGGGCTACCACCGCAGCTGCGCCGACAACATGCACGAGGCGCTCGGCGAACTGTCGATCAAGATGCCGTTCACCCCGTCGCCGGTGAACCTCTTCATGTGCGTCGCGGTGCGCGCCGACGGCTCGCTCGATCGGCTGCTTCCGGCCTCGAAGCCTGGTTCCTATGTGGTGCTGCAGGCCGAGGACGATGTCGTCATGGCCTTCTCCTGCTGCCCGCAGGACGTCACCACCATCAACGGCGCGGATCGCACGCCGCGTGACTGCGGGATCGAGATCCTTACCCCCGTCGCCGGAGCCGCCTGATGGAAGGCGAACCCCTCATCCGCATTCGCGACCTGCGCAAGAGCTTCGGCGTGCACGAGGTGCTGAAGGGGATCTCGGTCGATGTCCATGCCGGCGAGGTGGTGTCGATCATCGGCGCCTCCGGGTCGGGCAAGAGCACCTTCCTGCGCTGCGTGAACGTGCTGGAGCGGCCCAATGCCGGCACCATGCAGTTCGGCGGCTTCAACTTCGATTTCTCCGAGGGCGCGAAGCGCCAGCCGACCGCAGGCCAGCTGCGCGAACTGCGCACCAACATCGGAATGGTGTTCCAGAGCTACAATCTCTGGCCGCACATGACGGTGCTGGAGAACGTCATCGAGGCGCCGATCCGGGTGAAGGGCGTGAAGCCCGCTGACGCCATCGCCCATGCCGAGACGCTGCTCGCCCGCATCGGCCTTGCGGAGAAGCGCCACGCCTATCCCTCCAAGCTCTCCGGCGGCCAGCAGCAGCGCGTCGCCATCGTCCGCGCGCTCGCCATGGCGCCGAAGCTGATGCTGTTCGACGAGGTGACCTCGGCGCTCGATCCGGAACTGGTCGGCGAGGTGCTCTCGCTGATGGCGGCGCTGGCAACCGAGGGCATGACCATGCTGCTCGTCACCCACGAGATCGGCTTCGCCCGCGAGGTCAGCAACCGCACCATCTTCTTCGACAATGGCGTCGTTGCCGAGGACGGTTCGCCGCGCGAGGTGCTGCGCGAGCCGAAGAGCGACCGGCTCCGCCAGTTCCTCAAGCGCGTGCTGCACGAGGACGCCTGGCAGCACGGCGCGCAACCGCCGCTCCAGATCGCAGGTGACGCATGATCGCCGCTTGGTGGGAAGGCTTCGCGCCCTATGTGCCGGGTTTCCTCAATGCCAGCTGGCTGGTGCTGGTGCTCTCGCTGCTCGCTATCCTGGTGAGCTGGGTCTTCGGGCTGCTGGCCGCGCTCGGCAAGGCCTCGCGCTTCGCGGCGCTTCGGCAAGCGAGCAATTTCTACATCTGGTTCATCCGCGGCACGCCGACCCTGATCCAGATCTTCATCGTCTATTTCGGCTTCCCGCAAATCGGCATCCGCCTCTCGCCCTTCGTCGCCGGCGTGCTGGCGCTCGGCTTCAATGGCGGCGCCTATATCGCCGAGATCGTCCGCGCCGGCCTGCTCTCTATCCCCAAGGGGCAGATGGAATCGGCGCAGGCGCTCGGTATGAGCCGCCTGCATCTGATGTCGCGCATCATATTGCCTCAAGTGTTCCGGGTGATCCTGCCGCCGGTGACGAACGAGGCGATCACCATGGTCAAGAACACCTCGCTGCTCTCGACCATCACCGTGGTCGAGCTGACGCTCTATTCGCAGACCATCATCGCCACCACCTTTCGTCCGTTCGAGTTCTACATCGCCACCGCCATCATCTATCTCCTGATGACCACGATCATCTCGCAGGGGGCGGGGCATATGGAGCGCCATTATGCCCGCTCGGTTTAGGAGGACGCGCCAATGAGCGTGCTGCCGATCGACTCGCTGGAGACGCCGCGCTTCTGCGGCGTGCCGACCTTCATGCGCCTGCCGCAGGCGACGAGCCTTGAGGGGATCGACGCGGCCATCATCGGCCTGCCGTCGGATTCCGGCGCGCCCTTCCGCACCGGCGCCCGCTTCGCACCGAACGCGGTGCGCGCCATGTCGATCATGCTGCGCCCGATCAATCCGTACCGGAACATCCATGTGTTCGAGCGGCTGCGCTGCGTCGATGCGGGCGATGCCGCCGTGGTGCCGGGCTATCTCGAAGAATCGCTCGCGCGGCTCGAGGCTTCGGTGCGCGCGCTGGTCGACGCCGGGGTGACGCCGTTTGGTATTGGCGGCGACCATTCGGTCACGCTCGCCGGGCTGCGTGCGGTGGCGGCGAAGCACGGGCCGCTGGCGCTGATCCAGTTCGATTCCCACAGCGACACCTGGGACAAGTATTTCGCCGGCAAGAAATACAGCGCCGGCACGCCGTTCCGCCGCGCCGTGGAGGAGGGCATCGTCGCGCCCGAGCATTCGATCCAGGTCGGCATGCGCGGCTCGCTGTTCATGCCGGACGATGTCAACCAGTCGGTGGAGCTCGGCTATGAGGTCGTCACCACCGACCAGATGTTCGAGATGGGCATTCCGGCGCTGGCGAAGCGCATTGCGGCGCGCACCAATGGGCGTCCGGCCTACCTGACCTTCGATCTCGATTTCATCGATCCGGCTTTCGCCCCTGCGGTGCAGACCCCCGAGGCTGGCGGGCCGAGCGCGCGCGAGACGCTCGACGTGCTGCGGCGGCTCGACGGCATCAATCTCGTCGGCTGCGACGTCGTCGAGCTCAGCCCGATGTTCGACGGGCCGGCGCAGACCACCGCGCTGCTGGCGGCCACCGTGATGGCCGAACTGCTGGCGCTGCGCGCCGCGGTGAAATCCTGAGAGGGGGGCGTGCTCGCGCTCCCCTTCATGAGCGGACCGGTGCCGTCCCGGCGGCCCGTTGAATACCGACGAAACGCAGACGACAGAGGGGATAAACACATGCGTCTGACATTGCTTCCCGTGCTCGCCGCCGCTCTCGTCGGCGGCCTCATCAGCGGGTCCGCTAGCGCCGCGGACCTCGAACTCGTCCGTCCCGGCAAGCTGCTGGTGGCGACCGAGGGCACCTATCCGCCCTTCAGCATGCGCGCGCCCGACGGCCAGCTCGACGGCCTCGAGGTCCGCGTCAGCAAGGAGGTCGCGAAGCGGCTCGGCCTCGAATACGAGCCAGTCGTCATCAAGTGGGAGGCGCTGCTCGTCGGCCTCGCCGCCGACCAGTACGACTACGCCTCCGCCGCCATGGACATCACCGCCGAGCGCCAGAAGCAGGTGACGTTTGCCGATGGCTGGCTGGAATCCGGCGGTCGCATCGTCACCAAGAAGGATTCGCCGATCAAGGCGCCGGCCGACATCAAGGGCAAGACGGTGGGCGTGCTGGTCTCCTCGACCTGGCAGAAGCTCGCCGAGGACCGCGGCGCCACCGCCAAGGCCTACAAGGCGGAATCCGATGCGTTGCAGGATCTGGTGAACGGCAATATCGACGCGGTGATCACCGATTCGATCGCCGCGGCCTATGCGATCGAAGCCTCCAAGCTGCCGCTGGTCATGGTCGATGAGTATCTCAGCCACATCCAGAAGGGCTTCCCCTTCAAGAAGGGCAAGCCGAACCTGGTCAAGGCGGTCAACAAGGCGTTGGCCGACATGATCGCCGACGGCACCTATGCCAAGCTCACCACGCCGCTCATCGGCTATTCCCCCGTCCCGAAGGATCCGATCAAGAGCCAGTTCTGATCATCCCGACCGGCCCGGTCGCGCCAAGGCGCGGCCGGGCGTCAGCCGCAGAGCGCCGCATGTCCAATCCCGCACCACGAACGCCCGTCGCCGGCCCGCTGGAAGAGCGCGAGGAAAGCCTCAGCCAGATGGCCTATAACGACCTGCTGGACCGGCTGATCAAGCGCGAGATCCCGATCGGCTCCGTGCTGCAGGAGCGCCGCCTCGCCGAGGCGCTGGCTATCTCCCGCACCCCGGTGCGCGATGCGCTCAACCGGCTGGAGAGCGAGGGCTTCATCACGCGGAAGCCCGGCGGCATGCTGATCGTCAAGGAGTTCTCCACCCGCGAGCTGATCGAGACGCTGCATGTCCGTCAGGTGCTGGAGATGGAGGGCGTCAGGCTCGCCACCGGCCGCATCCCGCCCGCCGAGCTCGACGAGGTGGAGGCCGCGATCCGCGCGCTCTTGGGCGCGGACGAGCGCAGCGCTGAACAAGACTGGGAAGTCGACAGCCGCTTCCATCGCATGATCGCCGAGAAGAGCGGCAATGCCGTGCTCGCCAAGCACATCCAGGATCTCCGGGTGAAGACGCACATGTTCAACATGGACCGCGTCCCCGAACGCTTCGAGATCGGCCATCGCGAGCATCTCGCCATCATCGAGGCACTGCGCCGCGGCGACCGCGACGCTGCCCGCGCCGGCATCCAGGCTCACATCGAGAACGTCAAGCTGAGCATCATCGAGAAGCTCCGCACCATCTGAGGAACTGCTGAGGAACGACCATGGCGGCTGAAAAGATCAATGAGCGGACCCGCGGCGTCTACATCATCTCGCCGACGCCCTTCACCGAGACCGGGGAGATCGACTATGCGAGCACGGATTCGCTGATCGATTTCTATTTCGAGACTGGCGTCACCGGGATCACCATCCTCGGTGTGCTCGGCGAGGCGCCGAAGCTGGCGCCGACCGAAGCCCGCGCCTTCCTCGAACATGTCATGAAGCGCGTCGACGGCCGCAAGCCGATCGTAGTCGGCGCCAGCAATCCCGGCACCGACAATCTGGTGCGCTTCGCCAGGGAGGCGATGGACCTCGGCGCCGCCGGCCTGATGATCGCCCCGCAGGCCGGGTTGAAGACCGACGATCAGGTCTTCTCCTATTGGGACGGGGTGCTGAGCCGGCTCGGCCCGGACATCCCGGTCTGCTACCAGGACTATCCGCAGACCACGAATACGGTGAGCTCGGTCTCGGTACTGCACCGGCTGATCGACGTCTTCCCGAACTTCGTCATGCTGAAGCACGAGGAAAGCCCCGGCCTGACCAAGATCACCCGCATGCGCGAGCGCTCGGACAAGGGCGACGGCCGGCGGGTCAGCATACTCGTCGGCAATGGCGGTCTCTATCTGCCGCAGGAGCTCAGGCGCGGCGTCGACGGCGCCATGACCGGCTTCGCCTATCCGGAAATGCTGGTCGGCGTCTGCGAGAAGTTTTTCGCCGGCGATGTCGAGGGTGCGGAGGACCTGTTCGACCTCTATCTGCCGATCCTGCGGCACGAGCAGCAGATGGGCTTCGGTCTTGCTGTGCGCAAGGAAGTGCTGCGGCGGCGCGGCGCCATCAAATGCTCCGATACCCGCCATCCCGGCCCGAAGCTTTCCGCCCGCGATCATCAGGAGATCGGCGAGCTGATGACGCGCCTCGAACGCAAGCTGGAGGGCTGAGCCCATGGATCTCGGATTGAAGGGACGCACCGCCCTGGTGCTCGGATCGAGCCGTGGGCTCGGCCTCGCCATCGCGCAGACACTGGCGGCGGAAGGCGCCAGCGTCATCCTCGCCGGGCGCACCATCGCGGCGCTGGAGGAGGCCGCCGCCGGCATCCGCGCCACGGGCGGCGCGGCCTCGACCCAGCTGCTCGATCTCGCCGACCGCGCCTCGGTGCTGTCGGCGCTCGATGCCCTGGAGGGCCAGCCGATCGACATACTGGTCAACAACAGCGGCGGCCCGCCGCCGGGCCCCATCTCGGCGGTGGCACCGGAGGTGTGGAGCCGCCAGTTCGAGACCATGGTGAGCGCCATCTTCCTGGTGACCTCGCGCCTTTTGCCCGGCATGCGCGCCCGCAAGTTCGGCCGCGTCGTCAATGTGGTTTCCTCCGGCGTGGCGCAGCCGATCCCCAATCTCGGCATCTCCAATGCGCTCCGCGCCTCCATCGTCGGCTGGGCCAAGACGCTGGCCGCCGAGGTCGCGGCCGAGGGCGTCACGGTGAACTCGGTGTTGCCCGGCCGCATCCACACCCAGCGGGTCGACGAGCTCGACGCCGCGGCGGCGACCCGCACCGGCGCGAGCGTGGAGTCTGTCGCCGAGGCCTCGAAGGCCACCATCCCGATGGGCCGCTACGGCACCCCGCAGGAATTCGCCGACGTCGTCGCCTTCCTCGCAAGCGCGCGGGCGAGCTATGTCACCGGCTCGACCGTGCGCGTCGACGGCGGCGCGATCCGGGGCATCTGAAACTTGCCCGGGACCTTCCTCTCCCCGTTGGGGAGAGGTGGCGCGAAGCGGGTCGGTGAGGGGGAACACGATTGCGGAGCGGCGAGAGCCCCTCACCCTAACCCTCTCCCCAATGGGGAGAGGAGAAGCCCGGCGAAAGCCTCCTCTGCAATGCCTTCTGACCGAGTCCTCGGCATGAGCGATATCTGCCTCGTTCTCCAAGCCATCCACGCCGCCGGCATCGAGCGGCTGCGCAAGGCGGGCTGCGATGTGCGCTTCGCCTCTTCGCTGGTCCCTACGGTCCTCGTGCGCGAAGTCGCCGATGCCCGCGCCGTATTGACCCGCGATGCGTCGGTCAGCGACGTCTTGATGGAAGCGGCGCCGCGCCTCGCCGTCATCGGTGTCCATGGCGCCGGCGTCGACAATGTCGCGGTCGAGGCGGCGACCGCTCGCGGCATCGCCGTCGTCAACACACCGGGCGCCAATGCGCGCTCGGTCGCAGAGCACGCGCTGGCGCTCACCTTCCATCTCGCCAAGGCCATCGGCGGCGGCGACCGCGCGGCACGGCAGAGCGATGCCTCGTTCAAATACCGTGCCCGCTTCGTCGAGCTCGAAGGCGCCACCTTCGGCGTCGTCGGCTTCGGTGCCATCGGCCGGGCGACGGCACGGCTCGCCAAAGCGCTCGGCATGGAGGTCATCGGCTGGTCGCGCGGCGCGAGCGAGGCGGAATTCGCTACCGAGGGCGTGCGGCGGATGGCGAGCCTCGACGAGGTGCTCACTGACAGCGACGTTGTCTCGCTGCATCTGCCGGGTGCGCCGTCCACGCGCAATCTCATCGGCCGCGACCAGCTCGCCCGGATGCGGCCGAACGCCTTCCTCATCAATACCGGGCGCGGCACTGTGGTCGACGAGGCGGCGCTCGCCGAGGCGCTGGCGGCGCGGCGCATCGCCGGCGCCGGCCTCGACGTGTTCGCGGTGGAGCCGCTGCCGGCAACGTCGCCGCTCATCGGGCTCGACAATGTCGTGCTGACGCCCCATGTCGGCGGCTCGACCGACGCCGCGATGTACCGCACCGCGACTACGCTTGCCGAAGAGGTGCTGGCGGTGCTCGAAGGCGTGAGGCCGGATCATCTGGTGAACGAGGTGGTCTGGCCGGTAGACGGCGCGAAGGAATGCGGGCTGTGACCCCCGCGCTGCGCTCCGCGCTCGCGCTTGCTGAGCGGCTGTTCGACGAATTGCGGGCCCACACCACCGACGCGCCGGGCATCACCCGCGCCGCCTATGGCGAGAGTGAGCAATTCGCCCATGAGCTGCTCAAGCGCACGGGGCGCGAGCTCGGTCTCGCGCAGGCAATCGACGCCGCCGGCAATCTCTATCTGACCATGCCGGGAGAAGATTCCGAGCTGCCCTCCTGGATCATCGGCTCGCACATCGATTCCGTGCCGCATGGCGGCAATTTCGACGGCGCCGCAGGCGTGCTCGCCGGCATCGCAGTCGCTGCCGCGCTGAAGGGTGAAGGCCGACAGCTCAAGCGCAATCTCACCATCATGGTGATCCGTGCCGAGGAGAGCACCTGGTTCCCGGTCTCCTATCTCGGCAGCCGCGCGGCGTTCGGTATTTTACCCGCCGAGGCGCTGGAGACCTGCCGGGCGGATACCGGGCTGACGCTTCGCAGCCACATGGAAGCGCTCGACTTCCGGCCGGATGCCGTGGCGGCGGGCGAAGCTTATCTCGATCCCGCCCGCATCCACGGCTTCATCGAAGTCCATATCGAGCAGGGGCCGGTGCTGGAACGCGAGGATGTGCCGGTCGGTCTCGTCACCGGCATCGCCGGCTCGTTCCGCTATCGCGAGGCGCGCTGCCTCGGCGCCTATGGCCATTCCGGTGCGGTGCCGCGCGCCGATCGGCAGGATGCGGTGGTGGCGTTCGCCGAGCTCGTCGCCGCCCTGGAGCAGACGTGGGACGGGCTGGAGCGCGATGGCGAGCGGGCCACCATCACCTTCGGCGAGGTTGGCACCGATCCAACCCAGCACGCCTTCAGCAAGGTGCCCGGTGAAGTCGGTTTCTGCCTCGATGTGCGCAGCGAAAGCGCGGCCTGCCTCGAGCGCATCCATGCCGAGCTGCGGCAGCACGCCGCCATCATCGAGCAGCGCCGCGGCGTGCGTTTCGACTGGGGCGAGCGCACCGGCAGCAGCGCCGCCGTGCTCGATCCCGCGCTGCGTCAGCTTCTCGCGGCAAGCGCGGAGCGGCTCGGTATTCGAGCCATCGAGATGCCGAGCGGCGCCGGCCACGACACCTCGGTGTTTGCGAACCAGGGCGTGCCCGCCGCGCTGGTTTTCGTACGCAACCAGAATGGCAGCCACAATCCGGACGAGGCGATGCGGATCGAGGATTTCGCCCGGGCGGTCGAGCTCATTCACCGCTGCGTCGTCGCGGACTGAATACCAACGATGAGCCGTCATCCCCGGGCTCGTCCCGGGGATCCACGTCCGTGACGAATGAACAACCGTGGATGGCCGGGACAAGCCCGGCCATGACGGCAGAAAATCATCTGCCTGGCTGCCCACACGCGAAAATGTTGGTCAGGCGCGCCTTCGAGCCCAGGCGCTAATGCATCCACAACCCGCCGGTCACATTGATCGACTGCCCGGTCATATAGGACGACTCGTCCGAGGCGAGGAAGGCGACGACGCGGGCGATGTCGTCGGGCACGCCGACGCGACCGATCGGGATCAGCGACTCCCGCTCGCGCGCCGTCGGGAGGCCCTGCTCGACCGATTTGCGGTCGGCATCGTCACGCATCCGGGTGCCGACGATGGTGCCGGGGCAGACCGCGTTCACCGTGACGCCGAGCGGCGCCAGCTCCGCGGCGAGCGACTGGGTCAGCCCGATGACCGCGAATTTCGAGGCCGAGTAGGCGGCGTAATTCGGCTTGCCGATCTTCCCGAACCAGGAAGCGGTGTTGATGATGCGCCCGAAGCGGCGCTCCACCATGTGCGGCACCACCGCCTTGCAGATGTGGAACGCGCCGTCGGCATTGATGCGGAACACCCGGCGCCATTCCTCAGCCGCGAGCTCCATAACCGAGCCGACGCTGACCACCGCAGCGTTGTTCGAGACGATGTCGATCTTGCCGTAGCGGGCGCGCATCTCCCCGACTGCCGCCTGGACTTCCGCGAAGTCGCCTATGTCCGCGCTCAGGACCATGCATCGCCGGCCGATCCGGACGATCGCGTCGGCGGTCTCCTCCGCGCCGGTAATGTCGATGTCGATGATGGCGACGTCGCAGCCTTCCTCAGCGAGGCGGGTGGCGATGCGCCGGCCGATGCCGACCGCGCCGCCGGTGACCAGCGCGCTTCTTCCGTCGAGATTATACATCGCAGCCACAGTCCAATAGCGGTGAGGTAAAGAAAGGCCATCCGACACCGGACGGCGTCTAATGCCCGTCGGCGGTCGGCAGGAAGATGTCCTTGATGCGGGCGTCGGCGGCCATCTTCGTGGCCGGCCCCGAGCATTGCAGCGAGCCGTGCTCCAGCGCGTAGACATAGTCGGCGACCTGGAACGACAGATCGATGTTCTGCTCCACCAGTATGATCGAGACGCCGCTCTCGGCGAGCTTGAGCACGATCTCGAAGATCTGGTGGATGATGATCGGCGCGAGGCCGAGCGAGGGCTCGTCGAGCAGGAGCAATTCGGGGCTGCCCATCAGCGCCCGGCCGATCGCCAGCATCTGCTGCTGGCCGCCGGAGAGCCGGCTGGCGGATTGGGGGCGGCGCTCGCCGAGGATCGGGAACAGCGCGAACACCTCGTCGCGCAGCTCATCGAAGCGCTTGCCGCGCCCGGCGACATAGCCGGTGATGAGGTTCTCCTCGATCGACAGATGCTGAAACACCCGCCGGCCCTCGGGGCAATGGCCGAGGCCGAGCCGCGCCATCTGGTAGGGCTTCATGCCCGCCACCGGCTGGCCCTTGAACAGGATGCTTCCCGCGCTCGGCCGGTTGAGGCCGCTCAGCGTGCGCAGCAGCGTCGTCTTGCCGGCGCCGTTCGGCCCGATGATGCAGACCACCTCGCCGGAAAGCACCTCAAGGCTGATGCCATGTAATACTTTCACCCTCCCGTAGCCGGACTCGATTCTGTCGACCGCGAGCAGCGGCTTGGATGTCATCGGTCGCTCCTGGGTGGCCAAGGTAAGCCTCCTGCACTTGGGTGTTCGCTCGGATTTCCGCGGCCGTGCCCTGTGCCAGCACCGCACCGCGATTCATCACGATGATCCGGTCCGAGATGGACATGATCAGCTTCATGTCATGCTCGATCAGCACCATCGCCATGTGCGGCGCGCGCAGATCGAGGATGTGCTGCTTGAGCTTCTCGGTCTCGCCATGGTTGAGGCCGGCCGCCGGCTCGTCGAGCAGCAATACGCGCGGTTCGGAGACGATGGCGCGGGCGAGTTCCACCAGCTTCTGCTGGCCATAGGCGAGGCTGCCGGCCTGCCGCTCCGCATAGGGGGCAAGGCCGAGTCGCTCCAGCACGGCGTGGCACTTTGCGCGCCGCTCCTCGGCCGCCGCCCGTCCGGCAAGGCCGAAGGTGTCGGCGATGAGGCTGCCGATCCGCGGCGGCACGAGCACCACTTCGAGGTTCTGCACGACGCTCATGCCGTCGAACAGCCGGATGTTCTGGTAGGTGCGGCTGAGCCCGGCATGGGCGATGCGGTATTTGGGCAGCCTCTGCAGCTCGGTATCGTCGATCAGTATCCGCCCCGAGGTGACGCTGTAGGAGCCGGCCGCCATATTGACGAGGGTCGACTTGCCGGCGCCGTTCGGACCGATGACGGCGGTGATCAGCCCCGGCTCGACGTCCAAGGTGACGTCGTTGATCGCGGCAACCGCACCGAAGCGCTTGGTGACATGCTCGAACCTCAGCATCAGCGGCCCCCGAGCTTGCGCACCAGCCAGCGCGGGCCGAAGTCGCGGCTGATGAGGCCTCGCGGCCGCGCCAGGATGATGAGAACGAGGGCGAGCCCGTAGAGCAGCAGCCGGTAGTCGGCATAGGCGCGCAGCAGCTCCGGGATCAGGATCAGCAGCGCCGCGCCGAGGATGGCGCCGAACGGATTGCCGAGACCGCCGACCACGATGACCAGCACGATCACCAGCGATTCCCAGAAGGTGAAGCTCTCGGGGCTTACGAAGCGCTGCATGGCGGCGAACACCACCCCGCCGGCGCCGCCGATGAAGGCGCTGAAGCCGAAGGCGACCAGCTTGACCTTCGTGGTGTCGATGCCGCAGCCGCGCGCCGCGTCCTGGTCCTCGCGCACCGCGGCGAGCGCGGTGCCGAGCGCGCTGTCCTGCACCCGCCAGGCGAACAGGAAGACAACGACCAACATACCGACGAGCAGATAGAGGAAGTCGAGCGGCGTATCGAAGGTCCAGCCGAGAAGGTGCGCCTCGTCGATCCGGGCGATGCCCTGCGGGCCGTTGGTCAGCCCGTCGAGATTGTTCATCAGCACCCGGATGATCTCGCCGAAGCCGAGCGTGACGATGGCGAGATAGTCGCCGCGCAGCCTCAGGACGGGTATGCCGAGCAGCACGCCGGCGATCCCGGCGAGCGAGGCGCCGATCAGCAGCACCAACGCGAACGGCAGATGGATGTCGAACTGGCCCGAGGCCAGCAGCGCATAGGTATAGGCGCCGATGGCATAGAAGGCGACATAGCCGAGATCGAGCAGGCCGGCATAGCCGACCACGATGTTCAGCCCGAGGCCGAGAATGGCGTAGAGCAGGATCATGTCGAGGATGCGCAGCGGATAGGTCGGCAGGAAATGCCCGGCTACCAGTGCGGCAATGGGGATGAGCAGCAGGACCGCGGCGGCGCGGCCCGTTGCGAGGCGGCTCGGGGCCGCCAGCGGGTGCGCTTCAGAAGTCACTCTTGTACACCATGGTTTCTTCGCTGACGTGCTCGCCGAGCAGGCCCGCCGGACGGAACAGCAGGATCAGCACCAGCACCGAGAAAGCGAAGATGTCGCGATACTCGGTGCCGATGAGGCCGCCGGTGAGTACCGGCATCCAGGCGGTGGCGAAGGTCTCGATGGCGCCCAGCAGGAAGCCGCCGAGCACCGCGCCGGGGATCGAGCCGATGCCGCCGAGGATCGCCGCGGTGAACGCCTTCATGCCGATGACGAAGCCCATGGTGAAGGTGGCGACGCCGTAGAAGGACGAATAGAGGATGCCGGCGACCGCCCCGAGACCCGGGCCGATGAAGAAGATCAGCGAGATCGCGGTGTTCGGATTGATACCGACCAGCGAGGCGGTCTCGGCATTCTCGGCGACAGCGCGGATGCGCACGCCGAGGCTGGTGCGGTTCACGAACAGTTCCAGCCCGACCATCAGGATGACCGCCACTAGGAAGATGGTGATCTGCTTGTAGGTGACGATGGCGCCGAACAGGTCGATCACTCCGCTCGGCAGGAAGGATGGGTAGATCTGCGGGCGGCGGCCGGCGAGCAGCATCACCGCGTTCTGGATCACCACCGCCATGCCGAGCGCGGAGAGCATCGGCGCAAGCCGCGTGGTGCCGCGCAGCGGGCGATAGGCGACGATCTCGACGCTGACCCCGATCAGCCCGATGGCGACGAAGGTGAGGAGCCCGACCAGTATGCCGCCCATCGGATGCCCGGCGACGCCGAGCGCGCCGGCCAGAGCGAGACCGATGAAGGCGCCCGCGGTGAACAATTCGCTATGGGCGAAATTGATGAGGCGCAGGACGCCATAGACCATCGTGTAGCCGAGCGCGATCAGGGCATAGATCGAGCCGACGGTCAGCGCATTGATGGTTTGCTGCAGGATCAGGGAGCCCATCGGCAGCCCTCTCTCGTTAGTCGGAGTATCTTGGCCGGAGTGGGAAAACTCTTCCGCGGCATCGGCCGAGGCACGGAAATCACTGGGGCCGTGCCCGGCGGGTATCGCCCGCCGGGCACGGCCATTAGGCGGCTCTCACTTCACCAGCGAGAACGTGTCGCCCTTGACCGCATAGAGGAAGAGGAAGGGCTTCTTCAGCTCGCCCTCCGGCGTGAAGGCGACATGGCCGACGATGCCGTCAAAGTCGCTCTTGGCGATCTCGGCGACTATGCCGGCGCGGGTCAGCGGGGTCGGGGCCTTCTTCATCGCCTCGATGATGATGTTGGCCTCGACATAGCCATAGGCGGAATAGGGGCCGGGCTCCTCGCCGAAGGCGGCCTTGTAGTCGGCGGCGAACTTCTTCAGAGCCGGCGAGGAATCATAGGGCGGCGCCTGGAAAGAGACGACCGCGCCTTGTGAGGCCGGGCCGGCGCCGGCGATGAAGTCCGGGGTGAAGGCGGAGTCGGCGGCGAAGAATGTGCCCTTCAGCCCGAACTCGCGGGCCTGCTTCACGAACAGGCCGACCGCCGGCATGACGCCGCCGAAATAGATGACGTCGGGGTTCTCGCCGCGGATGCTGGTCAGCAGCGCGCTGAAATCGACGTCGGTCTGAGCGATGCCGGAGAAGGACGTGACCTTGCCGCCGCCTTTGGTGAAGTTGTCGCGGAACACTTCGGCGACGCCCTGGCCGAAGGCCTGCTTGTCATGAACGATGGCGGCGGTCTTCGCCTTCAGCGAGGTGAGGGCATATTCCGCCGGTGCCGCGCCCTGCGAGAGGTCGTTGGCGATCGGGCGGAACAGGTTCTTGTAGCCGGACTTGGTGACCTTCGGGTTCGAGGCGTTGGTCACCTGCGGCATGCCGCAGCGATTATAGACGTCCGAGGAGGGAATGGTGACGCCGCTGTTGAAGTTGGCGACGACACCGAGGATGTCCTTGTTGTCGCAATGCTTCTGCGCGATCAGCGTGCCCTGCTTGGGGTCGCCGCCATCGTCGTCGCGCTGCAGCACGAGCTTCTGGCCCTGCACCCCGCCGGCGGCATTGGCCTGGCGGATCGCGAGTTCCATGCCGTTCTGCCAGGTGGTGCCGAACAGCGCCTCGGCATTGCTGGTGGGGCCGGCCGTGCCGATGACGATGTCGGCGCGGGCGGTGGTCGACAGCGCGGCGAGCGCCGCGGCGGCGAAGAGAAGCGATCTTGCCTTCATGCTAGTCCCCTCTGTTTTTCGGGCCCGTTGTGGGGCCTGCGTTTGATCGGGGTGCCAACATGCGCCGGCATCCCAGGCTTCAGGCGATATCCTTCACCTTTCCGCGGCGGCCTTCGGCCAGCGACGCGACGAGGTTGCGGGAGACTCGCTGAATATGTGCGCGCAGCGTGTCGACGCCGCGCCTGGTGTCGCGCAGCCGCGCAAAGGCGGTCAGCGCCTGGTGATCGGCGAGTTCGCGCTCGACATCCTCCGCGACCGCGATCTGCAGGTTCACGTAGCGATTGGCGTTGTCGTGCACCGTGCGCAGCAGGCGGATGGCGATGGTGTTGCCGCTGGGGCGATAGAGCGCCTCGTGGAAGCGCCAGTTCAGCTCGCCCCAATTCTCGACGCTGCCGGTGCTCATCGCCTCCTCGGTCACGCGCTCGGCAAGCGCGAAATCGGCTTCGACCATGCGCGGTATGGCGGCCTCGAACAGCCAGGTCTCCAGCCGCAGGCGGATCTCGAAAAGCTCCTCGATCTCCTCCAGCGAGAGCGAGGACACCACGGTGCCCTTGTGCAGCTCGGAGACGACGAGCCCTTCCGCCTCGAGCTGGCGGATCGCCTCGCGCAGCGGAACGCGGGAGACGCCAAGCTGGGCGGCGAGCCGCTCCTGGCGCAGCGGCGCGCCCTCCGCGAGCTGTCCGGTGATGATCTGGCGCCGCAGTTCGGTGACGATCTGGTCGGTCAGCGACTGGCGTCCGATCTTGACAGTCATGCTCTAAGCTCCATGATTGAATACGATATTCAATTGACGTATCTCAACAAGCACAAATTTTGTGCTGTTTGTGTCCGAATGAATCCATTTTTTAGGCTTTGCGTCGTGCCGCGTCAGGTCTAGGCTGAATATTGTATTCAATCCTGCATTCGTTGATGCCTGCATCGAAGAGGAAACGATGGCTGAGCAGACACAAGAGGCCTCCGCGTTCGGCGAGGTTCTGATCAAGCAGCCGGGCACCGCGACAAGCTATTGGCAGCCGGTCCCCGCCAACGGGCATATCGAGGTGATCTTCGCGCCGGAATCCGTGCGCATGGAGCACCCTATCGGATTTGGCACCCAGACGGTCCCGCCCGGTGGCTACGTGCGCGAGCATGCGCACGACCGGAACGAGGAGGTGATCTTCGTCGTCAGCGGCAAGGGCCGCGCCGTGATCGATGGCGAGAACCATCCGATGCTGCCGGGCTCGGCCTTCTTCATCGGCAGGAACCGCCGACACATGTTCATCAATGAGGGCAGCGAGGACATCGTCTGGACCTGGCTGATCGTGCCGAACGGGCTGGAGGATTTCTTCCGCCTCATCGGCCGTCCGCGCGCCGACGGCGAGCCGGATCCGACCCCCTTCCCGCGGCCCGAGAACGTCCTTCAGATCGAGCGGGACACCGTCTTCGCCGCGCAGCCGGCCGACCAGCGCAAGCCCTGAGGCAACCGGCGGGCCGATGCGCCGGGCAATGAATAGTGAAGTTGAGGAAGGCAATGCGACTGCGTGACAAGGTTGCGATCATCACGGGTTCTGCCGCGGGGATCGGCGAGGCGGCGGCGGAGATCTTCGTGCGCGAGGGCGCTAAGGTGCTGATCGCCGACCGCAATGGCGAGGGCGCAGAGCGCCTCGCCGAGAAGCTCGGGCCGCAGGCGGCGGCGTTCCAGGTGGACGTCAGCTCCAGCACCGAGGTCAAGCGCATGGTCGAGGCCGCGATCGAGCGTTTCGGTCGCCTCGACATCCTCGCCAACAATGCCGGTTACGGCATCCCCGGCACCGTGGTGAACACCGATGAAGCCGACTGGGATGCGCTGATGGCGGTGAACCTCAAGGGCGTGTTCCTGTGCTGCAAGCATGCGATCCCGCTGATGGCGGCGCAGGGCGGCGGCACCATCGTCAACACCGCCTCGAACGTGGCGACGGTCGGCATCTTCGACCGTGCCGCCTATGTCGCCTCCAAGGGTGGCGTCGCGGCGCTGACCAAGGCGATGGCGCTCGATCATGCCAATGAGAACATCCGGGTGAACTGCGTGGCGCCCGGGGTCACCTGGTCGAGCTATTTCGAGAAGATGGTTGCCGAGCATCCCGACCCGGAGACCTTCAAGGCCAAGCTCAAGGCGCGCTCGCCGATCAATCGCTGGGCCCAGCCGGTCGAGATCGCCAACGCCATATTGTGGCTCGCCTCCGACGAGGCCTCCTTCGCCACCGGCGCCATGTTCACCGTCGATGGCGGCATGTCGGCCTGGTGATGGGGATGACGACGCGCAAGCATGTCGGACTGATCGGTTACGGCGCCATCGGCCGCGAACTGCATGCGCGCCTCGCGCTCGACCCGACCATACATTTCACCGTGCTGCTGCGCGAGGCCTCCGGCGCGGAGCCGGCAGTCGGCAACATCGTCCGCACGCTCGACGAACTGATCGCCGCCGGCCCGGAACTGGTGGTGGAGGCCGCCGGGCAGGCGGCGGTGATCGATCTGGTGCCGGCGCTTCTGGGAGCCGGCATCGATGTCGTGGTGGTGTCGAGCGGTGCGTTGGGCAACAGTGAGCTGCTTGGACGCCTCACCCGGATCGCGCAGCGGAGCGGCGCCCGGCTCACCGTCCCCTCCGGCGCCATTGGCGGGCTCGACTATCTTGCCGCCCTCGACGGCGTCGACGGCGTGCGCGTCTGCTACACCTCGCGCAAGCCTGTCGCCGCCTGGACCAGCGAATTGCAGCAGGCCGGCCAGGAGCCCGCGGCGCTCGAAGGCGAGTTCGTCCTGTTCGAAGGCAGTGCGGCCGAGGCGGCGCGCCGCTACCCGCGCAACCTCAATGCTGGCCTCACCGTGGCTCTTGCGGCCGGCCATGAGCGCACCATCGTGCGGGTGGTCGCCGATCCCAGGGTCGCCCGCAACACCCACGAGATCACTGTCGAGAGCCCGCTCGGCACCGCGACGATGAGCTTCGCCAACCTTCCGTCGCCCGCCAATCCCAAGACCTCCGCTCTCACCGCCTACAGCCTCGCCGCCGCGGTGCGCCGTCACTTCGACCCGGTCGTCATCTGAGGAAGCTTCAAGGCCATGTCGCGCATGCTTGTCGTCGGAGCCGGGATCATCGGCCTGTCATGCGCCCGCGCTTTGCTGGCGGACGGGCATCAGGTGACGGTGCTCGATCGCGATCCGCCCGGAGACAAGGCGTCTTTCGGCAATGCCGGCGGCCTCGGCGTCACCGAGATCATCCCGGCCTCGGTGCCGGGGCTGGCCTGGAAGGTGCCGGGCTGGCTGTTCGATCCGTTGGGACCGCTGTCGCTGCGCGCCGCGCATCTCCCCAAGCTGGCGCCCTGGCTGGTGCGCTTCCTGCGTTCCGGTACATGGCCGGAGGTCGAGCGCATCAGCGGCGCGCTGGCGACGCTGGCAAGCCGCACTTATGAGGACATGCTGCCGCTGCTCGCCGAGCTCGAGCTGATGGGCGACCTGCATCAGGTGGGATCGCTCTGGGTCTACGAGACCCGCGAGGGCTTCGAGGCCGATGCGCGGTTTCGCACCATGCGCCGCAGCTACGGCCTCGTCTGCGAGGAAATCGACGGCGCTGCGGCACGGGCGATGGAGCCGGCGCTGAGCGATGTCGTCCGCTACGCGATGTTCACGCCGCAATGGTCCCACGTCTCCGATCCGAAGCGCATTGTGGATCGGCTGCGCTCACATCTCGAACAGCGCGGCGTGCCGATGATCGCCGGCGAAGTGGCAGGGATAGCAGGCAATGAAGTCGCCACCGCCGATGGCCGCCGGCTGCCGTTCGACCGCCTCGTCATCGCCGCCGGTGCCTGGTCCGGCAGGCTGGCGAAGCTCATCGGCGACCGCGCGCTGATCGAGAGCGAGCGCGGCTACAACACGACGCTGCCGAACCCCGGCATCTCGCTGAGCCGCGAGGTGATCTTTGCCGAGCGCCAGTTCGTGGCGACGCCGCTCGACATGGGGCTTCGCATCGGCGGCGCCGCCGAATTCGCCGGCCTCGAAGCACCGCCCAACTATGACCGTAGCAATGCTCTGGCCGAGCTTGCCCGGCGCTATCTGCCCGGCTTGAGCATTGCTGGCGGCACCCGCTGGATGGGCCATCGTCCGACCACGCCGGATTCGCTCCCCGTCATCGGCCGCTCACCCAGGCGCGGCGACATCTTGTACGCCTTCGGCCATAGCCACACCGGCCTCACCTTCGGCCCGACCACGGGGAAGCTGGTCGCCGAGCTCGTCGCCGGCCGCACGCCCACGGTCGATGTCGCGCCGTTCGGCATCGAGCGGTTCCAATAGAGAGCGCACGCCATGAACCCGCACACCTTTCTCTGCGTCGACGCCCACACCTGCGGCAATCCGGTGCGCGTGGTCGCCGGCGGCGCGCCGCTGCTGCCCAATGTCAGCATGGCCGAGAAGCGGCAGATTTTCCTCCGTGACTATGACTGGGTGCGCAAGGCGCTGATGTTCGAGCCGCGCGGTCATGACGTGATGTCCGGCTCCATCCTCTATCCGCCCTCGCGCGAGGATTGCGAGCTTGGCGTGCTGTTCATCGAGGTCTCCGGATGCCTGCCGATGTGCGGCCACGGCACCATCGGCACCGTCACCGTCGCGCTGGAGCAGGGCTTCGTCGTGCCACGCACCGAGGGTCGCCTCGCGCTGGAGGTGCCAGCCGGCAAGGTCGAGGTCGAATACCGGCGCAATGGCCGCTTCGTCGACCAGGTGCGGCTGTTCAACATTCCGAGCTATCTGCACGCCGCCGATGTCGTGGTCGACGTGCCCGGCTTCGGCGAGCTGGTCGTCGACGTCTCCTATGGTGGCAACTATTACGCCATCGTCGAGCCGCAGAAGAACTGGGCCGGCCTCGACGCCATGCGCGCCGACGAGATCCTGAAATGGAGCCCGATCGTGCGCGAGGCGGTGCAGACAGTGGTGGCACCGGTCCATCCCGAGGACGCGCGCATCCATGGCGTCAGTCATGTGATGTGGGCGGACGGGCCGAAGCATCCCGAAGCGCATGCCCGCAACGCAGTGTTCTACGGCGCCAAGGGCATAGACCGCTCGCCCTGCGGCACCGGCTCGTCCTCGCGCATGGCGCAGCGCGTCGCCAAGGGTCTCCTGAAGGTCGGCGACGAGTTCGTGCACGAGAGCATCATCGGCACGCTGTTCCATTGCCGGGTCGAGGGCGAGGCCAGCGTCGCCGGACGCCCCGCCATATTGCCGAGCATCGGCGGCTGGGCCCGCGTCATCGGCCACAACACCATATATGTCGACGAGCGCGATCCGCTCGCCCTCGGCTTCCAGCTGGCGTGAGGAGAGGGCAATGATCCTCGAGGAGCGCGACTATCACGTCCATCCCGGCCGCATGGGAGATTTCCTGAACGCCTACGGGACGCTCGGGCTCGATATCCAGAAGCGCTTCCTCGGCGAGTTCGTCGGCCATTTCGTCAGCGAGATCGGCGAGCTGAACCATGTGGTGGCATTGTGGCGCTATGAGAGCATGGCCGATCGCGAGGTGCGCCGCGCCCGCATGCTGGCGCATGAACCGTGGCAGGACTACCTCGCCGCCATCAAGGGCATGATCCAGAGCCAGCAGACGCGCATACTCGTCCCGACCACCCTCTCGCCGATGCGCTAATGGGGTGCACCGTGGTTCAGAAGCTGCCCCGCCGCGACGAGCTGATCCCCCCACACCTCAGGCCGGGGCGCGAACTGCTGGCCGAGGGGCGTGCTCTCGCGCGGGACTGGCAGGTTGGCCGCAACGCCTTCATCGATGCCCGGGGCGTCGCCTGCGAGGCCGACTACAAGCGCATGGTCGCGGCCGAGGGCCGTATCATGCAGCACGCTCATATCGGCTTTCGCAGCGTGGAGCGCACCGTCGCGGCAATCGCGGAGGTGCACGGCACGTGCGCCAGGCGCGGGGTCACGGTGGACCGCTTCGGCATCACCCTCGACTGGTCGATGGGCTATCCCGTGGCGATGCGCAAGGGCAGCCGGCGTGGAACCGGCATCGTGCTCGACAGCGCGGAGGACTTCGCACGCATCACCAATGCGGCCCCGGCCGCCGCCCATTTCGGCGACTTCATGCTCGGCCTGCCCGGTGCGCTGGAGAATGCCAAGGGCGCGCTGGCGGCGGGCGCGACCGCGATCGGCAATCTCGGCCAGTACTTCACCTTCCGCATGCCGGACTGGGACGACGACGTCGCCACCACGCAGGCGACCGTCACCGCACTCGGTCTCATCGCGGCGCAGCCGGTCGAGGTGCTGGTGCATTCCAATCTCGACGACGGCTTCGCCGGGCTGCTCGCCGACATGAGCTCGGCGCTCGGCATGGTGATCATCGAGAAGCACATCGTCGAGACGCTGATCGGGGCGCGGGCCTCGCACTGCTTCGGCCACCATTTCACCGCGCCGCTGGTGCGCATGGCCTTCCACAAGGCGCTGACGCTGGTGACGCAGACGCCGGGGACCATGATCTTCGGCAACACGGTGAGCTACAAATCCACGCCCGCCGGCAATTATGCGAGCCTAGCCTCCTATCTGCAGGCCGATATCTGGGCGCTGACGCGCGTCGCCTCGGGCCACGCGGTGAACCCGGTGCCGGTCACGGAGAACGAGCGCATCCCGGACATTGACGAGATCATCGACGCGCAGACCTTCGCCGCGCGGCTCGCTATGCATGCGCGGGATTCCGCGCCGCTGATCGATGTCGCGCAGGTCGATGCCCTGGCGACGCGCCTCGTGGCAGGTGCGCGCCTGTTCGCCGATCGCGTGCTCGGCGGGCTGAATGAGATCGGCATCGACACCGACGATCCCGCCGAGCTGATGCTGGCGCTGCGCCGCGTCGGGCCGAAGCGGATCGAAGCGCATTTTGGCGCCGGGACGCTGGACGCCGCGGCCTGGGGCGGGCGCAAGGCCGTGGCGCTGGCCGAATGGGTCGAGGAGCTGGAGCACGCGGCCCGCGACTGGGCCGGCGCTGTGCCGGCGGACACCGCGGCGCGCATCCGCGGCCGAGGCTTTAGAGCCTGCGTCGCTTCCAGCGATGTCCATGAGCACGGCAAGAACCTGATCGAGCGTACGCTCGCGCATCTCGGCGTCGAGGTGCTCGACGCCGGCACCTCGGTCGATGCCGACGATCTTGTCGCCGCGGCACTGGAGGCGCGCGCCGACGTGATCGCCATCAGCACCTATAACGGCATTGCGCTGCGCTATGCGCGCGAGGTGCAGGGCCATCTCGCCGGTGCCGGCGCGGCGATCCCGGTCTGCATCGGCGGGAGGCTCAATGAGGTTCCGGAGGATTCCAATTCCGGCCTGCCGGTCGACGTCGCGGCGGATATCCGCGCCATCGGAATCACGCCGTGCGACGACCCGGCAGGGCTGATCGCGGTGCTGGGCGATCTTGCCGGCCCGGTGCCGGCAAACTGAACGGAGACGGCATGGCCACGCTCTACGCCTCGGACGGCTGCCTGGTGCACTTCGAGACCATGGGCGAGGGCGCGCCGCTCGTGCTGATCCCCGGGCTTGGCGGCGACGGCCGCTTCTGGGCGGGAGTGGCCCCACTCCTTGCCGACCGTTTCCACCTGATCATCGTCGATCATCGCGGTGCCGGTCGCAGCGCTCGGCCGCTCGGCCCCTACAGCATCGACCGGATCGCGAAGGATATTCTCGAGATACTGGATGCCGAGGGCATCGCCCGTGCCGAGCTCGTCGGCCATTCGACCGGCGGCACGGTGGTGCAGACGCTGGCGCTCGATGCCGCCGATCGCGTCGGGCGCATCGTCATCAGCGGCAGCTGGCCGGCGCCCGATGCGCGCTTCCGCCTGCTGTTCGAGGCGCGCCTTGGGCTTCTGGAGCAGAACCAGCCGAAGATCTACCAGGCCTTCACCCATGTGCTCGGCTACACCGCCGATTGGCTGGCCCGGCACGAAGCGGAACTCGCCGCCGCGGTGAAGGCCGCGCCGGTAACGCTGGCGCCACTCGAAGTCACGGTGGCGCGCATCCGCATGCTGCTCGATTTCGACCGCTCGGCTGAGCTCGGACGCATCGCCGCGCCGACGCTGGTGATCGGCGCCCGCGAGGACGAGATGGTGCCGTTCGCACTCTCCGAGCAGCTCGCGCGCCTGATCCCGTCCGCGAGACTGGAAGCGCTTCCGGGTGCCCACTTCTTCCCGCGCACCGAACCCGCGGCCTATGCGGCGCTGGTGCGCGACTTCCTGCGCGCCGACGGTGCACGGGTTTGACCGCAGCGCCGTGCCGACACCCGATCATTCGCCATTCGTGAGGAAACGACCATGACTCGCTGGACCGGAGTCTTCCCTGCCGTCACCACCAAGCTGCGCGAGGATCAGAGCCTCGATCTCGCCGCCACCCAGGCGAGCCTCGACCGGCTGATCGATAATGGCGTGTCCGGCGTCATCGTGCTGCCGATGCTCGGCGAGAACGCCTCGCTCACCGCCAATGAGCGCGAATCCGTCATCCGCGCCGCCAAGGAAGCTGTTGCCGGCCGCGTGCCGCTGCTCTCCGGCCTCGCCCACGTGTCGACCGCCGACGCCATCGCCTCGGCACGGCATTACGAGAAGCTCGGCGCCGAGGGCCTGATGGCCTTCCCCTCCATTGCCTACAAGAGCGATCCGCGCGAGACCGCTTCCTGGTACAAGGCGCTGGGTAATGGCTGCGGCCTGCCGATCATGATCTACAACAACCCGATCGCCTATGGCGTCGACGTCACCCCGGCGATCCTCAACGAGTTGGCGGACACGCCGAGCATCGTCTGCGTCAAGGAGGAGACCGGCGACATCCGCCGTGTCACCGACATCTACAATGAATGCGGAGACCGCTTTTCGGTGTTCTGCGGGGTCGACGACCTGCTGCTGGAGAGCGTGGCGCTCGGGGTCACCGGCTGGGTCTCGGGCATGACCAATGCCTGGCCGGCGGAATGCACGACACTGTTCCGGCTGTGCGCCGAGGGCCGGTTCGAGGAGGCGCGCGCGCTCTATCGCATCCTGACCCCGGCCTTCCATCTCGATACCCACGTCAAGCTGGTGCAGTACATCAAGCTTGCCGAGAACCTGGTCTATGGCGCGCCGGAATGGGTACGCGAGCCGCGCCTGCCGCTGATCGGCGAGGAGCGCAGCCGCGTCACCCGGGTGATCGAGGCCACCATCACCACGCTCGACGCCCACGGCATGCGCAAGAGCGCGGCCTGATCTCCGCCAAGAGGAAAAGACAATGCGTTTCAGCCGCATGATCACCGTCGTCGGCGCCCATGCGGCCGGCGAGCTCAATGAGGTCATCACCGGAGGCGTGCTCGACGTGCCCGGCAAGACCATGTTCGAGAAAATGCAATATGTGCAGACCCACCGCGACGACCTGCGCAAGTTCCTCTTGAACGAGCCGCGCGGCCGGGTCTCGCAATGCGTGAACCTGGTGCTGCCGCCGACGACGCCGGAGGCGGACGCCGGCTTCGTCATCATAGAATCCGACTATTACGTGCCGATGTCCGGCACCAACACCATCTGCACGGTCACCGCGCTGCTGGAGACCGGCATGATCCCGATGCAGGAGCCCGTCACGCACCTGACGATGGAGGCGCCGGCCGGCCTGGTGAAGGTCTCGGCCGAGTGCCGGGACGGCAAATGCGTGAACGTGACGTTCGACAATGTGCCGGGCTTCGTCTTCGCGCTCGACGGCAAGATCGATGTGCCGGGCCTCGGCACCATTACCGTCGATGTCGCCTATGGCGGCATGATCTATTGCCTTGTCGATGCGCAGAGCCTCGGCTTCAAGCTCGATCTCGCGGAAGCGGCCCAGCTGGTCGAGGTCGGCGAGCGCATCAAGAAGGCGGCGGCCGAGCAGATCCCCGCGGTGCATCCGGAGAACCCCGAGATCCACACCATCAACCAGACGCTGTTCGCCGGGCCGCTGATCGAGACCGCCGAGGGCAAGCGCTCGAAGAACACGGTGATCGTCTCGCCCGGCCGGCACGACCGTTCGCCCTGCGGCACCGGCACCTGCGCCCGCATGGCGGTGCTGCACGCCCGCGGCCAGCTAAAGATCGGCGAGACCTTCGTGCACCAGTCGCTGATCGGCACCGAGTTCATCGGCCGACTGCGCGGCACCACGACGCTCGGCGATGTGCCGGCCGTGCTGCCGACCATCACCGGACCGGCCTGGATCACCGCTTTCCACCAATATGTGCTCGACCCGACCGACCCGTTCCCGCACGGCTATCGGCTGGGCGACACCTGGCCGGGCTACACCGGCGAGCAGCCGATCTGACGCGCGGCCGTAGATCCGTCGTGGGCCGTCATCCCCGGGCTTGTTCCGGGGATCCACGTCCGTGACGAAGGAACAACCGTGGATGGCCGGGACAAGCCCGGCCATGACGCAGGAGCCTAGCGGCCTTCCTCTATAAGGGCGCTTAGCCGAACCAGATCATTCTGAATGGGAACCGAAGCCGGGAACGGGTTCGGCTCCGGCTCGGCCACGATACCGAGGAATGGCATGCCCAGTTCCAGCGCGGCCATGTATTCGGTGATGGAATCGCCGACGGCGAGAACGTCGCCGGGAGCGTGGCCGCCTTCGCGGGCGATCGCAGCGAACGCCTGGAGCTTCCGGGTCGGGGCGCCGACGATGTCGTGGAAATAGCGCCGCAGCCCTCGGTTCCCGACGATCAGTTCGAGCTCGGATTGCGGCGTCCCCGATACGACATGCAAGGGAAGCTTGTGGTGGGCCTCCTCGAGAAACTCGAGCGCGCCCGGCACGAACGGACACGCCATCACCTGATCGAGAACGATCTCGCTGTAACGCCGGCACAGGCCATCGATCACTGCGCTGTCCGCCGTGCGAGCGAACAGCTCCGCTTCGAAATAGTTGAACTTGTCGCGCCGGCTGACGCCGCCATGCAACAGTTGGTATCGCACGACAGCGTCGACTTTTGCCGGCTCTTCGTCCTTGTATATGTCGGCAAATGCCTTGGCCTTTATGTCGACGGATTCGAGAATGACGCCGTCGAAATCGAATATGATCGCCGAATACCGTGCCATGCCTGCTGCTCGTCTATCGCCCGAACCGAGCTTAGCTGACGGCGAAGCGCACGTGCAGCGGCAAATCCGGATTGCGACAAACGGCCTGCGCCATGGAGGCTAGTGGCTGATCATCCACGGCCGCGCCTTCGGGAAGCTCTTCGCAGCGTTCGCCGAGGCGCTCTTCTTCTTCGTCCGGCTCTTCATGCCGCCGGAGCAGCACGAGCAAGCCGAACCATGCTTCGCCTTGAAATCGCCGACCGACAGCGGGGCGTTGGCGGCGCGCTCATTGGTGGAATGCGCCGCAAGGCTCTCGCGCGACATGGAGGAGAAGTGCGGCGCGGTCAGCATCACGCGGGGCGCGGCCGCGCCGCAATCGGGGCAGGGCTGCGGCGCCTGGTATTCGCTCATCGGACGCATGGCGGTGAAGTCGCCACAGTCCTCGCAGAGATATTCATAGACCGGCATAGGTGTCGCTCCTCAATCCCACATCGGCAACGTCATCCTGAGGTGCGAGCGTCAGCGAGCCTCGAAGGATGTTCGCGCCGATTGACGCTGCTTTGCTTCAGCATCCTTCGAAGCTCGGGCTTTGCCCGAGCGCCTCAGGATGACGTGGCTTGGTTGATGAAAGGGGCGGGCGGGGCGGCACCATGCCGCCCCGCTCTTTCCTGCGGTTCGCGGGGGATCAGACGTCCGGCGAAAGCGGCATGTCTATCGAACCGTCGAGGAATTTGGTCGGGCCGGCCGCGGTCGGGTTGATGTCGAAATCGAAGATCTCGGTCGGCAGCCAGAGCGTGGCGCAGGCGTTCGGGATATCGACCACGCCCGATATGTGGCCCTGCACCGGCGCGGTGCCGAGAATCGAATAGGCCTGCGCGCCCGAATAGCCGAACTTCTTCAGATATTCGATCGCGTTGAGGCAGGCCTGGCGATAGGCGATGTGGACGTCGAGATAGTGCTGCTTGCCGCTCTCGTCGACCGAGATGCCCTCGAAGATCAGATAGTCCTTGTAGTTCGGCGTCACCGGCGATGGCTTGAAGATCGGGTTCTTGATGCCGTACTTCGCCATGCCGCCCTTCAGCACGTCGACCTTTAGATGCACCCAGCCGGCCATCTCGATGGCGCCGCAGAAGGTGATCTCGCCGTCGCCCTGGCTGAAGTGCAGGTCGCCCATCGAGAGGCCGCCGCCGTCG
>JAQSWY010000208.1 GCA_029266425.1 Xanthobacteraceae bacterium
GCGTGGCCGCCTGAGGGTTGCCATGCCGATTTCCTTCGGCCCGACCCACTTCTCCCCCGTGATTGCGGAAATGGCGCAACACCACCCGCAGCTCCACATTCACACCTCCTACAGCGACCGCTTCGTCGATCTGATCACGGAGGGTTTCGATTGCGCGATCCGGGTCGGTTACCTTCAGGACTCAAACCTGATCGCCAAGCGCGTCGGGCCGATCTACGGAAAGCTCGTCGCAAGCCCGGATTACATCAAGGCGCACGGCTCACCCGAGACGGTGGAGGAACTCGGCGACCACCAGGCCCTCATGCAGGGAACGGAAACCTGGCAGTTCATGGATGGCGACAAGATCGTCACCGTTCAGCCGCAGGGGAGGTTCAAGGCCGACAACGCTACGGCGCTTGCCGCGGCCGCGGCGGCAGGCCTCGGCCTCGCCTGGCTCCCCGATTGCGTCACATACGAATATGTGGCGTCCGGCGCGCTCGTTCCGGTGATGACACGCTATCCCCCGCCTTCGGCAGGCGCCTATGTCGTCCGCCCACCGGGTCAGCACCCCGCACGGAAGGTGCGGGTCCTCACCGACATGCTGATCGAGTACTTCGCGCGAAATCCGGAGGTTTGGGGTGTCGACCGTTGAAAGCGCGAGCAGGACGAAGCCTTATCGATGAGCTGCGCTCGACATTGCTCTCCGACCGGCCGCCGATCTCGATGACGACGCCTGCACGTTCCACTTACCGCGACACGGCGTGACCCATCGCAGGGCTAGTCGGGCCGACCTTCGCTCGCCAATCTGGGCGTTCGCATGGGGCAGGGGCGGGGCCTCCCCGAAGCCCGAGAGAGGATGAGGCACATGAGTTGGAATCCGGCGATCGAACCGGGCTGCCCCGATGCGGTTGGCCTCGACGCGATCGAAACGCTCATCGTGCCACGCTCGCGCGATCTCGGCGGCTTCGAGGTCCGGCGCGCTTTGCCGGCGCCAAAGCGGCAGATGGTCGGGCCGTTCATCTTCTTCGATCAGGCCGGGCCGGCCGAGTTCTTGACCGGGCAGGGCGTCGACGTCCGGCCGCACCCGCATATCGGTCTCGGCACGGTCACCTATCTCTATCGCGGCGACTTCCATCACCGGGACAGCACCGGGGCGGATCAGATCATCCGCCCGGGCGAGCTGAACTGGATGGTCGCCGGGCGCGGCGTGACCCATTCCGAGCGCACGTCGGCGGGCGCCCGAAGCGGTCCCAACAGCCTGTTCGGCATCCAGACCTGGCTGGCGCTGCCCGAGCGTCACGAGGACATGGCGCCGATGTTCGAGCACCACGGCGAGGCGGCATTGCCGGTGATCGAGGATCGCGGCGTCTCGGTCCGGCTCATCCTCGGGGGCGCCTATGGCGCGAAGGCACCCGCGACGATGTACTCGCAGACCTTCTATGCCGACGTGAAGCTCGACGCGGGAAGCCGGCTGCCGATGCCGGACGATCACGAGGATCGGGGCATCTACATCGTCGACGGCTCGATCTCGATCGCCGGCCAGGATTTCGAGGCCGGCCGGATGATGGTCTTCCGACCCGGCGACAGGATCACGGTCGCGGCCGGTGGCAGAGGCGCGCGCCTGATGATCCTCGGCGGCGCGACCTTGCCGGGGCCCCGCTATATCTGGTGGAATTTCGTCGCGTCCTCAAAGGAGCGCATCGAACAGGCCAAGGCCGAATGGCGTGCGCAGGACTGGGGCAAGGGGCGCTTCGACCTCCCGGCCGATGACCGGGACGAGCACATCCCTCTTCCGGACTGAGCGGCGCGGTGAACGGATCGCCCGACGCCGCGCCCAAAGGGCAGAAGGTGACGATCCGCTCGCAGGAGCACGGCGCGGTGACCGCCTATGTCACCTATCCCCGCTGGCAGGAGGCCCTAGGGTCCGGGGCGACGGCGCAGAGCTATCCCGCATGTCCGGCGGGCCCCTCCTCCTTGAGGAGAGGGAGCAGGCACGACGAAACGCCCGCCGTGGAAGCGGGCCGTCACCGGCTCAGAATGTCGGGATGAGGTGGGAGGCTGGACAGAGACCCGATCCGGGCTCGTTGGGGCTGCTTCCTTCCGGACCTGACCCGGTTGGCGAGTGGCTCGTCCTCAGCGTCCTGCGAGCGCCTCGATCAGCCCATGGGCCGCCTTCACCCGCTCGCCGTTGGGGTAGCCGCGATTGGCGAGGATGACGATCCCGGTGCGCTGTGCCGGCAGCATCACCGCATAGGCGCCGAAGCCGGCGGTCGAGCCGGTCTTGTTGATGAACACGTCCTTTTGCGGCCGCAGCGGGGGGACGAGGCGGGTGATCGGCTGGGATTTAAGCGCCATATCCATCGAATTGCCGGCGATCAGGCGGTCGAGCCCGACCGGCCAGGGATATTGCTCCCACACCATGTCCTGCACATAGCTCGCGGTCTCGAAATAGCCGATGCGGGTGAGGGCGAGCGCGGCAGCGAGTTCCGCCGGCACCGGCGCGGTGCCGAGATGCGCGTCGAGGAAGCGCAGCATGTCGCGGGCGCTGGACTTCACGCCATAGGCCTCGGCGTCGAGCAGGCCGGGCGTGACGCGCACGGGCTTGTTGGCGCGGTTGTAGCCCTGAGCATAGCGCGCCTTCGCGCTCGCGGGCACGTCGATGAAGGTGCCCTTGAGCCCGAGCATCGGGAACAGTGTGCCCTGCGCGGCCTCGGTATAGCTGGTGCCCAGCGCGGCAGCGGTGACGCGGCCGAGCATGCCGATGCTGATGTTGGAATAGGCGCGGCGCGTCTGCGGCGGCGCGGCCGGCTTCCAGGCGGCGAGCCAGTCCATCAGCGCGGCGTCGGTCTTCACCCCGTCCGGCACCTGCAAGGGCATGCCGCTGGTGGCATGGGTGGCGAGGTCTATGGGCGTGAGGGCGCCGAAGGCGGTGCCCTTGAAGCGCGGCAGCACCTCGGCGAGCGGCTTGTCGAGCGCCAGCCGCCCGCGCTCCGAGGCGAGCGCGGCCAGCGCGACGTTGAAGGTCTTGGACACCGAGCCGAGTTCGAACAGCGTGTCGGCGTCGACCGGCCTGCCGTCCTTGCGGGCGGTGACGCCGGCGGCGAAGAACTCGTGCCGGCCCGCGCGGGAGAGGCCGACGACGAGGCCGGGAATGTCATGGGCCTTCATCAGCGGCGGGAAGATATCGGCGGCGCGGCGCTGGAAGTCGCCCTCTGCTGCCCGCGCGCCCGACGGCAGCAGCGAGGAGAGCGGCAAAGCGGCGCCGAGCGCGATGAGCGCGCGGCGGGAGAGGTCGGTCATTCTCGCCTCCTGGTCAGCCGGCGAAGCGGTCGGTCGCGCGGATCAGCCGGTCGAGGATGCCGGGCTCGTTATAGGCGTGGCCGGCGCCCTCGATCAGGTGGAACTCGGCATCGGGCCATGCCTTGTGCAGCTCCCACGCATAGCGCGCCGGG
>JAQSWY010000067.1 GCA_029266425.1 Xanthobacteraceae bacterium
GATGTAGATGAAGGTGATGCCGACCCGCTTCTGGATGGCGCGCAGTTCGGTGCGCATGTGCTGGCGCAGCTTGAGGTCGAGCGCGGAGAGCGGCTCGTCGAGCAGCAGCACCGAGGGCTCCACCGCCAGCGCCCGGGCGATGGCGACGCGCTGCTTCTGGCCGCCGGAGAGCTCGCTCACCTGCTTCGTGCCGTGCTCGGTGAGCGCCACCTGGATGAGCAGGTTCTTCACCTTCTCGTCGCGCTCGTGGCGCGGCACGCCGCGGACGCGCAGGCCATAGCCGATATTCTCAGCCACGCTCATCATCGGGAACAGAGCGAGGTTCTGGAAGATCAGCGCGGTGGGGCGCTTGTTGGGGCCGATGCCCTTCATGTCGGCGCCGCCGATCCGCACCGTGCCCCGTGTCGGCTCGATGAAGCCGGAGATGGTGCGGAGCAATGTGGTCTTGCCGCAGCCGGACGGGCCGAGGAAGGAGAAGAACTCGCCCGGTTCGATGGTGAGATTGGCGTCCTTCACCGCGACGAAATCGCCGAAGGTGACGTTCACGCCTTCAAGCTCGACGGCAGCGGCCATGGGCTTTCCTTAAGCTACGCTCGGCATGGCCGGGCTTGTCCGGCCATCCACGGTCGCTCGTCACGGACGTGGATCCCCGGGACAAGCCCGGGGATGACGAAGCATGGTTTGGATGTCACGCCGCCTTGAACTTCTCGGCGTACTGGGTGCGCAGTTCGGCGTACCACGACGGCTCCGGCGGGCGGTTCCAGAGCTTGGAGAGCGCATCCCCGGGATAGGCCTCGGCGAAGTTCTTCTTCGCGGTCTCCGACAGGAAGGCCTCGGAACCCTTGACCACCGGATTATAGCCCGAACCTTCGGCGATCAGGGCGGAGACCTCCGGGGTGTGGATGTAGTTCAGCCACTCATAGGCCTGGTCGATGTTCTTGGCGCCCTTGGTGATCGCCCAGCCGTCGATCCAAGCGATGGCGCCTTCCTGCGGGGCCATATAGGTGACCGGCTTGCCCTGCTTCTTCAGCGACAGCGGCGGGCCGTCCCAGGTCTGGCCGACGACGACGCCATTTTCCATGAAGCCGGACTTGGTGTTGTCCGAGGAATCCCAGAACTGCTTGACCTGGGCCTTGTTGGCGACGGCGAAGGCCAGGATCGGATCATAGATCTTCTTCATGGTCTCTTCGTCCTTGAAGGCGTCGAGCATGCGGTTCGAGGGCAGCTTGCCGGTGGCGTCCATCCACAGGCCGATGCCGAGCAGGAGCGAATGCGGGCGGCCCTGCATCTTGCCCTTGAACTCGGGCGACCACAGCGTGCCGTAGGTGAGATCCTTGTAATCGAGCTTGGCGAGGTCGGTGCGCCAGGAGATCGCCTCCGAGCCCCAGCAATGCGGCACGTGATAGAGCTTGCCGTCCCAAGTCCAGATACTGGTCGAGCCTTCCAGCATCGCCGGCATCAGATTGTCGAGCTTGAGCTTCGAGGTGTCGAACGGGGCGAGGATCTCGAGGTCCTTGAATTGGGGGGCGCGGTCGCGGGTCGGCTCGCAGAGGTCGAAACCCTCGCCGCCGGTCGCCTGCAGCTTGTTGATCTGCTCCTCGTTCTGCGAGAACGGCGTGGTCTTCACCTTGATGCCGGTCTTCTTCTCGAAGTTCGGGATCACCGGGTTCGGCAGCTCGTCGTCCCAGTTGAGCAGGCTCAATTCGCCCGAGGAGGAGAAGGCGTCCTTCACGATGAAGGGGCCGGTAGTGGCGAGCGTGCCGGCGGCGAGCGCACCCTTGAACAGCACGCGGCGGGTGAAGGACCGCGCCGCCAGCAGCGTTTCGATCGACGAATTGATAGTGTCAGGCTTCTTCGACACGACACGGCTCCTTTGGCTTTGCACCCGATCGGGCGGCGCAGGTTTGCGGGAGGAGTGAGCAGGAAGCGTGCCAGCAGCCGCATTTGCGGAATGCCGGCATCTTCGTGGAAGAAACCGCGCTTTGGGGCCGCGTCTGACGCGCTTTTCATCATGCCTGCCCGGGCGGCAGGCATTCGTCTTCCGCGCGCTTTCGGCTCTGGTGAAAGGGCTAGGCTTTCGTTTGCTGCCTGTCCGCAAGCAGAATCGCGCCCGCAAACCGACGGTCATGGTCCGGACATTGATCTTGCTAAGCCTGCCCTAAGGTCACGTCTCGAATGAAACGCAAAGGGAGCGAATGCCATGCACGCCGAGCCGGGCAAGGAACATGAATGGCTGAAGCAGTTCGTCGGCGAATGGACCTATGAATCGCAATGCGACATGGGGCCGGACACGCCGCGCGAGACCTTCACCGGCCGCGAGCGGGTGAGCATGCTAGGTCCGTTCTGGGTGGTGCTCGACGGCGAGGGTGAGATGCCCGGGGGCGGCGATGCCTTTACCCGCATGACGCTCGGCTATGATCCGGCCAAGGGCTATGTCGGCAGCTGGATCGGCTCGATGATGCCGTTCATGTGGGTCTATGACGGCACGCTCTCGGAAGACGGGCGCACCCTCACGCTCGAGACCGAGGGCCCGAACTTCTCCGGCGAGGGCATGACGACCTATCACGACGTCGTCAGCATCGTCAGCGAGAACGAGCGCACTTTGACCTCGCGGATGAAGAGCGAGGACGGCTCCTTCAAGGAATTCGTCTGGGTGCGCTATCGCCGGGTCTGAGACCCGATCCGTAAATCCACAACGAACCGTCATCCCCGGCCCTGTGCTGGGGATCTCGATTCCGGACGGCGCATCAGGGGCCGAGATGGCCGGCACAAGGCCGGCCATAACAGGTTGGAAAGGCGCCTATCCTGGCGGGTCCCGTTGCGAGCCGACGTCCGAGGCGCTCACGCCTTGAGGCGGTAGCCGGTGCGCAGCATCCAGGCGGCGAGGCCGATGCAGAGCGCGAGGAACAGCACGGTCATGCCCAGCGCGAGCCGCACATCGACATCGGCGATGCCGTAGAAGGTCCAGCGGAAGCCGTTCACCAGATAGACCACCGGGTTGAACAGGGTGACGACCTGCCAGGCCGGCGGCAGCATGGCGATGGAATAGAAGGTGCCGCCGAGAAAGGTCAGCGGCGTCACCACCAGTATCGGCACGATCTGCAGCTTCTCGAAGCCATTGGCCCAGATGCCGAGGATGAAGCCGAACATGCAGAAAGTGACCGAGATCAGCACCAGATAGGCAAGCATCCACACGGGATGCTCGATGCCGAACGGCACGAACAGCCGTGCCGTGATCAGGATGATCAGCCCGAGAATGATGGACTTGGTCGCCGCCGCGCCGACATAGCCGACCAGGACCTCGGCGATCGAGACCGGCGCGGAGAGCAGCTCATAGATGGTGCCGGTGAAGCGCGGCAGATAGATACCGAACGAGGCGTTGGAGATGCTCTCGGTCAGCACCGCGAGCAGGATCAGCCCCGGCACGATGAAGGCGCCATAGGGGATGCCGTCGATTTCCTGCATGCGCGCGCCGATCGCCGAGCCGAACACCACGAAATAGAGCGAGGTGGAGATCACCGGCGAGGCGATGGACTGGAACAGCGTGCGCCAGGTGCGGTGCAGCTCGAAGGTATAGATAGCGCGGACGGCCTGAAGGTTCATGACCGGGCGCCCCCGCCATTGCCGCCGACCAGATCGACGAAGATGTCCTCCAGCGAGGAGCGCGTCGTGTCGATCGAGGTGAACTCGATGCCGCGCGCCGCCAGCGTCTTCACGAGATCGGCGACGCCGCTCTCCTCTGTCCCGCCGGCCCGGCTCATGGTGAGCACGAGGCCGTCCGCGGAGAGGGTGACGTCGTCGAAGCCCGGCGGCGGCGCCTCCAGTCTGTCACGCAGGCCGATAGTCACGGTGGTGCGGCCCATGCGACGCATCAGCGTCACCTTGTCCTCGACCAGTATGAGCTCGCCCTTGTTGATGACGCCGATGCGGTCGGCCATCTCCTCGGCCTCCTCGATGTAGTGCGTCGTCAGGATGATGGTGACGCCTTGCTCGCGCAGCCGCCGCACCATGGCCCACATGTCGCGGCGCAGCTCGACATCGACGCCGGCGGTCGGCTCGTCGAGGAACAGGATGGTCGGCTCGTGGGCGAGGGCCTTGGCGATCAGCACCCGTCGCTTCATGCCGCCGGAGAGGGTGGCGATCGCGGCATCGCGCTTGTCCCACAGCGAGAGGGCGCGCAGCACGCGCTCGACATGGCCGGGATCGCGGCTCTTGCCGAACAGGCCGCGGCTGAAGCTCACCGTGTTTCGCACCGTCTCGAACATGTCGGTCGCGAGTTCCTGCGGCACCAGCCCGATGGCGGCACGCGCGGCGCGATAGTCGTGGATGATGTCATGGCCGTCCGCGGTCACGGTGCCGGCGGAGGGGCGCACCAACCCGCAGACGATGCCGATCAGCGTGGTCTTGCCCGCGCCGTTCGGCCCCAGCAGCGCGAAGATCTCGCCGCGACGAATGTCGAGATCGATCGACTTCAGCGCCTGCAGGCCCGAGGCGTAGGTCTTCTCCAGGCCGGAGATGGAGACGATGGGATCGGAGAATGGGGCGTGCATCAACACGAAACTCCCGGCGGAGGATGGGCCGGGAGGTTTAGCGGATTATGGGCGGGAGGGGGAGGGCGAGGCAGTCAACAAGACGATCCGGCTTTGGGGAAAAGGACCGCCTCTCAATGCCCACCCACCACCAGATCGTCCCGGTGCACCATAGCCGTGCGCCCCTCGAATCCGGTGATGGTCGCGATCTCGTCCGACGAGCGCCCCCTGATCCGCTCGGCGTAGTCCGCGTCATAGGCCACCAGCCCGCGGCCGATCTCCGCCCCATCGGGCCCGCGCAGCAGGACAGCGTCGCCGCGCTGGAAGGAGCCCTCGACGCGGGTGACGCCGGCCGGCAGCAGCGAGGTGCCGCGGCGCAGCGCAGCGACGGCGCCGGCGTCGAGATGCAGCGTGCCGCGCGGCTCCAGCGCGCCGGCGATCCAGCGCTTGCGCGAGGCGACGGGATTGGCGGGGGCGAGGAACCAGGTGCAGCGCGCGCCGGCCTCGACAGCGCGCAGCGGGTTCTTCACCTTGCCGGAAGCGATCAGCATGTGGGCGCCGGCGGTGGTGGCGATCTTGCCGGCCTCGATCTTGGTCTTCATGCCGCCGCGCGACAGCTCGGAGCCGGCCGAGCCGGCCATCGCCTCGATCTCCGCGGTGATGCGCGGCACCACCGGGATCAGCTCGGCGGAGGGGTCGTCATTGGGCGGGGCGGTGTAGAGGCCGTCAATGTCGGAGAGCAGCACGAGGAGGTCCGCGCTCGCCATGCCGGCAACGCGCGCGGCGAGGCGGTCATTGTCGCCATAGCGGATTTCGCTGGTCGCCACCGTGTCGTTCTCGTTGATGACGGGGACGCACTTCAGCTCCAGCAGCTTGCCGATGGTCGAGCGGGCATTGAGGTAGCGACGGCGCTCCTCGGTGTCGCCGAGCGTCAGCAGGATCTGGCCGGCGGTTACGCCCTCATGATTGAGCGCCTCGGACCAGGTGCGGGCGAGCGCGATCTGGCCGACGGCGGCCGCCGCCTGGCTCTCCTCCAGCTTCAAGGGCCGCTTCGGCAGCTTCAATATGTTGCGCCCCAGCGCGATGGCGCCGGAGGAGACCACCAGCACGTCCTTGCCCTCGCGCTGCAGCGCCGCGATGTCCTCGGCGAGCGCCGACAGCCAGGCGTGGCGCAGCCGCCCGCGCGCGGAATCGACCAGCAGCGCCGAGCCGACCTTCACCACGATGCGGCGGAAGGCGGCGAGCTGGGGCAAGGCCGAGGGGAAAGGGAGCAGGGGCGCGGTCGAGGACATGGGTCTGGTGGCTCGGGGCTTGCGGCTCAGGGCTTGCGGCTCAGGCTGGGGCGATGTCGGCAATAGTGAAGTGGTGACCTTATAGATCAGCGGCGCGGGCCGGTCATCGCTGACGTTATTCCGAGAGGCGCACTCATAATCCACCAAGCGACCCGTCATCCCCGGGCTTGTCCCGAGGATCTACGCCCTTGACGAGGGAGCAACCGTGGATGGCCGGGACAAGCCCGGCCATGACGACGGAAATGGCCTACCTCACCGATGCCCGCCCCGATGATCGTCTTCCGCTGCAGTATCCTTCGAGGCTGCTTCGCCCGGCACCTCAGGATGACGTCCCGAAACAGAGACTCACGGTTGCCAGGGCTCGTGGACCTCGCGCTCGACCTCTTCCTCGCGGCCGTGGGAGATGACGCGGGCGAGCGCGCGCAGCGCGGTCTGTACGCCCTCGCCCGACTGCGCGGAGAGCACGAGAGGGGTCTTCTTCGCCGCGCGCTTCAGCCGGGCGACCTGCTCCTTCAAGGTGTCAGGATCGAGCGCGTCGGCCTTGGACAAGGCGACGATCTCCGGCTTGTCCTCGAGGCCGTGGCCATAGAGCTCCAGCTCCTTGCGCACCGTCTTGTAGGTCTTGCCGGCGTGCTCGCAGGTGCCGTCGACGAGGTGCAGCAGCACGCGGCAGCGCTCGATGTGGGCGAGGAAGCGATCGCCGAGGCCGACGCCTTCGCTCGCACCCTCGATCAGCCCGGGAATGTCCGCCAGCACGAACTCGCGCCCGTCCACCCGCACCACGCCGAGGCCGGGGTGCAGGGTGGTGAAGGGATAATCGGCGATCTTGGGCTTGGCGGCAGTGGTGGCGGCGAGGAAGGTCGACTTGCCGGCATTGGGCAGGCCGACCAGGCCGGCATCGGCAATCAGCTTCAGTCGCAGCCAGATCCAGCGCTCCTCGCCCTCGAGGCCGGGATTGACGCGGCGCGGCGCCTGGTTGACCGAGGTCTGGAAGTGGGCATTGCCGAAGCCGCCATTGCCGCCCTTGAGCAGGCGCACCTTCTGGCCGACCTCGGTGAAATCGGCGAGCACGGTCTCGCCTTCCTCGTCCAGCACCTCGGTGCCGGCCGGGACCTTCAGCACCACGTCGTCGCCCTTGCCGCCGGCGCGGTTCTTGCCCATGCCGTAGCCGCCCTTCTTGGCCTTGAAGTGCTGCTGGAACCGGTAGTCGATCAGCGTGTTGAGGCCGTCGACGCATTCGATCCATACGTCGCCGCCGCGCCCGCCGTCGCCGCCATCCGGGCCGCCGAACTCGATGAATTTCTCCCGCCGGAACGACAGGCACCCGGCTCCGCCGTCACCGGAGCGGACATAGATTTTCGCCTGGTCGAGGAATTTCATCGGTTTTCACGCGGCCGTTCGTAATGACTGAGTTTCTCACGTCATGGCCGGGCTTGTCCCGGCCATCCACGTCTTCGTGTCCGCCTTCCGGCGGGTGCCCGCGGATGCCCGGGCGAGGCCCGGGCATGACGGACGGTGGGCGGCTCCGCCCGGTCGATCAATGCCGGCGGTCGGGGACCCGGCCGCGCGTCGGATGGGCGGTTGCGCCCCAGGCGCGCAACGAGACCCACAGGCTGCGGTCCAGCCGAAAGCGGTCGACCGGGACCGAGGCGCCGATCGAGCGCACCCGGGTGAGGCCGGCGCCGGTCCACTGGAAGCCGCACTTCTCGATCACGTGCCGCGAGGCCGGATTGACGACGCGGGCGGCGGCGAGCAGCGCCTCGTGGCGCAGGTCACCAAATGCGTGGTCGATCAGCGCCCGCACCGCCTCGGTGGCGATGCCGCGGCCCCAATAGGGCTCGCCCAGCCAATAGCCGATCTCCGGGTGTTCGCCGTTGCGGGCGACGAAGCCGCACATGCCGACCGGGATCGGCGGGCCGAGCGGGTTGTAGCCGTCGGTGCGCAGGAAGATGGCGAAGGTTGCCGTCCCGGCGCCGGAGGGGAGATTGGCGACGAAGGCGGCGGCGTCCGCCATACCGTACGGATGGGGGATGTTCGCCGTCATCTCGGCGACGTTACGGTTGTCCGCCAGCTCGGCGATCCAGGCCATGTCCTCGATGCGCGGCGCGCGGAGCACGAGCCGTTCAGTCTCGAGGACGGCGGTACTGCTCTCGGCGAGTGTGGACCCGGGGGTCGCTTCAACGATGGTCATGACGGTCTCCTGGAGCCTGGTCGAAGTGCCTGGAACGACGAAGGGGAGGCGTTCGTCTCGCCTCCCCCGGCATTCGGGCACCTGGATTTAAGGGCTCCAGGGGTCCACCGGTTTGACGAGACCGGTGGGACCCTTGGATCTCACCGTCTTATTCGGCGGCCTCGGCGGCCGGGATTACGTAGACGTAGGTGCGGTCGTTGGCTTTGTTTCGGAATTCGACTTTGCCGGTTTCGAGCGCGAAAAGGGTATGGTCCTTGCCCATGCCCACATTGGTACCGGCATGCCAGCGGGTACCGCGTTGACGGACAATGATGTTGCCGGCAATGACGGCTTCGCCGCCGAACTTCTTCACGCCGAGACGGCGACCAGCCGAATCGCGACCGTTGCGGGAGGAACCGCCTGCTTTCTTATGAGCCATGTTGCTCTCCTATTCTTCGCTTGGCGGTCTCAGGCGCCGGTGATCGAGGTGATGCGGACGACGGTGAAGTCCTGGCGGTGCCCGATCTTGCGGCGCGAATTCTGACGGCGACGCTTCTTGAAGGCGATGATCTTGTCGCCACGGGTGTGGCTGACGATCTCGGCGGCGACTTCCGCACCCTCGACCAGCGGAGCGCCGACCTTGGGGGAATCCCCACCGAGCATGAGCACCGGGAAGGTGACGGTCGCGCCGGCTTCGGCTTCGATCTTGCCGAGCGTCACGACTTCATCGGCGGCGACCCGATACTGCTTACCGCCTGTCTTGATGACCGCGAACATATTATGTCCTTTCGTTCGAGCCCGATCTCCGCACCTTGGTCAGTGCTGGACCGGCTTCTTTCGGTCGGTTGATGGAATGCGCAGCCCTTGCCACACCGTGGCGCTCATATAGCGACGAGCCAATCGTGTCAAGGATTCGCGGCCGCAGGAAGGCGCCAAATCCGGCTCCGCCGAACCATTCTCCTGCCGCTGCGTTGACTGGGTACCACCCGGTTCGACAGGAGCATATCGATGGACAAGCACCGCATCACGGGCGCCGCGCGGCACATGGGCGGCAGGCTGAGGGAGATCGCCGGTGGCGCCGGCGATGAGGCCGCACGCCGCGCCGAGGGTGCCTATGACGAGGCGCTCGGCTATGGCGCCCGCACGCTCAGCCAGGCGCGCGACCAGGCACGCTATCTCGCCGACGACGCTTATGAGACCGGCCAGCGCCTCTATGGCCAGGGCATGACGACGCTCTCGCGCCAGGCCGGCGCGCATCCGCTGGCCATGGTGTTCGCCGCCGGGCTCGCCGGCGCGGCGATCGCCTGGCTGCTGATGGGCAATAACAACTCGCGCCGCTGACGCGCCGACCGGATGAGGCAAGGCCGCCGCCCGAGGACGGCGGCCTTTTCACAGGCATGTGCGGGCGCCGAGACCGGCCCAGAGCCGTTCGCAACGCAAAAGGCTTCCTCCCCTATCGCAAAGACGCAACTCTCGCCGCAACCTTTGCCCAACGTGTTCTGGCCCTTGTATCCGCCGCCCGCCTCGGTTATTCAGCGCTCCGCTCCAAGGCCCGGTAATGCCGCGGCCTCCCGCGCGGAGGGGTGCCGGAGTGGTCGATCGGGACGGTCTCGAAAACCGTTGTGCGTGCAAGCGTACCGTGGGTTCGAATCCCACCCCCTCCGCCAAATAGCTATCTCAGGGCCTCCCGCGCCTTCTCGGCATCCCTTGAAAAGGCTGGGATATTCGGTGTCGCGCCTCTTCCCGCCTCTCGCCTCATCCCATACAATCCCAATCCTGAAGTGGGGCCAGATGTGGGGCCGAGCCAGATTGGCTCCGCGCGATGATCG
>JAQSWY010000007.1 GCA_029266425.1 Xanthobacteraceae bacterium
TCCTCGTCCGGCTCATCGCCGAAATAGACCTCGACCGCCCAGCTCGCGCCTTCCTCGAAGGCGGCGGTGGCGACCTCGGCCGGATCGAAGCTCTCGGCGATCAGGTCGGCAATGCCCCGCGCCTCGCGCTCCGGCGCCGAGACCCGCATGATGTGCGTCGCGCCATTGGGGGGCAGTCCTTCGAGCATCCCGATCCTCACAACTGCGCCAAGTGAACTCCATGCCCTTGGCGGAGCCGTGTAGTGCCAGATGGCGCGACCAAGTGCCAGCACGATCGCGCAGCCACGTCTCACCCCCGCTCGACGAAGCTTTCCAGCACCTTCTTCTCGCCGGCCTTGTCGAACTGCACGGTGAGCTTGTTGCCTTCGACGCCCACCACGTCGCCATAGCCGAACTTGATGTGGAACACCCGTTCGCCGACCGCGTAGAGCGGCTCCGAGCCGGTGGACTTGGCGACCAGCTGGCCTTCGATCACCCGCCCGCCGCCGCGTGAGGCGCCGCTCCGCGCGCCGCCGCTCCATGTCCCGCCGCCGCCAAAGCGCGCGGCCGGCTCGGAGAAGTTGCCGCGTTCGCGCGCCGCCTGCGCGCGCTGCCAGCCCGGCGTCGAATAGGAGGAGCCGAAGGTCTCGGCATTGTCGAAGCGGCTCGGCCCATAGCCGTAGCGCCCGGCCTGCCCGCCGCCCCAGCCCTGGCCGCCTTTGGATTCCGTCACCTCGACATGGGCGTCGGGCAACTCGTCGAGGAACCGGCTCGGCACGCTTGACTGCCACAGCCCGTGGATGCGCCGGTTGGAGGCGAAGAACACCTTGGCGTGGCGCCGCGCCCGCGTCAGCCCGACATAAGCGAGCCGCCGCTCCTCCTCGAGGCCGGCCTTGCCTTGCTCGTCGAGCGCGCGCTGGTGCGGGAACAGTCCCTCCTCCCAGCCCGGCAGGAACACGATGTCGAACTCCAGGCCCTTCGCGGAATGCAGCGTCATGATGCTGACCGCCTCGCTGCCATTCCCGCCATCGGCGTCCATCACCAGCGAGATGTGCTCGAGGAAGCCGACGAGGTTCTCGAACGGCTCCATGGAGCGCACGAGTTCCTTGAGATTGTCGAGCCGGCCGGCGGCGTCCGCCGAGCGGTCCTTCTGCCACATCTCGGTATAGCCGCTCTCGTCGAGCACGATCTCGGCGAGCTCGCTCTGCGGCATGCGCGTCATCTGCTCGCGCCAGCGCTCGAACGAGAGCACGAGGTCGCGCAAGGCGAGCCGCACCTTCGGCTTCAGCTCGGAGCTCTCGACCAGCTGTCGCGCCGCTTCCTGCAAGGGCACGCCGGCGGCGCGGGCGTGCTCGTGGAGCTGGCGCAGCGCGGCGTCGCCGAGCCCGCGCTTCGGCACATTGACGATGCGCTCAAAGGCGAGATCGTCGGCCGGCGAGGCGATGCAGCGCAGATAGGCGAGCGCATCGCGGATTTCCGCCCGCTCATAGAAGCGCGGGCCGCCGATGACGCGATAGTTCAGCCCGAGCGTGACGAAGCGGTCCTCGAACTCGCGCATCTGGAACGAGGCGCGCACCAGGATGGCGATCTGGTTCAGCGTCTCGCCATGGCGTTCGAGCTGCTCGATCTCCTCGCCGATGGCGCGGGCCTCTTCCTGGCTGTCCCAGGCGCCGGTGACGGTGACCTTGTCGCCGATCTCGCCTTCGGAGAACAGCGTCTTGCCGAGCCGGCCCTCATTGTGGGCGATGAGATGCGCGGCAGCCCCGAGTATGTGGCCGGTGGAGCGGTAATTGCGCTCCAGCCGGATCACCTTGGCGCCGGGGAAATCGCTCTCGAAGCGCAGGATGTTGTCCACCTCGGCGCCGCGCCAGCCATAGATGGACTGGTCGTCGTCGCCGACGCAGCAGACGTTCTTCGAACCCTGGGCCAACAGGCGCAGCCAGAGATACTGCGCGACGTTGGTGTCCTGATACTCGTCGACGAGGATGTAGCGGAAGCGCTTGTGGTATTCCGCCAGCACGTCCGGATTCTCGCGCAGCAGCCGGATGCCTTCGAGCAGCAGGTCGCCGAAATCGACGGCGTTCAGCGCCTTGAGCCTCGCCTGATAATCGGCATAGAGCCTTTGCCCGCGGCCATTGGCGAAGGTCGCGCCCTCGCCTGCCGGCACCTGCTCGGGGGTGAGGCCGCGATTCTTCCAGCCGTCGATGGTGTTGGCCAAAAGCCGTGCCGGCCAGCGCTTCTCGTCGATGTTCTCGGCCTGAAGCAGCTGCTTCAACAGGCGGATCTGGTCGTCGGTGTCGAGAATGGTGAAGCCGGACTTCAGCCCCACCAGCTCGGCATGGCGGCGCAGCATGCGCACGCCGATGGAATGGAAGGTGCCGAGCCACGGCATGCCCTCGACCGCATCGCCGACCATTTTCGCGACGCGCTCCTTCATCTCGCGCGCCGCCTTGTTGGTGAAGGTCACGGCGAGGATCTGCGAGGGGAAGGCGCGGCCGAGCGAGAGGATATGGGCGATGCGGGTGGTGAGCGCCCGCGTCTTGCCGGTGCCTGCGCCGGCCAGCACCAGCACCGGCCCGTCGAGCGTCTCGACCGCCTCGCGCTGCTCGGGGTTCAGCCCGGCGAGATAATGCGCGGAAGCGGCGGACGCCGGCGCGGAAGCGGCCAGGGCGCGCGCGGCGATGCCGCCGGCACGCGGCGCGTGGGCCGGTGCGGGCGCTCCCTTTCCGGCCGCACGTGAAGCCGTTCCGGCCGCAGGCACAGTCGTTCCCGCCGCAGGAGCTTGCGGCAGGTCGAAGGGGATATCGAAGGGCGGCTCGTCGTCGGACCGCTTTTTCAAAGGATCGGCCAAAATGGTCCTTGGGCTGTCACGTGATTCTCAACGTGAACAAAATGGCACCGGCATGTCGGTTTGGCGAGGGTGGGCCCGTTCATGTCGTCATCCCGGAACGGCCGCAGGCCTTATCCGGGATCGTATGACGCCCTCTTCGCGGCTTGCGATCCCGCCTCTACGCCCTTCGGGCTGCGGCCGGGATGACGTCCATTGGCAGGAATCAAGGCCGCGGCAGCACCTTCACCGTGGCGGATTGCTTGTCCGGCGCCATGCCGAACCAGCGCTTGTGGATGCGGGCCATCGTGCCGTCCTGCTTCAAGCGGGTGATGGCGGCATCGACCTTCGCGGTGAGCGGCGAATCCTTGGCCAGCGCGATCCCGTAGCGCTCCTGGCCGGGCAACCGTGCGATCACCGCGAGATCCGGGCGCTTCAGCAATTGATAGAGCAGCGTCGGCAGGTCGCCGACATAGGCGTCGACCGCGCCCGCATCGAGCAGCCGCACGCCGTCGGACGAGCCCTGCGAGAAGCTGGTGCGGCCGAAGCCGAAGCGCTGCGCGTTCGCCACCACCCAGCGTTCGCTGGTGGTGCCGGAAGTGACGCTGACCGTCTTGCCCGCGAGGTCCGCCACGTCGCGCATGCCGGATTTCTTCATCACCAGCACGCCCTGCGCGGTCTCGTAATAGGACTGGGTGAAATCGACATGAGCGAGCCGTTCCGGCGTGATGCTGACCGAAGAGACGGCGAGGTCGATGCGGTTCGCGGCCAGCGCGGTGAACAGCTCGCGAAAGCCCATGCCCTGGTACTCGATCGGGCGGCCGAGAATGCGGCTGATCTGCTGGACGAGATCGATCTCGAAGCCTACGACCTCGCCCTTCTCGTCGCGAAATCCCCAGGGCACATTGTCGAAATAGGTGCCGACGCGCAGCGGCTCGCCTTGCTGCGCCGCGGCGGTGCTCGAACCGGGCGCAAGTCCCGGCACGCCCCCGAGCACGGCAAGGAGCAGGCCGAGCAGAAGCGCCCGCACACCCACCAGCATCGACCACCTGTAAGCTTGAACCGGCGCACCATGATTGACGCTGCCGGCGAACCGCCCGATGCTGGGGCAATATTCGCTTTGCGTCCAGCCGGATTTCTCCGATGTTTTCAGGTCTTTATGTCATGACGGCGCTCGCCGGCGCGCTCTATGTGCTCTCGCCCGGCCCGGCCTTCCTGGCGTTGTTCGCGCTCTCTGCGGCCCATGGCCGGCCGGCCGGCGCCCGCTTCGTCTCCGGCCACCTCATCGGCGACGTGTTCTGGGGCACATTGGCGTTCGCCGCCATCATCGGGGTGAGCCAGCTGGGCCCGGCGCTGTTCGACATTCTCGGCATCGCCTGCGGGCTCTATCTGGTGTGGCTGGGCTTCAAGGCGGTCACCGCCAAGGACGGCACCGCGGCCCCGGTCGGGGCGAACCGGCCGATCGTCGCCGGCGTGCTGTTCGGCCTCACCAATCCGAAGGCCTATCCGGTTTCCGTCGCCATGTTCACCGCGCTCACCGCGAGCTACACCGCGGGCCTCACCTGGGACGACGCGCCCTATTTGATGGCCGCGGCCTTTGCCGGGTTCGTCGCCGCGGACATATTGCTGGTCTATATGGCCGGCCTCGCCCCGGTGCGGCGCTTCTTCCTGCGCCACGGCCTCGCGGTGACCCGGGTCGTCGGCGTGATGTTCATCGCCTTCGGCGCCAAGTCGCTGGTCGATGCCGGCCGTTCCATCAGCGCACGGGCCTGATCGTGTTTGAAGCCAAATTCCAGAGTTTCGAGGACGCCGCCGACCCAGCGCGCGGCACCGCCCATCTCGCCAGGCTCCGCGCCGAGCTCGACCGCCGCGGGCTCGACGGCTTCATCGTGCCGCGCGCCGACGCTCACCAGAACGAATATGTGCCTCCCTGCGACGAGCGGCTTGCCTGGCTCACCGGCTTCACCGGCTCCGCCGGCGTCGCCATCGTGCTGCGGGACAAGGCGGCCGTGGTGGTGGACGGGCGCTACACGCTGCAGGCCGCCGACCAGCTCGACCCCGCTTCCTATGTCGTGGTGCCGCTGAGCGAGACGCCGGCCGAGCGCTGGCTGGAGCTGAACCTCCCCACCGGCGCGCGTTTCGGCTACGACCCCTGGCTGACCACGATCGACGGCGTCGAGAAACTGCGCCGCGCCGTGACCGGCGCCGGCGGCACGCTGGTGGCGGTGGACAGCAATCCGCTCGACGCGGTGTGGGAGGACCGGCCGCCGGCGCCGACCGCGCCCGTCGTCATCCGTCCCGCCGAGCTTGCGGGCGAAAGCGTCGAGGACAAGCTGGCGCGCATCCGCGGCAAGCTGAAGGACGACAAGCTCGACGCCGTGGTGCTGTCCGACCCGCACGGCGTCGCCTGGACCTTCAACATACGCGGCGGCGATGTGGCCTTTACCCCGCTGCCCTTGTCCTGGGCCATCGTTCCGGCCGAGGGCCGCCCCACTTTGCTGATCGACGGGCGCAAGCTCTCCAACGAAGTGCGCCACGAGCTCGCGTCCCATGCCGAGATCGTCGAGCCGGCGTATCTCGACCGCGCCATCGACCTGGTAGCCGGCGCCGGCACTGTGATCCGCCTCGACCAGGCGACCGCTCCGGCACGCCTCGCCGCGCGCATCGAGGCGGCAGGCGGCACGGTGTCGAAGGGCGCGAGCCCGGTGGCGCTGCTGCAAGCCTCGAAGAACGCGGCCGAGATCGCCGGGATGCGCGCCGCGCACCGCCGCGACGGCGCCGCGCTGGTCCGGTTCCTGCACTGGTTCGACAGCGAGGCATTGCAAGGCGCACTGACCGAGATCACCGTGGTGGAAGCGCTGGAGACGTTCCGCCGCGAGACCGGCGCGTTGAAGGACGTCTCCTTCCCGAGCATCGCCGGCGCCGGGCCGAACGGCGCCATCGTGCATTACCGGGTCAGCCGCGCCACCAACCGCCCGGTGAAGCCCGGCGAATTGTTCCTCATCGATTCCGGCGCGCAATATGAGGACGGCACCACCGACGTCACCCGCACCCTCCCTGTCGGCAAGCCGACGGCCGAGATGCGCGACCGCTACACCCGGGTGCTGAAAGGCCATATCGCCATTGCCCGTTCGGTGTTCCCGGTCGGCACCACCGGCGCGCAGCTCGATCCCTTCGCCCGGCGCGCTCTTTGGGAGGCCGGGCTCGATTTCGACCACGGCACCGGCCACGGCGTCGGCGCCTATCTCTCGGTGCATGAGGGCCCGGCGCGCATCTCGAAGCTCGGCACCACGCCGCTGGCGCTCGGCATGGTGCTCTCCAACGAGCCCGGCTTCTACAAGACCGGCGGCTTCGGGATCCGGCTGGAGAATCTCGAACTGGTCGTCGAAGCGCCCTCGCCCGAAGGCGCCGAGAAGAAGCTGCTCGGCTTCGCCACGCTGACGCTGGCCCCGTTCGACCGCCGCATGGTCGAGCGCGGCCTGCTCACCCCCGAGGAGATCGCCTGGCTCGACGCCTACCACGCGCGTGTGCGCGAAGAGATTTCGCCGCTGGTCGAGGGCGATGCGAGAGATTGGCTGCTAGCGGCGACGCAGCCGCTTTAGCTCCGTTGCCATGCATGCGTCATCCCCGACGGCCGCAGCCCGGTCCCGGATGACCCCGTGAAAGCGCACCCGGAGTGTCACAACGTCCCGGATCGCGCCTGTGGCGCGTCCGCGACGACACCAGGCGGCCTCGACATTTCGAATACATGCGACGGTTCAATGGAACCATCGCTACCGGCCTGCGTTTCTACCGCAGCCTGATCGCAAGGGCGGGAACGGAGGCTACGCCATGACCACTATTCTGATCATTATTTTGATACTGATACTTATCGGCGCCCTCCCCAATTGGGGTTACAGCCGCGGCTGGGGCTATGGCCCGAGCGGGATCGTGACAATACTTCTGATCGTCTTGATCGTGATGATGCTGACAGGGCGGCTATAGTTTTCTCGCCGAGACGCCAGGTCGTGGCTTTGCTTCAATATCCTTCGAGGCCCCGCTTGCCGGGCACCTCAGATGCACCTACGTCGGCGAAAGTGGATCAACTCCAGCCGTCATGGCCGGCCTCGTGCCGGCCATCTCGGCCTCTGATGCGCTATCAGGATTCGAGATCCCTGGCACAAGGCCGGGGATGACGTGTGGTTCTAGGTTTTCGGTCAGGTGATCCTGTAGGAGCTGCCTCATCCTGAGGCGCTCGCGAAGCGAGCTTCGAAGGATGCCGAGACAGGACGACGCCTTCTACCCACCCGCCAGATCCAGCCATTCATCCTCGCTCAGCACCGCGACGCCGAGTTCGCGCGCCTTGGCGAGCTTGGAGCCGGCATCCGCGCCGGCCACCACGTAATCGGTCTTCTTCGAGACCGATCCCGCGACCTTGGCGCCGAGGCGCTCGGCCATCGCCTTGGCCTCGTCGCGGGTCATCTTCTCCAGCGCCCCGGTGAACACCACCGTCTTGCCGGCCACCGCGCCTCCCGAGGCGACCGCCTCCATCGGCTCCGGCGTCACCTCCTTCAACAGGGCGTCGAGCGCCGCCTGGTTGTTCGGTTCGGCGAAGAAATCGACCACCGCCTCGGCAACCACGGCGCCGATGCCCTCGGTAGCCACCATCTCGGCCCAGGCGTCATTGCCTTTGGGGTGCTCCTCGCCCGGCGGCACCGCACTGAGCGCCGCCTCGCGCAGCGCTTCGACAGTGCCGTAATGGCGCAGCAGCCGCTTGGCGTTGGTCTCGCCGACATGGCGGATGCCGAGCGCATAGAGGAAGCGGTTCACCGGCACGCGCCGCCGCGCCTCGATGGCGGCGAACAGGTTCCGGGCCGAGGTCTCGCCCCAGCCGTCGCGATTCTTCAGCCTGGTCAGCGCACCCGGCTCGGCATCGCGGGCGGCAAGAGTAAAGATGTCAGCGGGCTGCTTCACCAGTCCCCATTCATAGAAGGCCTGCACCTGCTTCTCGCCGAGCCCTTCAATGTCGAAGGCGTCGCGTGAGACGAAATGGCGGATGCGCTCCACCGCTTGCGCCGCGCAAATCAGGCCGCCGGTGCAGCGCCTGACCACCTCGCCTTCCTCGCGCACCGCATGGCTGTGGCAGACCGGGCAGAGCGTCGGGAACTCGTAGGCTTTGGCGTCCGGCGGCCGGCGCTCCAGTTCGACGCCGACGACTTGCGGGATGACGTCGCCGGCGCGCTGGATCACCACCCAGTCGCCGACCCTGATGTCGACGCCGCCGCGGATCGGTTCGCCGCCTCCGCCAATGCCCTTGATGTAGTCCTCATTGTGCAGCGAGGCGTTCGACACCACGACGCCACCGACCGTGATCGGGGTGAGTTTGGCGACCGGGGTCAGCGCTCCGGTGCGCCCGACCTGGATCTCGATCCGCTCGAGCTGGGTGATGGCGCGCTGCGCCGGGAATTTGTGCGCCAAGGCCCAGCGGGGCGAGCGCGAGACGAAGCCGAGCCGGCGCTGCAGCGCGAGGCTGTCGACCTTGTAGACCACACCGTCAATGTCGTAGCCGAGGCCGGCGCGCCGCTCCTCGATCATGTGGTAGTGCGCCAGCAGTTCCTCTGCCGAGCGGCACACCACGGTGAGCGGATTGGTCGGCAGGCCCCAGCGCTTGAACGCCGCGATGACACCGGACTGCGTGTCGGCGGGAAGGCCGCCCTCGCTCACCTCGCCCCAGGCATAGGCGAAGAAGTGCAAGGGGCGGCTCGCGGTGATCTTCGGATCGAGCTGGCGCAGGCTCCCCGCCGCGGCATTGCGCGGATTGGCAAAGAGCGGCTTGCTGGCCGCCGCCTGCCGCTCGTTCATCGCGGCGAAATCGGCGTGGCGCATATAGACCTCGCCGCGCACCTCGAACACCGCAGGCACATCCTTCGCGCTCAGCTGCTGCGGCACTTCGGAAATGGTGCGCACGTTCTGCGTGACGTCCTCGCCCTCGAAGCCGTCGCCGCGCGTCGCCGCCACCATCAGCCGGCCGTTCTCATAGCGCAGCGAGCAGGACAAGCCGTCGATCTTGGGCTCGGCGGTCATGGCGATCTCGGCGTCCGCACCCAGGCCCAGGAAGCGGCGTATGCGGGCGACGAACTCTTCCACCTCTTCGCCCGCGAAGGCATTGCCGAGCGAGAGCATCGGCACCGCGTGGCGGATCTTGGCGAATTTCGCGGACGGCGTGGCGCCGACCTTCTCGGAAAGGCTGTCTATGCCCTTCAGTTCCGGAAAGGCATCCTCGATCGCCTCGTAGCGCCGGCGCAGCGCGTCATATTCGGCGTCGGAGACGGTCGGCGCGTCGTCCTGATAGTAGCGCCTGTCATGGGCGGCGATCTCGTCGCCGAGCCTTGCATGCTCCTTCGCCGCCGCATCGGCGGTCAGCGTGGCGACATCGGGATCAGATGGGCGCGCGGTATCTGTGGCCATGGCGGACTACTTGACGGATTCCTTGAGCAGCCGGTCTGCGGCCGCACGTGCTTCCGAGGTGACTTCGGCGCCGGAGAGCATGCGCGCGATTTCCTCGCGGCGATGGTCGGGCGCAAGCGGGGCGACACGCGTCGCCACCCGGTCGAGATCGGCGAGTGCTTCCTTGGCGATGCGGAAATGATTGCCGGCCCGCGCCGCCACCTGCGGCGCATGGGTCACGGCGACGACCTGCACCCGCTCGGCGAGGCGCTTCAGCCGCGCGCCGATGGCATCCGCCACCGCGCCGCCGACTCCGGTGTCGATCTCGTCGAACACCAGGGTCGGCGCGGAACCCTTGTCGGCAAGCACCACCTTGAGCGCCAGCAGGAAACGGGCGAGCTCGCCGCCGGAGGCGACCTTCATCATCGGGCCGGGACGGGTGCCGGGATTGGTGCGCACCCAGAACTCGATCCGGTCATAGCCGTCGGCCTGTCCCTCGGCCTCGTCGGTCTGGACGTCCGTGGTGAAGCGGGCACGCTCGAGCTTCAAGGGCGGCAATTCGGCATTCACCGCCTCGTCCAGCGCGGCGGCAGCCGCATGCCGGCGCTGCGACAGCCCGGCGGCGGCGCGGCGATAGATCGCCTCCGCTTCCGCGGCACGGGCGTCGAGCGCCTTCAGCCGTTCGGCGCCATGGTCGAGGGCGTCGAGCGAATCGGCGAAGCGCGCGGCGACCGTCGGCAGATACTCGACCGAGCAGGCATATTTCCGCGCGGCGCCGCGCAGGGCGAACAGCCGCTCTTCGATGCGCTCCAGTTCGCGCGGATCGAAATCGGTCTCGGCAAGCGCGGCGTCGAGGTGCAGGCGGGCGGTTTCCAGCGCGTTCAGCGCTGCATCGATGGCCTCGACCGCCGGCCGCACCAGAGCTTCCGCCTCCCCGGCCCGCCGCTCCAGCCGCCGCACCGCCGAGGCAAGGCCCGGTACCGGGGACGCGGGGCCGGAAATGGCATCCTGCGCCTCGGATAGATCGGTGGCGATCTTCTCGAAGCGCATCATCTCGGCGCGACGGTCGGCGAGCCGCGCCTCCTCGCCGGGCTCGGGGGAGAGCTTCGAAAGCTCCTCGACGGCATGGCGGATATAGTCGGCCTCGCGGCCGGCCTCGGCGAGCCGGGCGCGCTCGGCCTCGGCCTCGCTGCGCGCCGCGCGCAGGGTGCGCCACAGCACGCCGACCTCGGCGGCGGAATCGCTCAGCCCACCATAGGCATCGAGCAGCGAGCGGTGCGATGCCGGATCGACCAGCGCCCGGTCGTCATGCTGGCCGTGGATCTCGACGAGGCGCCGGCCGAGCGCCCGCAGCATCTGGGCGGAGACCGACTGGTCATTGACGAAGGCCCGCGTCCGCCCGTCGGCATGCTGCACCCTGCGCAGCACCAGCGAGCCCTCATCCTCGATGCCGGCTTCCGTCAGCAAGGCGCGGGCGGGATGATCGGTGGCGATGTCGAATTCCGCCGTCACCTGGCCCTGCGCGGCGCCCTGGCGCACCAGCGAGCCGTCGCCGCGTCCGCCGAGCGCGAGAGTGAAGGCGTCGAGCAGGATCGACTTGCCGGCACCGGTCTCTCCGGTCAGCACGGTGAGCCCGGGCTGGAAGGCGAGGTCGAGCCGCTCGATCAGCACGATGTCCCGGATCGACAGGGCGGCGAGCATGAGAAGGCTCCGGAACGAATCCGCAACGGGCGGTCAATACCTTCTAGCAGTTCAAGCCGGCGGACGCCCAGCCCCACCCGGCCCGATCATCCCGCGCTGAGGCCGACCTTCTTGAACGCCTTGGCGATCCAGGACGCCTCGTTCACTTGCGGGTCGACGCCGCGCGACTGCACCAGCTTGTAGGCGTCCTTGTACCAGGGGCTGTCCGGGAAATTGTAGCCAAGCACTGCGGCGGAGGTCGACGCCTCCGGGACGATGCCGAGCGCCATATAGGCTTCGGTGAGGCGGTACAGCGCCTCCTCGACATGCCGCGTCGTCTGATACTGGGTGACGACGACCTTGAAGCGGTTGATGGCGCCGGTGTAGTTGCGCTGCTCGAGATAATAGCGCCCGACCATCATCTCCTTGCCGGCGATCTGATCCTGCGCGATGGTGAGCTTCTTCTTGGCGCTCACGGCATATTCGGAGTTCGGGTATTTGCGGACGACGTCCTGCAGCGCCTCGATTGCGCGCTGCGTGCCCTGCTGGTCGCGCGAAATGTCCGGAATCTGGTCGTACATAGCCGACGCCATCAGGAACTGCGCATAGGCGGCGTCCGGGCTGCCGGGATGCAGCGCGATATAGCGCTTCGCGGCGGAGATGCACTCGGTGTACTCGCCGCGCGTATAGTTCACATAAGCGAGCATCAGCAGCGCCTTGCGCGACCACTCCGAATAGGGATGCTGACGGTCGACGTCCTCGAAGCGCTTGGCGGCGTCCTCGTACTCTTCCTTGTTCATGAGGGTCAGGCCCTCATTGTAGATCTTCTCCGCCGGCTCGTCGGAGATGACGACATCGTCTTCCTTCTTGTCGAACATGCCGGCGCAGCCGGCGAGGCTGAAGCCCAGCATGGCGAGTGCGATGAGGCGCGCCGTGCCGCGGAGGCGGCTGGGTTCGGGCGAAGCGCCCTGCGAGAGGTTGAGAAGACGCATCACGAATTTCTGCCCCGCTGCCGAGCTGCTCGCCCTGCGCGACGGTCGCCCGCCCGCGCAAAACCCTGGACAGAGCGGCTAAAGAGGCTTTCGGTCGGGAATAAGGCGAGAGCCTGCAGGGATGTGGACGAAGCGCCGGGGTGTTGCCGCGCAGTGACGGCCTTCACAGTTCCGGCGCGTAGGCCGGCACCGCCACCGCGACACCGAAGCCGGCATGGCCGCGCAGATTGCGGCTGGCGGGCAGACGGGCCTCGACGATCTCATAGGCCGAGCGGTCGGCGAGCAGGGCATCGACCACCGCGAAGTTCAGCCGGTGGCCGCCGCGATAGGAGCGGTAGCGCGCCATCAGCGGCATGCCGCCGAGCGCGAGGTCGCCGATCGCGTCGAGCGCCTTGTGGCGCACGAATTCGTCGGAATAGCGAAGGCCGCTCTCGTTCACCACGCGGTCCTCGTCGAGGCAGATGGTGTTGTCGAGCGAGGCGCCGAGCGCATAGCCGGCCTGCCACAGCTTCTCGACGTCGCGCATGAAGCCGAAGGTGCGGGCGCGGGAGAGCTCCTTGCGGAACACCGACGGCGTGAGCGTCGCCGCATAGCGCTGGCGGCCGATGGCGGCGTGGGCGAAATCGATCTCGATCTCGACGCGGAAGCCGGCATCATAAGGCGAGAGCTCGCCGAAGCCGTGCTCGGTCTCGACCCGCACCGGCTTGAGGACCTTGAGATAGCGGCGGGCGCGGTCGGTCTCGACGATGCCCGCCTCATCGCAGGCGGAGACGAACGCCTCGGCGCTGCCATCGAGGATCGGCACTTCCGGCCCGTCGATCTCGACCAGCGCATTGTCGATGCCGAGGCCGGAGAAGCAGGCCAGCAGATGCTCGACGGTGGAGACGGCGGGGCCGGCCTCGTCGCGCAGCACGGTGGCAAGGTCGCTGCCGCGGACGGCGCGGTGCGAGGCGCGGACGGACTGCGAGGAATCGGAGCGGCGGAACAGGATGCCGGTATCGGCTGGCGCCGGGGCGATGCTGAGACGGGCAACCTTGCCAGAATGGACGCCAACGCCAGCGAGTGCGACGTTATCAGCGATGGTAGTCTGCCTTACAGCATTCATTCCAGACCCAAAGAGCGGACATGTATCGCCTTCGCGACGTGCCGCTCTCTCCCCAAAACTGCCCCGTAACCATCATCATTGAGCCGCAGGATTTCAGTGTCGGAACCGAATCACCGCCTGCGACTTGTTGTTGTCAGCACGTTACCGATGGGGTGGTTTCGGGCCAAATCACGCTTGTTTACCGTCTGTAACCGTTGCCCGAAAGGCACACTATTTCTACTATCCAAGCGTTTACAATAAGTTACGCCCGGAGCAGGCTCCGGGCGTTTGGTCGTTTTGGCGGCTTTGTTACGCCATGTTTCAGTTTGCGATGGCGACTCAGCCCTGGCGACGCAGGAACGCCGGGATGTCGAGGTGGTCCTCCTCGGCCGGACGTGCCGCCACGGGACGGCCATGCTGGTCGAGACGCGCGCCCTGCGGCCGCTTGGCGAATTCCGAGTTGGCCTCGGGACGCATGTCGGCGAGCGGGCGGCCTTCCTGATGCGCCGGAGCCTGCTGCGGAGCGCGGCGCACCATCGGGCGCAGTTCCGCCGGCGGGTCCACTTCCTCTTCCTCCTCGCGACGGCCGAGGCCGACATTGGCGAGGCGCTGCAGCAGGGTCATCCGCTTCTTCTCGGCGTGCTGGGCGTGGTCCGGCAGCTCGCCACGAGCGGCACGGATCTGGTTCTGCGCCGGCATCGGCAGTTCGTCCACGCGCGGCATGCGCGGCACGCGGCTCTCGGTGCGCTCGGCCTGCGGCGGGATGAAGGGCTGGTGCGCGTCATCCTCGTAGTGCGCGGGCGCGGCCGCCTGCTCGGGCTCGACATAGAGCGCGGGCTTCGGCGCCTGTTGGCGAATGGTGACGTCGTCGATCGCCGTCGCCGGAGCGTGGTGGGCCTGCGCATAGTGCTGGGCCTCGTGGTGGGCCTCCGTCGCATAGACGTGCTCGCCGCGGGTCGGCTGGGCGAAGGTCGGCTCGAAACCCTCGTTGCCGGCGCTGTAGTCGTCCGCCAGGGCGGAGGCGACCGAGCGCAGCGCCGCATCGCGACGCGCCTCGACCGCAGCGCGGCCGGCGTTCGACACCCGGCGCCCGCCGATGTCGGCAAGGGTGGACAGGCCGTGCGGGATCTGCTCGGGGATCACCGCCGGGTCGATCCCGGTGGCCACCACCGACACGCGGATCAGGCCCTCGAGCGTCTCGTCGAAGGTGGCGCCGAGGATGATGTTGGCGTCGGGGTCGACTTCCTCGCGGATGCGGGTCGCCGCCTCGTCGACCTCGAACAGCGTCAGGTCCTTGCCGCCGGTAATCGAGATCAGCAGGCCGCGGGCGCCGCGCATCGAGACTTCGTCGAGCAGCGGATTGGCGATGGCGGCCTCGGCGGCGTGCAGCGCGCGCTTGTCGCCGGAGGCTTCGCCGGTGCCCATCATCGCCTTGCCCATCTCGCGCATCACGGCGCGGACGTCGGCGAAGTCGAGATTGATGAGGCCTTCCTTCACCATCAGGTCGGTGATGCAGGCGACGCCGGAATAGAGCACCTGGTCCGCCATCGCGAAGGCGTCGGCGAAGGTGGTGCGCTCATTCGCCACCCGGAACAGGTTCTGGTTCGGGATGACGATGAGGGTGTCGACGCCCTTCTGCAGTTCGCCGATGCCCATCTCGCCGATGCGCATGCGGCGCTGGCCCTCGAAGTGGAAGGGCTTGGTGACGACGCCGACGGTGAGGATGCCGAGCTCGCGGGCGGCGCGGGCGATGACCGGGGCGGCGCCGGTGCCGGTGCCCCCGCCCATGCCGGCGGTGATGAACACCATGTGCGCGCCGGCGAGGTGATCGCGGATCTCGTCGAGCGCCTCTTCGGCGGCGGCGCGGCCGACTTCCGGCTGCGAGCCGGCGCCGAGGCCTTCGGTCACCGCGACGCCCATCTGCACGATGCGCTCCGCCTTGGACAGGGTGAGCGCCTGCGCGTCGGTGTTGGCGACGACGAAGTCGACCCCCGACAGGCCTGCCGTGATCATGTTGTTCACGGCGTTGCTGCCGGCGCCGCCCACACCGAAGACGGTGATGCGAGGACGCAGTTCACGGATATCAGGCACCTGGAGATTGATCGTCATCGCTATCGTCCCTTTACGCCGGCGGGTCCAAGACCCGTCTCGTTCCCTGTAGTGCCGGTTCCGCCGGCGCGGCTGGAGTGGTTCACGTCAGAAGGCCTCCCGAAGCCAGTGCCCGACGCGCGAGAAGTAGCCGTCCGCGCCCGCATCGCCGGCGCGCCGCCGCCCCGCCTCGAAATGCTCGAGGCCGGCGACCTGCGGATAGACCAGAAGCCCCGCCGCCACCGCGAACGGCGCGCCGCGCGCCGCCTCCGGAAGGCGGGAAATGCCGAGCGGGCGGCCGATGCGCACCTGCGGCCCGAGGATCTGGCCGACGATCTCGGTGAGCCCGGTGAGCTGCGCCGCGCCGCCGGTGAGGACGATGCGGCGGCCGGCGTCCGCCGCGTGGCCGGACGCGACCAGGCGGTCCCGCACCAGCTCCATGATTTCCTCGACGCGTGGGCGGATGATGCCGAGCAGCTTCGATTTCGGCATCGCCTGCGGCAGGTCGCGCTCATCGTCCGAGATGGACGGCACGGTAAGCATCTCGCGGTCGTCGGCAGCGATGGCGGTGACGCCGCCATGCAGCACCTTCAGCCGCTCGGCGTCGGCGACGCGGGTGGAAAGGCCGCGCGCCACGTCATTGGTGATGTGCTGGCCGCCCACCGCGATGCCGTCGACATGGACGAAATGGCCGTTGGAGACGACCGAGACCGTGGTGGTGCCGGCGCCGAGATCGATCAGCGTCACGCCGAGCTCGGTCTCGTCGTCGGTCAGCGTCGCGAGCGCGGCCGCATAGGGCGCGGCGACCATCGCCTCGACGCCGAGATGGCAGCGCTCGATGCAGAGCAGCAGGTTGCGCACCGCGGAGACGTCGCCGGTGACGACGTGCAGGTCGACCCCGAGCCGGCGCCCCAGCATGCCGCGCGGCTCGGCGATGCCGCTCACCGAGTCGATCTTGTAGCCGACGGGGAGCGCGTGCATCACCGCCCGGCCGTCGCCAACCGCGAAGGTCGAGGCGGCGTCGAGCACCCGGCGGATGTCGCCCTCGGCGACCGCCGGCTCCGGCAGCTCGACCTCGGCGACATAATGTTCGGAGCCGAGCCGGCCGCCGGCCATGGAGACCAGCACCGAGGCGATCTGCATTCCGGCCATGCGCTCGGCGGCATCCACCGCGTGGCGGATAGCGTGCTCGGCGCGCGCCATGTCGACCACCGCGCCGCCCTTCATGCCGTGGGCGCGGGTGTGGCCGATGCCGAGGATCTCCACCGTATGGGTACGGCGGCGCAGCATGTCGCTGGCATCGCGCGGCTTCAGCCGGGCGATCAGGCAGACGATCTTCGACGTGCCGATGTCGAGCACGCCGACCACGCTGGTGCGGCGGGCCGGCAGCGGGCGCATCTTGGGGGCAACCTCGAAGAGGCGGCGGGGTCTCACGTGTTGCCCCCCTTCTTCGCGGCCTTGGCCTTCGCCTTGATCTCGGCCTGGCGGGCCTCGTAGGCGGCATCGGAAAGGCGGACCGAGACACGGTCCGGCAGGCGCAGATCGATCACAGTGATGTCCCGGGTGAGGATCTGCTTGTCGCGGTCGAGCATGGCGAGCTGCGCCAGGCTCTCTTCGAGGCCCTTCTCGGGAAGGCGCACATCGATGCCGTTGCGCATCTTCAGCGTCCAGCGGCGGTCGGCGACGCGGATCGCCGCGCGTACCTGGGCACGCACACCGGGCACCAGTTGCAGCGCCTCGACGATCTCGCCGACATGCTTCTGCGCACCGTCGCCGACCACGATCGGCAGGTTCACATAGCGCGGATCGTCCGAATAGGGCGCGATCACCGTGCCGTCACGGGCGATGACATTGATCTTGCCGTCCTTCTGCCAGAGCGCGAAGCCCTCGCGCTCGACGATCTGGATGTCGAGGCGGTCGGGGTAGAGCTTCTGCACCGTGGCGCGCTTGATCCAGGCGAGCTCCTCGAGCCGGGTGCGCGCCAGTTCGGCGTCGAGCATCGGCAGCGAAGAGGTCGGCTTGATGCCGGCGGTGGCGAGAATCTCGCTGGGGGTGACGTGATTCTGGCCGGAGAGGTTGATGGTCTTGATCTTGAAGCCGGCGATGTTGGCGGCGACGTCCGCGACATCGCGGCCGGATTCCATCACCGCGGGGATATGGCCACCCTGATAGGCGCCGTAAGTGGCGGTCGCGGCGAAGAACGCGGCGAGCAGCCACTTGCCGCCGCCCTCCGCGAGATACGAGCCGGACAGGCTCACGATCAGCCGCTTGGTGCCGATCACGAGACGATCCGGCAGCCGCGGGCCGTCCTCGCCATGCCGCACCACCGCCGGCCGCGTGAAGCGGCGCTGCGAGGCGCGCGCACGCGATTCGTACTCCGAGGATGCGCCCGCCCCTCCCCCTGCCGGCGTCTGCCGGGGGGTCAGCGGTCGAGCGATGCGTCCTCCACCATCCATCTCACAAGCTCGCCGAACGAATGGCCCGCATGGGCCGCCAGCTCGGGCACGAGCGACGTCTCGGTCATACCGGGTTGCGTGTTGACCTCCAGACAGACCAGGCCGGATTCGTCTCCGGTCCGGTCGTCGTAGCGGAAGTCCGACCTGCTGATCCCCCGACAGCCGAGCGCGCGGTGCGCCGTGAGGGACAGCATCCGGACCTTTTGGTAAATATTAGGTAAAATTTTAGCAGGCAGAATGTGGCGGGAACCGCCCGGAGCGTATTTTGCTTCGTAATCATAGAAGCTTAGCTCGGACTGAATTTCTATGACGCCGAGCGGGGTATCGCCCATGACGGCGCAGGTGAGCTCCAATCCGGGGATGTAGGGCTCCGCCAGAAGCAAATCACCGTGGGTCCAGTCGTCGCGCGTTAACTCTTGCGGAGGATGATCCATGTCCTCCCGTACGATGAAGACGCCGACCGAGGAGCCTTCCGCCACCGGTTTGAGCACATAGGGGCGCGGCAGCACGTGCTCGCTCGCCGCCTCGAATCGCGACACCGTCAGCCCGTCGGCGACCGGGACGCCATGCGCGGCCATGATGATCTTGGCCTGCGCCTTGTCCATGGCGAGCGCCGAGGCCAGCACGCCCGAATGCGAATACGGGATCTGCAGGATCTCCAGCACGCTCTGCATCATGCCGTCCTCGCCCGGCCGGCCGTGCAGCAGGTTCAGGGCGACATCGGGCTTGAGGCGGGACAGCACCTCGGCAATGTCGCGCCCGACATCGACCCTGGTGATGCGGTAGCCGGCATCGAGGCTGTCCAGCGCGGCGGCGCAGGCTGCCCCCGAGCGCAGCGACACCTCGCGTTCGGCCGACCAGCCGCCCATCAGGACGGCGACATGCTTCGACATGGCTTTCTCCCCGATCGAACGGTTACGACGCCGGAACGCCGATCCGCTTGATCTCCCATTCCAGCTCGACGCCGGAATTCGCCTTGACCCGGCGACGCACCTCCTCGCCGAGCCCCTCGATCTCGGCCGCGGTGGCGCCGCCGGTATTGATGAGGAAATTGCAGTGCATCTGCGACACCTGCGCCGCGCCGAGCTTGAGGCCGCGGCAGCCGGCAGCATCGACCAGTTGCCAGGCCTTGTTGCCGGGCGGGTTCTTGAAGGTGGAGCCTCCGGTCTTCTCGCGGATCGGCTGCGAGGCCTCGCGCGCCGCGGTGATGCGGTCCATCTCGGCGAGGATGGAAGCCGGCTCGCCCGGCCGGCCCTGATAGAGCGCCGAGGTGAAGATGAAATCCGACGGCGCTCCGGAATGCCGGTAGTGAAATCCGAAATCGCCGTTCGCCAGCACGTGGAGCGCCCCCGCGCGGTCCACCGCCCGGGCCTCGATCAGGCAGTCCTTGGTCTCGCCATGGTGGGCCCCCGCATTCATGCGCAGCGCCCCGCCGATGCCGCCGGGAATGCCGCGATAGAAGGCGAGCCCGTCAATGCCGGCATCCGCCGCGGCCCTCGCGACCTTCACATCCGGCACCCCGGTGCCGACCCTGAGGCGGTGGCCGTCCTCGACCGTGATCTCGTTGAAGCCGCGCCCGAGCCGGATGACGACCCCCTCGACCCCGCCGTCGCGCACGATGAGGTTGGAGCCGAGCCCGATCACCGTGACCGGGATGTCCGCCGGCAAGTGGGCGAGGAAATAGCCAAGGTCGGCCTCGTCCGCCGGCGAGAACAGAATTTGCGCCGGCCCGCCGACCCGGAACCAGGTGAGATCCGCCAGCGGCTGGTTGGGGATCATCCGCCCGCGCAAGGAGGGCATGAGGGCGGCGAGCTCGCCGGTGATATCCGGAAAGCTCATGGCCGGACCTCGTCATGGCCGGGCTTGTCCCGGCCATCCACGGCTGCCACGCTGGTACCATGAGCGGGAGCTTCGTCTACATTCTGACCAATCGGCCGAACGGACCTCTGTACGTGGGCGTGACGTCCGATCTGGTGCGCCGCGTGTGGGAGCATCGGGAAGGCGTCGCTGACGGCTTCACGCGTCGATATGGCATCAAGCATCTGGTCTATTTCGAACGGCACGACGATATCTCTGTCGCGATTCAGCGGGAGAAGAACATCAAGCACTGGTCGCGAACCTGGAAAGCCCGGCTCATCCTGGCGTCCAACACCGAATGGCGGGACCTTTATGAGGACATTTGCCGCTAACTGACGCGTCATGGCCGGGCAAAGGCGACCTCCGGTCGCGATCGGCGGAAAGACGCCGAGGCAACAGCCTCGGCTTTGCCCGGCCATCCACGAACGGAGAGCGACGGATTGCATAACCGTGGATGGCCGGGACAAGCCCGGCCATGACGGCGTGGAGGTGGCGAGCGCGCTCACCCCTCCAGTTCCTTCGGCAGCGCATAGGCCCATTGGGTGATGTTGCCCGCCCCGAGGCAGACGACATAGTCCTCCGGCCTGGCGAGGCCCTTCACCAGGCCGGCCAGCGCGTCGGGCGCCGGCAGCGGGATCACCGAGCGGTGGCCGCGGGCGCGCAGCGCGTCGACCAGATGGTCGCGGTCGATCCCCAGGATCGGCGTCTCGCCGGCGGCATAGACCTCGGCGACGATGACGTGGTCGGCATCGTTGAAACAGGTGGAGAACTGGTCGAACAGCGATTGCAACCTTGTATAGCGATGCGGCTGCACCACCGCGATCACCTGGCCCTCGGTCGAGGCCCGCGCGGCGCGCAGCACCGCGGCGATCTCCACCGGATGGTGGCCGTAATCGTCGAAGATGGTGACGCCGTTCCAGATCCCGGTCCGGGTGAAGCGACGCTTCACCCCGCCGAAGCCGGCCAGCGCCGAGCGGATCCGCTCGTCGGGAATGCCGAGCTCGCGTGCCACCGCAACCGCCGCGGTGGCATTCAGCGCATTGTGGTGGCCCGGCATCGGCAGCACCAGGTCGCGCAGTTCGTGGACGACAGCTCCCTCGCGGTCGCGGAACAGCACGCTGAACTTGCTCTGTCCGCCGCGCAGGTCGATATCGGTGATGCGCACATCCGCCTGCGGATTGGCGCCGTAGGTGATGACGCGGCGGTCCTCGATGCGCCCCACCAGCGCCTGCACCACCGGATGGTCGGTGCACATCACCGCGAAACCGTAGAACGGCACGTTCTCGACGAAGGCGCGAAAGGCCTCCTTCACTGCGTCGAAGGTCTTGAAGTGGTCGAGGTGCTCGGGGTCGATATTGGTGACGATAGCGACCTCGGCCGGCAGCTTCAGGAAGGTGCCGTCGCTCTCGTCCGCCTCGACCACCATCCAGTTGCCGCCGCCGAGCCGGGCATTGGTGCCATAGGCATTGATGATGCCGCCATTGATGACGGTCGGGTCGAGCCCGCCGGCATCGACCAGGGTCGCCACCAGCGAGGTCGTCGTGGTCTTGCCATGGGTGCCGGCAATGGCGACGCAGCTCTTCAGCCGCATCAGCTCGGCCAGCATCTCCGCGCGCCGCACCACCGGCAGGCGCTTCGCCCGGGCCGCGGCGAGCTCTGGATTGTCGCGCTTGATGGCGGAGGACACCACCAGGACTTCGGCGCCGTCGAGATTCTCCGCGGTATGGCCGATCCTGACCGCGATGCCCTTCTCGGTGAGGCGCTTGACGTTGGCGCTCTCGGCGACGTCGGAGCCCTGCACCGTGTAGCCGAGATTGTGCAGCACCTCGGCAATGCCGCTCATGCCGATGCCGCCGATACCGACGAAATGAATGGGGCCGAGTGACAGCGGAAGCTTCATGCGCAGGTGTTCCCTAGGCGGCGGGCGCCGACCCGCGAACTGGTCGGAGGAATAAACGAGCTATGCCGCGGCGTCATCCCCGGCCCCCGAAACGGTAATATTGGCAATGCGGATCACGAGGTCGGCGAGCCGCTCCGCCGCATCCGCCCGTCCCATCGCCTTGGCGGCCTCCGCCATGGCGACAAGATGGTCCGGCTCATTGGCGAGACGGGTCAGTTCGTCGGCGAAGCGCTGCGGGGTGAACTCATCCTGCGGCATCAGCAGCGCGCCGCCGGCCCTGGAGAGAGCCGTGGCATTGGCGAGCTGGTCCTGATCGAGCGCATGCGGCAGCGGCACCAGCACCGAGGGGCGGCCGATGACGCACAGTTCCGCCACGGTGGAGGCCCCGGAGCGCCCCACCACGAGGTGCGCCTTGGCCATGCGCGCCGGCAGATCCGTGAAGAACGGCGCCAGTTCGCAGGCGACGCCGAGCCGCGCATAGGTGGCGCGGACGAGATCGATGTCCTCCGGCCGGCTCTGCTGGATGACGCGCAGCCGCGCGCGCACCTGCGGCTGCAGCCATTCGAGCGCGGCGGGCACGATCTCGCTCATGATCCGCGCGCCTTGACTGCCGCCGAACACCAGAAGCTCGAAGGGCTCGCCCGCCTGCGGCGCGGCAAAGGGCAGGCTCGCTGCCTCGCGCACCGCCGGGCGCACCGGATTGCCGGTGTGGTGCGCCTTGGCCCTGAGGCGCTCATCCTTGTCGACGATGCCGGGATAGCCGGTGGCGATGGCGGTGACGCGCGGCGCCAGCAGCGCATTGGCCCGCCCCATCACCCCGTTCGCCTCATGGATCAGGGTCGGGCGCCGCACCAGCGCCGCCGCCATCACCGGCGGGAGGGTGGGATAGCCGCCGAAGCCGATCACCGCAGCGGGCTTCAGATGCCGCATCAGCTTGAGGCCCATACCGACGCCGGTGCCGAGCGCAATGGCGGTGCGGAACAGCGCCATGGGCGAGCGCCCGCGCATGGTGTCGGCCGGCAGCACGTGGAGCTTCCGCGCCGGGAATTGCCCGGCATAGCGCGCCGCGCGCTCGTCGGTGGCGAGATCGACCAGTATGCCGCGCGCGCTGAGCGCGCCGGCCAGCGCCTCGGCCGGAAACAGATGGCCGCCGGTGCCGCCGGCGGCGATCAGGACGAGAGGCTTGTCGGCGCTGGGATTCTCAGCACTCATGGGATGTCCGTTCCGGGCGTCGCGTCAGGCGGGCTTCGCCCCGAGCCTGGTGCCGAGGCGTTCGAGCTCGGCGAGCGTCGCGCTCTTCGGGCGACGTCGCGTGAGTGCGATCAGCATGCCCATGCCATAAGCCAGCGAGAGAAGCGAGGAGCCGCCATAGGAGACGAAGGGCAGCGTCATGCCCTTGGCCGGCATCAGATGCAGATTGACCATCATGTTGATAGCCGATTGCAGCCCGAACAGCATGGCGAGCCCCGACACTGCGAAGCGGATGAACGGATCCTCGTTCTCCATGGCGTGGGACAATGCCCTCAGCACGATGAAGGCGAACAGCCCGACCAGCATCAGGCACAGCAGGGCGCCGAACTCCTCGCCGGCCACGGCGAAGATGAAGTCGGTATGGCCGTCCGGCAATATGCGTTTGAAGGTGCCCTCGCCCGGCCCCTGCCCGAACCAGCCACCATGCAGGAAGCTGTCGATGGCGAGGTCGATCTGGTAGGTGTCGCCGGAATCCGGATTGAGGAAGCGGTCGATGCGCTGGGTGACATGTGGCACCATCGTATAGGCCGCGAACAGGCCGAAGGCGCCGACGCCGCCCAGCCCCACCACCCAGACGATGCGCAGTCCGGCGAGGAAGAACAAGCTGCCCCACACCAGCGAGACCAGCATGGTCTGGCCGAAGTCCGGCTGCAGCACCAAGGGCGTGATGACGACGCCGAGCAGGCCGAAAGCGAGGACCTGACCCGGCATTTCCGGCCGCCGCACGCTTTCCGAGAACAGCCAGGCGGCGATGATGACGAAGCTGGGTTTCAGGAATTCCGAGGGCTGGATGGTCATGCCGGCGAGCGTGATCCAGCGCCGCGAGCCCTTTACCTCGGCGCCGAGCACCAGCGTCGCGAACAGCATCGCCAGAAAGACCAGGAACAGAACCAGCGAAAGGCGCCTGAGCGCGCGCGGGGAGAGGAACGAGGTGCCGATCAGCACGGCGAGCGCCGGGATCAGGAAGATCACCTGCCGGTTCACGAAATGGAACGGATCGGCGATGCCGAGCCGCGCCGCAATCGGCGGGCTGGCAGCGAGCGCCAGCACGATGCCGGTGACCATGAGCGCGGCGAGCGCCCCGAGCAGCAGACGGTCAACGGTCCACCACCATTCGCCGAGCACCGTCCGTTCGGCACGCGAGATCATGGTACGCAACTCTCCGGAAGGGGCGGCAGGGCAGATGGCGAGCGGGATCGGCCGGCGGAACCGCCCGTTCGGTAAATATCGATGAGTTAGGGTTGATGCGGGGTTAAAGGGGTGAAAAAGTCGCTCGACGCAAAAGCCTCTCAAGAACAACCGTCATCCCCAGGCTTGTCCCGGAGATCCACGCCCGCGACGAAGGCACAACCGTGGATGGCCGGGACAAGCCCGGCCATGACGACCGATGGCCGGTGATACAGGAGGAAGCTACCCCGCCGTCGACCTCATGAGTCCGCTCTCCGCCATCACCCCGATTTCGCCCGGTAGACGGCACTAGCGCTACGCAACCGGGATATTATTGACCAAGCTACGGAAATGGTCGCCGCGCACCTCGAAATTGCGGAACTGGTCGAAGCTCGCGCAGGCTGGCGACAGCAACACCACCGGGTGCTGGAGGCCCGAGGCCGCGGCGTCGCGGGCGGCGACGGGCACTGCGGCGTCGAGTGTGCCGACGATCTCGAACGGCACTTTGCCGTCGAGCGTCCTGGCGAACTCCTCCGCCGCCTCGCCGATCAGGTACGCCTTGCGCACCCGCGGGAAATAAGGCGCCAGGGGCTCGATGCCGCCGGCCTTCGACTTGCCGCCGGCGATCCAGAACACGTCCTCGAAGGAGGAGAGCGCACGCTCGGCCGCATCGGCATTGGTCGCCTTGGAATCATTGACGAACAGCACGTCGCCGATCCGCCGCACCTCTTCCATGCGATGGGCGAGGCCGGGGAAGCTCTTCATCGCCACCGCGATCACTTCCGGCGCGAGGCCGAGCGCCCGCGCCGCGGCAAAGGCGGCGGCGGCGTTCTGCGCATTGTGCGCACCGCGCAGCGAACCGATGCCCCCGAGCGGCAGGGTGAAGCGGATGGCGCCGCCCTCAGCGACAACGAGTTGACTGCCCTCGAAATAGATGCCGTCGGCGAGCGGCCGCCGCACCGACACGCGCACCACATGGCCGCCGGCCTGCTCGGCGCGATCGGCGATCGCCGCGCTCCACTCGTCATCGACGCCGACCACTGCGGTGCCGCCGGCCTCGACGCCGGCGATCAGCCGCTCCTTCACCGCGGCGTAATGCTCCATCGAGCCGTGGCGATCGAGATGATCGGGCGACAAATTGAGCAAGAGGCCGACGGATGGATCAAGGGTCGGCGCGAGGTCGATCTGGTAGGACGAGCATTCGACGACATGGACCCGGCCGGGCTTCGGCGGCTCCAGCCCGAGAATGGCAGGGCCGAAATTGCCGCCGATCTGCACGTCGCGCCCGCCGACCCGCATCAGATGCGCGAGCAACGCAGTCGTCGTCGATTTGCCGTTTGTGCCGGTGATGGCAGCGAAGTGCGAGCGCCGCGAGGCGAGCCGACGCTCGCGGCAGAACAGCTCGATATCGCCGATCACCTCGATCCCGGCATTGCGGGCGAGACCGACGCTCCAGTGCGGCGTGGGGTGCGTCAGCGGCACGCCGGGTGCCAGCACCAGCGCCGCGACCGTACCCCAGTCGAGCTCACGCAGATCGCCCGTCGGGATCCCCTCCGCCGCCGCCTTGGCAACCGAAGCCTCCGCATCGTCCCACGCCAGCACATCTGCGCCGCCGGCGATCAATGCGCGGGCGGTGGCGAGTCCGGAGCCGCCGAGGCCGAACAGCGCGACCTTGCGGCCGGAGAAGGAAGTGACGGGGATCATGATCGACTCGCAAGCTCAGGCGATGAGGCACTTCCCCGCTTGGCTAGCGTATTTTGCGTGAGGAAGGAAACGCCGGATGGTCTAGAATCACCCATCGCCAAACCGGACCTCAGCCATGACCGGCCTCGCCCCGCTCGGATCGACTCTGCGCATCTTGCGCCCGCACCCGAACGTCTATGCCTTCTATGACGGCCGCATCGACGGCGTGCGGGCTTATTCGACGGAGCCGAACTGGCTCGACGACGGCGCCTATGCGCTCGGCATCGCCTCCTTCGCCGTGGTCGATGGCCATGAGGCGCTGATCTATGACACCCACATCTCGCTCACCCATGCGAGGGCGATCCGCCGCGCGCTGGAAGAAGCCGGCGTCACCTCGATGCGGGTGCTGCTGAGCCATTGGCACGATGATCATGTCGCCGGCAATGAGGTGTTCGCCGATTGCGAGATCATCGCCCACGCGCTGACCGCCGCGGCGCTGATCGCGCACAAGGACGAGCTGGAGCACGGCACGCCGCCGATCCATCCGCTGATCATGCCGCACCTCACCTACGAGGGACCTCTCGACCTCACCGTCGGCAGGCTCGAGGTCGAGCTGCGTCCTGCCGAGATCCACAGCCATGACGGCGTGCTGCTGGGCCTGCCCGATCATGGCGTGCTGCTGGTCGGCGACACGCTGGAGGACACCGTCACCTATGTCGCCGAGCCGGACCGGCTGGAGGTGCACCTCGCCGAGCTCGACCGCGTCGCCTCCTGGGGCTATCGGCGCCTCCTGCCGAACCACGGCGATCCCGGCATCATCGCGAGCGGCGGCTATGGCCCCGAGCTGATTACGGCGACTAAGCTCTATGTAGAGAAGCTGATCCGCGCCCGCACCGACGACGCGCTCGCCGGGCAGGACCTGAAGACCTTCGCCGCCGAGGCGCTGGCCACCGGCGGGGTGCACTATTTCGCACCCTATGAGGAGGTCCACGCCCGCAATCTGAAGGTCGTCCGCGGCGACTAGAACAGAACGCCGTCATGCCCGGGCTTGTCCCGGGCATCCACGACCTTGCCGCGCGAACAACCGTGGATGGCCGGGACAAGCCCGGCCATGACGTGGCTATGGCAATGCTCCAGCAAAGCCAGAGCAATGCTACAGCCCGACCTCAGCGCAGCTTGAGCGTCGACAGGCCGATCAGCGCCAGCACCACGGCGATGATCCAGAAGCGGATGACGATCTGCGGCTCGGTCCAGCCGAGCTGCTCGAAATGGTGGTGGATCGGCGCCATCTTGAAGACGCGCTTGCCGGTGAGCTTGAACGAGACCACCTGCACGATCACCGACACCGCTTCCAGCACGAACAGGCCGCCGATGATGCACAGCACGATCTCGTGCTTGGTGGCGACCGCGATGGTGCCGAGCAGCCCACCGAGTGCGAGAGAACCCGTGTCGCCCATGAAGATCTGCGCGGGCGGGGCGTTGAACCAGAGAAAGCCGATGCCGGCGCCGATGATCGCCCCGCATATCACTGCCAGTTCGCCGGCGCCGGCGACGTAGTGGATCTGCAGATAGTCGGCGAACAGCACGTTGCCGGAGAGATAGGAGATCATCCCGAACGAGCCGGCGGCGACCATCACCGGCACGATGGCGAGGCCATCGAGGCCGTCGGTCAGGTTCACCGCATTGCCGGCGGCGACGATGACGAAGGCGCCGAAGATGACAAAGAAATAGGAAAGGTCGATCAGGAGGTCCTTGAACAGCGGGAAGGCCAGCGAGCTCGACAGCGGCGCGCGCCCGACATTCATGATCACCACCACCGCGATCCCGGCGATCACAGCCTCGATGGCGAGGCGGGCGCGCCCGGAGAGCCCGTTATGGGTCTGCTTGGTGACCTTCAGATAGTCGTCATAGAAACCGATCAGCCCGAAGCCGATGGTGACGAACAGCACCACCCACACATACATGTTGGAGAGGTTGCCCCAGAGCAGGGTCGCCACCATCAGCCCCGAGAAGATCATCAGCCCGCCCATTGTGGGCGTGCCCTTCTTGGTGAGGAGGTGCGACTGCGGCCCGTCGCTGCGGATCGGCTGGCCCTTGCCCTGCTTCAGGCGCAAGAGCGCGATGATCGCCGGCCCGCACATGAAGACGAACAGCAGGGCGGTGATGATGGCGCCGCCGGTGCGAAACGTGATGTAGCGGAAGACATTGAAAGCCGGAATGCTTCCCTGGAGCTCGGCCAGCCATTGCAGCATCGATTCAACCTTCCGCAGGCACGCTGATTGCGCGAAAACGTTCGGCAAGCGCGCGGGCGAGAGGCCCCATACGACTGCCATTCGAACCTTTGACGACAAGCACGTCGCCGGCGCGCAACTGCTCGGCCACCAGCGGCAGCAGCGTCGCGGCATCGGGCGCACAGGCGCCGCGCCGGTTTGCCGGCAGCGCGTCCCATAGCGCATGCATCAGCGGGCCGGCGCAGAAGACGAGGTCGGCCGCGGTGCCGGCGGCGCCCGCGAGGTCGCGATGCATTGCCTCCCCGGCTTCGCCGAGTTCCAGCATGTCGCCCAATACGGCGATGCGCCGGCCGCGTCCCTCGACCGGTATGCGGCCGAGCACATCGAGCGCGGCGCGCATCGAGGCGGGGTTGGCGTTGTAGCTCTCGTCGATCAGGAGCGCCGGCCCGCCCTTGATCGTGAGCGGCGTGCGCACGCCGCGGCCCGGGGGGGGCCCGAGCGAGGCGAGCGCCATCGCGGCGAGGCAGAGATCGGCGCCGGCAAGCTTGGCCGCCGCCAGCACGGCGAGCGCGTTCTGCACGATGTGCCGGCCCGGCAGGCCGACCTTGAAGCTGATGGTCTGGCCGAGAATATCGGCCGACGCGGTCGAGCCGTCGGGCTGCAGGGCGACGCTGAGCAGGCGGGCCTGTGCGCCCTTGTGCTCGCCGAAGCCGATGATGTTGGCGATCCCCGCCGCCTTCGCCGCAGCGCGCAGCCGGGGGAATTGCGGATTGTCGCGGTTCAGCACCGCCGCCCCGCCGGGCTCGACGCCGGTGAAGATCTCCGCCTTGGCATCGGCAATGGCCTCGATGCCGGAGAATTGCGCGATGTGCACCGGCTCGATGGTGGTGATGACCGCGATGTGCGGGCGCACCATGGCGACGAGCGGGGCGATCTCGCCGGGATGGTTCATGCCGAGCTCGAACACCCCGTAGCGCACCCCGCCCGGCAGCCGCGCCAGCGACAGCGGCACGCCCCAGTGATTGTTGTAGGAGGCCGCCGAAGCGTGGGTCGGCCCGTCGGCACCGAAGGCGAACAGCATCGCCTCCTTGGTCGTGGTCTTGCCGACCGAGCCGGTCACCGCGATGATCCGCGCCCCGCTGCGCACCCGCGCGGCGCGGCCGGTATCCTCCAGCGCCTTGAGCACGTCCTCGACGATGAGCAGGGGAGCGTCCGCGGGCAGCTCGCCAACGCGCTCGCGGGCGACGACGCTCAGCCCCGCCCCACGTCCGGCGGCAGCCGCGACATAGGAATGCCCGTCGCTATTGTCGCCCTTGATGGCGAAGAACGCATCGCCGCGGACGAGCGTACGGCTGTCGATCGAAACGCCGTTGATCGGCGCCTCCGGCGCGCCGCGCAGCGTGCCGCCGGTCGCCTTGGCGAGCTCATCTGGCGTCCAGAGCGGAGGCCCCTCCGCATGCGCGGTCATCAATTACGTCCCCCGAGCGCCTCGACCGCGCAGTCGCGGTCCGAGAATGGCAGCGTCCGGTCGCCGACAATCTGGCCCGTTTCGTGACCTTTTCCGGCAATCAACAGCACATCCCCAGCTTGCAGCAACCCGACTGCGGTGCGGATCGCCTCGGCGCGGTCGCCGATCTCGCGGGCGCCGGGGGCCGCCGCCAGTATCTCCTTGCGGATCGCGGCGGGGTTCTCGCTGCGCGGATTGTCGTCGGTGACGATGACGAGGTCGGCCCCGTCATCGGCGATGCGCCCCATGATCGGGCGCTTGCCGCGGTCGCGGTCGCCGCCGCAGCCGAACACCACGATCAGCCGGCCGCTCGCATAGGGGCGCAGCGCCTTGAGCGCGGTGGCCAGCGCGTCGGGCTTGTGGGCATAATCGACGAAGACGCCGCCACCATCCTTCGTGCCGACCAGTTCGAGGCGTCCCGGCACGCCCTCGAGCTTCGCCAGGGCGCGAAGCGCCGCCTCCGCCGGGGTGCCGGTCAATATGGCGAGGCCCGCCGCAACCAGCGCATTGGCGGCCTGGAAGGCGCCGACCAGCGGGAGCGCGACGCTGCGACGCTTGCCGCCGACCTCGACCAGCAGGCGCTGGCCGAGCCCGTCATCGACGCGCTCCAAGAGCGCGATCCCCGCGCCGGTGGCGCCGATGCCGAGCACTTCGAGGCTGTGATGGGCGGCGATCTCCGCGGCATGGCTGCCGTCGGTGGTGTCGACCCACACCGCCGCTCCGCCGCCGCGCGGCACCAATTCGGAGAACAGCCGCAGCTTGGCGGCGAGATAGGCTTCCATCGTCGGGTGATAGTCGAGATGGTCGCGCGAGAGATTGGTGAACGCCCCCGCCGAGAGCCGCACGCCGTCCAGCCGATGCTGGTCGAGCCCGTGGGAGGAGGCCTCGACGCACAGATGGCTCACCCCCTCGCCGACCAGCGTGTCGAGCGTGTGGTGCAGCTCGACCGGATCGGGCGTCGTCAGCGAGCCATAGATCGCCCCCGACGGCGCCACCACGCCGAGCGTGCCGAGACTGGCGCTGGCATGGCCGGCCGCCTGCCAGATCTGCCGGGTGAAGGCGGCGACCGAGGTCTTGCCGGAGGTGCCAGTTACCGCCGCGATGGTACCCGGCTGCCGCGGATAGGCCCGCGCCGCCGCCAGCGCCGCCGCCCGCCGCGCATTGCCGACCCGCACATAGGCGATCCTGGGGTCCAGCCCGTCCGGCCGCTCGCCCTCCCCGACCACGGCGAGCACGCCGTGGGCGACGGCATCGGTGATGAACTGGGCGCCGTTTGCCTTGGCCCCGGCAAGGGCGAAGAACACGTCGCCTGCCGCCGCCTTGCGGCTGTCGAGCACCGGGCGGGCGACGGCGATCATCGCGTCCGCGCCGCCATAATCGGCGTCCGGGCCGACCAGGGCACCGAGGGAGAGCGAGTTGGATCGCGGAGTATCGGACATGAAGGCGCGGTTCCGGCGGACGGCCTGCCGGGCGGCAGGCCACCTTGAATTAGCTGCTTAGCCGATTCCCGCGCAAGTTACGTAGCGGGAATCCGGTAACGTGGCTCGGCGTGACCATCCTTCGAGGCTCGCCTTTGGCTCGCACCTCAGGATGAGGTAGCTCTTTTATTACAATACGCCCTCATCCTGAGGTGCCCGGCGGTGCCGGGCCTCGAAGGATGCTGAAGCCGAGCGACCTCACTCCGGCCTGGCTTGCGCCACCTGGTAGCCGGTGAGCAGGCTCTCCACCGGCGGCAGGTTGGTGCGCGGCATCTGGCCGAGCAGCGGGGCGATGCGGGCCATGATCTTGCCGGTGGTGGGGCCGGAGTTCCAGCCGGCGGTGGCGAAGCCGTAGGTCTCCTTCAGCCCCTGCGGCTCGTCGAGTATGACGAGCACGAGGTATTGCGGATCGTCCATCGGGAACACGCCGGTGAACGTGGTGAGCAGCTTGGTCTTGGAATAGCGCCCATTGATCACCTTCTCCGCGGTGCCGGTCTTGCCGCCCGGATAATAGGCGCCGGCGAGCTTGGCGAGCGTCGAGGCCGAACCCTTCTCGGCATTGAGCCGCATCAGATAGCGCATCTTGGCGCTGGTCTCGGGCTTGATGACCCGCTTGGCGAGCGCCATCGCCTCGTCCGGCGTGCGCTTCATAAAGGTCGGCGGGATCAGCCAGCCGCCATTGACCAGCGCGTTCACCGCCATCACCGCCTGCAGCGGCGCCACGGCGAGGCCGTGGCCGAAGGCGATGGTCGCGGTGTTCAGTTCGCCCCAGCGCTTCGGCACGATGGGCGCGGCGCTCTCCGGCAGTTCGGTGCGCAGCCGGTCGAGCTGTCCCATCTTCTGCAGGAACGCCCTGTGGGCGTCGACGCCGCACATCAGCGCCATCCGCGCCGTGCCGATGTTCGAGGAATAGGTGAACACCTCCGGCACGCTGAGCATGCGGTTCTGCGCGTGGTAGTCATGGATCCGGAAGCGGCCGAAGCTCAGCGCGCCGCGGGCGTCCATCATCGAATTGAGGCCGATCTTGCCGCTGTCGAGCGCCATGGCGAAGGTCAGCGCCTTGAAGGTCGAGCCCATCTCGAACACGCCGGTAGTGAGGCGGTTCAGGGATTTGGGATCGAGCGCCTTGGCCGGCTCATTGGCGTCGAAATCGGGCAGCGAGACCATGGCGACGATCTCGCCGGTGCGCACATCGACCACGGTGCCGGCGGCGGCGATGGCCTTGAATTTCTCCTTGGCGGCGACGAGTTCGTCGCGCACCACGTGCTGCACGCGCAGGTCGAGCGCCAGTTCCACCGGTTCCTGCTGGCGATCGGTGGCAAGTCCGGCGAGGTGCAGTTCGGCGAGGCCGCGATTGTCGACCCATTTCTCGAGTCCGGCGATGCCCTGATTGTCGATATTGGTCGAGCCGAGCACATGGCCGGCAAGGTTGTTGCCGGGATACACCCGCCGGTTCTCGCTCATGAAACCGATGCCCGGCAGGCCGAGCTTGTAGATCTCGCGCTGCTGCTGCGTGGTGATCTCGCGCTTCAGCCAGACGAAGCCGCGCTTGGAATCGAGCCGGGTGCGGAACTCGTCGGCATTGGCGTCCGGCAGCACCGCGGTCAGCGATTCCACCGCCTCGTCGACGTCGATCAGGCGCTTCGGTTCGCCATAGAGCGAGGAGGTCTTCACGTCGGTGGCGAGCACCAGGCCGTTGCGATCGAGAATGTCCGGCCGCGCCGAGGCGATGGCATCGGAATTCACCGCGCGGCGCGCCAGCGCGCTCTCCGGCGCCGAGGCGTACATGGCGAGGCGGACGCTGATGGTGCAATAGACCAGCCCGAACACCAGCATGCACAGCAGGATGCGGGCGCGGGCCACCGCATTGGGATCGGGCCGGCCACGGCCGGCGGCGCGGCGCACGATGACGGGGAGCGCGCGCACCGGGCGCAGCAGGCGCCGGGTGATGGTGCGGACGAGCGGCGATATCTGCGGCGACAGGCGCTGCGACATCTCAGCGGCTCCTCTCATGATAGCGGACAACAGGAGCCGGCGGCAGCAGCGGCGCCTCCGAGGTCACCGGCGCGGTGTGCAGGGGCTGGCTGGAGGGTGCCGGTACAGAGGGGCCGGGCGCCCCCTGCCCCATCACGCCGGCCGGCGGCATGGCATCGAGCGGCAGCGGCGGGCGGACCGGCGCCGGCTGGGCCGGCGACGGAACGGGGCGCGCCGCCTGCGCCGGCGTGGTGGACGTGCCGGCGGACGGCTTCGGCGGAGCCTTGCCGGACTTGTCCGCAGGGGGGATCGAGCCCGTGCTGGTCGGCCCGTCGACGAGCGCCTCGATCATGCCGCCGAGCGCGTCGCCGCCCTGCTCCGGCTTGGCCGGCAGGCTGGCGAGATTATCCATGCGCTCGACATCGAGCGGCTGCATGTCGAGGTGGTTCTCCGCCAGCGCCTGGATCCGGTCCGGCGAGGTGCGGCGCGCCCATTCCGCATTGAGGATGGCGATGCGGTCGCGCTCGGCGCGGATGTCGGAGCGCAGCCGCGCGATTTCCTGCGCCTCGAAGGTCGAGGAATATTTGAGGTGATAGACCGCACCAGCCGCCGCCAGCAGGGCAAACACCGAGACGAGGTTCAGGACGCGGAACATGGCAAGCGAACCTCAGCGACGCGAAGGGGCATTCGAACGACGGGCATCGGGGTCGGGAAGTGGCGGCAGCAGGGCGTCGAGATCGGCACCGTCGCGGGCGGGAGCGTCGAGGCGCTCGGCAGCACGCAGCTTGGCGGAACGAGCGCGGGGATTGATCGCCGTCTCCTCTTCGGACGGCTCGACCGCACCCTTGGCAACAAGCTTGAAGCTGGGCGCCGCGGCCTTGACCGCCGGCATATGACGCGAACCGGCCGCGGCCTTCGAGCGGCTGGCGAGGAAGCTCTTGACGATGCGGTCTTCCAGCGAATGGAAGGTGACGACGACGAGGCGCCCGCCGGGCTTCAAGATGCGCTCGGCGGCGATCAGCGCCCGGGCGAGCTCGCCCAGTTCGTCATTCACCGCGATCCGCAGCGCCTGGAAGGTGCGCGTCGCCGGATGCGGCTCGTGCGGCTTCGCCCACACCACCTTGGCGACGATCTCGGCAAGCTGGAGCGTGCGCTCGATCGGCGCCTCGAGGCGCGCCTTGACGATCGCCTTGGCGATGCCGCGCGAATGGCGCTCCTCGCCGAAGCGGTAGATCAGATTGGCAAGCTCGGCCTCCGGCAGCTTCGCCACCAGATCCGCCGCGGAGACGCCGGCGCTCGACATGCGCATGTCGAGCGGCCCGTCGCGGCGGAAGGAGAAGCCGCGCTCGCCCTCGTCGAGCTGCATGGAGGAGACGCCGATATCGAGCACCACGCCGTCGACCTCAGGGGCGCCGAGCATGCGCGCGACCTCGTCGAGATTGCCGAAGCGATCTTCGGAGATGGCGAGCCGGCCGGGAAAGGCGAGCACCAGCTCGCCGCCCGCGGCGATAGCGTTAGGGTCGCGATCAATGGCGATGACGCGGCAATCGGCAGCTTCGAGGATGGCGCGCGTATAGCCCCCCGCGCCGAAGGTGCCGTCGACATAGGTTCCGGCATCCTTCGGCGCGAGGTGGGCGACGACCTCGCCCAACATCACGGGGAGATGGCGGGCCGGTCCGCCAGCGGTCTCCGATCCCGGAGCGCCGCGGCCCGCCATCATTCCCGTCCGTCGCGGAACTCCCGCGCCGCCCCCTGGTTCCCAAGCTCCTGCTTCAAGGTGCGCACCTTCGCAGTGGCCTCCGCGAGATGCGCCCGGAAAGCGCCCGGTTCCCAGATTCGAAAACTCGTACCCTGGCCGACCAGCACCGCTTCCGTGGTGATGGCGGCATGTGCCTTCAGGCTTTCCGTCAGCATCACCCGTCCCTCCGGATCGATCTTCAACGCCTCGATCGAACCATAGAGCGCCGATGCCAGTTCCTCCCGCGCCTCCGAATAGGGCGGATAGCGCCCGACCAGAGCGTCGATCCCCGCCATCAGCGCCTGCCCACCGGCATCGAGCGCCGGCCGGTCGAGAGCCGGATGGCAATAGAGCTGCTCCAGCCCGTCGCGGGCGATGAGCGCCCGGAACGCCGCCGGAATCGAGATCCGCCCTTTGGCGTCGAGCCGCATCGTATAGGTCGATACGAAGCGATCCATGAAGCCACGCGATCCCAACCTGCCCGTCGGTCCTCCCTGCCCCGCTGGAATTCCCCGACGAAACGCCGGGCGCCGCACGGCACCCTTCGCCTTCGTTGTAGGAACGTCTGGACGGGATGAATTGGGATAGCATGGGATGATATGGGCGTCAATGGAATCGCGGTGGGCGGCGACCCGACGCATGCGCCGATGCCACCTTGTCTCGTCAGCGCCATTAACGCTCTCTGAACCTTAAGAATCGGTTGAATCTCGAAAGGTGCGGCGCTTAGCTGCCGCTCATGGAGCCTCTTCTCGACACCTTCGCCGCCGATTCGCCGCTTGCCGCCGAGGTGCTGCCCTCGCCGAACCACGGCGAACGGTCCGGCGCTGCCGCGCCGGACATGCTGGTCCTGCACTACACCGGCATGGCCTCGACCGAGCAGGCGGTGGCGTGGCTGCGCGATCCCGGCCGCGGGGTGTCGGCGCATTACGTCGTGCATGAGGACGGCTATATCGCCCAATTGGTGCCCGAGACGCGCCGCGCCTGGCACGCCGGCGCCTCCTATTGGGGCGGCGCCACCGACCTCAATTCGCTCTCCATCGGCATCGAGATCGCCAATCGGGGCCACGATCACGGCTATCCGGACTTCCCCGCAGCCCAGATCGAGGCGGTGACCGCGCTCGCCCGCGACATCGTCACCCGCAACCGCATCGCGCCGGAACGCGTGCTCGCCCACTCCGATATCGCGCCGCGCCGCAAGACCGATCCCGGCGAGAAATTCCCGTGGGAGGTGCTGCACCGCGCCGGCGTCGGTCATCTCGTGCCCGAGGCGCCGGTGACGGACGGCCGCTTCTTCATGCGCGGCGAGCACGGCCAGCCGATCGAGGCGCTGCAGGCGATGCTGGCTCTCTATGGCTACGGCGTGCCGATCTCCGGCACCTATTGCGAGGAGACGGAGGCGGTGGTCGCCGCCTTCCAGCGCCATTTCCGCCGCTCCCGGGTCGATGGCATTGCCGACGTTTCGACGCTGACGACGCTTTACGAGCTTGTCGCCGCCCGGCGGCGCGCCATGGCCGCACCTCGCGCCTGATACTTTCGTCGCTCCCAACGCGCCATCATCGTTCGTCGCGCCCCGGTTGCACGCAACGATATGTCAAAATCGTTGCAGTTGCGCAACAGATCGGCTGCTAGCGGGACGAGCACCGAAGCGTATTTCCAAAGTCGAAGCGGATCGAGCCTCATTCGGGACAGATTTCGCATGCCAATGCCCGGCCTTCAATAAAACTGAAAAAGGGTTTCGGGAAGAATGGTGCATAAGAACCTTGGCTACGCGTCCATTGTCTTCGCTTTGATTGTCACTACCGGCACGGGGAGTGCCCTTGCAGGGCAGCAGCCGGCAAATTCTACCATACTAGACGATAAGGAACCTTCCAGCATTGCCGCGATCGTCGATCGCGAGGCCCGTGCAAACGGCATTCCCGTCGCCCTTGCCCGCGCCGTGGTGCGCATCGAGAGCAACTGGAATGCCGGCGTCACTGGCAGCGCCGGGGAAGTCGGCCTGATGCAGATCAAGCATCCGACCGCCAAGGGCATGGGCTATGACGGCTCGCGGGCCGAGCTCTTTGATCCGGCCACCAATGTGAAGTGGGGCATGCGCTATCTCGCCGGGGCCTACAAGCTGGCCGGCGGCGACACCTGCGGCACCGTGATGCGCTACCAGGGCGGTCATGGCGCCAAGCGCATGTCGAGCATTGCGCGCACCTATTGCAGCAAGGCCCGGACCATCATGGCGTCCAACTGACGGCTTCGCGCGCGCTTCGCCTCGCCGCGAAGGTTTCGCGTACGGCTTGACGGGCGCGCGCGTCTCCTCCATCTGCACATGGCCAGCCGGCCGGACGGCCGCGTCATCCGCAAGGATGCCGAGGAAAGTCCGGGCTCCACGGATACACGGTGCCGGATAACGTCCGGCGGGGGTGACCCCAGGGAAAGTGCCACAGAAATCAGACCGCCGCGGGTTCGCCCGCGGCAAGGGTGAAACGGTGCGGTAAGAGCGCACCGCGCTTCCGGTAACGGCGGCGGCACGGCAAACCCCACCGGGAGCAAAGTCGTATAGGGGCGGCACGGCCAATCGGTTCGCCGATTGCCAGGTCCTGTTTCCGGATCGCCGCCCGGGTTGACTGCTAGAGGCGCCGGGCAACCGGCGTCCCAGAGGAATGGCCGTCACGCGGGAGCAATCCCGCCTTACAGAACCCGGCTTACAGGCCGGCTGGCGTTTCCTTTTCGTGGTCACATCAGAGATGCCGTCATGCCCGGGCTTGTCCCGGGCATCCACGTCCCTTCGATGTGAAGCCGTGGATGGCCGGGACAAGCCCGGCCATGACGATGCTCGTTGCAAGCTGCCCCTTGGCGTCGCCGCACCCACCCTGCTATTCCGGCCTCCCCTTCATGAGGAGCCGCTCGCATGCCGATCCGCATCATCCTTGCAGGCGCCACCGGCTGGGTCGGCCGCGCGCTCACGCCCGCCATTGCCGCCACGGACGACCTCGAGCTCGTCGCCGCCGTCGCCCGCAGCGCGGCCGGGCGCGATCTTGGCGAGACGCTGGGCGGCGCGGCCAATGGCGTGCCGGTGTTCGCCAGCGTCGATGAAGCGCTGACCATCCCCGCCGATGTGCTGATCGACTACACCAAGCCGGATGCGGTCAAAGCCAATGCGCTCGCCGCCATTGCTGCCGGCCGCCATGTCGTCGTCGGCACCTCCGGGCTGGGGGCCGCCGACTATGCCGAGATCGACGCGGCGGCGACGGCGCGCTCCGTCGGCGTGCTCGCCGCCGGCAACTTCTCCATCACCGCGACGCTGCTGAAGAGCTTCACCCTCGAAGCCGCGAAGTATGTCGCCGATGTCGAGATCATCGACTACGCCTCGGCAAAGAAGCCGGACGCCCCCTCGGGCACGGCGCGCGAGCTCGCCGAGACGCTCGCGGCCCAGCGCCAGGCGGCAACCAGCCGGCCGGTCGCGGACGTCTCCGGCGTTCCCGCGACCCGCGGCGGCGCCTTCGGCGAAGGCGCGACGGAGGTACGGGTCCACGCGCTGCGCCTGCCTTCCTTCGTGCTGTCGGTGGAAAGCGTGTTCGGCGCGCCGGACGAGCGGCTCACCATCCGCCACGATGCCGGTTCCTCGGCCGTGCCTTACGTCGCCGGCACATTGCTCGCCGCCCGCAAGGTCGCGGGGTGGACCGGCGTGCGCCGCGGGCTCGATACGCTGCTGGACTGAAGATCGGCGCGCAATCGACCCATCGACCTGTCATCCCCGGGCTCGTCCCGGGGATCTATGTCCTTGACGAATGAGCAACCGTGGATGGCCGGGCAAAGCCGAGGCTTTGCCTCGGCGTCTCAATGGACGGCGACCAGAGGTCGCCTTCGCCCGGCCATGACAGAAAATGATCAGTCCTCGCCCGGCACCGCCTTCGGCAGGTCGATCGGGGCGATGAAGCTGAACGGGTGCTTCGCCGCTGATTTCGGTTCCGGCGCATAGCTGCGCGTGGACCCCGTCACCACCGGATCGGTGCCGCGCTGCCATTTCACCATGGGCACCCCGGCGGGCGGCAGCGGACCGCTCGGAGGCGGATAGCGCGGGGCGGTCGGCGGATAGGGGTTCGCCGGATAGGGCTGTCGATAGCCGCCGGAGGGCATCGGTGCCGGCGGCAGATAGCCCGGCTCGACACCGCCCGGATAGCCCGCGGGCTGCGGCTGTTGCGGCCGGCGGGACGACGGCTGGTAGCTCGGATCGACGCCGTGACCGTAGTCGGACGGCCCCGGTTCACCCTCATGCATCGGTTCCTCGGCGGCGGCAGGCTCCGCGGACGGCGGATAAGTCGAGCCGTTCGGCGGCATTTGCGAGGGATATTGCGCGGGGTACTGCGAAGGATATTGCGAGGCCATAGGCGGCCCCGGCGGCGGTTGCGGCATGCGCGGCGCCGGCTGGCAGATGCCGCGCCCGGACGAGCGGCGCATCAGATCCACATGGATGTGGTCGTAATGATAGACGTTGGAGCCCGGCGCCAGCACGGTCGAGAAGCGCTCGCAGGCACCGGCCTGCACCGTTCGCAGGAAGCCCTGCTCCTCGGGCGCGCCCTTCCAGCCGGTCTTCACCACGACTTCGCGCCCATCGGCCAGCGTGAATGCGGCGATGTCGAGCGCATTGCCGAAGGCGTGCTCGGAGATCTTGCCGGTGCGCCCGCCATTCATGTTGCGGCAGGAATAGGCGGAGATCTGCTTGATGCGGGCCACCGGCTGGCCGAACCAGGTCATGGCCGCTGGCTGCACGCTCTCCATGATCCAGCGGTCGAGCGAGGCAGTGACCGGACAGGCGAGCGTCGCCGTCGGCGCCACCGCGACCTGCCCCTGGGCGAGGCCCGAGACCTTGAAGGGATGGTCCATGCCGCAGGTGCCGGCGCCGTCGATCTCGCGGACCGGCATGGTGTAGGCGGAGGACTTGACGAGGCCCTCCGCCAGACACCGTTCCTCAGCTTCCGCGCGCCAGGGTTCCCGCTGTTCAAACGAGAATTGGCAACCGGACAGCCCCAACAGGACGAGCGGGGCTACGCAAAACCAGAAAACGCCGCGCGTCATGTGCGTAGAATGCGGGGCGTTTGGTTGACATCACGTTAAGCATGAGCGCCGGCTGCGGTTTTTGAGAAATCAGGGGGCCGAGCGCCCGAGCGTATCGGCCATCGTCGCCTGCCTCATTCCCATCGGCACGGGCGGACCCGTGGTGCTGTCGACCGCTGTCTGATGCTCCATTTCCGAGTTCAGCTCGGCGCCAACCAGGATGGCGCAGGCGGACAGCCAGATCCACATCATCAACGCCACCGCGGCGCCGAGCGAGCCATAGGTGGCGTTGTAGTCGGCGAAGTTGGTCAGATAGGCCGACAGGCCGAGCGAGATGGCGATCCACAGGATTGCCGCGAAGGCGCCGCCCCAGGTCACCCACCGCCATTTGGCGGCTTCGCGGCTTGGCGCGAACCTGTAGAGCACCGACAGGCCGAGGGTGAGCAACCCCGCCATGACCACCCAGCGCAGCACGATCAGTACCGCGCTCATCGATCGGGGAAGGTCCAGCGCCGCGATCGCCGCGGGCGCCAGGGTAACGGTGAAGGCCGCGAGCAGCACCGCAACGAGCGCCGCGAGCGTGAGCGCAAGCGAGAGCGCGTTCAAGGCGATGAAGCCGCGTTTCTCGGTCTCCTCATACGCGACATTCAGGCCGTCGATGATCGCCTTCATCCCGGCATTTGCGCCCCACAGCGCGATCCCGAGACCAAGCACCAGCTTGAAGGTCAATTCTCCGCTGCCTTGCGCGATGATGCGGGAGATCTGGTCCTCGACGATCTGGAAGGCGCCGCCCGGAAGCATGAAGGACAGTGCGAACAGATGGTCGCGCACCGTCGCGGGATCGGCGAACAGGCCGTAGAGCGAGACCAGCGCCGTAACGGCAGGGAACAACGCCAAAAGACCGAAGAAGGTGATGCCGGCGGCGACCGTGGTGATGCGATCCTCGGTCGTCTGCTGATAGGTGCGCATGAAGATGTCGCGCCAGCCGCGTACCGGGATATCGGATGGCGCTCGTGCCGTTCGTCCTCGTCCAGGCTCCAGCGCGGCCGCCGGCGCCGCATGGTCGCCGGGCATCGAGCCCACCTCGGCCGCCGGCGCCGGCCGCTGCCGGCCGCTGGCCGTGACGATCGCGAGCCACGCCAACGCGCCCACCGCCAACAGCTTCGGCGTGCTGAACAACGAACTGGATCGCAACGACATCGCCAGGGCTCCGCTCCGACCTCCATTCAAGGAGGGAAGCAGCCCCGGAGTTCCCGTGCCGGCGAAGGATCGGAAAGGCTCAGATCGCCCGCACCCGCCAGACGATGTCGCCGACATCGTCCACCACCAGCAGCCCGCCCTTCCTGTCGATGATCACGCCGACCGGGCGGCCGAGCGCCTTGCCCTCCGCGGAGCGGAAATCGCCGAGGATCTCCTCCGGCGGGCCGGAGGGCTTGCCATCGGTGAAGGGGATGAAGATCACCCGGTAGCCGGCCGGCGGGTTACGGTTCCAGGAACCGTGCTGGCCGATGAAGACGCCGCCGCGGAAACGCTCATGGAGCCGGCCGTCATCGGCGAAGCAGAGGCCGAGCGAGGCGGTGTGCGAGCCGAGCGCATAGTCCGGCTTGATCGACCTGGCGACGAGGTCCGGGCGCTGCGGCCTCACCCGCTCGTCGACGGTCTGGCCGAAATAGCAATAGGGCCAGCCATAGAAGGCGCCGTCCTTCACCGAGGTCATGTAGTCCGGCACGAGATCGTCGCCGATCTCGTCGCGCTCGTTGACCGTGGTCCAGAGTTCCCCGGTCACCGGGTTCCAGTCCATGCCGACCGGATTGCGCAGGCCGCCGGCGAACACCCGCACCGCGCCGGTCGAGGGATCGATCTCGAGGATCGCGGCACGGTCCACCTCCTCCTCCATGCCGTATTCGGCGACATTGGAATTGGAGCCGACGCCGACATAGAGCCTGGAACCGTCCTTGTTGGCGACGAGGCTCTTGGTCCAATGATGGTTGCGGCCCGACGGCAGGTCGCAGACCTTCACCGGCGGCGCATCGATGCGGGTGGCGCCCTCCTGATAGGGGAAGCGCACCAGGGCATCGGCATTGGCGACATAGAGCTGGTCTCCCACAAGCGCCATGCCGAAGGGCGAGAACAGGTTCTCCAGGAACGGCACCTTGATCTCGGCGACGCCGTCGCCGTCGGCATCGCGCAGCAGGGTGATGCGGTTGGCGCTCGCCCGACCCGCGCCGGCGCGGGCGGTGACGAAGTCCTGCGCCCACCAGCGGAAATTCCACATCTGCGGAGGCCGCGGCGGACCGTTGCTCTCGGCGACGAGGATGTCGCCGTTCGGCAGTTCATAGACCCAGCGCGGATGGTCGAGCTTCGAGGCGAAGGCGACGACGTCGAGCCCCTTTGCCGGCGTCGGCCTTTGCCCTGCCGGCCACCCGACGGCCGGTGCGATCTTCATGATCGGGATCAAGGTCGGCTTCGGCCTGGGCAGGTTCGGGCTCGCTCCATAGCCGGCTTCCTCGGCGAGCGCCGGCTGCTTGCGGGCTTCGGTGAGGAAGTGGGCGACGCCGGTGATAGCCGCACCGAGAAATCCGCGGATCTTTTCGCTCGCCATGCCCGTCTCTCCTGCCCCGTGCTGACCGGTGATCCCAGAAAATACGGCGATGCGCAATTCAGCACATCGCCGTAGGTCCCCTTCGCGAGACGGTCAGTGCCGGATATGGGCCAGGAGGAGCTCGTTCACCCGGTTCGCCTTCTCCATCTGCACCATATGGCCGGCACCCTCGATGACCTCGACCTTCGCGGCCGCGCCGAGCGCGTTCGCGTGTGCGGGCGGGATCACGCGGTCGCCGGCTCCGGAGATGACGAGGGTCGGCGGCAGGCTCGCCGCCTCGCCGGCGAGTTGTTCGGCCTGCCGGCCGCCGGGGAAGATGGTGCCCGAGATTGCCGAGAGCGCCGCATCGACCCCGTCGATGCGCTTGTATTTCAGCACGTCCTCGACGAGCTGGCGGCTGACCAGGCCGGGATCCTCGAAGAGCTGTTCGAGCACCGGCTTGAGGTCGCGCCGCGAGGTCGAGGTGACGAAGCCCTCGATATAGGAGCCATTGATCTCCGGCCCGAGGCCGGCGGAGCAGATGAGGGCGAGCGAGACGACGCGCGCCGGATGGTCGATCGCGGTGCGCAGCGCCACCGCGCCGCCCATGGAGTGTCCGACCAGATGCGCCTTTTCGATCCCCAGCGCGTCCATGAAGCCGAGCAGGGCTGACGAGAGCCCTTTGAAGCTGGCATCCCTAAGGCTCTTCTCGGACTGACCGTGGCCGGGCAGGTCGAGGGCATAGACGGTGCCGGCACCCGCCAGTGCATCGATATTGAACAGCCAATTGTCGAGATCGCCGCCGAAGCCGTGGATGAGCACGATGGCCTCACCGCCCTCCCCGCGCTTCGCGTAGCGCAGCCGGCCGGCCGGCGTCTCCACGAACTCGTAGCGCGGGCTGGCCTCCTCGCCTTCCGCCTCGTCGCCGGCCGGCGTCACATAGCCAGCAACGAAGGCGTCGATGTCGGCGTCCGGCACGTCGTCGTCCGCCAGCACGCCGAGCAGCGCCTTGATCGGATAGACCGTGTCCGGCTCGCCGATCACCCGGCGCAGCGTGCCGGCATCGCCCGCTTCGACCACCCCGGCGATCTTCTCGGTCTCGACCTCCAGCAATTCCTCGCCGACCGCGACCTTCGAGCCTGGCGGCTTCAGCCAGCCGGTCACCTTGCCTTCGGACATCGACAGCCCCCATTTGGGCATGACGATGGGCTTAATGCGTTCATCCAGCATAGTTTTTTCCTCAGGACCTGAGCCACAACTCCGATCGGCCACTCTCCGCCTCAGCACGCCGTCATCCCCGGGCTTGTCCCGGGGATCCAAGTCCTTGGCGCAGGAGCAATCGTGGATGGCCGGGAAAACCGAGGCTGTAGCCTCGGCGTCTCTCGAGAGACGGCGACCAGAGGTCGCCTTTGCCCGGCCATGACGGCGGAAGGACCGAATCCATTCTCGCGTTAGACCCACACCTCAGGCGGCGAGCGCCTGTTTCGTGGTCTTGCCGACCGCGACCGCGATCAACTCGGCCGAGGGGATGTAGAGGTCCTCCAGCGCCGGGGAGAACGGCACCGGTGCGTGCGGCGCGGTGACCATCTGCGGGGCGGCCTTCAGCGCACCGAACGCCTCCTGCGTCACATAGGCGGCGACGTCGCCGGCGATCGAGCAGCGCGGGTTTGCTTCATCCACCACGACGAGGCGCCCGGTCTTTTCGACGCTCTCGATGATCGTGTCCCAGTCGACCGGCGAGAGCGTGCGCATGTCGATGACTTCGGCCTCGATGCGGTTGGCCGCAAGCTTGGCAGCGGCTTCCATCGCCTTGTGCACCATCAGCCCATAGGCGACGATGGTGACGTCCTTGCCTTCGCGCACGATGTTCGCCTCGGCGAAGGGTATGGTGTAGGCCTCCTCCGGCACGTCCTCGAGCGTCGAATAGAGATTCTTGTGCTCGCAGAATATGACGGGGTCGTCGTCACGGATCGACTGAATCAGCAGGCCCTTGGCGTCATAGGCATTCGACGGACACACCACCTTCAGCCCCGGCACATGGGCGAACATCGGGGTGAGCATCTGCGAGTGCTGGGCGGCGGCGCGGTAGCCGGCGCCGACCTGGGCGCGGATCACCACCGGGGTCCTCGCCTTGCCGCCGAACATGTATTTGAACTTCGCCGCCTGATTGAGGATCTGGTCGAAGCACACGCCCATGAAGTCGAGGAACATCAGCTCGGCTACCGGGCGCATGCCGCAGGCGGCGGCGCCGATCGCCGCGCCGATATAGGCGCTCTCGGAGAGCGGCGTGTCCATGACGCGCTCGCCATATTTGGCGTACAGCCCCTTGGTGACGCCCTGCACGCCGCCCCAGGCATCGAGCTCGCCCGGCGCGCCGCGCCCGCCGACAATGTCCTCGCCCATGAGGATGACGGTGGGGTCGCGGCGCATCTCGAGATCGAGCGCCTCATTGATCGCCTGCTTCATGCTGATCTTGCGGGCCATGACGTTTCCTCCAATTCTTCTGCGCTCGGCAAATCTTCTGCGCTCGGGTCAGTAGGCGACATAGACGTCGGTGGTGAGCTCGCGCGCCGCCGGCAGCGGCGCGGCCTTGGCGGAGGCGACGGCATCGTCGATCAGAGCCGCCACCTCGCGGTCGATGACGCCGAGCTCGGCGTCCGAGATCACGCCGGCACCCGTCACCCGTCCCGCGAAGGTCTTGATGCAGTCGCGATTGGCGCGGTTCCATTCGTTCTCGCCCTTGGCCTTGTAGGTCTGGGCGTCACCCTCGAAATGACCGAAGAAGCGGATCATCTTGCATTCGAGCAGCGACGGTCCCCCGCCCTCGCGCGCCCGCTTGATCATCTCGCCGGCCGCCTCGTGCACGGCAAAGAAATCGGTGCCATCCACCGTCACCCCCGGCAGGCCGAAACCCGAGGCGCGGTCGACATAGGAATCCACCGCGGTGGCGTAGTCGACCGAGGTCGATTCCGCATAGCCGTTGTTCTCCACCACGAAGATCACCGGCAGGTTCCAGATCGCGGCGAGGTTCATGCTCTCCAGGACCGTGCCCTGGTTGGAGGCGCCGTCGCCGAAGAAGGTGATGCCGACCCCGCCGTCGCCGCGGAACTTCGCCGCCAGTCCCGCCCCGCAGATCAGCGGCGCGCCGGCGCCGAGAATGCCGTTCGCCCCCATCATGCCCTTGGAGAGGTCGGCGATGTGCATCGAGCCGCCCTTGCCCCGGCACGCGCCCGTCGCCTTGCCGTAGATCTCCGCCATCATCTCGTGCACGTCGACGCCCTTGGCGATGCAGTGGCCGTGGCCGCGATGGGTGGAAGCGATGCGGTCGACATCGGTGAGATGGCTCATGATGCCGGTCGCGCAGGCTTCCTCGCCGGCGTAGAGATGAACGAAACCCGGAATGTCGCCCTTGGCGAACTCGACATGCAGCCGTTCCTCGAATTCGCGGATGGTGCGCATGGTCTTGTAGGCGGCGAGCAGATCTACCTTGGACAAGGGGAAGGGATTGTTCGACATGCTGGTTTCCTCCTGAGCTCTTATGGTTGGGAGACGAGGCTGCGGGCGGCCTCGCGCAGCAGCCCCCGCGCCGCGGCAAAGCGCATCACGGCGGCGACGTTCACGGTGCGGAAGGCATTGTCGTTGAGGGTGACGACGACACTCTGACGAGCGTCGAAGAACAGCTCGCGCTCGCCGTCGAGCGCAATCGCGCCGGCCGCGAGGGCAGGCGCGACCGGCAGACCCGCCGGCAAGCGCCGCCACTCGGCAATGCCGATCGGCTCGACGAGACCCGGCCCGATCGGCGCGCGTACCACGACGGCCGCGACCTCGGGCGGCGCCAGGAAGACATGCAGCCCACCCGGCTCGCCGCGTCCGACCGGCTCGATGAGGCCGGCGATCGCCGCCATGCCGATCACCTCCGGATCGGCGAAGGTGACGAACAGCTCGCGGAAGGTCTCGGTGCGCCACAGAGCCCGCGCCCCGACATAGCGGTCCGTGACGATGGCGACATCGACGAGCGCGATCTCCGGTGCCGCGCCGTCGACGCTCACCTCGATCGTCTTGTTGTCGGCGAAGGCGATGCTGCTCGGGACTTGTCCGGACACCGCGAGCCCGGTCGCGAGCCCCGTGATGGTCGGCTCGCGATGCTCGGGGAAGGCGTTGTTGGTGCCGGTCGATACGCCGGCGATCGGCACCGCGCCGCATTCCCCGACGACCGCGCGATGCGTGCCGTCGCCGCCCAGCACGATGATGGCGGCAACCCCGCGCTCGCGCATCATCCCGGCGGCGCGGCGGGTATCCTCGACCGTGCCGGTGACCTTCATGTCGAGCACGGAGAGCTTCGGGAAGCGCGCCTCCTTCATGGCGCGCGAACGTTCGATGCCCCGCGCCACATGCTGCAGGATGCCGCCGCGCTCCGGCATCATCACCACCTCCTCGATTCCGGTGGCGGTGAGCGCTGCGAGCGCACGCAGCACGATGTTCGCCCGGTCGGCGATCTGCAGGCTGCTGGCATTGGCGACGACGCGGCGTATGTCCCGCGCCGATACCGGATTGGCGATGATGCCGACGACGGCAGCCATCGGCACTACCGGTGCATTGGGGCGTGCGCCCCGCTCTGCCGCGTTGCCCGTCCGACGCCCATGACGATCCTCCCGAGACCGTTTTTCCTGCGCGGTGCAAACGCTTTTCGGCCGGCGGATGTATCCCCGCTTCAGACCGGCGCCGGCGCCTCGCGACGCTACTCTAACGCACGTCGGCCGCTCCGGTGAAAAGTTTTTTCCTCGATTCTCAGCCGGCGGCACGTACCGTCTCGGCCACGAGGCGCCCGGTGAGGGCCGCGGCTTCGAGTTGCGGCAGATGGCCGACCTGCGGCAGCCGGTTGAGCGCCGCATGGCCGGGCAGCAGGTCGGTCTGCGCCGCGGGAATGATCGGATCCTCCCGCCCAATGATGATGCGCAGCGGCCCGCCATAGCGCCCCAGCGCGTCGCGCACCGAAAAGAGCTGCGTGCTGCCGGCGAAAAGGGCGGCGGCGAGACGCGACTGGCTGGCGGCGAGCGCGCTGCCCTCGCGGCTGTTCAGCGTCGCCCGGACCATGGCACCCGGCAGGCGCGCTGCATCCTGCACCAGGATGGTCATCCAGCTCTTCAGCGCCGGCTCGGACGTGGCCGCGAGGAAGCCGGCGATGAAGTCGCCGTTGATCTTGGGGCCGAGCCCGGCGGGCGCGATGAGCGTGAGCGAGCGTACATCGAGGCCGCCGCCGCCGGCGAGCGCCGCCGCCACCGCGGCGCCCAGCGAATGGCCGACCAGATGCAGCCGGGTGAGGCCAGCGGCGGCGAGCGCCGCAGCGACGCTGTCGACCATCCCATCGAAGTCCGCAGCCGGCTGGCCGGCCGACGCGCCGTGCGCCGGCAGGTCGACGCCCAGCATCGGATTGCCGATGCCGACATGCGCCACGAAAGGCCGCCACGCCGCGAGCTCAGCGCCGAAGCCGTGGAGGAACAGCACCGGATCGCCGGTGCCGTTCTGCAGCGTTCGGATGGCGAGCGGACCGGCATCCACGCTCGCGGCGGGAGCCGCGACGAGCGCCGCCGGCGCCGGAGGCGCCTCGCGGGTCTCGCTGCGCGCCGTGAGCGCAGTATCGATGTCGCGCTTCACCACCGCGCCGCCGGTGCCGGTACCGACGAGGCGGGAGAGGTCGATCCCGGCCCGCGCCGCCAGCCGCCTTGCCAGCGGCGAGGAGCGCTGTCCACCGTCCGCGCGCGCCTCCTCCGCGGGGGCGGCAGTCGTGACCGCGGCGGCTGGCGTGGCTCCGGCAATGCTCAGGCCCGGCTCTGGCTTTGCCACAGCAATGCTTTCGCCCGGCTCGCCGAGGAACATCAGCGGCTTCAGCACAGCCGCGGTGTCGCCGACCTTGTAGAGCACGTCGAGCACCACGCCGGAATCGAAGGCCTCGACCTCGAAGTTCGCTTTCTCGGATTCCACCTCGGCGACGACATCGCCCTTCTTCACCGTGTCGCCGGGCTTGACGAACAGTGCGACGACCTTGCCCTCGGTGAGGTCCTGGCCGACCTGCGGCACCAGAATGGGATTTGCCATCTTCTCTCTCCGCCGCGCTCAGGCGGCTTTGCGGCGTGCCGCTTCCACGGCGCGCGCGACGAAATCCACGGTCTTGCGGGTGGCACCGGCAAACTCGGCGGCGGTGGCGACGAAGGCGCCGAACTGGCTGAACTCTTCCGCGCACATGCCGTCCGGCTCATAAGCCTGGCGGAAATAGGGGAGCCGCATCAGCTTGGCGATGACCTCGCGCGGCGGCTCCTCCTCGATCGCGTTCGGATCGAAGGCAGCGAGCCGGTCCTCGGCATGCATGAGCTGGGCGATGTAGGCGGGCGGGCAGGTATAGACGAAGTCGCCGCCGGCGATCTTCTCCAGGTGCCAGCTCGACGCCACCCCGCCCGGCCCGGCGTCGCTGATGCGCATCGAGCATTGCAGCATCTTCGACGGATGGCCGCGCTCCTTGCAGAGCCGGTAGGCCCGCTTCAGCACCGCCATCTCGCCATGCAGGATCTCCTCCGGCGCGAGCGCGATGCCGCGTGCCTCGGCTTGGGACTTGAGGTCGCCGACATTGCCGAGCCGCGCCGACATATGGGTAATGACCGAGCGCCAGCGCGAAAGATCGACACCGGCCAACGTGGCTCGCTCCTGTCCGCGCGAAACCGCCTCCATGCAGGCGATGTATTGCGGCACGGTGAAGGAGGTCGTGTTGTTGGTGGCGATGCCGCGCGCGGTCAGTTCCTCTATGACCGCGTAGCCCTCTTTCGATCCGGGGATCTTCACCATCACGTTCGGCGCGATGGCGGCGAGCTCCAGCCCCTGCGCCAGCATGCGCGTGCCATCGGTGACGAAGCGCGGATCGACCTGGCCGGAGATGAAGCCGTAGCGCCCGCCGGAGGCCTCGAAGACCGGACGGATCATCTCCGCCCCGCGCCGCACAACATCGAGATAGACTGCCCAATAGATCGCCTCAACACCGGCATTCGGCATGATCAGGGCGAGCCGCGCGATCTCCTCGGCCCAGAAATCCGGCGCCGCCTGGATCGCCTGAAGCGACAGCGGCGGATTGGTGGTGACGCCGCGAAAGCCCATCTGACCGCGCGAGCGCACCGCCTCTTCGTCGAACAGCCGGATGAGTTGCGCTGACCAGACATCGCGCTTGTCGGCGGGCGCGCCGGTCAGCACCTCCCGCTTCCAGCCATCATAGATCAGCGGCGAGGAATCGAACCAGATCTCGCAGTCCGGATTGGTCGCCGCCAACTTTTCCAGCACATGCAGGCTCATTGCCCCCTCCCCCGCTCCCTGCCCGCCCGGTCATTCGGCGGCGAGGGCGAGCGGCTTGGCGTGCAGGCTGCGCAGCACGGCGGCGATCACGTCGTCCTTCTGCGGCACGCTGGCCTTTTCGAGCTCCAGATTGAAGGGGATCGGGATGTTGAGGCCGGCGACGATCTCGATCGGCGCGTCGAGATCGTAGAACGCCTCCGCCTGAATGATGGAGGCGATGTCGGAGGCAACGCCGCCGCGGCGCACCGCCTCCTGCACGATGACGACGCGGTTGGTCTTCGCCACCGAGGCGAGGATCGCCTCCTTGTCGAGCGGCACCAGCGTGCGCGGATCGATCACCTCGGCCTCGATGCCGGACTTCGCCAGTTCCTCCGCGGCCTCCAGCGAGCGCGGGACCATGTTCGACCAGGCGATGATGGTGACGTCCTTGCCGGGACGTTTGATGTCGGCCTTGCCGAACGGGGTGATGTGCTCGCCGTCGGGCACGAGGCCCTTGGTCATGTAGAGATGCTTGTGCTCCAGGAACATCACCGGATCGTCCTGGCGCAGCGCGTATTTGAGCAGTCCCTTGGCATCGGCGGGCACCGAAGGCATCACCACCTTGAGGCCGGGTATGTGGTAGAACAGCGCCTCCAGGCTCTGCGAATGCTGTGCGGCGACGCCGCCGCCAGTGCCCCCTTGGGTGCGCATCACGAAGGGCACGCGCCCGGTGCCGCCGGTCATCAGCCGGAACTTGGCGGCCTGATTGACGATCATGTCCATGCCCAGCATGGCGAAATCGATGTAGAGGATCTCGACGACAGGCCGAGCCCCCGCAATGGCGGCGCCGACACCGACGCCGATCATGCCGGCCTCCGCGATCGGGGTGTCGCGTACCCGGCCCGGGCCGTATTTCGCCAGCAGGCCCTCGGTCACCTTGTAGGAGCCGCCGCGCTCGGCAATGCCCTCGCCGATGATGAAGACGTCGCTGCTCCGCGCCATCTCCTCGTCGAGCGCCTCGCGCAAGGCGTCACGATACATGATCTCACGCATGGCGTTCCTCCCGGCGGGCTTTCTTTATGTTTTCAGTATTGCGCGACGAAGTCGTGGAATTCGGCGACGGTGACTTCGCGGCTCGACTTCGCGAAGTCGACCGCCTCTTCGTATTCGCCCTGGATCTCCGCCTCGATGGCGGCGATTTCAACGGCGGCGACGCCGGACATCTGTATGAGCGCGTCGCGCGCGCGATCGACCGGGTCGCGGGCCTTGTAATAAGCGAGCCGGTCCTCCGGCATGTACTTGCCGGGGTCGTTCACATGGTGGCCCATGTGGCGGAATGTCTTGGCTTCGATCAGCACCGGCCCCTTGCCGGCGCGGCAGGTCGCAGCCGCCTGCTCGGTCAGATGATAGATGGCAAGCGGATCATTGCCGTCGATCTGATGGCTTTCGACTCCGATCGCGAGACCGCGCTTGTAGAGATCGGTGTCGCGGGTGGAATCCTCGATGCGGGTGGAGACGGCGTAGCCATTGTTCTCGATGACGAGGATGAAATTGAGGTTCCAGATCGCCGCGAGGTTCAGCGATTCCAGGAAGGTACCGTTGTTCGATCCGCCGTCGGTGGTGAAGGTGACGGTGACCGCGTCCGAACCCTTGATCTGGTTGGCGAGCGCCGCACCCACCCCGAGCGGCGTGCCGGCTCCGACGATGCCGTTGGCACCGAGATTGCCCTTGGTGATGTCGGCAATGTGCATCGAGCCGCCATAGCCCTTGCAATAGCCGCTCTCCTTCTGCAGCAGTTCGGCGACCATGCGACCGATGTCGGCACCCCAGGCAATGCAATGACCATGGCCCCGATGAGTTGAGGCGATATAATCGCCCTCGCGTAGGGCCGCGCATACGCCGGTGGCGATGCCCTCCTGGCCGAGATAGGGGTGGAAATAGCCGCGCACGAGACCTTGACGGTAGAGCTTGATGCCCTCGGTCTCGAACACCCGAATCTTATAAGCGGTGCGGAAAATTTTTTCCAAAAGCTCGGGGGACGGCGCGTTCGGTTTTGCAGACTGGGCATCCATCGAGTCGACCCGTTGTTCAGGTTACTATGCAAAACATGGGCTTGCCGCTGAAGTTCTTAGCATTGACGGCGATCCGCTGTCGAGGAAAAAAGTTCCACCAGACCGTTTCCGAGAACGATCCTGAAGGGCGTTCGTAGGTCTCCGCCGGGCTCGCGGAACTCGGCGCCATGCGCCAATCATTTGCCTGGACGTTACTTTTTACCTTGGTGGCACTCGGCATTGGACAATCCCATCCGGCGCGGTTGTGGAAAATTGCTTCCGAACTGGGCGTCGGCTAGTCTGGTCGATAGCGAAAACGCATCGCGGACGCGTATCCCGGCATAGGCAGCATGGCGCAGCACGACGTGAGTGGAGCCCAGACCAAGGGCGATCTTCTGCACCGGATTCAGGAGCGTTACGGCAGCCTGCGGAAATCGGAGCGCATCGTCGCCGACTATCTGCGCAATCGCCCCGGTACGCGCCTGGACGCCTCCATTACCGAACTCGGCCGCACGCTCGGGGTGAGCGAAGCCACCATCAGCCGCGTCAGTCGGGCGCTGGGCTATGAGGGGTTTCCCGACATGAAGCTGTCGCTCGCCGAGGGCGCGCGAAGCCGCAATTCCTTTGCCAACATCCCGATGGAGATCGACGAGAACGATTCCCTCGTCACCACCAGCGGCAAGCTGGCCTCGCTGCTGTGCGCCAGCCTGCAGGGCACGCAGCGCCTGCTCGACGGCGAGCGCATCGAGCGCGCGGTCGAGGCGCTGCACCGGGGAAGGAAGATCGTCTTCGTCGGCGTCGGCGGCGCCGCCTCGATCTGCGACGAAGCAGCCCATCTCTTCATCAAGGCCGGCATCGACGCGGTGAGCTATTCCGACGGCTACACCCAGACCATCGCCGCCGCCACCATGACGCCGGACAAGGTGATGCTGGGCGTCTCCCACACCGGCACCACGGAGACGGTGGCGACTGCGCTGCAGCTCTCGCGCGAGAAGGGCGCGACGACCATCGCCATCACCAGCGACGCAACGTCGAGCGTGGCCAAGGCCGCCGACATCGTGCTGACCACCTGGAACTCGGCGACGCCCTTGATCCCGCTCTATGGCGATTTCCTCGAGGGGCGCATCAGCCAGCTTTTCCTGATCGACCTGCTCTATCTCGGCCTGCTGTTCCGCGCCGGCGAGGAGACCGGCCGGAACCTGAAGGCGACCGGCTCGGCGCTGGAGAAGCATTACATGAGGAAGGCGCCGGACGAGCGGTGACGATGCGTGGCTCTGTGCGGGCGTGTGCCTCGCCCATCATTGCCGTCATCCCGGACGACCGCAGGCCAATCCGGGATCGTGGGAAGGTGTAGTGCGGGACGTCACGCGATCCCGGCTCTCCGCTTCGCTTCGGCCGGGATGACGCCCTTTGGGAAACTCAAGCCGAGCGCGCCACCTCGTCTTCCACCAGCGGCCGGCACTCGGCCAAACCGATCTTCCCTGCATCCAGATCCGGCACTACGCGATCGGCGAGCGTGAAGTCCTCGTCCGCGGTGTAGGAGGAGACGGTGACGATACAGGCCATGCCGGCGGCCTTCGCCGCCCGCAGGCCGTTATTGCTGTCCTCGATCACGACGCAGCGCGAGGGGTCGAGACCGAGCGTCGTAGCCGCGAGATCATAGATCGCCGGATCCGGCTTCTTCCGCGGCACGATATCGCCGGCAAAGACCGAGATATGCCGGGCGCGCTCGGCCCCCAGCATTTTATCGACCACCGCCTGCACCGCGCGCTCGTTCGAGGTCGAGCACACCGCAAGCTTCACGCCGGCGGTGATCGCCTCATCGATGATGCGGGCGATGCCGGGGCGCAGCGGCAGGCCGCCGGCCTCGATCAGGCGCATGAAGAGATCGGTCTTGAGCCCGTGCAGCCGGGCGATCAGCGCGGCGCGGTCGGGCTCGCTTCCCGGCCAGCCGTCCTCGTCGAAGAAACGCATCATGCGCTCCTTGCCGCCGGCGGTCTTCAGGAGGTCGGCATAGCGCGCGACCGACCAGTCGATGCCGAGGCCGAGTTCGCCGAACGCCTGGTTGAAGGCGACGCGATGGCCATCGCGCTCGGTGTCGACCAGCACACCGTCGCAATCGAAGATCAGCGCTTGCATCATGCCGCTGCGCCCTGCGCGGCGGCCCTCGCCTTGCCGGCCGAGCCGAAGGTGCGGATCATGTCCACGACATCCGCCTTCATCGCCTCATATTGGCTGGCGATGAAGGGCAGCGGCTCCTCCAGCTTCGGCTTCTCGGCACGGAGCTTCACGAAGCCCTCGATGAAGCGGTGCTTGTGCATGGTGGAGATGTTCACCTTGGCACAGCCCCCGGCGATGCAGCGATGGAACTGCTGCTCGGTTAGCCCGGTGCCGCCATGCAGCGCAATCGGTATGTCGATCACTGCGGTGATGCGCCCCAGCAGCTCATAGGCGATCTTCGGTTCGCCCTTGTAGAAGCCGTGCGCGGTGCCGATGGCGGGCGCGAACACTGCGAGCTTCGGCATCTCCCGGCAGAAGGCGACGCACTCGTCGAAATTGGCGAGGATCGCTGCATCCTCGGCGACGAACTTGTCGTCCTCGACGCCGCCGATCGCCCCGATCTCGGCCTCGAGCCCGATGCCGGCGCGTTGCGTCAGCTCATAGACCTCACGGGACTTGGCGACATTCTCCGCGAAGGGCAGCGCGGAACCGTCGAACATCACGGCGGTCCAGCCGGCATCGATGCAGCGCTTGATGACCTCGATGTCCGAGCAATGGTCGAGATGCAGCGCGACGGGAATGTCGACGCCCTCGGCCAGCATCCGCACCCATGTCGCGATCGGCTCGTAGCCCCAGTGCTTCACCGTCTTCACCGAGACCTGGACGATGATCGGCGCATCGAGCCCGGCGGCGCCCTCGACGATGGAGCGCGCCGAGTTGTAGTCGATCATGTTGAAGGCCGCGACGCCGTAGCGCCCGGCCTGCGCCTGCTTCAGCATCGGCCCCATGGGAACCAGCGGCATCGGGGTCTCCTTCTCCGGACAAAAAGAACGGGCGCGGCCGCCGCCGCGCCCGGGAGTGAATCTCAGATCGCGGTCTCGGCGACGTATTTCGGATGGAACAGTCGGGTCCTGCCGGAGGCTTTGGCCTCATTGTCATAGACCGTGCCCTTGGGCGCCGAGACGATCTCGAGCTGCGCGCCCCAGGGAGCCATGAAGTAGCACCAGGTCAGTCCGAGATTGGGACCTTCTGTATAGGCGGTCGGCTCGCCCAGCACCTTGACGCCATTCTCCTTGAGAAAGGCGATGGCCTCGTCCATGTCGTCGACATAGAAGGCGAAATGGTGCCCGCCAATGTCGCTGTTCTTGGGCGGGACCTTCACCTGGTCGGGCGCCTCGTACTGGAAGACCTCGAGGTTGGTGCCGTTGCCGCACCGCATGTAGCGGAACTCGGTGATGACGCAGCGCGGATCGACATTGAGATGCACCTTCATCCAGTCGTCGTCCGCCTTGAAGTTGGTCGCCGCCGTGTAGAGCGTCTTGGCGCCGAGGATCTTCTCGAAGAAGTCGCACGCTTCATTGATGTCGGGCACCGTGAAGCCGACATGCTCCATGCCCCGCATCCCGGGTATCGGCATTGTTCTCTCCCTGTTGGTCTTCTTGGGGTCGGTCAGTAATAGCGCGCCGAGAAATCCGACAGCTTCTGATATTGACCGGCGGCGGCTATGGCCTCGTAGAGACCGCGATAGATCTGGTGCTGGTCGTCATAGAGATTGTGGTTCATCGGCTTGGGCTCGAACTCCGCTTCGACCTGCACCATGGCGCCGACCGCCTCCTCGATGGAGGAAAAGACGCCCGCCCCGAACGCGCCGAGGATGGCGGCGCCCAGCACCGTGCATTCGCGCTCGCGTGTCACCTTCGCCGGCAGGCCGATGATGTCGGTCATGATCTGCACGAAGCCGTTGGATTTGGTGCCGCCCCCGGTGAGGCGGAAATCGGTGATGCCGCCGTCGATGTCGGACTGGAAGGCGTTCACCACCATCTTCATCTCATGGGCGCAGCCTTCCAGCAGTGCGCGGATCAGATCCTGCCGGCTGTGATAGATGCCGATGCCGAGGAAGCCGCCGCGCGACACCGCGTCATAATAGGGCGTCACCTGACTGGTCAGGAAGGAATGGAACATGAGGCCCTTGGCGCCGGGCGGCGATTTCGCGGCCTCCTCCACCATGACCGAATATGGGCTGCGGCCGGAGCGCACACTCTCCGACACGTCGTCGGAGCCGAGCGTGTTGCGCCACCATTTGAGGCAGGCGCCGAGCGAGAAGGCCGCGCCCTCTATGTCCCAGGCATTCGGCACGCCATGGCCGCCCCACCACAGGTTCCGGCCCTTGATGCGATCGAGGCCGTCTAGATGGGCGACCATGACGCCCGAGGTGCCGACGGTGAATTCCGCCATGCCCTGGCGGATGACGCCGGCGCCGATGGCGGCGCATTGCTGGTCGCCGGCGCCGCGGCAGAGCGGGGTGCCCTCCGGCAGCCCCGTCGCTTTGGCCGCCGCACGGGACACCTTGCCGGCAAGGCCGGAGGGGATGCCGATCGGCGGCAGACGGTCGCGGGTGATGCCGCACAGCGCCAGCACGCGGTCGCTCCAGTCGAGCTTCTCGATCTCCATCATGCCGTTCAGCGTCAGCGAGGCGGGATCGGTCTCCCAGGCGTCGGCGCCGAGCCGATGGAGGAAATACTCCTGGCCATTGGCGAACCAGCGTGTCTTCTCGAAACGCTCTCGCTCGTTGTCACGCAGCCAGGCGATCTTGGCCGCCGCCCAGAGCGGGGAGAGCTGCATGCCGGTATGGGTGTGATAGTCGCTCGGGCTGATCTGCTGCCCGAAGAGCGCCTGATAGGCGACGGCGCGCCCGTCGTTCCAGACGATGGAATTGCCGATCGGACGCTTGTCAGCGTCCAGCGTGATGAAGGTGCCGCGCTGGCTGGAGAGGCCGATGGAGGCATAGGCTTCCGCGGGAAGGTTGGCCGCGCTCGTGGCCTGCAACGAAGCGGCGCAGATGCCCTCCCACACCGCATCGACATCCTGCTCGCTCCAGCCGGGGTGCGGCGAGGTGCAGGGATATTCCTTATAGCCATGGCCGATCTGGTTGCCGGCCTCGTCGAAGATCATCACGGTGCAGCCGGTCGTGCCGGCGTCGATGCCGACAAAGGCGCGTCTCGCTCTGGCGTTCATTGTTCCGTCCCATAGTCTTATTGGTTCTCGGCTATCCAGTTGGTCAGCAGTTCCAGAAAAGCCCGGCGGTCTTCCGCTTCGTCCTCGCTGAGGGTGGTCAGCAGGCGGCCCTTGTGGAAGATCACGTCCTCGACCCGCATCTTCACGCCATAAGGCTCGAGCGCGAGCTGTGTGTCGCCTTCTCCGGCCCACCCGGCATTGACCGGGAAGCCGAGCGGCGCCATGGCGTCCGACCAGGTGGCGTCGAGCTTCAGCTCACGCACCGGTCCGCGCCAGACGACGTAATTGTGGAAATCATGGATGCCGCCGTCGCGCACCCAGCGCCGGAGCGGCTCCGACATGGTCTCGACCTCGGGCATGCCGGCGGCGAAATCGCCCTCGACGATCTCGACATCGGCGGTCTCGCCAGCCCGGCGCAGCAGGTCGCGCAGCAGGATGTGCTTGCCCGAGCAGGAGCCCTCATTGTTGTCCAGCACCGCCTCGGGCGTACGGTTGCCCCGCGAGGCGTAGCGGATGTTGCGCACGGCGTGGAAGATCGCCGGCACATCGGGCTTGCCGCCCTCCGGCGCGAGCCGCTCGAGAAAGGCGTCGAGCTTGGTGGCGTAGAGCGAATAGGCTTCCATGGGTTCTATCCGGGCAAGCGGGAGGAATGCGGCGGCGCGCCGGCGACGGGGTTCGTCGAATGGGCGGAACTGCGCATCGGGCAAAAATCCTCCCTGAAAGGATTTTTCTTGATTGTGCTTATGGAGCGCAAATCTGGCACAGAAGGCGAAAGGCGCCTAGGGCCACAATAGCTTCCGTGAAAGAATTTTTCTTGTATTTGGTATTATAGTTGGCAGATGCAGCGACGCCGCGCCAAGAGCAAGGAAGTCGGCCCGCCGGTTTGAAAATTTCTTTATTCGGCAGTCGACCGCCGAGGCAGTTGTCCGGCTCCAACATCCCTCGAGGCTCGCTGCGCTCGCACCTCAGGATGAGGTTGTCCTGGTAGTCACCTCATCCCGAGGTGCCCGGCAACGCCGGGCCTCGAAGGATGCTGCAACGGCGCACGCTGCTCACAGGAGCGTCCTCAGAAATACGCCCGCCCCGTCTCTACCGAGAAGGCATGCCATTTCTCCCGGTTGACCGAGAGATAGCAGGCCTCGCCCGGCGCACCGGGGAATTCGGTCGAGGTCTTCACCCGCACGCGCGCGTCGGTGAGCTGCACATCTACCAGCATGTCGCCGCCGAGGAGCTCGGTAACGAAGATGCTGCCCTCGATCGCCGCGGCTTCCGGCTTCGCCAGCGAGATGGCGAGCGCATCCGGCCGCACGCCCATGCGCACCGCGCCGGCATGGCCGACGCTGTCGAGCCTTGCCGCCTGGGCGCTGGTGACGGGGATGGTGAAGTTCGGATGCGCGAACACCAGCGCGCCGTTCTCGTGCCGCATCTCGCAAGTGAGGAAATTCATGGCAGGCTCGCCGACGAAGCCGGCCACCCACGCATTGACGGGGTTGTTGAAGATCTCCCGCGGCGTGCCCCATTGCTGGAGCTCGCCCTCATACATCACGGCGATCATGTCGGCCATGGACAGTGCCTCGAGCTGGTCATGGGTGACGTAGATCATCGTGGTACCGAGGGTGCGCTGCAGATGCTTGATCTCGCCGCGCATATGGGCGCGCAACTTGGCGTCGAGATGGGCGATCGGCTCGTCGAACAGGAACAGCTTCGGCTCGCGGACGATGGCGCGGCCGATGGCGACGCGCTGCTTCTGCCCACCGGAGAGCTCCTGCGGGCGGCGATCGAGCAGATGGTCGATCTCCAGGAGCCGCGCCGCACCGGTGACCCGCTCCTTGATGGTCGCGGCATCCATGCCGCGCAGGCGAAGCGGATTGGCGATGTTGTCGAACACGCTCTTGTGCGGATAGAGCGCGTAGTTCTCGAACACCATGGCGATGTCGCGGTCCTTCGGTGCCAGGTCGTTCACCCGGTGCCCGTCGAACAGGATGTCGCCGGCGCTGATATGCTCGAGGCCGGCGAGCATGCGCATGGTGGACGACTTGCCACAGCCGGAAGGGCCGAGAATGCTGACGAAGCTGCCGTCGGTGCACTCGATGTTGAGGTCCTTCACGGCAGGCGTCTGGCCGTAATATTTCCAGACATTGTTGATCGAGATCGACGCCATGGTTCCTCCGGGATGTCCTTGGGCGGCAAATGCCGGCTTATTCCTTCACCGCGCCCATCGTCAGGCCGGTCACCAGATAGCGACGTATGACGAGGCCGAGCAGCATCATCGGCAGGGTGGTGACGACGCCGGCTGCCATGATGGCGCCCCACTGGATGTTCTGCGGCTGCACCAGCTCGCGTGTCGCCACCGGCAGCGTCTTCGCCCCGCCCGACCCGATGATGGCGGCGAACAGGAAATCGTTCCAGGCGAACAGGATGCAGAGCACGACGAAGGCGCCGATGCCGGGCGCGACCAGCGGCAGGATGGAGCGGAACGCCTGGAAACGCGTGGCGCCATCCACCATCTGCGCCTCCTCGATGGCGTAGGGCACATTGTCGAAGAAGCCCTTCAGGATCCATATGGCGAAGGGCAGGTTGAAGGTGGAATAAGCGAGGATGAGGCCCGGCAGCGTGCCGACCAGCTCTAGCGAGCGGAAGATGGCATAGAGCGGCACCATGACCGCAACCACCGGCGCCATGCGGGTGGAAATGATCCAGAAGAACAGATCGCTCTTGCCGCGGAAATCGATGCGCGACAGGCTATAGGCCGCCATCGAACCGAAAATGACCGAGACGACGGCCGAGCCACCCGCCGCGATCAGGCTGTTCAGCATGTATTGGCTGAAATTTCCGTCGACGAACAGGCTGACATAGTGTTTCAGCGTGGGCGTGAACTGGAAGAAGATGGTCACGCCCGCCCAGTCGCCGACCGCCGGTATCTTGAACGCCTCCAACAGATCCTTGAAGGAGGACATGAACATGATGAAGATCGGCAGCAGCGTCCAGATCAGGTAAAGCCCGATGAAGATGGCCGAGAAGATGTTGAAGGCCCGGGTAAACCCCGATTCGTAGCGGACGACTTCGCGCGAGGCCATAGCTCAACCCTTCTTCGCTTGCGGCCGGTCGAACACGCGGACCAGGATCATGCCGAGGATGATGGTGACGATGAGCAGCGTAAGGGCGATCGCGGCGCCGCGGCCGAGCTTGAAGAATTTGAACGACACTTCGAACAGATAGATCGGCAGGATCTTGGTCGAGTTCGCCGGTCCGCCGCCGGTGAGCACGAGCGCGGAATCGATGAAGCGGAAATTGTCCATGAAGCGCAGGAGGAAGGCGATCAGCAGCACCGGATAGAGGTTCGGCAGCGTCACCGAGATGAAGTTGCGGAACGGCGAGGCGCCGTCGACCATGTTGGCCTCGAGCTGGTCCTGCGGCACGCGCTTGAGGCCGGCCAGCGTGATCAGCGTGATCAGCGGCGTCCATTGCCAGACATCGACGATGACGATGCCGAGCATGGCCGTGCCGGTGCTGGCCAGGATGGAGGCACCGCCGAGGAAGCCGAGGCTCTGGAACAGCCAGTGGTACCAGCCGAAGGTGCCGTTATAGAGGAACAGCCAGACGAGCCCCGCCACCGCCGGAGCCATCATCATCGGCATCAGAAAGGCGGTGACGAGGAATTTCTCGAACCGCGAATTGTTGATGGCCACGGCGAGGAAGATGCCGATGCCGAGTTGCAGCGACAGGCACATGGCGCTGTACTTCAGCAGCAATATCCAGCCATCGATATAGCGCGAGTCGGTCAGGAGCCGCGTGTAGTTCGCGAAGTCGTTCCAGGTCGAGGAGCCGATATCGGCGTCCTGCAGGCTCATGACGATGAGCCAGAAGAATGGGTAAAGAGAAATGAAGGCGAGGATGATCAGAGCCGGCGCCATCAGATAGAAGTAATAGCGCTTCGACGGAGCCGGATTGCGCACCGGGGGCGCCGTGGCGGTCGCCTCCAGTGGCCGCGCCTCGACCTCGTTGGAAATGGCGCGGACCCGGAACAGTCTCTCCGCCTTGTCGGCGGCAAGCGGGACACCGTCTGAGCGGCGGGCTGCCATCTGCACCGCTGTCATCTCCACCATGATGAATGCGAACTCCTGAGCCGACTTCTCGACACCGCCCGTGCACGGCAGTGCTATCGAGACTGGGACGCCGGCGGCACGAACGGAGCCGCCGGCGTCGTTGAACGGGGATTGAGGATCAGGCGTCAGACCCTGTTCAACTCGTCGAGCTGGGACTGCAGCGACTTCGCCGTCTCCTCGGCCGACTGCGAGTTGGAGAGCAGCTTCTGCGTCTCCGCGGCGATGAGCGTGTGGTACTCGTTCGCCTCCGGGATCTTCGGGCCGAGCACGAAGTTCGGATCCTTGATGCCGTAATCATAGACCGCATCGAAGGTGAGCGCGTTCGGCATCTTGGTCGGGCGCTGGCGCGCCGCCTTGACGTCGGGCAGCGCGACCACCGACTTGCGGGTCGGCGTGCCGCCGAGACCCTTCAGCACGTCGTACTGGATGTTCTTCGAGGTCGACCAGATGGCGAAGATGTAAGCTGCGCGTTGCAGGTCCTTTGACGCGTTCTTGTTGATGCCGATGCCGCCAATACCGCAATTGCAGCCATTCACCGCCGGCCCGCCATTGGTGATCCAGCTCGCCTCGCCCTTCGGGCAGGGGGCATAGGCGGTCTTGCCGCCGGCGGCGCGTGATTTGGTGGGATCCTCGATCGAGGCGGCGAACTCGTGATACTGCACCTGCATCGCGATATTGCCGGCCTGGTAGACGCTGTTCAGCTCCAGCGTGCCGTTGGCCAGATTGTCCGGGTGCGAGACGTCGGCGAGATCCTTGAACTTCTGCAGCATCAGGATCGACTGCTTGTCGCCCCAATTGGTCTTGCCGGGCGTCTTGCTGCCGATCTTGTCGTCGATCGGGAAATCGATCCAGCGGCCATGGGCGAACATCACGCGCTGGACGTCGAGCTGCGTGGTCCAGGCGAATGTTCCCTGGTGCTGGGCGTAGCCATAGGGCACGTCCTTGCCGCCTTCCTTCAGCTTCTTGAAGAAGGTGGCGATGTCGAGGACGTTCTTCCAGGTAGAATCCTTCGTGAACTCGAGACGATACTTGTATTCGGCCTCGAAATCCTTGCTGTTCTGCTCGAACAGGTCCTGGCGGTAAAAAGTGAGCGCCACCGCGGCGTCATAGGGCAGTGCCACGACCTTCTCGGCACTGTAATAGCGCCCGCAGGCGGTGAGGAAATTCTCGAACCAGACGTCGTCCTTGTAGCCTTCGGGATCCTGCGGCAGCGTCGCATCACCGAACATGCTCGACAGATCGACATAGTAATCCGCGAAGGGCGCACCGATCGGCTTGTCCTGCACATAGTTCAAGGCGTAATCGGCCTTGCCGCTGCGCAGATCGATGCCGACCTTCTGCTGCACCACCGGCAGATCGTCGGTCATGATCTCCACCGTGATGCCGGTGAGATCGTAGAATTCCTTGATCTTGTCGCGGATGGCGAAGGATGGCGGGGTGTTCTCGGACATGAACACCAGCTTCGAGCCGGAATATTGCTTCCACTTGGCCTCGTCCGAGGAGGCGGCCTGCACCGGCGTGCGCATGATGACCGAGTTCAGCCCGACACCCAGCGATCCAACGCCGAGCATCGAGGCGGCAGCTCCGCCGAGTTCAAGGAATTTGCGACGGTTGATGCGCGTATAAAGGGCGTTCTTTGGCGTATAGAACATTCATTCCTCCCCACCGGACGGGTCTGGACGCCCGCTCCGGATATCGCTCTTGTTTCCTCTACTTCGGCACAGGCGAACGCGCTGCCGCCTCCCGGGGGCAGCGCGATTTTCAACTGGAGCGGCTGCGATTTTTATTTTGCAGCGGCCGACGGGCGTGAGTGAAACCATAGCCGCAGGGTGGACGTTTTGTAAATTATTTTTTTCTCGGAGGCACTTATCGTGGTCGACCTTATACAGAGCGAAATTTTGGAACCTTGATATTACTTGTCTTTTAGATGCATCAGGTTTTCAGATGACGAAACCCACGCATTTTCCCGCGAGACAGCGCCGTTCGTGGAAATCTCTTACAAGAGCGATGGTAGGCTTGCTGCGGCCGTTGCGAAACCCGGCGTCATGGCCGACCCTGTACGAGCCATCTCGATTCCCGATGCTCTGCCCGAATCGTCATCCCCGGCACGAGGCCGGGGATGACCATCCAGTGGCAGCATTGCTGCCGATGTCGGGGCCCGCTCAGCTTTCGCCGACAAAAATCTCCTTCTTGATGATGGCGTGCACGCCCCAATTGCCGTCCACCACCTGGGTGATGCCGAAATCGACGCCGACCGACATCAGCGAGAGCGCCTCATCCTCGGTGAGGCCTTTCACCGTCATCAGGAACTGCCGCATCTTCTTGAAGGCGTCGAGCATCGCGCCGTCCACCGTCGACTTGCCATAGATGTCCGACTGCGCCTTCGGGCCGAGCTCGGCGAGATAGTTGGCATAGGTGAAGCCGTGGACGACGAAATCGTCCTTGGTCTCCAGCATCGGGAAGTCGAGCCCTTCCAGCGCAGTGCCGGCAAGGTCGGCCTTCTTGTGGAGGATCAGCTGGAAGGTGCCGGTGAGCGAGCACTCGATGGCGGTGCCGCACAACTCGGAATCCCCCTGCGAGGCATGGGGGTCGCCGACCGAGAGCAGGCCGCCCTCGACCGCGACGGGATAGTACATGGTCGCGCCCTTGCCGACGCGCCAATTGTCCATGTTGCCGCCGAAATAGCCGGGTGGGATCGAATCCACCATGTCAGCTTCCCTAGGTGCCAGCGCGATCACCCCGAAATGCGGGCGGATCGGCACCCGGACGTTCTTCAGCACGTCCATGTTCTTCTTGATGGTGGAATGGTCCACCGGCACGCCGGGATAATCGATGGTCTTGTGCACCACGCCGAACGGATCGGTCTGCGGCACCCATTGATAATTGTAGACCGCCTTGGCGAAGCTGCGCTCGCCGGTGGCATCGACCTCATAGATGGTGATGACCTCGCGCGGCTTCGGCTCGGTGAGGAGGTGCTTGTAGTGGTAGCCCCACCACGCCGCGGCATTGGAGCCAAAGGTCTTGCCCTTGTAAGCCGGGTTGGCGCACGGACGGGGCGCGACATCGACGATGCGCACCTCGAGTACGTCTCCGGGCTGGGCGCCACGGACAAACACCGGACCGGTGCAGATATGCACGCCAAGCCCTTCGCCGGCGCCGCGGCCGAACAGCGAGGCGTCCATCGGGCCGGCGCCTCGACGGTTCACGCCCTTCTTCTCCTTGGTCCAGAGATAGACACTCTCCGCTCCGGGATCGCCCTTCACCATGCGCTCATTGTCGTCATTGGCGTGGTGAGTCAGCGTCTCGATGGTGACGAAGTCGCCGCTGTCGCATTCCACCTGCGGCTTGAGCAACTTGGAGAAATAGCCCCAGTGCACCGTGTCGGCGGAGGCTGGCAGATAATAGTGGCTCTTGGTCGCCGGCTGCTTGGCCGCCGCAGCCTGCGCCATGGCCGGCGAGATCAGCGAGAGCCCGCCTGCCACAGCGGCCGCGGCGCCGCCGGTGGCGACAAAGGCGCTCTTCAGGAAGCCGCGACGCTCGCTGTCTAGTTCTTGCTTGAACTTGCGATAATGCAGCTCGAAATGCGGGCAGGTGCTATCGTCACCTTGGCACATCGTTTTACCTCGGAAGGTTTATCTTGTTGAGAGGATGACGATAGGGAGACTGTCATTCCCGCTGGGCCGCTGCCAAGGCGCATTCGGGGCGGATATCGACGGTAAGCGCGCACATGCGCACGTATCGGGGGTCCGTGCCGTCCTTAAAATTCCATAGTCTACTCAATAGGTTGAATCCAGATCGCGATAGCGAGTCGGCCACCGTGCGACTGCCTCATGGTTGCTCATGGCATATTTTTGTGCGCGCAGAGGCAAACCGGCTAGGCCGCGTCGCTCTAGTCTCAGCTCGCCAGACAGATGCGTTCATGTCGTCCGCGCTCTCGTGGCGCGGGTGCAGGGATTTTTTGTGCCGAGCCCAAGTCATCGCGCGCATCGCGCGCAAGGGCGGGTTTTCCTGTGCGGTTGCATGCAATGGCAACGCAGGGGAAGATCGGCGGAGATAAGCGGAGGATCGCAGGGAGCGCAGGAGCGGAAGCGGCGATGGCAGGCAGGCCCGGCGCTGCGGCGCTAACCGAACCGGACGCCCGCACGGGCAAGCAGCTGGCGAGCGCCCTGCCCGCGGACGGCATCCCGGAGGGCACCATAGCGGTCGAGACCCTGCCCCTGTGCGGCCAGGAGAACGCTTGGCGCCGCGCGCTCGGCGAGCTTCGCCTGGAGAGCCGCCGCACTGCCGACGAGCCGTTCCGCTTCGGGCACGTCTCGGTGAAGTGCTCCGCCAGCGGCACCCGCTTCGCCTTGCTGCAATCGACGCCGCAGCCCCTCGCCCGCCGGCCGGCGAAGGATGCGGCCAGCCTCGCGCCGCTGCTCATCATCTTCCATCGCCATGGCCGCGGCCGCATCCTCACCGGCACCCGGGCGTCCGAATTCGCCGATGGCGACCTGTCGGTGTGTGACGCCGGCCAGGACTGGACGCTGGACCTGCGTGCCGATTTCGAGATCGCGGTGCTGGAGGTGCCGCGCGAGCGGCTGCTCGCCCGGCTCGGGCGCGCGCGGATCCGCCTGCCGGCCGTGCTCGGCGCCAGCATCGCCGCCGCCGCGGCGCGGCCGGTGATGCGCACTTTGGCGGGGAATTTCGATGCGCTGGACGGCGCTGATCTCGCCTCCGCCGAGATCGCGCTGGTCGAACTCGTGGCCGGCGCCCTGCTCGGTGAGGCCAGGGAGCCGGCCGAGGACGCCGTCACCCAGACCCAGGCGGCCCATATGCGCCGCGTGCTGGCCGCCATAGAGGCACGGCTCGCCGAGCCGACCCTCGCGCTCGCCGACATCGCCGCCCAGGAAGGGCTCTCGCCGCGCTATCTGCAGCGCCTGTTCGAACGCCAGAGCGAGACTTTCTCCGACTATGTGCGGCTGCGCCGACTGGAGCGCTGCCGGCTCGATCTGGTCGACCCGAAATACGCCGACCAGAGCATCGCCGAGATCGGCTTCCGCTGGACCTTCCGCGACCAGGCGCATTTCTCCCGCGCCTTCAGCGCCGCGTTCGGCGTCTCGCCGCGCGACGTACGCAAGGCGGTGCCGAGGCCCGCGGGGGACCGCCAGGTCCGCGGCCGGCCATTGCGGACTGTGCTGCCGCAAGCGGCGGTCCGCGCGCGGAAGGTGGAGGAGGTCGAGGCCCGCCCGCTCCACGTCCGCCCGGCCGGCGATGCCGGCCGGCATCACCTCACGGTCTCCAAGGATGTCGTGCATTGGGGCTATATGAGCCGCAACATCCCGCCTGCGCTGCGGGTGAAGCCGGAGGCGTGCGTCACCATCGAGACGCTGACCCAGCACGCCTTTGACGATCATGAGCGGATGATCAAGGACGATCCCGCCGCCGAGGAGGTGTTCCGCTGGACCACTGAGGGCAAGGCGGTGGACCGCCGCGGCGCGGGGCCAATGAATGCCTCGGTGCTGGGACGTGGCGCCGGCGAAGGCTTCGGCGTGCATATCTGCACCGGGCCGGTTCATATCGAGGGCGCCGAGCCCGGCGACGTGCTGGAGGTCGAGATCCTCGACATCCGCCCCCGCCCGAGCGGCAATCCCGACTACCAGGGCAAATGCTTCGCCAGCAATGCCGCCGCCTGGTGGGGCTACCAATATTGGGACCTCTTCGAGGCGCCCACGAGGCGCGAGGTGGTTACCATCTTCGAGCTCGATCTCGACGGCGGCGCGACCCATGCCCGCCCGGTCTATTCCTATCGCTGGACGCCGCAGACCGATCCGTTCGGCGTGCGGCACGAAACCATCGACTATCCGGGCATTCCGGTGGATCACGCGTCCGTGGAGGAGCGCCACGGCGTGATGGCGCATGTGCGCGTGCCGATCCGCCCGCATTTCGGCTTCATGGGCGTCGCGCCCAAGGAGGCGGACATCGTCGATTCCATTCCGCCTGGCTATTTCGGCGGCAATATCGACAATTGGCGGGCCGGCCGCGGCACCACGCTCTATCTCCCCGTCGCCGTGCCCGGCGCGCTGTTCTCGGTCGGCGACGGGCATCTGGCGCAGGGCGACGGCGAGATCAACGGCACGGCGCTGGAGGCCTCGCTCACCGGCGATTTCCGTTTCCGACTCCACAAGAAGCACTCGGCCGAGAAGCCGTGGCTGAAGGGCCTCGGCTATCCGCTGCTGGAGACGCCGGACGAATGGGTGCTTCAGGGCTTCAGCTACCCGAACTATCTGCGCGAGCTCGGCCAGAACGCCCAGTCCATTGTCTACAAGAAATCCTCGCTGGATCTGGCCATGCGCAGCGTGTTCCGCACCGCGCGCAAATTCCTCATCGACACTTATGGGCTCGACGAGGACGAAGCGGTCGCCCTGATGTCGATCGCGGTGGATTTCGGCGTGACCCAGGTCGCCGACGGCAATTGGGGCGTCCACGCCATCATTCGCAAGGAGATGTTCGGCGCGCGGTGAGGCACTCGTCATGGCCGGCAAATAGTCCTTCTGCCCCCATCCCCGGGCTTGACCGGGGATGGGAAGGTCGAGCAACGAACCTCACCGCTCCCTATACGATCCCGACGACGGGGAATGACGACGCCACCGCTCGCGGTCGCTCCCCCGATTTTGGCGCATCGACTGTCTCGCCCTTCGCCATGGAGAGGCAAGCGGGCGGCTGAGGATGCACCGCCCGCATGGTTGGCGTCGCCGCCCCTCACCAGGCCGGCAGGATGGCGCCCTTGAAGCGGGTCTCGAGGAAGGCCTTAACCTCCGGTGACTGATAGGCGGCGACCAGCTTGCGGATCGCCGGCCTGGCCTCCTCGCCGGCCCGCACCGCGACGAAGTTGCCGTACGGGTTCTCGGTGCGGCTCTCCTGCACCAGCGCGTCCTTGCGCGGATCGAGCTTGGCGCTGAGGGCGTAATTGGTGTTGACCACGGCGCCGTCGAGATCGGGCAACTGCTTAGGCAGCAGCGCCGCGTCGAGCTCGCGGAACTTCACCTGCTTTGGATTCTCGGTGACATCGAGCACGCTAGGCGAGAGGCCCTTGCCGGGCGCGAGCTTGATGAGGCCGTTCGCGGCGAGGAGATTGAGCGCCCGCCCGCCATTCGACGGATCGTTGGGCATGCCGATCTGCGCGCCCTCGGGCAGATCCTTGAAGCTCTTGACCTTCAAGGAGTAGAAGCCGATCGGCTCGACGATGGTGAAGCCGGCCGGCACGATCTTGTAGCCGCGCGCCGCGATCTGCGCATTGAGATAGGGCTGGTGCTGGAAGGCATTGGCGTCGAGGTCGCCGCGCGACAGCGCCTCATTCGGCAGCGTGTAGTCGGAGAAGGTGACGATATCGATGTCGAGTCCGTCCCTGGCCGCGACCTTCTTCACGACCTCGGCGATCTCCTCCTCCTCGCCGCCGATGACGCCGAGCTTGATCTTCTCCGCAGCCGCTGCGGGCAGCGAGGTGGCGAAGGCGACTAGGGCAACGCCGGCGGCAAGGCCGAGCCAGCGCCTCGATAGGTCCGACATGTGATCTCTCCCGATTGTGTGCGGCGCGATGCGCTGCGTCGCCACAGCACAACCGGCGATCGAGCTATAGTCTATTGAATTTATGGTATACTACCTATGCATATTTGGTGAGCGGTGAGCCCAGGAAATGAGCAATCTGGTACGATTCCAATAGTCTACTAATTCAGTTGACATTTGTCGGGAGCGCTCCTATAGCTCCAGACGTCAGTGGTGGGCGCTCCGGCGCCGCCGCGACCGCGGGATTTGAAACCCGGCAGCTTGCACCGCGTCACCCTTGCTAAAGCGCCACGAGCGATGTCGTGGTCGGGCCAATCAGGAGCTGAACCATGAGCGCATCGTGTTGTTGCCGTCCTCGGCCTTGAGCCGTCTCTCGCCTTCCATGCAGAGCTTCGCCGGATCACGCGCCCATCGGCACGCCCGGCTATGGGACGAATGCCATGATCTCTCTTCTCATCACCACCGATGAAAACTGGGCCGGCACCAGCGTCGAGCCCTCGATCGACGACATCCTGTCCGATCCCATCGTGCACCTGGTGCTGCGCCGCGACGGCCTGACCGCCAGCGCCGTCAAGGCGCGGCTCGATAGCGAACGCCGCCGGCTCGGTTTCCTGCCGCCGGCCTTGGGCCGTGCTGCTTGACATGCCCAAGCGAAACGCTCGTCCTCGTTGACCTCATGTCCCACCACGTTCCCTCCCTGTCGATCGCCGGGCCCCGGCCGGTACTGTTCGAATCGTTGAATCCCGACGGATCGTCGGCGGCGGCTGGTGCGGCAACCGCGCGGCCGGCCATCGCCCGCGACGGCGCGATGATCGTGCTCGACGATGTCTGGAAGACCTTCCCGGCCCGCGGCAAGGACGCGGCGGTGGAGGCGCTGAAGGGCGTGTCGCTCGCCATTCCCCGCGGCGAGATCTATGGCGTCATCGGCCGCTCCGGCGCCGGCAAGTCGACACTGATCCGCGCCATCAACGGGCTGGAGCGGCCGAGCCGCGGCGATGTCCTCATTGACGGCGTCGCCGTCAACCGCCTCGATGAGGCCGCGCTGCGCGCCGAGCGGCGGAAGATCGGCATGATCTTCCAGCACTTCAACCTGCTCTCCTCGCGCACCGCCTTCGCCAATATCGCGCTGCCGCTCGAACTCCTCGGCCTCACCCGCCGCGAGATCGACCGCCGGGTGACGCCGCTGCTGGAACTCGTCGGTCTTTCCGACAAGCGCGATCGCTATCCGGTCGAGCTCTCCGGCGGGCAGAAGCAGCGCGTCGGCATCGCCCGGGCGCTGGCGACCGAGCCGAAGGTGCTGCTGTCCGACGAGGCGACCTCGGCGCTCGATCCGGAGACCACGCGCTCCATCCTCGCTCTGCTCGCGCAGGTGAATGCGGAGCTCGGCGTCACCATCGTGCTCATCACCCACGAGATGACGGTCATCAAGGAGATCTGCCACCGCGTCGGCGTGATCGATGCCGGCAGCATCATCGAGGAAGGCCCGGTCGACGAAGTGTTCGCGCATCCGCGCACCGCGACGGCACGTGCCTTCATCGGCAGCCTGCCCGGCCGCGAATTGCCGCCCGCCATCGCCGCACGCCTCGGCGCGCCGGCGGAGAGCGCGTCGCAGACCGTGCTGCGCCTGACCTTGACCGGCGGGGCCGCAACGCGTCCGGTCGTCACCCAGCTCGCCCGCGCCCTCGATATCGATGTGACGCTGCTCGGCGGGCAGATCGACAGCATCGGCAACCAGCCCTTCGCCCAGCTCTTCGTCGGCGTGCCGGCCGCGAGCTGGGCCAGCGGCGCCATCGCATCCGCGCTCGCTTCACCCGACATCGCGCTGGAGGTCATCGGCCATGTCGCCTGAACTTATCGGCCTGATCGTCGATTCGACCCTAGAGACGCTCTATATGGTCGGCATCGCGGCGCTGCTCGGCACCGTGCTGGGGCTGCCGCTCGGCATCTTCCTCGCCACCAGCGGCAAGGGCGAATTGTTCGAGGCGGTGGCGATCAACAATGTGCTGGGCGTCGTCGTCAACGCGACGCGCTCGACGCCCTTCATCATCCTCGTCGTCGCCATCATCCCCTTCACCCGACTGATCGCCGGCACCTCGATCGGCACCACCGCGGCCATCGTGCCGCTCACTTTGGCCGCGACGCCCTTCATCGCCCGCATCGTCGAGGCGGCGGTCCGCGAGGTCGATCACGGCCTCGTCGAAGCCTCGCTGGCGATGGGCGCGACCCCACTGCAGATCGTGCGCAAGGTACTGATCCCCGAGGCGCTGCCGGGGTTGGTGCTCGGCATCACGCTCGCCGTCGTCAGCCTCTTGTCCAACTCCGCCATGGTCGGCGCGGTCGGCGGCGGCGGGCTCGGCGATCTCGGCATCCGCTACGGCTATCAGCGCTTCATGCCGGAGGTGATGCTGGTCGTCGTCGTCGTGCTGATCGTGCTGGTCCAGGCGGTGCAGACCTTCGGTGAGAGGCTGGCGCGACGGGTGAACCGACGCCTGCGCCGCAACTGAGATCCGCCGAAGCTGACCGACATTTCTCCTCTCCCCGTGGGGGAGAGGTGGCCCCCGAAGCGGGTCGGTGAGGGGGAACACCGTTGCGGGGCGGCGAAGACCCCTCACCCCAACCCTCTCCCGAATGGGGAGAGGGAGCAACCCGCTGCCACGATGCAATTTCGAGTCCGATTCTCAAGGGAAAGCTCATGAAATCGCGAACTTTTCTCCTCCTGGCGGCCCTCCTCGCCGCCTCCCCTGCCCCGGCCGCCGAGGTGGTGCGGATCGGTGTGACCCCCGGCCCGCATGCGCAGATATTGGAAGCGGTGAAGCCGGTCGCCGCTACCAGGGGTCTGGAGATCAGGATCATAGAGTTCTCCGACTATGTGGTGCCGAACCAGGCGCTCGAGGCCGGCGAGATCGAGGCCAATTCTTTCCAGAACCAGCCTTATCTCGACAATCAGAAGGCCGACCGCGGCTACCGGCTCGAGAGCGCGGCGTCCACCGTGAACTTCCCGCTCGGCGTCTATTCGAAGAAGTGGGAGAGCTGGGCGGAGATCCCCGACCGCGCCACCATCGCCATCCAGAACGACCCGACCAATGGCGGCCGCGCTTTGCTGCTGCTCCAGGATCGCGGCGCCATCAAGCTGCGCGAGGGCACCGGCTTCAAGCCGACCATCCCCGACATAATCTCGAATCCGAAGAAGTTGCGCTTGATCGAGCTCGACGCTGCGCAGACCCCGCGCTCGCTGGAGGATGTCGACGCCGCCAGCATCAACACCAATTACGCCGTCTCCGCTGGCCTTGATCCGACGAAGGACCCGATCCTGAAGGAGGACGCCAAAGGGCCCTACGTCAATCTCATCGTGGTGCGCAGCGTCGACAAGGACAAGCCGTGGGTGAAGACTCTTGTCGAGGCTTATCGCTCGCCCGAGGTGAAGGCATTCGTGCTGGAGAAGTTCAAGGGTTCGGTGCTGCCAGCCTGGTGAAGCCTCACGACAGCTGCGATACGGTGCCCCGATAATGCCCGGGGGAGCACGCGAAGATGGCCCGCGAGATAAGGCTCAATGCCTTCGCCATGAACTGCGTCGGCCATATGTCGCCGGGACTGTGGACCCATCCGCGCGACCGCTCCAGCGACTATAACCGGCTCCCGCACTGGCTCGATCTTGCCCGCACACTGGAGCGCGGCCGCTTCGACGGCCTGTTCCTCGCCGATGTGCTCGGCGTCTATGACGTCTATGGCGGCACCGCGGACGCCGCGCTGCGCCATGCGGCGCAGGTGCCGGTGAACGACCCGCTGCTGCTGGTGCCGGCCATGGCCGCGGTGACGACGCATCTCGGCTTCGGCGTCACATCGACGCTCTCCTATGAGCCGCCCTTTCCCTTCGCGCGGCGGATGTCGACGCTCGATCATCTCACGGACGGGCGGATCGGCTGGAACATCGTCACCGGCTATCTCGACAGCGCCGCCCGCGCCGCCGGCCGCGAGCGGCAGACCAGCCATGACGACCGCTACGATGTCGCGGACGATTACATGGAGTTGGTCTACAAGCTCTGGGAAGGCAGCTGGGACGACGACGCCGTCCTGCGCGACCGCGCCCGCGGCATCTTCACCGATCCCGCCAAGGTACGGCGGGTGCGCCATGACGGCCCGCACTTCAAGCTCGATGCCATCCATCTCGCCGAGCCCTCGCCGCAGCGCACGCCTGTGCTCTACCAGGCCGGATCCTCGCCGCGCGGCCGCGCCTTCGCCGGCGAGCATGCGGAGTGCGTCTTCATATCGGGACCTTCCGCGAAGGTGATCGCCCCGCGTGTCGCGGCGCTGCGCTCCGCCGTCCGCGCGGCCGGCCGCGATCCCGAGAGCGTGCTGATATTCAGCATGATGACGGTGATCCTCGGGCACACGGATGCGGAAGCCGAGGCCAGGCACGAAGAATATCGCCGCCACGTCAGCCACGAGGGCGCGCTGGCGCTGATGTCCGGCTGGACCGGGGTCGACTTCTCCACCTACGACCTCGATCAACAGGTGCGCCACGTCGAGAATGATGCCGGCCGCACTGCCATGGACAATGTCAGCCGCGCCGATCCCGACCGCGTCTGGACCGTGCGCGAGGTCGCCGAGCATATCGGCATTGGCGGCATCGGCCCGCTGGTGGTCGGCGGGCCGGAGCGCGTGGCGGACGCGATCGAGGGCTGGGTCGAGGAGACCGGCGTCGACGGCCTCAACCTCTGCTACGCCGTGCTGCCCGAGAGCTTCGAGGACGTGGTCGAGCTGCTGGTGCCGGAACTGACCCGCCGCGGCCGCTACAAGAGCGACTACCAGCCCGGCACGCTACGCGAGAAGCTGTTCGGCGAAGGCCGCGCAAGGCTGACGGCGCCGCACCCGGCGGTGGCCCATCGCCAGGCGGGCTTTTAGCCAGAAGATCTAGAACCCGAACGATTGCTGCATCGGGGGCGGAGGCGCGAGGTTCACGCCTTCCAGCTCCAGCATGCGAATCTTCGCCGTCGATCCGCCCGGCGCCGAGAAGCCGCCGACCTTGCCGCCGGCGGCGAGCACACGGTGGCAAGGGATGATCAGCGCCACCGGGTTCGTCGCCATGGCCTGGCCGACATCGCGTGCCGCCTCCGGACCGGCGCCGAGTTGCTTCGCCAGCGTGCCATAGGTCGTGGTATGGCCCCAGCCGACCTGCCGGGCGGCCTCGTAGACCTGCCTGAAGAAGGCGTCCTGGTCGCTGAGGTCGAGCGCGAAGCCCGAGAAGTCGACCGCCTCACCCTCGAAATAGCGCTTCACCGCGGCGACGGCCTCACTGATCTCCACCGGGGGCGTACCGGGCATGGCGTCCGGTATCCGCCGCAGCAGGTTGCGCTCGGTCGCTTCCGCGCTCCGCGTCGGCAGCTGGAAACGCGTGATGCCGACGGCGTTCCAGGCGATGCCGCAATAGCCGCCCGCGGTCTCGAAGATCAGATAATGCTGTGCTGACTGGCCCATGACACGGCCCTCGATTCTCCTCGATGAGATGAAAATCGTCGGCCCGAGGCAGAAGTTCAACCCGATCTCCGCACCCGTTCACAGTGCCGGGTTCACCGTCCGGGTCAGCAGCGTGTAATCCGACTCCAGCACCATGATGGCGACGAAGACCAGCACGGCGCCGACGGGAAGCAGGATGGCATAGACCAGCGTCAGCCGCTCCCAGGCCATGTGCATGAAGACCGCGACGATCAGGCCGGCCTTCAGGATCATGAACAGCAAGATGAGCGAATAGCGCAGGCCGCCCTGCAAATGGAAGTAATCGACGAGATAGGAGAAGGTGCTCAGCACGAACAGCCAGACCCACACCACAAGATAGAGCCGGATCGGATGCTGGGCGCTGTCATGGGTAGCGACATGTGTCATTTTGCTCACCACAGATAGAAGAAGGCGAAGATGAACACCCAGACCAGATCGACGAAGTGCCAATAAAGGCCCATGATCTCGACGGATTCATAATTCCCTTTGCGGCTGGTGAAGAAACCTCGCCTGCCGGTCTCATAATCACCGCGCCAGACCTTCCGCGCGATGGCGATCAGGAAGATCACGCCGAAGGTGACATGGGTGCCGTGGAAGCCGGTGATCATGAAGAAGCTTGAGCCGAACTGAGCGGCGCCCCAGGGATTCTCCCAAGGCCGGACGCCTTCATGGATGAGCTTGGTCCATTCGAAGGCCTGCATGCCGACGAAGGTCGCGCCGAGCGCCGCCGTCACCAGCATGAGCACCGCCGTGGTGGTGCGCTTGCGCCGATAGGCGAAGTTCACCGCCATCGCCATGGTGCCGCTGCTGCTGATCAGGACGAAGGTCATGATGGCGATCAGGAGCAGCGGGAAGGTAGTGCCACCGACCTCCAGCGAGAACACCTCGCTGGGATTGGGCCAGGGCACCGTCGTCGACATCCGCGCCGTCATGTAGGAGATCAGGAAGCAGCTGAACACGAAGGTGTCGCTCAGGAGGAAGATCCACATCATGGCCTTCCCCCAGGAGACGTTCTTGAACGCCCGCTGGTCGGACGAGAGGTCCGCGGCAATGCTCCGAAGGCCGACCGAGTGCCGGACCTCCTCAGCCTCGTTCCTCATCGAGATTTCGGCCATCGATCGCTCCTTCCTCAGCTCAGGGCGTCCTCAACTCAAGACCTGGCGGCAGATTTCAAGGATATCGCCGGCCCATCCGGCGATCAGCGCGAACAGGATGAGCCAGATAGCGAGCAGGAAATGCCAGTACATCGCGCAAAGCTCGAGGCCGAGCCGCAATTTGCCGGGGTCCTGGCCCACCTCGCCTGAGCGGTGGGCCCGGACGCTGACCCGGCCGAGCCCGAAAAGGCCGCCCAGCACATGCAGCCCGTGCAGCCCGGTCATCAGATAGAAGAAGGCGTTCGCCGGATTGGAGGCGAGGTAGTAGCCCTGGTCCACCAGCTCGCGCCAGACCAGAAGCTGGCCGACGACAAACCCGACCGTGAACACCCAGGCGCCGAGCAGCCCGGAGCGGACGCCGTCCGCATCCGCCTGCCGGGAGCAGTTCTTCGCCCATTCGAGCGCGAGACTGGCGAGCACGAGCAGCGCGGTGTTGAACCACAACAGTCGCGGCACCGGCACCGGCCACCAGTCGGCGGCCTGCAGCCGCATCGAGTAGGCGCTGATGGAGAGCGCGAACAAGCCGCCGGCCACCGCGAGGAAGATGCCGAGCCCGATCTTCGCGGTCGGCAATGGCGGTCGGGCGCCCGGCGCGTCGCCGATCACGCCGACCTCCAGCCAGGGCTTCGACATGATCCGCTGCGTCGATAGCCACCAGCCGGCGATGACGGCGATGACGGCGAGGAAGGCGAGGACGATGGTCATGGCACCCTGCCCGCCATCTCGCCGGCCAGCGGCGGCTGGTTCTGCGGGATGAAATCCTCCGGCGCGCCGGGCACGTTGTAGTCATAGGCCCAGCGATAGACGATCGGCAGTTCCTTGCCGAAATTGCCGTGCGGCGGCGGGGTCACGGGCGTCTGCCATTCCAGCGAGGTGGCGCGCCACGGATTGCCGCCGGCTTCGCGTCCGTGCCTGAGACTCCAGATCAGGTTGAAGATGAAGGCGATCTGCGCCGCGCCGACCACAAGCGCCGTGATGGTGATGAAGATGTTCAGATCGTGAGCCGACTGCGGATAGATCGCGCTCTCGCCCATCTCGTGATAGCGCCGGGGCACGCCCATCAGCCCGAGATAATGCATAGGAAAGAAGATCGCATAGGCTCCGAGGAAGGTGACCCAGAAATGGAACTGGCCGAGCGGCACGTTCATGAGCCGGCCCGTCACTTTGGGATACCAATGATAGATCGCGCCGAAGATCACCAGGATCGGCGCCACGCCCATCACCATGTGGAAATGGGCGACGACGAACATGGTGTCGGAGAGCGGGACATCGACCACAACATTGCCGAGGAACAGCCCGGTCAGCCCGCCATTGACGAAGGTGACGATGAAGGCGAGCGCGAACAGCATCGGCACGGTGAGGTGGATATCGCCGCGCCACAGCGTCAGCACCCAGTTGTAGACCTTGATCGCGGTGGGTATGGCGATGATCAGTGTCGTGGTGGCGAAGAAGAACCCGAAATACGGGTTCATGCCGCTGACATACATATGGTGCGCCCACACCACGAAGCTGAGCGCGCCGATCGCCACGATCGCCCACACCATCATCCGGTACCCGAAGATGTTGCGCCGCGCATGGACGCTGATCAGATCCGAGACGATGCCGAAGGCGGGCAGCGCGACGATGTAGACTTCCGGGTGGCCGAAGAACCAGAACAGGTGCTGGAACAGGATCGGGCTGCCCCCGCCATAAGGCAGGCGGGTGCCCTGCTCGATGATCTCCGGCATGAAGAAGCTGGTGCCGAGCAGCCGGTCGAACAGCATCATCACCGCGCCCACGAACAGAGCGGGGAAGGCCAGCAGCGCCATCACGCTGGCGGTGAAGATGCCCCACACGGTTAGCGGCATCCGCATCAGCGTCATGCCGCGGGTGCGGCCCTGCAGCACCGTCACCACATAGTTCAGGCCGCCCATGGTAAAGCCGATGATGAAGATCATCAGCGAGACCAACATCATGACGATGCCCCAGGCGAGGCCCGGTGTGCCGGCGGTGATGGCTTGCGGGGGATAGAGTGTCCAGCCGGCCCCGGTGGGCCCGCCCGGCACCGCGAAGCTCGCGAACAGCACCACGACCGCGAGCAGGTAGAACCAGAAGCTCAGCATGTTGGCGTAAGGGAACACCATGTCCCGCGCGCCGAGCATCAAGGGGATGAGGTAGTTGCCGAAGCCGCCGAGGAACAGCGCGGTCAGCACATACACCACCATCATCATGCCGTGCATGGTGATGAGCTGGTAATAGGCATCGGCATCGATGAAGGCGAGCACGCCCGGGAAGGCCAGCTGCAGCCGCATCAGCCAGGACAGCGCCAGCGCAACCACGCCGATCGACAATGCGGTAATGGAATACTGGACGGCGATGATCTTGGCGTCCTGGCTGAAGACATAGTGTGTCCACCAGCTCTTCGGATGATAGAGCTCGACATCTTCGACTTCAGCCGGCGGTACCGCACCGGCTCCAAGCGGAACATCGACCATCGGCACGACCTCCCTGGGCAGGGTCTCCCTGCCTTTTGTTTTCAGGGGCTGGCGACCCCCGCCTGATTGTTCTGACCTTCTACTTTCCCACCTCGGTCTGCTCGGCGACGACGCGCTTCTGCTGGCCGTCCAGCCACGCCTGGTAGGCAACCTCCTCCTCGACCACCACCGTTCCGCGCATATAGGAATGACCGCTGCCGCAGAGCTCCGCGCACAGGATCTCGAACGTGCCGGTGCGTGTCGGGGTGAGCCAGAAATAGGTGCTCGAGCCGGGCAATATGTCCATCTTGGCCCGGAATTCCGGCACGTAGAAATCGTGCAGGACATCGGTGGAGCGCAGCACCACCTTCACCGGCTTGCCAACCGGCAGATGCAGCTCGGTTCCATCGACCAGGACATCGTCCCGGGCGTTGGGATCGCTCTTGCTCAGCCCGTGCGGGTTGTCGTCGGCAATGCTGTCGATCGAGGTGAGGCCGAGCTTGCCGTCTTTGCCCGGCAGCCGGAAGCTCCATTGCCATTGCTGGCCGACGATCTCGATCGCCGTCGCATCCGCGGGCACGGTGATGAAGTGGTTCCAGACGAACAGGCCCGGAGCGAGCATCGCCGCGACCCCGAGCCCGGTGACGATGGTCAGCCCGCTCTCGAGCCGGCGGTTCTCCGGTTCGAAGGCGGCCTTCTGCCCTTCCCGATGGCGGAAGCGCAGCACGCAATAGGCCATGAACAGCAGGACCGCGACGAACACGACCCCGGTGATCCAGAAGGTGATGATGATCGTGTCGTCAATATACTGCCAGTTCGACGCGATCGGCGTCCACCACCATGGACTTACGAAATGGAACAACACGGAGCCGACGGCCACCACTACAAGCATCAGGACGACATGCATCACATTTATCCTTGGCCGGCGTGCTATCCGCGATCCTTGTTGTTGTCCCCAACGGAGCCTATTGGACGACCTTGCGATAGAGATGCCATGTGGCGTGACCGAGCACCGGCATGACCACGACCAACCCGACCAGCAGCGGTATCGCCCCCAGCACCAGGCCGCCGGCGACGATGAGGCCCCAGGCGAGCATCGGAATGGGGTTGAGCATGAAGGCGCGGATCGAGGTGCGCACCGCGACCGATACCCCCACGCGATGATCGAGCAGCAGCGGGAAGGACACCACGCTGATCGCCAGCACGAGCACGGCGAACAGGAAGCCGACCCCGACGCCCAGTACGATCAGCGCCCAACCCGGCCCGGTGGTGAAGACCTCGGTGGCGAAGGACGACACCGAGTCCGGCAGGTCAGGACCGAGCGTCAGCTGGTAGATCCCCATCGCGACCAGCAGCCAGACCAGGAAAATGCCCACCAGCAGCAGGCCGAGCTCGATGATGGCGGCAAGCGATGGCGAGCTGAACACGGCGAAGGCGTCGTTCCAACTGACGTCCTTGCCCTGCTCCCGCTGTCGGCTCATCTCATAGAGCCCGGCCGCGGCAAGCGGACCGAGCAGCGCAAAGCCGGAGATAAGCGGGAAAAGCAAGGGCAGGAGGCCACTACCAAGGGTCGCGGCGCCGATCAGCAAACCGGCCAGCGGATAGAGCACACAGATGAAGATCACATCCGTGCGGTAGGCACCGAAGTCGCTGAACCCCTTGATCAGCACCTCACGAAGATCGGCGAGCGTGATCCGACGGACTTGTGGGACCAGAGTGCCGGCTTCTTCCGCAGGGTGATGAAAAGCATGCTCCGCAGATCGGACAGCACTGAATGTCTGCCGGATCTGATCTACGCCCCACTCAACAGGATTTCGGACCGTCATCGCCATTCCTCCCGAACGACTTGCCCGAGGAGACACTAGTCGCGAGTATGACGCGTCCAAGAAAAAGCAATCACGGACGTGCCGCGACATTCACGAAACCTAATATACGCCGAGCGACACTCGCTGTCAGCTTACTTCTTGAGCCGGCGGATCAAAGGCGGGGGACGGATTGGAATATTACGAGCGCGGCGATTTTCCGATCAGATTCGTGCGCGTCGACCAAGTCGTTGGAGTACAAGCATTGCGTGCATCTTCGCAGCCGCCTGGAACGCCCGATCAGGGATCGATGCCCTCAAGGGCGTCGGCGTCGCGGCGGCTGATCGCGCGCAGCACGTCGATGAAATCGGCGACGGTCGCCGAGGGCGTCTCGCCGCGCCGGGTGATGATGCCGAGCGGACCGAGCTGGTTCGGCAAGCTGACGGGAAGCCGGGTGAAGGTGCCGCGCGCGACGCCCTCGACCAGGATCGATTTCGGCAGGCACGCCACCATGCCGGCTTCGCGCACCAGATGAAGCGTCGCGAAGATCGAGGTGGTCTCGACGATGTTCTGCAGCGAGCCGATCCCCTGCTCAGCCAGCGTGCGGTCGATGAGCTGGCGCATCGGGCTGCTCTTCGGCTGCAGCACCCAGGACTGGCCGGCGATGTCGGCGAGATTGAGCGACCTGTGCCCGGCGAGCGGATGGTCGGCGGCGGTGAAGATCCAGAGCTCCTCCTTCGACAGCGGTTCGATGTCGAAGGCGAGCGCGTCCTTCGGCTCGGTGAACCGCCCGATGGCAAGCGCGATCTCGTTGCGGCCGAGCGCGTCGAGCAGGATGTCGCTGGTTGCCGCCAGCAGGCGGATCGTCATCAGTGGGCGACGCTGCTTGAGCTCGGCAATGGCCCGCGGCAGCAGCCCCGGCGTCGTTGCCATGATGGCGCCGACCGCGAGAGCGCCGAACCCGCCGGCCTTCAGATTGTCCAGCCCGTCGGCGAAGCTGTCGGTCTCGCGCAGCAGCCTTGCCGCATAATCGGCGACATACCCTCCGATGTCGGTCAGCACCATGCCGCGCGGGCGGCGCTCGAACAGCTGCACGCCGAGAACCGCTTCCGCATCCTGCAGGATCTTGGTCGCGGCCGGCTGCGTCATGTTCATGTCGATGGCGACACGGTGCAGGTTGCCGCTATGCGCCAGCGCATCGATGAGCCGCAGATGCTTGAAGCGGAGGCGGCCGGTGAGCAGGCCGAGCAATGGCGCCGCCATTGGCACTCCTCGATAACAAAATGGAATTAGCTAAGTCCGATATTTCATTACTCAGTTATCGGCTTTGTCGCTAGGGCTTTGCTGCCCCTGCGAGCGCTATCCGCGCGAGGGCTGTCTGCCAAGAGCTCAAGAACAGCCGCAGCCGCACGCTGCGCAGGAGGACGCCGACGATGAAGCTAGTCCGCTATGGCGAACCCGGCCGCGAGCGCCCCGCTCTCCTCGATACCGACGGCGTGCTGCGTGACCTCTCGGGCGTCGTTCCCGACATTGCCGGCGCCGCGCTCGGCCCGGACGGCCTCGCCGCCATCCGCGCCCTGAACCCGGCCTCGCTGCCCAAGGTGGAGGGCACCCCGCGGATCGGCCCGTGCGTCGGCGGCATTGGCAAGTTCGTCTGCGTCGGCCTCAACTATTCCGACCACGCCGCGGAATCCGGCATGGCCATTCCGACCGAGCCGGTGCTGTTCATGAAGCCGACGAGCTGTATCGTCGGCCCCTATGACAATGTCGAGATCCCCCGCACGTCGACCAAGACCGACTGGGAAGTCGAGCTCGGCATCGTCATCGGCAAGGCCGCGAAGTACGTCTCGCTCGACGACGCCTACGATCATGTCGCCGGCTATTGCGTGATCAACGATGTCTCCGAGCGCGGCTTCCAGCTCGAGCGCGGCGGCCAGTGGGACAAGGGCAAGGGCTGCGACACCTTCGGCCCGATCGGCCCCTGGTTGGTGACCACCGACGAGATCCCCGATCCGCACGTGCTCGACATGTGGCTGGAGGTTGACGGCAAGCGCTACCAGAACGGCAGCACCCGCACGATGATCTTCAGCGTGCCGACCATCGTCAGCTACATCAGCCAGTTCATGAGCCTGCAGCCGGGCGACATCATCGCCACCGGCACCCCACCCGGCGTCGGCCTCGGCCAGAGGCCCCCGGTCTATCTGAGGGCCGGCCAGACCATGCGCCTCTCCATCGCCGGCCTCGGCGAGCAGAAGCAGACGACCGTCGCGGCGGGCTGAGGAAAAGACGATGAACGCTCTCGATCTCAAGGGCCGCGTTGCCATCATCACCGGCGGCGCTCGCGGCATCGGCTACGCCGCAGCCGAGCGCATGCTGAAATCCGGCGCCGCGGTCGCGCTGTGGGACATTGACGGGGGCCGGCTCGAAGAGGCGGCAAAGTCCCTTTCCGCCTTTGGCGAGGTGTCGCTCCACGTCGTCGAGCTCACCGACGAGGCGTCCGTCGCCGCCGCCACTGCAGCCGTGGTCGCCGCGCACGGCAAGATCGACATCCTCGTCAACAATGCCGGCATCACCGGCGGCAATGGCAAGCTGTGGGAGCTCGACGCCGCCAATTGGCGCCGCGTCGTCGACGTCAACCTGGTCGGCCCGTTCCTCACCTGCAAGGCGGTGGTGCCGGAATTGCTGAAGAACGGCTGGGGGCGCATCGTCAATGTCGCCTCCATCGCCGGCAAGGAAGGCAATCCCAACGCCTCGCACTATTCGGCGTCCAAGGCGGGGTTGATCGGCCTCACCAAGTCGCTCGGCAAGGAGCTGGCGACCAGCAACATATTGGTGAACTGCATCACCCCGGCCGCCGCCAAGACCGAGATCTTCAACCAGATGAGCCAAGAGCACATCGACTTCATGCTGTCGAAGATTCCGATGAACCGCTTCCTGCAGGTCGAGGAGGCCGCCGCGCTGATCGCGTGGCTGTCGTCCGAAGACTGCGCCTTCTCGACCGGCGCCACCTTCGACATTTCCGGCGGACGCGCCGTCTACTGAACGGGCGCCGGTCCGTCCGGCCCCATGCATTTTGCCAAGAACAAGACCGGCCGGCTGAACCCTGGTTCAGCCGCAACGGCGGGACATGTCCATCATCCAGGGAGGATGAACCTCATGGTCGCCCAGACCCCGACACTGATTGCGACGATCGACAAGGTCACAAGGCGGCTGCTGCCGTTCCTATTGCTGATGTACGTGCTGGCGTTCCTCGATCGCGCCAATGTTGGCTTCGCCAAGAAGGCGTTCCAGGCCGACACCGGCATCTCGGATGCCGCCTTCGCGTTCGGCGCCAGCATCTTCTTCCTCGGCTACGCACTGTTCGAAGTTCCGTCCAACCTCATCATGCACCGCGTCGGCGCCAAGATGTGGATGGCGCGCATCATGGTGTCCTGGGGCCTGATCTCGGCGGCGATGATGTTCGCGCATGACGAGATCACCTTCTACATACTGCGCGTGCTGCTCGGCATTGCCGAGGCCGGCTTCTTCCCGGGCGTGATCCTTTATCTCACCTACTGGTTCCCCTCCTTCGCCCGCGGCCGGGCGATGGGGCTGTTCTATTTCGGTGCGCCGCTCGCCTTCATCTTCGGCAGCCCGCTCTCCGGACTCTTGCTGGAGTTCCAGGGGCTCGGCGGCCTGCATGGCTGGCAGTGGATGTTCATGGTGGAGGGCCTGCTCGCCTCCGTGGTCGGCGTCTGGGCCTATTTCTACCTCGACAACAAGCCGAACGACGCCAGATGGCTGACCGCGGCCGAGAAGGCCGAGCTCGGTGCCGCGCTCGCCGCGGAAGAGACGCAGAAGACCGCGCACGGACCGCGCGGCACGCTGGCCGCGCTCGGCAATCCGCGCGTGCTCTACTTCGCGCTCATCTATTTCATCATCCAGATGAGCGTCTATGGCGTGGTGTTCTACCTGCCGACCCAGGTCGCCAGCCTGCTCGGAACCAATGTCGGCCTCACCGTCGGCTTCGTCACCGCCGTGCCATGGGTGTGCGCGCTGGTCGCGACCTATCTGCTGCCGCGCTGGTCGGATCGCACGGGTGAGCGGCGTCTCTTCGCCGCCGGCATCCTGGTGGTGTGCGCCGCCGGCATCGCCGCCTCGGTGGCGAGCGCCTCGCCCGCGCTGTCGCTGGTGGCGCTGTGCTTTGCAGCGGCCGGCTTCATCTCGGTGCAGCCGATCTTCTGGACGCTGCCGACCGGCTATCTCGGCGGGGTCGCCGCAGCCGGCGGCATCGCGCTCATCAACTCGCTCGGCTCGCTCGGCGGCTTCGTGGCGCCGAACGTGAAGACCTGGGCGGAAGCCTCCTTCGCCTCCAGTGCTGCCGGCCTCTATGTGCTGGCGGCGACGACGCTGCTCGGCGCGATCCTGGTGTTCGCGCTGGCCGCCGTCGGCATCGGCCGCGAGACACGCACCGCCGCCACCTCCGCCTCCAGCCGCTGAACCTCGATCTGCGGGAGCCTCACAGACATGACCATGCCCACCATCAAGGCCGTACGCGCACTCACAGTACGTGGCGGCGGCGCCGACTATCACGATCAGGGCTCCGGCCACTGGATCGACGACCATATCGGCACGCCGATGGGCAAGTATCCGGAGTATCGCCAGAGCCGGCAGAGCTTCGGCATCAATGTGCTGGGCACGCTGGTGGTGGAGATCGAGGCCGACGACGGCACCGTCGGCTTCGCCGTCACCACCGCGGGCGAGATCGGGGCGTACATCGTCGAGAAGCATCTCTCGCGCTTCCTGATCGGCCGCAAGGTCACCGAGATCGAGAAGATCTGGGACCAGATGTACTTCGCCACCCAGTATTACGGCCGCAAGGGCGTAGTGCTGAACACCATCTCCGGTGTCGACCTCGCGCTGTGGGACCTGCTCGCCAAGGTGCGCAAGGAACCCGTGCATGCGCTGCTCGGCGGCCCGGTGCGTGACGAACTGCAGTTCTACGCCACCGGCGCCCGCCCCGACCTTGCCAAGCAGATGGGCTTCATCGGCGGCAAGATGCCCCTTCATCACGTTCCCGCCGAGGGCGAGGAAGGCCTCAGGAAGAATATCGAGGAACTTGCCACCATGCGCGAGCGCGTCGGCGAGGATTTCTGGCTGATGTTCGACTGCTGGATGAGCCTCGATCTCAATTACGCGACCAGGCTCGCCCACAAGGCACACGAGTACGGGCTGAAATGGGTAGAGGAGTGCCTCTCCCCGGACGACTACTGGGGCTATGCCGAGCTGAGGAAGAACGTGCCGAAGGGCATGCTGGTGACCACCGGTGAGCACGAGGCGACGCGCTGGGGCTTCCGCATGCTGCTGGAGATGGGCTGCTGCGACCTCATCCAGCCGGATGTCGGCTGGTGCGGCGGCGTCACCGAGCTCATCAAGATCTCGGCGCTTGCCGACGCCCATGGCGCGCTGGTGGTGCCACATGGCTCCAGCGTCTACAGCTACCACTTCGTCATCACCCGCCAGAACTCGCCCTTCGCCGAGTTCCTGATGATGGCACCCAAGGCCGACGAGGTGGTGCCGATGTTCACCCCGCTCCTCCTCGACGAGCCGGTGCCAGTGAACGGGCGGATGAAGGCGAGCGCGCTCGACAAGCCGGGCTTCGGCGTGCGGCTGAACCCCGAGATCAAGCTGCACCGCCCCTACGTGGCGTGAGGCCCGGTGGGCCGCCGGGCTTATCCTTGGGCTTGCCAAGGACAAGCCCGGAGGGGCCGGCATGACGCTCTCTGGCTAAGGCGCCGCCTTCAGCGCTTCTGGTTGTAGACGTCGAGACAGACCGCGCCGAGCAGCACCAGGCCCTTGATCACCTGCTGGTAGTCGATGCCGATGCCGAGGATGGACATGCCGTTGTTCATCACGCCCATGATCAGGGCGCCGATCACCGCGCCCGCCACCCGCCCGACGCCGCCATAGGCCGAGGCGCCGCCGATGAAGCAGGCGGCGATGACGTCGAGCTCGAAGCCGAGCCCGGCCTTGGGCGTCGCGGTGTTGAGCCGGGCGGCGAAGACGAGACCGGCGAGCGCCGCGAGCACACCCATGTTCACGAAGGTGAGGAAGGTCAGCCGCTCGGTCTTGATGCCGGAGAGTTTCGCCGCCTTCTCGTTGCCGCCGACGGCGTAGATCTGCCGGCCGATCGTGGTGCGGGTGGTGACGAAGGCATAGAGCGCGATCAGCGCGGTCATGATCACCAGCACGTTGGGCAGGCCGCGATGCGAGGCGATGAGGTAGGTGAAATAGACGATCACCCCGAAGAACAGCAGGTTCTTGATCAGGAAGAAGCCGTAGGGCTCGGTCTCGATGCCGTGGCTCTCCTGCCGCGAACGGCTCTTGAAGTTCATGTAGACGAGGGCGAGCGCCAGCACCGCGCCGATGGCCAGTGAGGTCGGGTAGAGCGCACCGGCACCCGGCACGAACTCGGGGATGAAGCCGGAGGAGAGCTTCTGGAAGGTCGGCGGGAACGGGCCGACCGACTGGCCCGCCAGCAGGGCGAGCGCCAGCCCCTTGAACACCAGCATGCCGGCCAGCGTCACGATGAAGGATGGTATCCGGAAATAGGCCACCCAATAGCCTTGGGCAGCGCCGATCAGCGCCCCGACCGCGAGGCATATGAGCGTGGCGGAGACGAAGTCGACGCCGTAGCGCACCATGAGCACCGCCGCGACCGCGCCGATGAAGCCCGCCACCGAGCCGACCGAGAGATCGATGTGCCCGGTGACGATCACCAGCAGCATGCCGAGCGCCATGATGACGATGTAGCTGTTCTGCAGCACGAGATTGGTGAGGTTCAGCGGCCGCAGCAGCGTGCCGTCGGTCACCACCTGGAAGAACGCCATGATGGCGAACAGCGACAGCAGCATGCCGTATTCGCGCAGGTTGTTCTTCAGGAAGCCGGCGTGTTTGGCCTCGTCCCTGAGCACCACGGTCTTTTCGCTCATGGCCGGTTTTCTCCCTTGCGCATGATGGCGCGCATGATCTTTTCCTGGGTGGCGTCAGCTCCGTCGAATTCGCCGACGAAGGCGCCCTCGTTCATCACGCAGATGCGGTCGCACATGCCGAGCAGTTCCGGCATTTCCGACGAGATCATCACCACGCCCTTCCCGGCATCGGCCAGCTCGTTGATGATGGTGTAGATCTCGTATTTTGCGCCGACATCGATGCCGCGGGTCGGCTCGTCGAGGATCAGCACCTTGGGGTCGGTGAACAGCCATTTCGACAGCACCACTTTCTGCTGGTTGCCGCCGGAAAGCTTGCCCGCCTCCTGATAGACGCTGGAGCAGCGGATGCGCATCCGCCCGCGATACTCGCTCGCGACCTTCAACTCCTTCATGTCGTCGATCACGCGACCGGCCGCGATGCCGTCCAGATTGGCGAGGGTCACGTTCTTGCGGACGTCCTCGGCGAGCAGCAGGCCGAGTTGTTTGCGGTCCTCGGTGACGTAAGCGAGGCCCGCATCCATGGCGCGTCCCACGGTCGACAGATCGACCTCCCGGCCGTCGATGGAGGCGCGGCCGGTGATGCGCTGCCCGTAGGACCGTCCGAACAGGCTCATGGCGAACTCGGTCCGCCCCGCTCCCATCAGCCCGGCGATGCCGACGATCTCGCCGCGGCGCACATGGAAATCGACATTCCGGATCATTTGCCGGTCGGCATGGAGCGGATGATAGACCGACCAATCCTTCACCGCGAGGATGGTCTCGCCGATGTTCGGCTCCCGCTTCGGGAAGCGGTGCTCGAGATCGCGATCGACCATCTTACGGATGATGCGGTCCTCCTCGACCACGCCCGCATGGCAATCCATCGTGTCGACGGTGCGCCCGTCGCGTAGCACGGTGATGCGGTCGGCGACGCGCGAGACCTCGTTCAGCTTGTGCGAGATCAGGATCGAGGAGATGCCGTGGGCCCGGAACTCGACCAGCAGGTCAAGCAGCGCCTCGCTGTCCTTCTCGTTGAGGCTCGCAGTCGGCTCGTCGAGGATCAGGAGCCGCACCTCCTTCGACAGCGCCTTGGCGATCTCGACGAGTTGCTGCTTGCCAACGCCGATATTGGTGATCAGCGTATCCGGCGCCTCCTCCAGCCCCACCTTGGCGAGCAGTTCGCGGGTGCGCCGGTGCACGGCGCCGCGGTCGATGATGCCGAAGCGCGAAGGTGGTTTGGCGATGAAGATGTTCTCCGCGATCGACATCAGCGGGATCAGCGCCAGTTCCTGATGGATGATGATGATGCCGAGCGCCTCGGAATCATTGATGTCGCGGAACCGCCGTTCCTCGCCGTCATAGAGGATCGCGCCCTCATAGGAGCCGTGCGGATAGACCCCGCTCAGCACCTTCATCAGGGTCGACTTGCCGGCGCCGTTCTCGCCGACGAGGGCGTGGATCTCCCCGGCCGCGACGGTGAAGTTGACATCGCTCAGCGCCTTCACCCCGGTGAAGTTCTTGCTGATGCCGCGCATTTCAAGGATCGCGTTCATCGCGCTCCCTCCCATGGAAGACGGCGGCCGCGCGATATCCTGCACGGCCGCCCTCGAAGCTGACGATCAGTTGATCTGGTCTTTCTTGTAGTAGCCGCTGCCGACCAGCACGGCTTCCCAATTGCTCTTGTCGACCACGACCGGCTTCAGGAGATAGGACGGCACGACCTTGACGCCATTGTTGTAGGTCTTGGTGTCGTTCACCGTGACTTCCTTGCCGCTGAGCGAGGCGTCCACCATGTCGGCCGTGACCTTGGCGAGGTCGCGGGTGTCCTTGAAGATGGTGGAATACTGCTCGCCGGCGAGGATCGACTTCATGGAGGGGACTTCGGCGTCCTGGCCGCTGACGACCGGCATCTTCATGTCGCCGCTGCCATAGCCGACGCCCTTGAGCGAGGACAGGATGCCGATGGACAGCCCGTCATAGGGCGAGAGCACGGCGTCCACCCGCTTGTTGGTGTAGTAGGCGCTGAGCAGGTTATCCATGCGGGCCTGGGCGGTGGCGCCGTCCCAGCGCAGGGTGGACACCTTGTCCATGCCCATCTGGCCGCTCTGCACCTTGAGCTTGCCGCTGTCGATGTAGGGCTTCAGCACCGACATGGCGCCGTCATAGAAGAAGTAGGCGTTGTTGTCGTCCGGCGAGCCGCCGAACAGCTCGATGTTGAACGGGCCCTTGGCCTCCGGCAGGCCGAGCGCCTTGACGATGGACTGCGCCTGCAGCACCCCGACCTGGAAATTGTCGAATGTCGCGTAATAGTCGACGTTCGGCGTGTCGCGGATCAGCCGGTCATAGGCGATGACCTTGATGCCCTTGTCCTTGGCCTGCTTCAGCACGTCGGACAAAGTAGTGCCGTCGATCGAGGCGATCACCAGCACCTTGGCGCCCTTCGTCACCATGTTCTCGATCTGCGAGAGCTGGTTCGGAATGTCGTCCTCTGCATATTGCAGGTCGGTGGTGTAGCCGCGCTCCTTGAGCACTTTCACCATATTGTCGCCGTCCGCGATCCAGCGGGCGGAGGATTTGGTCGGCATGGCGATGCCGACGGTGCCCTTGCCCTGCGCAAACGCAGGACCCGCGAGCACGACCGCGCCGAGCGCGATCGCCGACAGGGTCGTCTTGATCAGCTTCATGTTTCACTCCCAGTGTTGAGCGTTGATGGCCCCGCGTTTTCGCGGGCGGTTTCTTGGCGCCGGCGCCTTGCCGCGCATGTCATTCGCCGCGTCACCCGACGGCGCGCGGCAATTCGGTTCCGAACACGGCGTCATAGGCGGTGATGGTCGCGCGTGCCCTCGCCCGCACCTCGCCGGCGGCAAGGCCCGGCTTGAAGAGGCTCGAGCCGAGGCCGAAGGTGCGGACGCCGGCGGCCGCATAGGCGGCGAAATCCTTGTCCGCGACGCCGCCGACCGCGCCGATCTCGGTGTCCGCCGGCAGCACGACGCTGATCGCCGCGATGCCCGCCGGGCCGAGCAGGCTGGCGGGGAAGAACTTCAGTCCCGAGGCGCCGGCCTTGAGTGCTTGGAGCGCCTCGGTCGGCGTCAGCACGCCCGGCATCGTCACCATGCCGAGCGCGCTCGCGCGGCGGATCACCTCCGGCTCGACATTCGGGCTGACCATCAGCCGGCCGCCGACATCGGCCAATCGGTCGACCTCGCCCGTCTCCAGCACGGTGCCGGCGCCGATCAGCACGCCCGCTGGCGCGAGCCTCGCGGCCGCGGCGATGGAGCGGAACGGATCGGGCGAATTGAGTGGGATTTCGATCGCCTCGAAGCCTTCCTCGATCAGCGCGGCGACCACTGCCTCTGCCTCGTGCGGGGCGATCCCGCGCAGGATCGCGACCAGCGAGCGTCGGATATTGGGCCATGGGATGGAGGCGGTGGCGCTCATCGCAGCGCTCCTTCGGTGGTGAGAAAGGCGGCCGTGGCCGCGGCATGCAGGCCGTCGCGCACGCTCGCCTCGGCGTCCTGGATGGTGACACCCGCGGCGCCCGCCATTTCGAGCGCACGAGCGTAGAGCGCCGCCGCCGGCCCGGCCGCGATCAGCACGGCGCCATCGAGCGCACCGTAGCGGCTGGCGGCACCGGCCAGCTCAACGCCGATCAAGAGTCCGGAAAGCCGCGCCAGTGTCTCCTCCGCTGGGTTGTCGGCGAGGAGCCAACGGGCCCTCAGCTCAAACAGCAGATTGGTCGCCCGCGCCGGTGCGGCGAGCGCGTCAGCGACGCCGCTGGCGAAGCCGGCGCTGCCGGCATCGACCGCATCAACGCCCTCCACCGCCGGCTTGATCACCGAGGCGGTGCGCAAGAGCTGGAACAGCTCCCCCGTCATGAAAGTGGCGAAGCTTTCGATCACCCCGCCCCTCAGCCGCACCCATTTGGAATGCGTGCCCGGCAGACAAGCTAGGCCATCGTGCCCGCCCAAGGAGAGCCCGAGCAACTGGGTTTCCTCGCCGCGGATCACGTCCGGATGCTCCGCGCTGCGCTGGGCGATGCCCGGCAGGATGCGCACCGTGCGACGTCTGGCCGACGCAATCGTCGAACGGGCGGCGAGCTCGTCGAGCCGCACCGGCGTGTCGAGATAGGAGGCCTCGATCCATCCGGCGCGCGAGCCGACCATGCCGCACATCATCACCGGGACGCCGTCCGGCACGCCAAGCGCATTGAGGTGGGATTCCAGCACCGCCTCGAACCCGCGGGTGCCGGAGGCGGCGAGCCCGTCGCCGCTGCGCCGCTCGGCCAGCACCAGGCCGTCGCGGTCGAGCGCCCAGAGCCGGAAGCTCGACGTGCCCCAATCGACAATGACGTGGGAGGCAGAGAGCGTCGCCATCATGCCGCTCCCAGTCTCGCGCGCGGCTCGGCCCGGCCCTTGGCGCCGACATCGAGCAGGAAGGTGCGGCCTTGGTTCGGGTCTGCCGCGCACGCCGCCTCATCCATGTCTTCATAGGCGGAGGTGACCAGCATCCGGCTGAAATCCGCACCCACGAAGACCGGGCAACTCGCCTGGCGTGCCGGCACGGGCACCGTGCGCACGCGCTTCCCGGCCGGTGTATAGGCGTCCACGCACCCTGCCCCCCAACGCGCGCACCAGATCAACCCCTCGGCATCGGTCACCGCGCCGTCGAGCCCGCCTTCGCCGTGATGCCAATAGAGGGCGGATGGCGCACCAAGCGGCAGGCCGGTCGTCGGATCGAGCGGCACCCGGTGCAGCACGTTCTCGCGTGTATCCGTGAAATAGCCCGTAGCACCGTCAGGCGAGAAGCAGATGGCGTTCGGAATGGTGATGCCGGCGAACAGCCGGCTTAGTTCGCCGCCGCGCAGCGCATAGATCGCGCCAGCACCCGCCTGCGCCTTGCGGCCCATGGTGCTGGTCCAGAGCGTGCCGGACGGATGCACTCGCGCGTCGTTCGAGCGGGTCGCCGGATTGTCGGCCTCGATCGGCGTGTGAAGCGCCAGATGTCCGTCGGCGATGCGGCGGAGATGGAGCCCGTTGTCCGCCACGACCAGTTGATGGTCATCGTCGACGTAAGCGAGCGCGCTCGCCATGAACGGCAGCGCGTGCGCCGTCACCTCGCGAGTGTCGAGCTTCGGGTCGAGCTTCGCCTCGAACAACCGGCGCTCCAGAATGTCGAACCACCAGGCGGTGTCGCTCGCTGCGTCATAGGCCGGACCCTCACCGAGATGGCAGCGCTCCCCACCTATGATGCTGATGGCGACTTCTTCGATCGCTATCATCCGCCCGCCTCAATGATTGTCGCGCGGCACGCCCATGGTCTGGGCGATGCGCTGATAGCGAACGGCGGGCTCCAGCACCGCGCCGGTCTCGAGCTGGCCGACGACGCCGCGCTGGATCTCCTGCCAAGGTGTCTGGTTGGCCGGGTAGGCATAGCCGCCCGCCGCCTCCAGGGCGCGGCGGCGCTCGGCAAGTTCCTCCTCCGGGACCAGCATGTCGGCGGTGCCGCGCTTGAGGTCGATGCGCACGCGGTCGCCGGTGCGCAGCAAGGCGAGCCCGCCGCCGACCGCGGCCTCCGGCGAGGCGTTGAGGATGGAAGGCGAGCCTGAAGTGCCGGACTGGCGGCCGTCACCGATGCAGGGCAGCGAGTTGATGCCGGCCTTGATGAGATAGTCCGGCGCCCGCATGTTCACGACTTCCGCGGCCCCCGGATAGCCGACCGGCCCGGCGCCGCGCATGAACAGCACGGTCGCCTCGTCGATGGCGAGCGTGGGGTCGTCGATGCGGTGGTGATAATCCTCCGGCCCGTCGAACACCACGGCGCGGCCCTCGAACGCCTCCGGATCGTCCGGGTTCGACAGATAGCGGGCGCGGAAATCCGGCGAGATCACGCTGAGCTTCATGATCGCCGAGTGGAACAGGTTGCCGCGCAGCACGCGGAAGCCGGCGCGCTCCTTCAGCGGCTGGTCATAGGGGCGGATCACCGCCTCATTGGCAATTTCGACGCCGCGGCAATTCTCGCCGATGGTGCGTCCGTTCACGGTGAGCGCGTTCTCGGCGATCAGTCCTTGATCGATGAGCTGGCTTACCACCGCCGGCACGCCGCCGGCGTGGTAATAATCCTCGCCAAGATACTCCCCGGCCGGCTGGAGATTGACCAGCAGCGGGATCTCCTCGCCATAAGCCTGCCAGTCGTCGAGCGAGAGCTCGACGCCCATGTGGCGGGCGAGCGCATTGAGATGGATCGGCGCATTGGTCGAGCCGCCTATCGCGGAGGAAACGCGGATGGCGTTGAGGAAAGCGTCGCGCGTCAGAATGTCGGACGGCTTGAGGTCCTCGCGCACCATGTCGACGATGCGCAGCCCGGTGCGGTAGGCGACCTCCTGCCGGTCGCGATACGGCGCCGGGATTGCCGCGGAGCCGGGAAGCTGCATGCCGAGCGCCTCGGCGAGCGAGTTCATCGTCGTCGCCGTGCCCATGGTGTTGCAATAGCCGGTCGAAGGCGCCGACGAGGCCACCAGCTTGACGAAGCCGGCATAGTCGATCTCGCCCTTGGCCAGCAGCTCGCGCGCCTTCCAGACGATTGTGCCGGAGCCGGTGCGCTCGCCGCGGAACCAGCCGTTCAGCATCGGCCCGACCGAGAGCGCGATGGCGGGGATGTTCACGGTCGCTGCCGCCATCAGGCAGGCCGGCGTGGTCTTGTCGCAGCCTATGGTCAGCACCACGCCGTCGAGCGGATAGCCATAGAGCACCTCGACGAGGCCGAGATAGGCGAGGTTGCGGTCGAGCCCGGCGGTCGGGCGCTTGCCGGTCTCCTGGATCGGATGCACGGGAAATTCGATGGCGATGCCGCCCGCCTCGCGTATGCCTTCGCGCACCCTTTTCGCCAGCTCGATGTGGTGACGGTTGCAGGGCGACAGGTCCGAGCCGGTCTGGGCGATGCCGATGATCGGCCGGTCGCTCTGAAGTTCCTCCTGGCTGAGGCCGAAATTCATGTAGCGCTCGAGATAGAGCGCGGTCATGTCGGCATTGGCCGGATTGTCGAACCAGGCACGCGAGCGGAGCCTGGACGAGGGTTTCGCGGTGGGGCTGTGCATGGCGGTTTCCTCACGTCCCCTTCAGGCGACCGAAAAGCGATAGATCGAGGTGTGGCGATAGGTTTCGCCGATGTCGAGCCGGGCGGAGGGGAAGTCCGGCCGGTTCGGTGTATCGGGCCATGCCTGCGGCTCGAGGCAGAGTGCATCGGACTGGCGGTAGAGCCGGCCACGCTTGCCGGTGACCGTGCCGTCCAGGAAATTGCCAGAGTAGAATTGCAGCCCAGGCTGGTCGGTGAAGAGTTCCAGCACCCGGCCGGAGCCGGATTCCTCGAGGCGGGCGGCGAGGCGCGGCTCAGAGAGCCGCTCCGATGCCAGGCAGTAATTGTGATCGTAGCCGCGGCCGAGCCGGAGCTGTTCATGGTTCTCGCGGATACGGGCGCCGATGCGCCGGGCCTCGCGGAAATCGAACGGCGTGCCGGCGACCGGAACTGGGGCACCGAGCGGGATCGAGCCCGCGTCGACGGGGAGATAGTGATCCGCGGCAATGGTCAGCACATGCGAGAGGATATCGCCGCTGCCTTCACCCGCGAGGTTGAAGAAGCCATGGTTGGTGAGGTTGGCGATGGTCGGCCGGTCCGTCGTCGCCGTGAAGCTGATCGAAAGCTCGGTGGCGCCGGTGACGGCATAGGTGACCTCGACATCGAGATTGCCGGGATACCCCTCCTCGCCGTCCACGCTCCGCCGCGACAGAGTGACGAAGGGAACGGGCTCGGCGCCGAGCGCTGCGACCTGCCACACATGCCTGTCGAAGCCGGCGACGCCGCCATGCAGCGCGTTCGCCCCATTATTGACGGCGAGCCGGTAGTCACGCCCGTCGAGCGTGAAGGCGCCGCCGGCGATGCGGTTGGCATAGCGCCCGATGGTGGCGCCGAAATAGCGCCGGTTCGCCTCATAGGAGGCGATATCGTCCTCACCGAGCACCACGTCGGCGACAGCGCCGTGGCGGTCCGGCACCATGAGTTCGTGCAGGGCCGCGCCATAGGTGATGATGCGGGCCTCGAAGCCCTGTTCGCCAAAGAGCCGGACCAGCTCCACCGGCGTGCCGTCGGTGAGATGGCCGAACGACTGGCGGGAACCCTTCGTGCTCATCGGGTCGGTCTCGAAGCCGAGCATGCTCAGGCCTCCACAAAGGGTTCGACGATGCGCCGCTGGCCCAGCATGAAGGCATCCGCCACGTGCTGCAGCGGCGTCGCATCGACGTCGGAAGCGCCCGCCGCGATCAATTCGACGAAGCGGCGATAGATGGCGGGATACTCCGCCTCCTTCTCCTCGACCAGCGGGCGACCGTCAAAAGCGAGGCGGGCGCCACCGGATGAGAGCACCAGCTCGCCGGCATCGGTGTCGATGCGGATGTCCCAGGTCTGCGGCCCGGTCTGGCGGAAGTCGAACGCGGCATTGATCGGGGTGCCGGCGGTGTCCTCGAAGACGAGATCGGCGGCGATCGGCGCCGCACGGTTCTCCGGGAAGGCGAGTTCCGCGCTCGTGAGGAAGAACGGCCGCGGCAAAATGTGGGTGAGGATGGAGAGCGCATTGATGCCGGGATCGAACACGCCGAGCCCGCCCGGCTCCCAGATCCAGTGCTGCCCCGGATGCCAGATGCGCACATCCTCCTTCCATTCCACCGTGACGGAGCGGACAGTCCGCGCCGCGAGGAAGGTGCGCGCCGGCTCCACCGCCGGTGCAAAGCGCGAATGCCAGGTGGCGAATAGTGTCCGCTCGCCCTCGTTCGCGGCGAAGATGAGCGGTGCCAGCTCGGCAACCGTGGCGCCGGGCGGCTTCTCCAGCAGCACGTGCTTGCCGGCCGCGAGCGCGGCCGCGGCCTGCTTCCGGCGCACCTGCGGCGGCGTGCACAGCGCCACCGCTTCTATCTCCGGCGCGCCCGCCAGCAATTCCTCGAGCGTGGCGAAATGCGCGACGCCGTCGAGCGCGGCGTTGCGGCTGGCGACCGCGGCGAGCGCGATGCCGGGCGTCGCGGCGATCGCCGGGACATGCTGGTCCCGCGCGATCTTGCCGAGACCGACAATGGCGAGGCTTATCTCCTTGTCCATGATCATTTACCCCAACGTAAAACGATGGGATCGAGCCGCTTTGCCACCTCGATCAGTCCGGCCCGCGTCGCCGGATGCAAAGCCGGCAAAGGATGACGCACCGTATCGTGCGCGATCACGCCGCCCTCCTGCATCAATGCCTTGCAGGCGGCGAGGCCGCATTGGCGGTTCTCGTAATTGATCAGCGGCAGCCAGCGCTGATAGGCGTCGAGCGCCTCCTCGCGCTTCCCCGCGAAATAGGCGTCGGTGATCTGGCGGATGCCGTCGGGATAGCCGCCGCCGGTCATCGCCCCGGTGGCGCCGGCGTCGAGGTCAGCAATCAGCGTGATCGCCTCCTCGCCGTCCCACGGACCCTCGATGGCGTCGCCGCCGAGTTCGATCAGCGTTCGCAGCTTGCCGGCCGCCTGTGGCACCTCGATCTTGAAATAGGCGAGGTGCTTGATCTCGGCCGCCATGCGCGCAAGGAAGGGCGCGGAAAGCGGCGTGCCCGCCACCGGCGCGTCCTGCACCATGATCGGGATGTCGATCGCGTCGGAGACGATGCGGTAGAAATCGAAGACGCCCTGTTCGGAAACCCGGATCGTCGCGCCGTGATAGGGCGGCATGATCATCACCATGCTCGCGCCCAAAGCTTGCGCCCGGCGCGAGCGCTCGGCACAGATCGCGCTGCCGAAATGCGTTGTCGTGACAATGACCGGCACCCGCCCGGCGACATGGCCGAGCACGGTCTCCATCACCGTCTCGCGCTCGGCATCGGTCAGCACGAACTGCTCGGAGAAATTGGCGAGGATGCAGATGCCGTCAGAGCCAGCATCGATCATGAAATCGACGGCGCGCTTCTGCCCTTCGAGGTCGAGAGCGCCGTCCGCGTCGAACACCGTCGGCGCGACTGGGAAGACTCCCTTATAGGGGCGGCGGGCGGTCGTCGGTGTTGCCATTCGTCACCTTCAATGATTGTCGCGCGGCACCGGCGAACCGGAGCGCCCGACCAGGAAGTCGAAATCCGCGCCGCGGTCGGCCTGCAGCACGTGGTCGATATAGAGCCGGGTGTAGCCGCGCTCGGCATGGGGTGCAGGGGGCGTCCAGGCGGCGCGGCGCACCGCGAGCTCCGCCTCGTCGACATGCAGATGCAGCGAGCGGGCGGGCACGTCGAGCGTGATCAGGTCGCCATTGCGCACCAAAGCGAGCGGTCCGCCAGCGGTCGCTTCCGGGGCGACGTGGAGCACCACAGTGCCATAGGCGGTTCCGGACATGCGGGCATCGGAGATGCGGATCATGTCGCGCACGCCCTGGCGCAAAAGCTTTGCCGGCAAAGGCATGTTGCCGACCTCGGCCATGCCGGGATAGCCCTTTGGCCCGCAATGCTTCAGCACCATGATGCAGGAGGCGTCGATATCGAGATCGTCGTCATTCACCGCGTGGTGCATCTCCTCGACCGATTCGAACACCACGGCGCGGCCGGTGTGCCGCATCAGCTCGGGCGAGGCGGCGGAGGGCTTGATCACCGCCCCATCGGGGGCGAGGTTGCCGGTGAGGATGGCGATGCCGGCTTCCGGCTTGAACGGCTCCTCGAACGGGGTGATCACCTCGCTGTTCCAGCAGGAGGCCTCGCGGACATTCTCCCAGATGGAGCGCCCGTTTACGGTCGGGGCGTCCTTGTTGAGGAGGCCGCGCTCGCCGAGCGCGCGCAGCACCACCGGCAGCCCGCCGGCATAATAGAAGTCCTCCATCAGGAAGCGCCCTGACGGCATCAGGTCGACGAGGCAGTGCACGTCACGGCCGAGACGGTCGAAATCCTCGAGCGTGAGTTCGATCCCCACCCGCCCGGCAATGGCCAGCAGATGCACCACCGCATTGGTCGAGCCGCCGATCGCCGCCAGCGTGCGAATGGCGTTCTCGAACGCCTGCCGGGTGAGGATGTCGGAGGGTTTGAGATCCTCGCGCACCATGTCGACGATCCGCCTTCCGGCCATGCGGGCGAGCTGGTTGCGGCGGGCATCTGCGGCAGGGATGGCGGCGTTCTCCGGCATTCCGATGCCGAGTGCCTCCACCATCGAGGCCATGGTCGAGGCGGTGCCCATGGTCATGCAATGGCCGCTGGAGCGGTTCATCCCCCCCTCGGCCTCGTGGAATTCTTGGATAGTGATCTCGCCGGCGCGCAACTGCTCGCTCATCGAGATGATGCTGGTGCCAGAGCCGATGATCTGGCCGCGATAGACGCCTCGCAGTTGCGGGCCGCCGGAGACCCCGATCGCCGGCAAATCGGCCGAGGCCGCCCCCATCAGCAGCGCCGGGGTAGTCTTGTCGCAGCCCATCAGCAGCACCACGCCGTCGAGCGGGTGGGCGCGGATCGCTTCCTCGACATCCATCGAGGCGAGGTTGCGGAACAGCATGGCTGTCGGGCGCATCGTCACCTCGCCGAGCGAGGAGACCGGGAATTCTAGCGGGAAGCCGCCGGCTTCCAGCACGCCGTAGCGTACATGCTCGGCGATGGCGCTGAAATGCGCGTTGCACGGCGTCAGCTCGGATCCGCTGTTGCAGATGCCGATCACCGGCTTGCCTTCGAACTGGTCCTGCGGGAAGCCGCTGTTCTTCAGGAAGGACCGGTAATAGAAGCCCATCTTGTCCTGCCGGCCGAACCAGGCCTGGCTGCGCAGCGTCTTCTTGTGGTTCGGGCTGTCGTCCATTCTCGGCTCCGTCCTTCAGCCGGCCGCGCCATGCCGGCGCAGGCCGTTGAAGATCACATTGGTCATCGCCGCCGAGGCGGCTTCCACGTCCTTGTCCTCGATGGCGTCGACGATCCGCTCATGGGAGAGGATGGCGATGTCGCGCTCGCGTTCCTCGACCGGGGCGCTGAGCAGGAAGGAGGTGCGCAGCGCCGCCTCGATCACCGCGCCGATCGAGCGCATGAAGGGATTGCCCGAGGCATTGGCGACCGCGAGATGCAGCGAAAGATCGCCATCGGCGAAGCCCACCGAATCCGACGGCTCGCGGCGCATCCGCTCGATGCTGCGGCGCATCTCCGTGAGGTCGTCGGTGCTGCGCCGCTCGGCGGCCAGCGAGGCGGCCCGCGGCTCCACCGCGAGGCGGATTTCGGCGAGATCGCGCAGGAAGCGCTTGTCGATGCCGGCGTCGAGATGCCAGGCCAGCACGTCGGGATCGAACATGTTCCACGAAGCGCGCTCGCGCACCACGGTGCCAACCCGCGCCTTGGTGCTGAGCAACCCCTTCGCCACCAGGGTCTTTACGCTCTCGCGCAGCACCGGGCGCGAGACCCCGAACAGCAGCGTGAGCTCCGCGTCGCCCGGCAGCTTGGCGCCCTCGGGGTAGCGCCCGGCGATGATGTCGATGCCGATGGTCCGCGCCACTTCCGCATGGTTGGAATGGGCGCGACGGGCCGGGATGATGACCAGCTGGGAATTCATCGCGCTGCAACTCCTCGGGCTGCAATCCCTTGGGTCGCAACTCCTGCCGTACGGCTGCCCGAGCGCTTCGCGAGGCCGACCATCGCCTGCTGGAAAGCGATGAAGGCGAACAGCAGGATGCCGGTCGCGATCTTGGTCCACCAGCTCGACAGCGTCCCGTCGAAATTGATGTAGGTCTGGATCAGCCCCTGGATCAACACGCCGATGAAGGTGCCGAACACGAAGCCATAGCCGCCGGTGAGCAGCGTGCCGCCGATCACCACCGCGGCGATGGTGTCGAGCTCGACGCCGACCGCCGAGAGCGAATAGCCGGACGAGGTGTAGAGCGAGAAGACGATGCCCGACAGGCCCGCGAGCACGCTGGAGAGCATGTAGATGCGGATCGTGGTCTGCCCGACCCGCACCCCCATCAGCGCGGTCGAGGTTCGGCTGCCGCCGAGCGCATAGACATTGGCGCCGAAGCGGGTGAAGTGCAGCAGCACGATGCCGAACGCGAACACGGCGAGCATGATGAGTGCGACCACCGTAAGCCGCCCGCCTCCGGGCAGGCGGATCGCGTACGACGCCAGGTCGGAATAGAGCGGCGCGTTGATCGGTATCGATTCCGTCGACATCAGGAAGCTTGCCCCGCGCGCCAGGAACATGCCGGCGAGCGTGACGATGAAGGGCGGCATCTCGAAATACTGGATCACCGCGCCCATGGCCGCGCCGAAGAGCGCGCAGATGACGAGGATGAGCGCGAAGGCGGCAAAGGGCGGCACGCCGTGGCGCTCGATGGCCAGCGCCAGGAACACGGTGGTGAAGCCGATCACCGAGCCGACCGAGAGATCGATGCCGCCGGAGATGATGACGAAGGTCATGCCTACCGCGACGATGCCGAGGAAGGCGTTGTCGGTGAGCAGGTTCGCCACCACCCGCGTCGAGGCGAAGTTCGGGAACTGCACCGAGCAGATGATAAAGCCGGCGATGAAGACGCACGTCGTGACGAAGACCGGGAGCAGACGGTTCATTTGCGTCCCCCCAGCAAAAGCGTGATGCCGGACAGCCGCGGCGACTGCATCAGCAGCACCACCATCACCACCACGGCCTTGACCACAAGATTGAACTCGGGCGGGTAGCCGGAGAGCAGGATGCCGGTGTTCATCGCCTGGATGATCAGCGCGCCGAGCACGGCGAGGACCAGGCTGAACCGCCCGCCGAACAGCGAGGTGCCGCCGATCACCACCGCCAGTATGGCGTCGAGCTCGAGCCAGAGCCCGGCATTGTTGGCGTCGGCGCCGAGTATGTCGGCCGCGGCGATGACGCCGGCGAGAGCGGCGCACAAGCCGCACCAGACATAGACCGCGATCGTCATCGCCCGCGTGCCGACACCGGCAAGCGCGCTCGCCTTGGCGTTGCCGCCGGTCGCCTCGATCATCAGGCCGAGGGCGGTGCCGCGCACCAGTATGAGCGTCACCAGCAGCATGCCGAAGGTGACGGCGACCGCCGCCGGCACGCCCATGACCGAGCCGCCGCCGAACCAGGCGAGATCGGGCGAGGTGAAGGTGACGATGCGCCCCTCGGTGATGAGCTGGGCAATGCCGCGCCCGGCGACCATCAGGATCAGCGTCGCCACGATCGGCTGGATGCCGAGCACCGCGACGAGGATTCCGTTCCACAGTCCGCACAGCAGGCCCGCGCCGAGCGCCGCGCTGAGCACCACCGGCAGCGCGTGGCTGTCGGCGAGGCTCGCCGCGATGGCACCCGAGATCGCCATCACCGCGCCGACCGAGAGATCGATGCCACGGGTCGCGATGACCAGCACCATGCCGATCGCCAGCAGCGCCACCGGCGCGCCGCGATTGAACACGTCGACGAGGCTGCCGAACAGCCGGCCGTCCTGCAGCCGGACGTCGAAGAATTGCGGCGACACCGTCCAGTTGATCGCAAGGATCGCCAGGAAGGCGATGATCTGTGCAGTGCCGCTGGTGGTACCGATCTTGGGCAGGCGAAGCGCCATAATCGAGCTGCCCTCCCTCACGCCGCGGCCGGTTCGGTGGCGGCGATCGCCGCCAGGATCGCGGAGACGTTGATCGCCTCGCCCTCGAGCGTCGCGACATGGGCGCGGTCGCGCAGCACGACCACCTGGTCTGCATAGGTGACGATCTCCTCCAGTTCCGAGGAGACGACGAGCAGCGCCAGCCCCTCGGCGCAGAGGTCGCGGATCAGGCGGATGATCTCGGCATGGGCGCCGACATCGATGCCGCGTGTCGGCTCGTCGAGAATGAGAAGACGCGGCGCCGTCGCCAGCCAGCGGGCGAGCAGCGCCTTCTGCTGGTTGCCGCCGGAAAGCAGGCCGATCGGCCGTTCCGGATCCGGCGGACGGATATCGAGCAGCCGGATGAACCGCCGGGCGATCTCGTCCTGCTCGCGGCGCGAGAGCGGCTTCATGAAGCCGCGCTTCGCCTGCAGCGCCAGCACGATGTTCTCGCGCACGGTGAGCTCGGCGACGATGCCCTCGGTCTTGCGCTCCTCGGGGCAATAGCCGAATCCGTGGCGCACCGCCTCGCGCGGCGAGTGGAGCCGCACCACCTGCCCTTCGATCTGCGCCGTGCCGCTGTCGGCCCGCTCGGCGCCAAAGACGAGGCGCGCGGTCTCGGTGCGCCCGGAGCCGAGCAGCCCGGCGAGGCCGACCACTTCGCCGGGCCGAAGCGTGAGATCGAACGGCGCCACCTGGCCGGACTTGCCGAAGCCGTCGAACGCCGCATAGGGCGCGCGTTCGGTGTCGAGCGGCTGGTGGGTGCGCTCGGCGGTGGCCTCGACCAGCTCGCGGCCGAGCATCATGCGCACCAGCTCGATGCGCGGCAGAGCCGCGGTCTCGCGCTCGCCGACGAGCCGGCCATTGCGCAGCACGGTGATGCGATCCGAGATCGCATAGACTTGGTCGAGGAAGTGGGTGATGAACACGATGCCGATACCGCGCCGGGCAAGGTGGCGCATCACCCGGAACAGTATCTCGACCTCATGGGCGTCGAGGCTCGCAGTCGGCTCGTCGAGGATGAGCACACGCGCCGACATATCGACGGCGCGTGCGATGGCGGTGATGTGCTGCACCGCGACCGAATAGTCACCGAGGGGCGCGGCGACATCGATGTCGAGGCCGAACTCCTTCAGGAGCACGGCAGCGCGGCGGCGCATCTCGCCCTCGCGAACGAGTCCGAAGCGCGTCGGCTGCCGGCCGAGGAAGAGGTTCTGCGCCACCGAAAGGTTCGGCAGCAGATTGACCTCCTGATAGACGGTGGCGATGCCCGCCTTCAGCGCCGCTTCCGCGGAGTGCGGTGCGATCTCCTCGCCGTCGAGCCGCACGGTGCCGGCATCGCGCGCGACGACGCCGGTGACGACCTTGATCAGGGTCGATTTGCCGGCGCCATTCTCCCCGAGCAGCGCATGGATCTCCCCTGCCCTGAGCGTGAAGTCGACGCCGTCGAGCGCACGCACCGCTGCGAAGCTCTTGGCGATACCATGCACTTCGAGCAGGGGCACCTCAGGCGAGGACAGGTCGCGATCGGCGTGCGCTGACATAGGTAAGGCGCTTCCCCTCAGTGTCTCTCGTAGTCAGCCAATGATCGTCATGCCCGGGCTTGTCCCGGACATCCACGTCCTTGGCAGCGGCTCAGCCGTGGATGGCCGGGGAAAGCCGAGGCCACTGCCTCGGCGTCTCTCGAGAGACGGCGACCGTAGGTCGCCTTCGCCCGGACATGACGTTGAAATGATCCATCCGCCACGCCGAATAGGCGTTCAACTCCTCAATAACCGAGGTCCTTCTTGCTGTTGTAGATCTTCTGCGGATCGTCCGCCGCAGTGTAGAGCTTGGACTCGGTCTGGATCCACTTGGGCGGCACCGTGCCCTTGGTCTTGAAGGCGACGATGGCGTCGAAGGCCGGGCCGGCCATGTTCGGCGTCAGTTCGACCGTGGCGTTTGCCTCGCCCGCGGCCATCGCCTTGAAGATATCCGGCACCGCGTCGATCGAGACGGTGAGGACTTCCTTGCCCGGCTTCAGCCCGGCTTCCTTCATCGCCTGGATGGCGCCGACCATCATGTCGTCATTGTGGGCATAGACCGCGCAGATGTTCTTGCCGCCGCCTTCGGCCTTGATGAAGCTCTCCATCACTTCCTTGCCCTTGGCGCGGGTGAAGTCGCCGGTCTGGCTGCGCACCACCTTGATGTTGGAGTGGCTGGCGATGGCGGTGTCGAAGCCCTTCTTGCGATTGGCGGCGACGCTGGCACCGACCGTGCCCTGGAGTTCGACGACATTGCACGGCTTGGTGCCGACGGTCTTCGCCAGCCATTCGCCGGCCACCGCGCCCTCGTGCACGCTGTCGGAGGTGACCGCGGTCAGATAGAGTTCCTTGCCCGAGGGGTCGATGTCACGGTCAAGCAGCACGACCGGGATCTGCGCCTCCTTGGCTTCCTTCAGCACCGAATCCCAACCGGTGGAGACGACCGGCGCGAGGAAGATGGCGTCGACGCCCTGGGCGATGAAGGAGCGGATCGCCTTGATCTGGTTCTCCTGCTTCTGCTGGGCGTCGGCGATCTTGAAATTGATGTTCCGCTTCTTGGCTTCGGCCTTGGAGACCACGGTCTCGGCGGCACGCCAGCCGGACTCCGAACCGATCTGCGAAAAGCCGACGGTGAGTTCGGCCGCGCTGGCGCTGAAGCCGAGGGCGGTCGAGAGGGCCGTGGCGGCAAGCAGGGCTTTGAGGGTCATGAGGCGTTTCTCCCGGATGATGTAAGCCGCAGCGCTTCTGCGAGCGCTTCGATGCGGCGGCTTTTATGGCACGGAAGAATGCGCCTGAATAGTCATACTGTTTGACTAATTGGCGCCGACGCATGTGCTGGCGCGGCGCACATTCACATCAAGGCTGCCCGCAACTCGCGTGTGAGATTGAGAGGCCGGCTGCGCTCGCACTTCAGAGGGCCGACGGCCCTCCACTCGCCCTCATCCCCGGGCAGCCCGGAGATGAGGATCAGGAGATGGTTCGTGTCGTTTCCGGCGAGTTTTGACTCGGCCTTTCAGGATGACGCCGTCGAAATTGGATGACGCACTCAAGCGGCCATCGCCGTCGCGCTCGGCTTGACGTGGTGTTCCTTCAGCACCGCGGCGGTGCCGTCCACCTCGCGCAGCAGGACGTCATAGCTCCAGAGATCGGCAAGATGCTGGAGAACCCGCTTGGCATCGGTTTCCTCGAGCAGGCCGCCATTGACGACCGTATGCTGGAGGATGAGGCGCCGGTCACCGGCGAGATCGACATCGACGATCTCGATATGCGCGTCGATCCGGCCGACATCATACTGCCGGGAGAGTTCGCGGCGGATGCGCCGATAGCCGCGCTCGTCATGTATCGCCTCGACCTTCAAGCCGGCGGTCTCGGCGGGATCGTCGGCGAGGTGGAACAGGCGCATGCGCCGCATGAGACTAGGGCTGAGGAACTGGGCGATGAAGCTCTCGTCGCGGTAATTGGCCCACAGATCCCGCAGCACCGCCATCGCGTCGCCGCGGCCGGCAATGTCCGGGAACCACTCCCGGTCCTCGTCTTCCGGCTGGGTGACGATCCGCTCTATGTCCTGCATCATCGCGAAGCCGAGAGCGTAGGGGTTCAGCCCCGAGAACCGCGGATCATCGAAATCCGGCTGGAACACCACATTGGTGTGCGAGGTCAGGAATTCCAGGAAATCGCCGTCCACTATGGCGCCGCGCTCGTGGAGCCGGGTCATGATCTGATAGTGCACGTAGGTGGCCGTGCCCTCGTTCATGACCTTGGTCTGGCCCTGCGGGTAGAAATATTGCGCGATGTGGCGGACGATCCGCAGCAATTCGCGCTGCCAGGGCTGCAGCCGGGGCGCGGTCTTCTCGAGGAAGTACAGGAGGTTCTCTTGCGGCAGTCCGGCGATGGCGCGGCGCCGCTCGAGGTCGAGGTCCGGCGCGCTCTTCCCCGCACCGACCGGCACCGTGCGCCAGAGATCGTTGAAGATCTGCTCGTCATGCAGCCGCCGTTCCCGCTCGCGGCGTTCCTCCTGCCGAAGGTCGAGCTTCTTCTTGCCGGCATAGCGATGGACGCCGTGGGACATCAGGGCATGCGCCGCGTCCAAGGTCCGCTCGACCGCGGCCTGGCCGTGCCGCTCCTCGCAGCGGGCGATGTATCCCTTGGCGAAGTTCAGATAATCGAGAATGCCGTCCGCATCGGTCCAGAGCTTAAACAGATAATTGTTCTTGAAGAAGTGGTTATGCCCGAAGGCGGCATGCGCGATGACCAGCGCCTGCATCGTCGCGGTGTTCTCCTCCATGAGGTAGGAGATGCAGGGCGAGCTGTTGATCACGATCTCATAGGCGAGCCCGCGCAACCCCTTCCGGTAGAACGCCTCGTGATGCGAGAAGTGCTTGCCGAACGACCAGTGCTTGTAGAGCAGCGGCATGCCGATCGAGGAATAGACGTCCAGCATTTGCTCGGCGGTGATGATCTCGATCTGGTTGGGGTAGACGTCGAGTCCGAGTTCAGAGACCGCGATGTGCTCGCAGGAATCGTAGATCCGCTGTAGCGTGGCGAAGTCCCAATCGGCCCCCTCGTAAAGGCGCTCCATGCCTGGCCCGGTCATGCCGCCTGCCTCTTCTGGAAGAGGTCGTGGAACACCGGGTAGATTTCGCTGCGGTTGGTAACCCGGCGCATCGAGAGCTGCGGGGCGCCCGCGCGGATGCGGTCATAGAGCGTCCACACCGCCGAACCGGAACTTGACACCCGCCCGGATTCGCCGACCTCCAGGTAAGCGAAATACTGGCTGATCGGCAAAATCGCGCTCTTCAGCAATTGCTCCGTCGCCGCGCCGTCCGAATAGGAATTGTCGCCGTCGGAGGCCTGGGCGGCATAGATGTTCCAGTCCGCCGGCGGATAGCGATCGAGAACGATCCGCCGCATCGCCTCCAGCGCGCTCGACACCTGGGTGCCGCCGGTCGCCGGACTGTGAAAGAAGGTATCCTCGTCCACTTCCTCGGCGCGGTCGGTGTGGCGGATGAACACGATCTCGACCCGGCGGTACTGCTTGGTGAGGAAAATGTAGAGCAGCATGTAGAACCGCTTGGCGAGGTCCTTCATGTGCTCCGACATCGATCCGGACACGTCCATGAGGCAGAACATGACCGCCTGCGCCACCGGCTTCGGCTCGTTCTCGAAACGGCGGTACCGGATATCGATCGGATCGATATAGGGAATGCGCCGCGCCCTGGCCTCCAGCGCCTTGATCTTGGCCTCGAGGCTGAGGCGGCTCTCAGCGTCGTCGCATTCAGCGAGCTCCGAGCTCATCTTCGCGACGGTCTCCGGCTTGGGCCGGCGCAGCGCCACCCGGCGCATCATGGCGAGCCGCATGGTGCGGTTGACGGCGATGTTCGCGGGCGAGCCGGTTACCGAATATCCCGCCCGGACGGGATTGACCTGATCCGCATTCACCAACCGCCTCTTGGCGAGGTCCGGAAGCTCCAGATCATCAAGAAACAGGTCGAGGAATTCCTCGCGGGTCAGGATGAAGCGGAACGCATCTTCGCTGGCCCCTTGGCCGCCATCGCGGGGCTTGCCGCCGCCGCTTCCCTCAGGGCGGGGAATGAGGTCGCCTTCGACGAATGTCTTGTTGCCCGGAAGGACGTGCTGGTGAGACCCCGACGAGCCGCGCCTCAGGCGCGGCTCCTCCATGCCGTCGAGCGGGATGCTGATCTCGCCGCCCTTCAATATGTCGTGGACGTCACGGCCCTGCGTGGACTGGTAGACGGCCCGTTGCAACACCGCCTTGGCTCGTCGCAGAAATCGCTGGCGGTTCTCGAGACTTTTACCGCCAGGGTTCAGACGCCGATCGACGATATGCATCCCCGCTTCCTCACTCGGCCTATCCGGCCTGCTTCACACGCATGTACCATTCCACCAGACGACGGACCTGACGCTCGGTGTAGCCGCGCGTCATCATGCGTTCGACGAAATCGGCGTGCTTCTTCTCGGTATCGCCGTCCTTCTTGGAGCCGAAGGAAATGACGGGAAGCAGATCCTCGACCTGGGAGAACATCCGCTTCTCGATGACTTCGCGGATTTTCTCGTAGCTGGTCCAGCTCGGATTCCGTCCGCCATTGCTTGCCCGCGAACGCAGCGAGAATTTGACGATCTCGTTGCGGAAATCCTTCGGATTGGCAATGCCGGCCGGCTTCTCGACCTTGGTCAGCTCCTGATTGAGCAGCTCGCGATCGAGCAATTGGCCGGTATCGGGATCCTTGAAGTCCATGTCCTCGATCCAGGCGTCGGCATAGTCGACATAACGGTCGAACAGATTCTGACCGTAGTCGGAATACGATTCGAGATAGGCCTTCTGGATCTCGTTTCCAATGAATTCCGCGTAGCGCGGAGCAAGCTCGCCCTTGATGAATTCGAGGTAGCGCTTCTCCGTCTCGTCGGGCAGTTGCTCCCGGCGAATGGCTTGCTCCAGCACGTACATGAGATGCACCGGATCGGCGCCGACCTCCTTGGTGTCGTGGTTGAAGGTCGCGGCGAGCACCTTGAAGGCGAACCGCGTCGAAACCCCGTCCATGCCCTCGTCGACGCCGGCAGCGTCGCGATATTCCTGGACGCTGCGCGCCCTCGGGTCGGTCTCCTTCAGGCTCTCGCCGTCATAGACCCGCAGCTTGGAGTACAGGTTGGAATTTTCGTGCTTGGCCAGCCGCGACAGCACGGTGAAGCGCGCGAGGGTCTCGAGCGTCGAGGGCGCGCAGGACTCCATGCTGAGTTCCGAGCCCTGGATGAGCTTCTCGTAGATCTTCTGCTCCTCGGCCACCCTCAAGCAGTAGGGCACCTTGACGACGCAGATGCGGTCGATGAACGCCTCGTTGTTCTTGTTGCTCTTGAAGCTCTGCCACTCGGCTTCGTTCGAGTGCGCCAGGATGATGCCCGAGAAGGGGATCGCGCCGATATTCTCGGTCCCGATATAGTTGCCCTCCTGCGTCGCCGTCAGCAGCGGATGCAGCATCTTGATCGGCGCCTTGAACATCTCGACGAATTCGAGAATGCCCTGGTTGGCGCGATTGAGAGCGCCCGAATAGGAGTAGGCGTCGGGGTCATTCTGGGCGAGGCTCTCCAGCTTGCGGATATCGACCTTGCCGACCAGCGCCGAAATGTCCTGATTGTTCTCGTCGCCGGGCTCGGTCTTGGCGACCGCGATCTGGCGCAGCCGCGATGGCTGGAGCTTCGCCACCTGGAACCGTGAGATGTCCCCGCCGAACGCCTCCAGCCGCTTCAGGCACCACGGGCTCATGAGCCCGGTCAGGCGCCGCGAGGGAATGCCGTAGCGCTCCTCGATCATCGCGCCCATCGTCACCGGGTCGAAGAGGTTGAGCGGGCTCTCGAACACCGGGCTCAACTCATTGTCCGCCTTCAGCACATAGATCGGATGGACCTCCATCAATGACTTGAGCCGCTCGGCGAGGGACGATTTGCCGCCGCCCACCGGGCCCAGCAGATAGAGGATCTGCTTGCGCTCTTCCAACCCCTGCGCCGCATGGCGAAAGAAGGACACGATCCGCTCGATCGTCTCTTCCATGCCGTAGAAGCCGGAGAAAGCCGGGTAGATCCGGATCGTCCGATTCATGAAGATGCGGCCGAGGCGAGGATCCTTGGCCGTATTGAGCATTTGCGGCTCGCCCATCGCAGCCAGGAGACGCTCTGCCGCATTTGCATAGAGCAGTGGATCGTCGCGGCAGGCTTCCAGATACTCTGGGATCGACATGACAGTTTCGCGGCGCGCCTCGAAGGAGCGGGCGAATACGTTGAATAGTGAATCGTTGTACATGACGCCTCTGCATATTGCTGTTGCAATAAACGCCGACATCAGTCATGAGGTACGCAATTACTAGCGCGCCTCATCCGAATCAGTACTAGCCTTAGTGCTAGTGGACGCCCAATCGCGTGGGGCGGCAACGCAATTAGATGTGCGCTTCCATGATTCTTGTTGAGCATTTGCCCATAATTTATGCGGATTCGGTATGCCCGCTACCACGACCCCGCCCGTCGATGCGTTGGACCTTGTCATCACTATCCCCCTTTGACGTTTTGCCGAGGGCATGGGTATGACGCGCGTGGGCCGGAAAGGGTCCCGATCCGAGGCAGAATACTGCGGCGGATAGATCGGCGCTCCGCCCCATCACGCACCGATATCAAAGCAGGTTCAATAATTTATCTCGTTTTCAGGCGCGACGGTTCATCGCACCGGCCGGACGAACGATCGCGACCCCGACGTGGCACGGTTGAGGAGCCGGTGCCCCGCGATGAGCCAAGCTCGCCATTATGGCTGATACCGCAGAAGGTCAGCGGGATGACCTTCTACTCCTCAAGGATTAAGGCGGAAGATCCACTCCTTCTTGTGGTGCCGTCATGGTAACCCGAGGCGTGCGCGACAGACGCGCGCTCGATCGCCATACCCGCATTGAAGCGGCGAAGGGATCGCCGATCTCAAGCAATTATTTCTGCAGGATGCTGCGAACCTGACGCTCGAAGAGCTGGAGGTAATTGCCCGCCGGGTCGACCACCGTGATCGTGCGGCCGTGGTCGCCCATGTCGCGCGAGGCGACGATGCGGATACCGGCATCGGCGAGCCGGCTCCTCCGGGCATCGAGATCCGACACCTCGAACACTGCCACGGCGCCGGCCGCGCCTTCCGGAAACTCCGCCGGGGAGCCGACGGCGAAATTGGCGCCGCCGGCGTCGTACTGCACCCAGCGTTCCGCGTCGGCGAACTTGGGCTTCAGTCCCAGCACCTCTTCGTAGAAATGACGGCTCGCCGTCATGTCGCGGGTGCCGACATAGACGTTCTGTAATCTGTCTGCGGGCATCGCGCACGCCTCCCTGTTCCGCGCCGGATCAGTAGATTGTCCAGCCCGCGTCGGCCACGACGAGCGCGCCGTTGATGTAGCGGGCGGCATCGGAGGCGAGGAATGCCGCGATCGGCGCGATATCGGCGGCATCCGCCTGCGGCGGTCGGGTGGCGAGCCCCTTCTTGCGCAGTTCCCGGCCGGCGGCCGAGGGCTCGGCGCGAGCGGCAATGTTGGTCTTCACCGAGCCGGGGGCGATGGCGTTGCAGCGGATGCCGCGCTCGCCATAGCTCGTGGCGACCGCACGGGTGAGCCCGAGCATGCCGTGCTTCGATACCGTGTAGCTGACGCCGCCGCGGCCGCCCTGGAAGCTCGCGATCGAGCAGGTGTTGATGAAGCAGCCAGCGCCGCGCTCCAGCATCTTCGGCAGCGCCGCGCGGGTGACGCGCATCGGGCTCGTCAGATTGATCTGCATGACGCGCTCCCACATCTCGTCGGTGGTCTCGTCGAGCGGCATCATGCGATCGAGGATGCCGGCATTGTTGCAGATCACCTCGATCGGTCCGAAGCGCTGCTCCGCCGCGGCGAGCATGCCGTCGACGGCGGGTTGCTCGGTCACGTCGGCGAGATGCGTCGCAAGGCTCTCCGGCGCCCGGACGGCTTCAGTGGTCCCGGCCAGGGCATCGGCCGAGCGATCGACCGCAAACACCCGCGCCCCGGCCGCCACGAATGCCTCGGCCATCGCCCGGCCGATCCCGGATCCCGCACCGGTGATGAGAGTCACCCGTCCATCAAGCGTCGTCATGTTCGAAAACCTCGAGCTGGATGGAAATCGTCCCTCAGCCGGCGGCGAGGAAGGCGCCGCCGCGATAGACCAGCGCCGGCCGCCCGGACGCGGCGGACTGCGTCGCGGCGACAGCGCCGAGGAAGACCGTGTGCGTGCCCCAGTCGAGCGCCTGAGCGACCCGGCAATCGAAGGCCGCTATCGCATCTTCAAGGACGGGCGCTCCGGTGGCGAGCCTGCGCCAGGCACCATAGGCAAAGCGCTCCGCGCCGCGGGCTCCGCTTCGTCCGGCAAAATGCTCGGCGAGCAGCTGGTGCTCATGGGCGATGACGTTCACGCAAAAGGCGCCGGCGGCGCTTATGGCGGCATGGCCCTCGGTGGCGCGGTTCACGCACACGAGGAGCGTCGGCGGGTCGGCCGAGACCGAGCAGACGGCTGTCGCGGTCAGCCCGCGCGGGCCATCCTCGCCCTGCGCGGTGATAAGGGTCACGCCGGCAGCGAGCTCGCGCATCGCCGCACGGAAGGCGGCGCCGTCCACGAGCGGATCGGCATCGCACGGATGGGGCTGCGTCATCATGCGTCGTATCCGAGATAGGCGCTCTGCACGCGCGGATGATTGATCAGGTCGAGGCCGTTGCCGGTGATCGTGATGTCGCCGGATTCCAACACGAAGGCGCGGTCGGCGATCTCCAGCGCGCTATAGGCGTTCTGTTCGACCAGCAGCACCGTGACGCCCTCGGTGTTCACCCGGCGTATCGCGTCGATGACGAGATCGACGATTTGAGGGGCCAGCCCCATGGTCGGCTCGTCGAGCAGGAGCACCTTGGGCGCCGCCATCATGGCCCGACCCATCGCCACCATCTGCTGTTCGCCGCCGGACAGCGTGCCGGCGAGCTGCCGGTAGCGCTCCCGCAGGCGCGGGAACAGCTCCAGTACATGGTCGAGATCGCGCCGGCGCGCCGCATGATCGCTGCGCACATAGGCGCCGATCTCGAGGTTCTCGGCGACGCTCATACGGCCGAACAGCCGGCGCCCCTCCGGCACCTGCGACAGCCCGTGACGGACCCGCTCGTGCGGCGGCAGCGCGGTGATGTCCGCGCCGCCGAGCACGATGGTGCCCGCGCGCACGTCGCGCAGGCCGCAAAGGGCGTTCAGTATGGTGGTCTTGCCCGCGCCATTGGCGCCGATGATGGTGGCGATCTCGCCGGCCTCCACCGTGAAGCTCACGCTGCGCACGGCGGCGATCTCGCCATAGGCGACGGTGAGGCCGGAGACTTCCAGAGCCTTGCTCATGCGATCCTTGCCTCCATCTGCCGCAGCGGTTCGGCCTCGGCGGCGGGCGCGGCAATCTGCCCGCTGCGCCGGCCGAGATAGGCCTCGATCACCCGGTCGTCGGCCTGGATCTCGGCCGGCGTGCCCTCGGTGAGGATGGCGCCGCGATTGAACACGGTGATGCGCTCGGCCACCGCCATCACCACGCGCATGTGGTGCTCGATCAGCACGACGGTGACGCCGAGCTCGTCGCGCACGCGCCCGATCAGCTCGACCAGCGCCTTTCCCTCCGCCGGGTTCATGCCGGCCGCCGGCTCGTCGAGCATGAGGATGCGCGGGCCGCCGACCAGAGCCCGGGCGATCTCCAGCCGGCGCTGGTCGCCATAGGGCATGTTGCGGGCGAGATCGTCGGCGCGTCGGGGAATACCGACGAAGGCGAGATAGTGCCGCGCCCGCTCGCGCGCCTCCGCCTCCTCGCGGCGGAACCGCCCGGTGCCGGCGATGGCCTCCCAGAAGGTGGCCTTGAGCCGGCGGTGCTGGCCGACCAGCACGTTTTCCAGCGCTGTCATGTTCGGGAACAGCCGGACATTCTGGTAGGTGCGCGCCACGCCGTGCCGCGCCACCACATGCGCCGGCAGCCCGTCGATACGCTCGCCGCCGAGATAGACCCGGCCGCTGGTCGGCTTCACAAAGGCGGTGATGCAGTTGAAGGCCGTGGTCTTGCCGGCGCCGTTCGGCCCGATGATGGCGTGCACGCTGCCCTCGGGAACGCTGAGATCGACATTCTGGATGGCGATCATGCCGCCGAAGGCCTTCTTCAGGCCGCGCACATCGAGCAGCGGTAACCGGGCGGGGCTCTTGGCGTGGGCGTCAAGCATGGGCGCCCTCCTTCGCTACGATCGTCGCCGGCCACAGGCCTTCGGCCCGCACATGCATCATCGCGACCAGTGCGATGCCGTAGAACAAATAGCGGAACTCGCCGAACTCGCGCAGCAGCTCGGGCAGGCCGATCAGCACGATGGCGCCGACCAGCACGCCGGGCAGGCTGCCGAGACCGCCGATCACCAGGATCGCCAGCACATTGATCGAGACCAGTAACTGGAAGGAATGCGGATAGACCGAGCCGATCAGCGCCGCGAACACCGCGCCCGCCGCGCCGGCGAAGGCCGCCCCGATGGTGTAGGCGAGCAGCTTCGAGGCGACGGGGTCGATGCCGAGCGCCTGCGCGACATCCTCGTCCTCGCGCATGGCAAGCCAGGCCCGCCCGATCCGGGCGTGCTGCAGCCGCCAGGAGATGAAGGCGACCACGCCGGCGAGAGTGAGGGCGAGATAATAGAGTGCGGCCGGCGATTTCAGCGAAAAGCCGAACAGGCGCGGATGATCGATCTCGATGATGCCTTGCGAGCCGCCGAGATAGGGCCCGAGCGCATCGGACAGCACCAGCACGCGGATGATCTCGCCGAGGCCGAGCGTCGCCATGGCGAGATAGTCGCCGCGCACCCGCAGCACCGGCAGGCCGAACAGCATACCGGCGCCCGCCGCCAGCACCACCGCGACCGGCAGTGCCACCCAGAACGATACATCGGCGATCGCCAGCGGACCGGACGAGCAGAGCAGCGCCACCGTATAGGCGCCGACCGCGAAGAAGGCGACGAAGCCGAGATCGACGAGGCCGGCAAGGCCGAGCTCGATATTGAGCCCCATGCCCATCAGCATGTAGAGCGCGACAAGCATGGCGACCTGGGCGACGAAGTCGTTGGTGACCAGCGGCAGGATGAGGACGCCGATGAGCAACAGCACCAGGCCCACTTTCGAGGAGCGCGCGCGGCTCGCGGGAGTGTGCCCGGCCCTCCACCGATCGCGCATCAGCGAGAACGCCGCCCCGATGAGGAACAGCACCAGCGCGGCACCCTGGTTGAGCCCGGCGGGCCCGAACACCTCGGTCTCCGGGCCGTTCAGGTCCGGCACATTGTCGAGCACGCTGACGAAGACGTCGCGGAACAGGCCGGCGATGAGCACGGCGGCGAAGCCGTTCGTCACCGCCCGGCGCCATGGGCCCGGCACTGCCGCAAGCATCCCGCCGGCCGCACCGAGAATCGCACCCAGGGCTGGAAGCTGCGCCAGCGCCTGAAGCGAGGCGTTCGGCGCGCCAAGGCTGAGCGCCTTGACCAGCATCGGGCTCGCCGCGACCAGCGTGGTGCGCAGATTGTACGATGCGGTGAGCAGCACGAGCGCCGATACGCACAGGCCCGCAATGACGCCGGCAAGCGCGCCGTGGAGAACGGCACGAGCGCCCGCGGGCGCACTCCCGGCATCGCGTCCGGCGATGTAGCCGGCAGCAATGGCGATCAGCGCGAAGGCGACCTGCGATAGCGTCAGCGTGTCCTCGATCACGTGGCGCTTGTCCATCGCCACATAGGCGCCGATCAGAGCGAAGGCGATCGCCGCGAGGCCGGCGAGACCGCCGACCTGGAGGCTCTCGATCAGCGGCGCCTTGCGCCGCCGGGTGAGCTTGAAGGAGCTGGTGACGGTGTTGAAGGACATGGCGTCACGCCCGCTTTGAAGCGAGCTGCTCGCCGAGCAGCCCCTGCGGCCGGAAGATCAGGATCATCACCAGCATGCCGTAGCCGATCACGTCCTTGAGCTGATACGGCGCCGGCAGCCCGTAGCCCTCCAGGATCAACGCCGGCCCGAGCGCCTCGGCGAGCCCGAGCACCAGCCCGCCGAGCAGGGCGCCGCCGAGATTGCCGATGCCCCCCAGGATCGCCGCGGCGAAGCCCTTCACGCCGAGGAAGAAGCCCATGAAGACGGTGATCTGCTTGAACACCAGCGCATAGAGCACGCCGGCGACGCCCGCCATCGCCCCACCGATCGCGAAGGTGGCGACGATGACGGCGCCGACATTGATGCCGACCAGGGCAGCGGCATCGCGATCTTCCGCCACCGCCCGCATCGCCTTGCCGAGCGGGCTCAGCCGCACCAGCGCCAGCAGGCCCGCCAGCACGATGAGGGCGGCGACGAAGGCGACGATCTGCGGGATCGGCACGGTGAGGCCGAACAGGCTGACCGTGCCCTCCATCCAGCCGAAGCCGGGATAGGCGCGGTTGCGCGTGCCGAACAGCCCGCGCGCCGCATATTGCAGGACGAAGGACAGCCCGATCGCGCAGATGAGCGGGGCGAGCGAGCGCACATGCAGGAACGGCCGGTAGGCGACGCGCTCGATGGCGATCGACACCGCCGCGCCGCAAGCCATGCCGGCGGCGAGCACCAGGGGCAGCGCCAGCAGCGGCAGGCTGTTCACCAGCCCCGCATCGTTCAGCGCCCCCGCTGCGAACAAACCGGCGAACGACCCCACCATCATCACGTCGCCATGGGCGAAATTGATCATGCGCAGGATGCCGTAGACCATGGTGTAGCCGAGCGCGATCAGCGCGTAGATGCTGCCGATGGTGAGGCCGAACATCGTGAAGGACACGAAGTCGGCGGCGGAGTAGGTGCCGGCGGTGAGACCGCCGGCAAGACCCACCAGGACGAGAGCCGCGACACTGATCCTTATGGCGAGCAATACGTGATCGACCCAGGTCGACCGGCGCAGCCATTCGGAGAATGCCCCCGGCTCCGTCGCGGAGCGCGTGGTCTCGCTCACGGATAGATCCGCTTCGGGTTGGTGCCGGGAGCGAAGGAGGACTGGTCGGCGCTGGTGAACTCCCAGATCGCGTAGGTCGCCGCGCCGCAATCGCCGAGGGTATCGCAGGTCAGCGCGCCGGTGAGGCCGGGCAGCGCCTTGGTCGCCATCATGGCATCGTGGAGCGCCTTGCGGCCGATATAGAGGTTGCCGTCGGCGTCGGTCTTGCCCACCTGCTTGATCGCCGCCATCGTCAGCAGCGCGGCATCATAGCCATAGGCGCTGAAACCGCCGATCGGCGCCTCGCCATATTCGTTGGTGAACTCCTTCACGAAGCCCGGGAAGCGTTCGGAGAACAGGTCGGTCGAGGGACCGACGATGTTGAAGCCGACGATCTTCGGACCGACCGCCTCGATCACATTGGCGCTGAACACGCCCTCGCCGCCGATGACCTTGGTCTTGGCGAGCGCGGCCACTTCGTCCTTCTGGCGCATCAGGAAGCCGATGGTGGAGGTGAAGACCGGCGTGAAGATCAGGTCCGGCTTCTTGGTGGCGATGCGGGTCAGCACCGGACGCAGATCGGTGTCGGTCGGTGCCACCGCCTCGCTCGCGACGATGGTGCCGCCCTTGGCGGCGAAGTCCCTCTCGAAGGCGCGGACCAGCTGCTCGGTGTAGGGGCTGCCGTCATGGATCGTGGCGGCGGTCTTGAGGCCCAGCTTGTCGTGGACATAGGCCGCCATGAAGGCCGCGCTCTTCAGGTCGTTCGGCACCACGCGCAGGAAGCCCTTGAAGCCGTCCGGCCGGTCGGCCGCGGTGAGCGCCGGCGCGGTGGCGCCGATCGCCACGTTGGGAATGCCGAGCTTCCACAGGATGGGGGCACCGGCGCGCGCGCCGCTGGAGCAGCTCGGGCCGAGCACGGCAACGATCTGCTTGTTGCCGGCGAGCTTGGTTGCCGCGGTCTGGCCGCCTTCCGCGGTGCACTGCGCGTCCTCGCCGACGAGCTTCACCGGAAAGCCGAGCACCTTGCCGCCGGCATCCTTGATGGCAATCTCGGCACCACGCAATTCGTCGATGCCCTGGTTGGTGTCGCCGCCGGACTGCGAGGAATAGCCGCCGATCAGGATCGGCTGGCCCTTGGCGATCTTCACGACACCGACCGCGTCGGTCACCGGACCGAGCGTTTCCGCCCGGCTGCCCGACGCGGCAAGGAGAGCCACGGCAAGCGTCATCGCAGACACGAGTACCCTATTCATCTTCGTCCATCCTCTGGTTTGGCGCGCGGCCTTTTTTGCGGTCGCGTCGTTCGAAAGATCAGTCTCGGGCAGTGCCGCTCCGGGCGCTGGGCCCGGAGCCGATCAATCCATCACTCGGCCGCGACCGGCACCGGCGCCCCGATGGCGGAGAGCGGGCCGACCTCGCGCTCGACCAGAGGCAGCACCTCGGCGCCGAAGCGCTCCAGCGAGCGCCGCGCGCGGGCGACCGGCATGTCGCCGAACTGGAAGAAGCAATTGTAGTGCTGCGGATTGAGCCGGCGGATTTCCGAGACCAGCCGCCCCGCCACATGGTGCGGATCGCCGATCAGCAGATTGTCGCGGAAGGTCTCGAGCGGCGGCTCGTCCGGGATGGGCGCCGCCTCGACGAAGGAACCGTTCAGCGTCAGCACGTTGCTGCGCAGGCCGTGCACCATGCGCCCGACATAGCGGGCACGCTCGGCCGCTTCCATCGCCTCGCTCGCGCTGTCGGTGACGTGGATATATTGCTGCAGCGCTACCGGCATGCGGGCACCATCGAGCCCGCCCTGCACCCAGGAGGCCCGCACCTGCTCGGCGATGCCGAACAACGCCTCGCTGCCCCGCCAGCCCGCGGTGATGAACGGCACGCCGCCCCATTTCGACAGCGCTTTGAGGATCGGCGGGTGCGGCGAGGTGCAATAGACCGGCGGCATCGGCTTCTGCAGCGGACGCACGGTGAAGGCGGTTTCCGGCACCGTGATGTGCTTGCCCTCGAAGGCGGCGCGACCTTCTGTCAGCGCCTGCTCCACCACGGCCCAGTATTCGAGGAAGATCTCGGTCTTCTTGGCGACGTCGGCGCCGTAGCGCTCGAACTCATAGGCCTGGTAGCCGGTGCCGACGCCGAGCACGGCGCGCCCGTCGCTGAGCTGGTCGAGCAGGCCGATCTCCTGCGCCACCCGCATCGGCTGGTAGAGCGGCAGCACCACCACGCCGGCGCCGAGCCGGATGCGGCTGGTGTGGCCGGCCATGTGAGCCGCCACCATCAGGGGCGATACGCTGACCGAGTAATTGGTGAAGTGATGCTCGGCAAACCAGGCGATATCGAAGCCGATATCCTCGGCAAGCCTCACCATGTCGCGTGTATTCTCGATGACGCCAGCGACACCACCCGGGTTGTCGCGCAGGCCCATGAGGTTGAATATGCCGAAGTGCATTTCCGTACTCTGATTTCTAGCTGGATGCTGTGCGGTCAGGCGATGAAATAGCCGCCACTGATGGCAACGGTCTCGCCGACCATGTATCTGTTCTTTTCCGAGACCAGGAAGATCACGACGTCGGCGACATCTTCCGGCTCGGCGGCGCGGCCGAGCGCGGTCTGCGCCGCGAGTTCCGGCAGGAAGCCGGCGGCGCGCGCCTTCTCGGTGGCGATGCCGGCGGGCGCCACGCCATTGATCAGGATGTTGTCCGGCGCGCAGGCGAGGCCCATGCTCTTGGTCAGGCTGACCACCGCCGCCTTCATTGCCGCGTAGTGCGCGTTCTTCGGATGCGCCTTGAGCGCATCGATCGAGGCGATGTTTACGATGCGCCCGCCGCCCACGCCCTGCATGTGTGCAATCGCCGCCACCGAGACGTTGTAGAGTCCGCGCACATTGACCGCGAAGCTGAAGTCCCAGTCGGCATCGGTGATCTCGAGGATCGGTCGGCGCGGATAGACGCCGGCGCAATTGACGAGGCCATGGATGCGCCCTGCACTGGCGGCAGCGGCATCCACCAGCGCCTTGGCGCTGTCGCGGGTGGTGATGTCGCCGATCACCGCGAAGGCCTCGCCGCCCTTCGCCTTGATCTCGTCGACGACGCCCGCCGCGCTCTCCTCGTTGATCTCGATGATCCCGACCTGAGCGCCGGCCTGCGCGAGGCCGAGACAGATGGCCCGGCCGAGACCACTGCCTCCACCGGTGACGATGACGGTTTGACCCTGCATGGAAGCTCCGATCTCTGAGGAGGGTGCGCGCCCGCTTGGGGTGTGGGCACGTCATTGAGACGGAGTGTTCCAGACCGGCGGCACCGATCACAAACGATCAATTCTCATGGAAGGATAAGAACGGCCGCTGCATGCGGGCTGTGCCAAGCCCGGCTTGGCCAAGCATAAGAACAGCTAATTTGCCCGGGCCCGGCGCCGTTCCTATGCTTTGCTATAAGCCGTACGTGCAATGACAGGCCTGCGACGGATCGAGAAAGGATCCGTTGCAGATGGGAAGTTCGCTATGACGAAACTGGGCCTTTTCAACCTCATGGGCCTCTATGACCGCAACACGTCGCCCGCCTCGGTGCTGCGCACCACGGTCGACACGGTGAAGATGGCGGAGGATTTCGGCTTCGAGGTCGCCTGGTTCGCCGAGCACCACTTCACCAACCATTCGATCTGCCCGTCGTCGCTGGTGATGGTGGCGCACTGCGCGGCCGAGACGAAGCATATCCGGCTCGGACCGGCAGTGCTCGCTTTGCCCTTCTACGAGCCGCTGCGGCTGGTGCAGGAGGCCGCCTTCGTCGACCTGCTCACTCACGGCCGGCTCATACTGGGCCTCGGCTGCGGCTACCAGCCTTATGAATTCGACCGCTTCCGCGTCGATCCGAACTATCGCTACCAGAAGATGCTGGAGACCTGGGACATACTGGAACAGGGCCTGACCAGCGGCGTGGTCGAGTATTCCGGCCAGTTCCACAACATCCCGCGCACCGAGCTCTCGATGCGCCCGTTCGGCCTGGCGATGCCGGAAGTGTTCGTGGCGAGCAGTCATCCGGATCTGGTGGCGCGCATGGCGAGCCGGGGGCACACGCCTTTCATGAGCTTCGGCCATCGCGGCCTGAAGGCGGCGCAGGCGTTTCGCCACGTTATCGCTGAGCGGTGGGAAGCCGGCGGCGGCGATCCGACCCGCATGCCGCTGGCGGTGCAGCGCTATGTCTATGTGACCGACGACGAGGGCGAAGCGCGCCATGCCGCACAGTGCGTACGCGATCTCGCGCGCGCCGCGGTGCCGCTGTCCACCGCCCAACCCAGCAAGGACGGCCCGTTCCTGCGGCTGATGCCGCTCAATGACGAACCGCCCCTGGACAATTTCCTCGACAATGCGGTGATCGGCTCGGCGGCGTACTGCGCCGAAAAGCTGGCCGAGGAGATGGACGCCCTGAAGCCGACGCATCTGTCCTGCTTCATGGGCTTTGCCGGCATCGGCCGTCGCGAGACCCTGGCCTCGCTGGAACGCTTCGGGTGTGATGTCATCCCGCAGCTCGAGGGCCGGATTGAACTGCGCGACACCAGCCTCCAGGATGCCGCATGAGATGAGCAAGCTCCCGGACGAGAAACTCTTCAGCGACGCCAAAGCCCTTGTGGCCGATGCCGTTGCCCCGGGTATTCCCTCGTCCGAACTCCGTCCGCTCAGACGGGCGGCGCGGCTGCCGCCGCTCAATCTGTTCCGGGTGTTCGACGCGGCCGCGCGGAACGGCAACTTCACCACCGCCGCCGAGGAGCTGTGCGTCACCCAATCGGCGGTGAGCCAGCAGATCCGGCAACTCGAGGAATTGCTCGAAGTACGGCTGTTCCGGCGCATGCCGCGGCGGGTCGAACTGACGCGCGAGGGCACCGCGCTGGCCAATGCCGTCGGTGAATCAATGGCATTGCTGATGCGTGCCTGCGAGCGCATTGCCGACCCGAAGGCCCCCGTGGTGCTTTGCATCAACGCCCCGCCCGCCATCGCCTCACGCTGGTTGGTGTCGCGCCTCAAGCGCTTCATGCAGTTGCATCCGCAATTTAAGGTGACGCTGCTCGCCTCCAACGACCCGGTCGATTTCGACCGTCAGGACATCGATGTCGCCATACGCTGGGGATATGGCGAGTGGCCCAATGCGCGGATCGAGCTCCTGGCGCCCGATCGCCTGTTCCCGGTGTGCAGCCCGTCGTTGTTGCGCGAGGGGCCACCCTTGCTGGTGCCGAGCGACATCGTGCGGCACACCTCGCTGCAGGTGGTGAATGGCACCTTCTGGGGGGCATGGTTCGACGCTGCCGGTGCCAGCGGCATGACCTTCGACGAGACGCTTTATTTCAACGATGCCGGCCTGATGCTCGACGCCGCCGCCCAGGGCCAAGGCGTGGCGCTGGCGAACCGGCTGCTGGCGGAGAGCGACCTCAAGGCCGGACGGCTGGTACGGCCGTTCGATTTCGAGATCGAGACCGGCGCCGGCTTCCATGTGCTGACCAGCCCCGATTTCTCCGAAAAACCCGCCGTCGCCGAGTTCCGCCGCTGGATCGGCCTCGAAGGGCGGGAAAGCGCCTGAGACGCACCTGCCGCCTTCCCCTCCCTGCCCGCTTTCATCAGGAGTTCAATCATGTTGCGCCTAGGTTTCGTGGGCACGGGTACGCTCGCGAGTGCGGTGATCGACGGCCTTCAGGAAACCCATGGCGATCGCTGCCGGATTCTGGTGTCGCCGCGTTCAGAGGAAACCTCGCGGGCGCTCGCCGCGCGTTACCCGAATGTCGAGCGCGCCGAGAGCAACGCGGCGGTGGTCGAGGGCAGCGACGTGGTGTTCCTCGGCGTGCGGCCCAACCAGCTTGACGAAGGCGCAGCCGACCTTCCCTTCCGGGCCGACCAGACGGTCGTCAGCTTCCTCGCCGGCGTGCCGCATGCGCTGGTGAGCGAAAAGGTTCGCCCGGCGACCCGGGTGGTACGTGTCAATCCGCTGCCGCCGATCCGCCTGCGCAAGGGCCCGGTAGTGATCTACCCGGCCAATCCGATCGTGGAGGATCTGTTCGGCGGGCTCGGCGACCTCATCGTCGCGGATAAGGAGAGCGATCTCACGGCGATCGCCAATGGCAGCGCGATGATGTCCTCGCACTACGCGCTGCAGAACCGCATCATCGAATGGCTGGTGTCGCGTGACATGGCGCGCCGAACCGCGACGCTCTATGTGCGCTCGATGTTCGACGGCCTCGCCGCAGTCGGCCTCGACGCCTTCGCCAAGGGCGAGGCAGTCGATCCCGCCCATCACGAGACCAAGGGCGGGCTGAACGAGCGCGGACGGCGCCATCTCGGCGAGACCGGCTGGTTCGACGAGATCGGGCGCGCCCTCGATATCATCGAGGCGCATTCGCCGAGCGCGAGTCCGAAGGATCGGCCTTGATCGAACGCTCTCCTCACAAACGTCATCCCCGGCCTTGTGCCGGGGATCTCGATTACTGACCGCGAATCAGAGGCCGAGATGGCCGGGACAAGCCCGGCCATGACGAGCGGAAACGGACCACACTTCCTGCCATCGGTGCATTCTAAGCGAGACACTATGGACCAGACCTGACGGCGTTTGGGGATTGCTCCACCCCCTCCTCCGCGAGCCGTCGATAGATCGTGCTGCGATGTACCCGCAGCCTCCGGGCGGCACGCGAGACATTGCCCTGGCACTCATCCAATGCGGCGCGGATCGCAGCATTGGTGATGGAATCGAGATCCTTCGTCGGCGTCGCCGCGTCAGTGCCAAGGGCGACGTCAGCGCTCGGGGCCGCATCGCGCAACTCGGGCGGCAAAGCGTCGCGGCCGATGGGCCGGCCGGGTTCGGCCAGCGCGGCGAGTGCCCTCAGGGTGCCGGTGAGCTGGCGGAAATTTCCCGGCCAATCATAGAAGGCCAGTTGCGCCTCGCACTCCGGCGTCAGCGTCACCCCGAGTTCCTCCGCCTTGAGCCGGCGCCACAGGCCGCGGACCAGGGCCGCCCGATCCGGCAATCGGCGTAGCGGCGGCAGCTCGACCGTGTATTGCGCGATTCGGAAATAGAGATCCTCGCGGAACTTCCCCTCCGTGACCGACCGGCGCAGGTCGCGATGGGTGGCGCAGATCACCGCGAAATCCACCGGAACCGCACGGCCGCCCCCGAGCGGCGCGACGGTGCGGTCCTGCAGGACCCGCAAGAGCCGCGATTGCAGCAGCAGCGGCATGTCGCCGATCTCGTCGAGGAACAGCACCCCGCCTTCGGCCTCGCGCAGCAGCCCCTTGGCGCCGCGACGGCGCGCCCCGGTGAAGGCGCCCTCCTCATAGCCGAACAGCTCGGCCTCGATCAGTCCTTCGGGAAGCGCGGCGCAGTTCACCGCGACGAAGGGCGCTGACCCACGGGCGCTCGCCGCGTGGGACGCACGGGCGAAGATCTCCTTGCCGGTGCCGGTCTCCCCCTGCAGCAGCACCGGGATCTCGGCATCGACAAGGCGGACGGCGCGGGCAAGCGCCGTCTTCGTCGTCGCGTCGAAGATCGGCTCGGACGCCGCTGGCGGCTGGTGCCCGGAATGCGGGCGGGCCACGGCGAGTCGGGCAGGCCGAGACTGGGCGGGCCGGCGCTCGCCGTGCAGCAGCGCCCCGTCCCGTGCCCGCAGATAGCCGGAGCTCGCCTGCCGGGCGAAGGTGGTCTCGAACAGGTCCTCGAAGCTGCGCTCGCCGAGCGCTCGCCAGTCGAGCCCGAGCTGGTCGAGGCCATGGCGGTTGGCCGCGACCAGGCGATGATCGGCGAAGACCAGCAGGCCCTCGCGCGCGGTGCCCAGCAGCGCCGGGTCGCGATGGATCCGCACCACCTCATGGTCCTCGAAGCCGTGCTCGAACAGCCGGTGCTCGATCTGGTCGGCGGCGAGGCGGACGAGGCCAAGGGCGTGGCGGTGATCGCCGGCGGCATGGCCGGACAAATCGAGCGCCCCGACCAGCGCGCCGCGCGGATCGAGGATCGGCATCGCGGCGCAGCTCAGTATCCGGTGCATCTCGAAGAAATGCTCGGCGCCGTGGACCGCGATCGGCCGGCGCTCGACCAGAGCGGTGCCGATGGCGTTGGTGCCGGTCGCCGCCTCGCTCCAGTGCACGCCGGGCCTGAGCGCCACGCGCGCGGCGTGCTCGGCGAAATCGACACTGCCGACGGTGTCGATCACCAGCCCGTCGGCGTCGGTCAGGATGACGATGCTCTCGGTCGCCTGGGCATCGGCATGGAGCGCCTCGATCTCCGGCCGGCAGATCCGCCGCAGCGCCTCGCAGCGCTCCCGCAGTTCGCGCATCTCCGGCGCCGTCATCGGCTCGATCCGCGGCCGGGCCTGCATCTCCAGCCCCAGCGTGGCGCAGCGCTCCCACGACCGCAGGATCGGCGGAGGAACGAGGTCGCCCGAGGGCACGCCGCCCTCGATGAAATGCCGCCGCGCGGCCTGGACCGTCTGCGCTGTCGCCATGGGCTTCTCCCGGAGTGTCGCATTCTGCGACACCTGTCGTTCTTGGTGTTGCCCCATCATACACGCTGGCGGCCCGGGCCCCGAGGCGCTCTGGCCACCGCAATCGGCGCCTCTTGCGATCAGCCCGTCATTTCAGAGGCTTAGATATAGCGCGACCATGCCTCCGGGGCTGGTACGGGCGGTGCAAGGAAGGGGCATCCATAACAAAAGGAGGAGCCCCATGAACGAGATCACCCCGCTGGCGCGTCTGACGCACTCACCGTTCCAGAGCCGCTATGCCAATTTCATCGGCGGCCGCTGGGTCGAGCCTCTCGAGGGCCGGTACTTCGACAATACCTCGCCGATCCACGGACGCTCGATCTGCGAGATCCCGCGATCGAGCGCCGCCGACATCGACCGTGCGCTCGATGCCGCCCATGCCGCCAAGGACGCCTGGGGCCGCACCTCGGTCGCCGAGCGGGCGCGCATCCTCAACGCCATCGCCGACCGGATGGAAGCCAATCTCGACACGCTGGCGCTGGCGGAGACCTGGGACAACGGCAAGCCGATCCGGGAGACGCGGGCCGCTGACATTCCCCTCGCCATCGACCATTTTCGCTACTTCGCCGGCTGCATCCGAGGGCAGGAAGGCACGATCGGCGAGATCGATGCCGACACCGTCGCCTATCATTTCCACGAGCCGCTCGGCGTGGTCGGCCAGATCATTCCGTGGAACTTCCCGATCCTGATGGCGACGTGGAAGCTCGCTCCGGCGCTCGCCGCCGGCAATTGCGTCGTGCTGAAGCCGGCGGAGCAGACCCCGGCCTCCATCCTGGTCTGGGCGGAACTGATCGGCGACCTCTTGCCGCCCGGCGTGCTGAACATCGTCAACGGCTTCGGCCTCGAGGCCGGCAAGCCGCTGGCGTCGAGTTCGCGTATCGCCAAGATCGCCTTCACCGGCGAGACCACGACCGGCCGGCTGATCATGCAGTACGCCAGCCAGAACCTGATCCCGGTGACGCTGGAACTCGGCGGCAAGTCGCCGAACATCTTCTTCGCCGATGTCTGCGCCGAGGATGACGATTTCCTCGACAAGGCGGTCGAAGGCTTCGTCATGTTCGCGCTGAACCAGGGCGAGGTCTGCACCTGCCCGAGCCGGGCGCTGATCCAGGAATCGATCTATGACCGGTTCATGGAGAAGGCGCTGGCCCGCGTCGCCGCGATCCGCCAGGGCAGTCCGCTCGACCCCGCGACGATGATCGGCGCCCAGGCGTCGAGCGAGCAGCTCGAGAAGATCCTCAGCTACATCGATATCGGCCGGCAGGAAGGCGCCGAGGTTCTGGCCGGCGGCGGACGCAATGTCCTGCCGGGCGAACTGGCCGATGGGTATTATGTGCAGCCGACGGTATTCCGCGGCCACAACCGCATGCGCATCTTCCAGGAAGAAATCTTCGGCCCGGTGGTCTCGGTCACCACCTTCAAGACCGACGAGGAGGCCCTCTCGATCGCCAACGATACCTTGTATGGCCTCGGCGCCGGGGTGTGGACCCGCGACGGCGGCCGCGCCTACCGGTTCGGCCGGGCGATCCAGGCCGGCCGGGTGTGGACCAATTGCTATCATGCCTATCCGGCCCATGCCGCCTTCGGCGGCTACAAGCAGTCCGGAATCGGACGCGAGACCCATCGGATGATGCTCGACCACTATCAGCAGACCAAGAACCTGCTGGTGAGCTACAGCCCGAAGGCGCTCGGCTTCTTCTGAGTCTGCTCGAGGCGCCCCGGGATCCCCGGGGCGCCTCGAGCACGATCTGCAAAAGTTGGAAGACTTTTGCGACGAGATCATGCTGCACGTATTGAAGTTTGAGCACTATCGCTCGGATGATTCCATCCGAGCGATAGTGCTCGCACCGGAGAGCACCGATGTCCGACCACGAGGTGATCCGCGTCGTCGCGACGGCGGCGGCGCTCGAGCTGATCGAGCGTCTGCGCGCTTTGCACGGCCCGATCCTGTTCCATCAATCCGGCGGCTGCTGCGACGGCTCCTCGCCCATGTGCTACCCCGCCGGCGAGTTCCTGATCGGCGACGCCGACGTGCGACTCGGCGAGATCGGGGCAGCGCCTTTCTACATCAGCCGGCCGCAGTACGAATATTGGCGCCACACCCAGCTCATCATCGACGTGGTGCCGGGACGCGGGGGCATGTTCTCGCTGGAGAACGGCCACGATCTGCGCTTCCTCACGCGCTCGCGGCTGTTCACCGACGAGGAACAGGCCCGGCTCGACGGCGTATCCTGACCGGGAGCGCGGGGCAGCGCTATGGCGTCGCCTGCACCAGGGTGCCGGAAATCAGGATCGGCCCGGTCGGCAGGCCGGATGGCGAACCGCCGGTCGGCTCCAGGGTGACGGCGAGGGTCGATTGGCGGACGAGATCCGGAGACAGATCGCCGAGCCGTGACGGCTCGACGGTGAACGCCGCGTTCTGCACCACGCCGAGCGAACGGGCGCGCGCAGCTGCTCGTTCACCAGCCACAGCTCATAGGACTTGTCGGTTGTCTGCGGTGCCGCGACCGGCCTGATCCAGGGACCGTGCCGCGATGTCCACGGAGACGATGAAGGCCGGCGAGGCGGCATCCTTCTGCAACACCGCCACGAAATTCGGCGCCGGCCTCCATGCCCGCAGGCCGTCCGCGACGATCAAGGCGGCAAGAGTCGCGGCAAGGGCGGCGGCACCGAACGCCGCGATCCGCCATCCGCGCAGTCGGCGATGAAGGCCAACGATCCCCTCGCGCCCTCCCCCGTCGATCCTGCGCATGATCGCCTCGATCAGATGATCGGGCGGCGCGACCGGCGCGATCGCCTCCAGCAAGGGTGCAAATCGCGCTTCCCAGGCCGCGATCGCCGCATCGAGATCGGGCTCGCGCCGACGGCGTGCCGCCACGGCCGCTCGCTCCGCAGGATCGAGGGTGCCGAGGAGATACTCGCCGGCAAGACCGTCAATATCGTCGAGTTCAGCCATCGCTCAGGCATTCCCTGAGTTGGGCGAGGCCGCGATGCAGGAGCGTCTTCACCGTCGGCACCGGACGCTCGAAGCTGGGAAACCCGTAGCCGCGCGGCAGCACTTGCCCCATGAAGCTGCGCGTCCCGACCAAGCTCGGCTTCAAGAATCCGAAGCACTTCGGCGAGGTCGAGATCGGCAACGACTATACCGGCGGGACGTGGGAAGCCGTCGGCTATAATTGGTTCAGCGGACTATAGGCCGGCGCGGCCAGACTTTCCCCGATTTGCTTCAGCACAAGCGAGCTGCACTCTCCGACCGCGCCGGCAGGCACGGCGGATCGTGCGCACGGGCATGAATGTCCACGGCGATCGGTTTTGCGCGAATTGAGCATTTTTGTTGAACTGATAGTCATTGTGCGCAATTAATGGCCGAAAGGTGCGCGGACGGAAGCGAGCCACCAACAAGAATTGCGCATATCGCGCAGAGTGGAGGCAAATATGCAGCTCCCGATCAAGCGGGCTATCGAGCGCGTCCCCGGCGGCATGATGGTTGTGCCGCTGCTGTTCGGCGCCCTGATCGCTACCTTCTATCCCGACACGCCCAAATATTTCGGCTCGTTCACCGGCGCGCTGTTCTCCGGCGCCCTGACGATCCTCGCAGTGTTCTACGTCTGCATGGGCGCCAGCATCAGCTTCAAGGCGACGCCTTACATCCTCAAGAAGGGCGGCACGCTGTTCGCCGTGAAGGTCGGCATCGCCATCCTTCTCGGCGTCGTGTTCGGGCGCTTCCTTGGCGAGGCTCCGGTGACCGCCGGCATGTTCGCGGGCCTGTCGACGCTCGCCGTCGTCGCTGCGATGAACGACACCAATGGCGGTCTCTACATGGCGCTGATGGGCCAGTATGGCCGCCCGCGCGATGTCGGCGCCTACACCATCATGTCGCTGGAATCCGGCCCCTTCCTCACCATGATCACGCTCGGCGTCGCCGGGCTCTCGGCCTTCCCGTGGCAGACGCTGGTCGGCTCGATCCTGCCGCTGATGTTCGGCATGCTGCTCGGCAATCTCGACCGCGAGATGCGCGATTTCCTCAGCAAGGCAATCCCGGTGATGATCCCGTTCTTCGCCTTCGCGCTCGGTGCCGGCCTCGACCTCACCAAGGTCTGGCAGGCGGGCCTGCTCGGCCTCGGGCTCGGCGTCGGCGTCGTGGTGGTGACCGGCATTCCGCTGTTCCTCGCCGATCGGGCGACCGGAGGCACGGGCGTCGCCGGCGTCGCAGCCGCCTCCACCGCAGGCAATGCGGCAGCCGTCCCGGCGATCATCGCCGCCGCCAATCCCGCCTATGCGGCAGCAGCGGCGCCCGCCACCGTGCTGGTTGCAGCCTGCGTCGTGGTGACCGCGATCCTCGTGCCGCTCGCCACCGCCTGGACCGCCAAGGTGTTCGGTCGCCCGGCGGAGCCTGAAGCCGAAGAAGCCCCGGACGACGTCTCGGCGCCACCGGTTCCGACCCCCGTCGGACACTGACATGCCCGAGCGCTGGCTCATTCTCGCTGACGACCTCACCGGCGCGGCGGACACGGCCATCGCCTTCGCACGACGTGGCCTCGCCTCAGCTGTGAGCTGGGGCGAGGGCCTCGATGCGGCGGCCTGGCCTGAGGTGTTCTCCTATGACGCGGACAGCCGCGGCATGACGGCGGGAGAAGCCGCGCGTACCCATCGCCGGGCGCTCGAAACCCTGCTCGCCCCCGACCGCGTGCTGTTCAAGAAGATCGATTCGACGCTGCGCGGCCAGCCGGCGGCCGAGACCGCGGCAACCCTTGCCTTTCTCAAGGCCCGCTCGGGCTCGGCCTTCGGAGTGTTCGCGCCCGCTTTCCCGACCACCGGCCGCACCACCATTGAGGGCCGCATCCGCGTCGCCGGACGGCCGCTCGAGGAGGCCGAAGTCTGGCGCCGCGACCACAGCTATGCCAGCGCCGATCTCGTCGAGGTTCTGGCGGGCGCGAACGTGGCCGCCGAACGGGTGCCGCTCTCCGTGATCCGCGGCGGCAACGAGGCGTTGCGGGCAGCATTCAGTGCGATCGCCGCCAAGGGCGAGATCATCGCGGTCTGCGACGCGGAGACCGACGACGACCTGCGCCGTATCTCCGAGGCGAACCTGCCGGCACGAGCCAGCACGTTCTTCATCGGCAGTGCCGGCCTCGCCCATGCGCTGGCAGCACACATGCCGGGCGAGGCGATCGATCCTCCTGCTTTCGCGGACTCGTCGAAGGGCACGCTGATGGTTGTCGGCTCGCTCGCCGTGGCGTCAAGGACAGGCGCCCGCAAGCTCGTCGCCGGCGGCCACGTCGTCCATGTGCCGGTCGCGCCGGGTACCCTGCTCGGTCAGCCAGAGGGCCGGGCCGAACTGGGTCGGCGCGTCGCTGCTCTGCTCGATGCGGGCAAGGACGTTCTGGTCGAGATCCTCATGAACGAGGAGCCCGACATGTCGCTCGGCCCACGCCTCGTCGCGGGTCTCGCCGAGGCGCTCATGCCGGTGGCGCCGCGGATGGGTGCCTTCGCCGCGACCGGCGGCGAGACCGCCTCAGCCCTGCTCTCCAGGTTTGGCGTCAACGGCATCCGCCTCGTCGAAGAAATCGAGCCCGGCGTCGCTCTCGGTCTGACGCTCGGAAGCCTCTCCATTCCGGTCGTGACCAAGGCCGGCGCGTTCGGTGACGAGGACAGCCTGAGCCGCATCGCCGGCCGGCTCCGGGCCATCCGCGAGCAAGGCAAGATCTCCAGGAAAGGAATATCGGCATGAGCGGCTCCGCCTCGAGCCTCCCCACCATCGCGATCACCATGGGCGATCCCGCGGGTATCGGCCCCGAGGTCATCATGAAGGCGCTGGCGCACAGCGACGTTCATGCGATGTGCAACCCGCTGGTGGTCGGCGATGCCGAGCGCCTGCGCCAGGCGGGGCGGATTGTCGGCAGCGATCTCGCGGTCGATGCGCTCGACAGTGTCGCCGAAGCGCGCTTCCCGGCAAAGGCGGTGCAGTGCATCGATCTCAAGGTGGTGCCGCCGGACCTGCCTTTCGGCAAGGTGTCGCCCACCGCCGGAGAGGCAGCCTATCGCTATATCGAAAAGGCGGTCGAGATCATCAATGCCGGGTTCGCCGACGCGATCTGCACCGCGCCGATCAGCAAGGAAGCGCTTCACGCCGCCGGCCACAAATATCCCGGCCACACCGAGCTTCTCGCGCACCTGACGGGCACGCCGGAAGTTTCGATGATGCTGGTCTCGCCGAAGCTCCGCGTGATCCATGTCACGACCCATATCGGCCTTATCGACGCCATCGCGAAGATCGAGCCTGGCCTGGTTGAACGGGTGATCACGCGCGGCCATGACGTGCTGGTGAAGGCGGGCATCGCCAACCCGAAGATCGGGGTGTGCGCCATCAATCCGCACGCCGGCGAGAACGGGCTGTTCGGCCATGGCGAGGAGGCGGCAAAGATCACGCCCGCGGTCGAGGCCTGCCAGGCGAAGGGCTGGGACGTGCGCGGCCCGCTGCCCGCCGACACCCTGTTCTATCTTGCCGGCCGCGGCGACTACGACATGGTGGTGGCGATGTATCACGATCAAGGCCACGGCCCGGTCAAGGTGCTGGGGTTGGAAGCCGGCGTGAACATCTCGGTCGGCCTGCCGGTGATCCGCACTTCGGTCGATCATGGCACCGCCTTCGACATCGCCGGCACCGGCATCGCCGACGAGCGCAGCCTCGTCGAGGCGCTGCGGCAGGCGGTCGGACTTGCGCCGAAGCGGCTCGCAGCCTAGAGCACTTCCCTTGGAAAGTGCTCTGGATTCAATGGGCTGGGGCATGCTCTAATCATTCGGTCCGCCTTCCCGCCCAAGGCCCGCCCATGCGTAGCAAGGAGCGCCGCTCCCTTCTTCTCGGCACGCTGCAGGCGGGCGAGGTCGACGTCGCAGACCTCGCCCACCGCTTCGGTGTATCGGCTTCGACCGTCCGCCGCGACCTGCAGCTTCTCTCGCAGGAGAACGCGGTCCAGCGCACCTATGGCGGGGCAGTGCTTGCCTCCCGCAATCCCGAGACAACGCTCGGCGAACGGCAGAGGGTGCAGGGCGCCCAGAAGCGCGCAATAGCCCTGGCTGCGCTCGCATCCGTCAGGGACGGCGAGACACTGATCCTCGATGCCGGCTCGACCGTCATGGCCCTCGGCGTGCTGCTCAAGGGCCGCAGGCTGAGCATCGTCACCAACAATCTTGCCCTGCTGCCGTTCCTCGCCTGCGAGCCGGGCATCGAGGTCACCGTGCTGGGCGGCGCGCTCAGGGCGAACAGCATGGGCACGGTCGGTCCGCTCGCGATCGACGCCCTGCGCCGCATCACGGCCGACCGGGTATTCATGAGCGCGGACGGGGTCGTCGCCGGGCGCGGGCTCTGCGAAGCGAGCCTCGACCAGGTAGCGCTGAAGAGCCTGATGATGGAACAGGCACGCGAGGTCGTGGTGCTGGCCGATGCGACGAAGCTCGGCCGCTCCGAGCAACTGGCCTGGGCGCCGCTGCCCTCCCGCTGGCGCCTCGTGACCGACGCGCCAGCAACGGACGAGCAGGTCATTGCCCTCGCCGCTGCGGGTGCACAGGTCACAGTGGCCAGAACCTGATCATCCGGTCTCCTCGTGTCGATCGTCGGCGTTCGGCCAGCTCAGCCCATGCCGCGCCGCCGAGCGCGCCGATGGGGATTTTCAGATAGCTGCGGCCATTCTCCTCCGGCGCCGGCAGGCGGCCGCCATTGGCGTTGACCTGAAGCGCGTGGAGGATGAGCCGGGGCATGGGCAGCGTCGCGTCGCGCGCCTGACGCTGGGCAACGAACTCGGCCTCGGTCTTCCAGCCCGAGATGTGGGTGTTGGCGGCCCTCTGCTCCCCAACCGTGCTCTCCCAGCGCGGCTCACGGCCGCCCGGCTGATAGTCGTGGCCGGTGAACAGCCTAGTCTCGTCGGGCAGGTTGAGAATGGCCTGTATGGACCGCCACAGATCGGCGGCGCTGCCTCCGGGGAAATCGGTCCGCGCCGTGCCGCTGTCCGGCATGAACAGCGTATCGTGGATGAAAGCCGCATCGCCGATCACATAGGTGATCGAGGCCAGCGTGTGGCCGGGCGAGAACATCGCCCTGCACTCCAGATTTCCAATATTGAAGACGTCGCCATCGGCGAGGAGGCGGTCCCATTGCGAACCGTCAGTGGCGAGGTCGGGCAGATTATAGATGCCCTTCCAGAGTCGCTGGACCTCGACCACCTTCTCGCCGATGGCGGTCGGCGCGCCGGTGCGTTCCCTGAGATAGGCGGCAGCCGAGAAGTGATCGGCATGGGGATGGGTGTCGAGGATCCACTCGACGGTGAGCCCCTGCCCGGCGATGAAATCGAGCAGGGCGTCGGCCTGGATCGTCGCCACCGCGCCCGACTTCTCGTCATAGTCGAGCACCGGATCGATGATCGCGCACCGGCCCATGTCCTTGTCCGCCACGACATTCTGGATGGCGGAGGTGCGTGGATCGAAGAAGCCGGCGACTGTTGGCGAAGAGTCCACTCTAGTCTCCACTCCAATTCGGAAGCTGCGCGACGGGCGACGGGCTCAGGCGGCGGGTTCAGGCGGCGGACCTCGGCCGGAAGCGCGCGGTGGCAGGGTCGGCGACATAGGCGGCCGCGGCCGCCGCAGGATCTCGCGCCAGCGCGTCCACCGAACGGATGATGAAATCCGCCTTGGCGTCGTCAAGCAGGAAGCTGAGATTGAGCCGCACCCAGCCCGGCTTGGCGATCTCCTCGCCGCTGCCGATGCGGCCCCGGACCGCCTGCGAGGCGGCCTCGTCAATATCGAGCAGATGGTGGGCATAGGGGCCGGCACATGCGCAGCCGCCCCGCGCCTGGATGCCGAAGCAGTCGCTGAGCATGCGCGTGAACAATTGATGGTGGACGAGGCCGCCCGCGCCGTCGTGCACCCGCATCGAGAAGATGGGCAGGCGCGGCGCCTTCTCGACGCCGAGCAGTTCGAGCAGCGGATTGCGGCCCCACACCGCGAGCGCCCGCGCGTTCAGCTCCGTGTGGCGCCGGTCAATGAAGCCCTGCCCTACCGCCTCTTTGACCAGCAGCGCGAGGCCGGCGCGGATGTCGCCGACCACATTGGGGGTGCCGGCTTCCTCGCGTGCCGCGAGATCCTCCAGATAGTCGTGCCCCCAAGGCGAGACGAAGGACACCGTGCCGCCGCCCGGCCAGGTGGGCTTGCTGGCCACAACAGCAGACTTGCGGACGACAAACACCCCGGAAGCGCCGGGCCCGCCCGCGAACTTGTGCGGGGAGAGGACGATGGCGTCCTTCTCCAACCCCGGCGCCGGAGCCATGTGCATCGGCAGATAGGGGCCGCCGCCGGCATAGTCCCACACCGCCAGCGCACCATGCCGCTTCAGGAGAGCGGTGACCCGGTCGACGTCGGTCACGACCCCGGTCACGTTGGAAGCGGCGGAGAATGCGCCGATCCGCAAGGCGCGCCCTTCGGTCCGCTCCAGTGTCTCGCGCAGGATGTCGAGGTTCGGACCGCCATTGGCGGCTTCGGGGACGGTGACGACTTCCGCCCCGCTCTCGCGCCAGGGCAGGATATTGGAGTGGTGCTCATAGGGACCGATCACGATCAATGGACGCTCGCCGCGCCGCACCGAGGCCTCCACCCCGAGGAGGGACACCAGCCGATTGATGCCGGCCGTGGCGCCCGATCCGGCAAAGACGACCGCACAATCCTCGTCGGCGCCCACGAGCCGCGCGATCTCGGCGCGGGCCGCGCGCCTGAGCCGTGTCATGTGCCCGCCGCAGAACGAGGCCTCGGTGTGGCTGTTCGCATAGAAGGGCAGGACATTCTCGAGCACGAAGTCCTCGATCTGCCGGAGCGCCCGCCCGGAGGCGACGTAATCGGCATAGACCAGCGGCTTCTGGCCGAACGGCCCATCGAGCGGCTGCCCCTCACCGATCAACCCTTCGCGGAGCCGGCGCACACAGTCCGCGCCGCCTATGCCCGCGCGAAAGCGTTCCACGAGTGCGGAAAGAGAGGGCGGATGATCCCGGCAGGCGTCCATAGGTCTGGTCCCTCACAGGGCCCGGGGCAAGCCGGATCCGAGAGGGATGATTTCAAATAGGGACCGCAAAAACATACCAAAATTCTTGACCATGAGCGCAGATTTCGTTCATATGAACGAATGCCAAGGCCAAAATTAGATCATTTTGATCTACGCATTCTGCGTGCGCTGCAGAGGGATTCCTCCCTGTCGCAGCGCGAACTGGCGGAGAAGGTCGGCCTCTCCCAGAATGCCTGCTGGCGCCGCCTGCAAATGATCAAGGAGAGCGGTGTCATCGAGGGTTATTCCCTGCGGCTGAACCGGGCAGCCCTGGATCTCGATGTCGTGGTCTTCGTCATGGTGCGCACGCGCAAACATTCCAAAGCCTGGCTGGAGACGTTTCGCTTGCACGTCCAGTCGATGCCGGAAGTCATAGACTTCTACCGTATCGGCGGCGATTACGATTACATGCTGAAAATCGTCACTCATGACCTGGCGAGCTACGACCGATTCTATCAGAGGCTGATAGAGAAGATCGAGCTGGAGACCGTGACGTCTTATTTCGCGATGGAAGCAATCGAAGAGCAGCGGCCGTTTCCCATCCGCGAAGCTGGCCAATAGAGCATTTCCGCGGCTGCGATCGCGGCCGGGCTGGCGCAAAGGAGGCGATGCGCGCCTTGCCCGCATCGCCTCCCCTCGCTCAGTAAGGCGCGTTCATTCCGCCGGGCTGGCGGCCGCGATCTCCGAGACGTCTTCCGGCAGCGTTCCATTGAGCGCCGCCCGCAATTGATCGTGGTCGAGCTCGCCTTCCCAGCGCGCGACGACGATGGTGGCCACCGCATTGCCGATGAAATTGGTCACGGCGCGGCATTCCGACATGAAGCGGTCGATACCGAGGATCAGAGCCATGCCGGCGACCGGAACGGCGGGAATGACGGAGAGCGTCGCGGCCAGCGTGATGAACCCAGCGCCGGTGATACCCGCCGCGCCCTTCGAGCTCAACATGGCAACGAGCAGCAGCAGGATCTGGTCGCCGAGCGGCAGGTCGATGTCCATTGCCTGCGCGATGAACAGTGCCGCCAGCGTCATGTAGATGTTGGTGCCGTCGAGATTGAAGGAGTAGCCGGTCGGCACTACCAGCCCGACCACGGAGCGCTTGCAACCGGCGGCCTCCAGCTTCTCCATGAGGCTCGGCAGCGCCGCTTCCGACGAGCTGGTGCCGATGACCAGCAGGATCTCTTCCTTGATGTAGCGGATCAGCGCCAGCACCGAGAAGCCGTTATAGCGGCAGACCGCGCCGAGCACGACGAGGATGAAGATCGCCGCGGTGAGATAGAAGGTGGCGACCAGCATGGCGAGATTGGCCACCGAGCCGATGCCGTAGCGGCCGATGGTGAAGGCCATCGCGCCGAAGGCGCCGATCGGCGCCGCCTTCATCAGCAGCGCGACCAGCTTGAAGATCGGTGCGGAGAGCGCCTGCAGGAAATCGAGCACCGGCTTGCCGCGTTCGCCGACCATCGAGAGGGAAAGGCCGAACAGCACCGAGAAGAACAGCACCTGCAATATGTCGCCCGAGGCGAAGGCGCCGACGATGGTGTCGGGAATTATGTTCTGTAGGAAGCCGACGATGCTCGCATCATGGGCCTTGGTGGCATAGGCCTGCACCGCCTTGGCATCGAGGCTCGCAGGGCTGATGTGCAGGCCCGCGCCCGGCTGCACCACATTGCCGATGACGAGGCCGACGATCAGCGCAAGCGTCGAGAAGACGAGGAAATAGATCATCGCCTTGCCGGCGACGCGGCCCACCTTGTGGGTATCGCTCATGCCGGCGATGCCGGTGGAGACGGTCAGGAAGATCACCGGTGCGATGATCATCTTGACGAGCTTGATGAAGGCATCGCCGAGCGGCTTCAGCGCCGCGCCCTGCTCCGGCCAGAAATGGCCGAGCAGGATGCCGGCGGCGATCGCCACCAGAACCTGCACGTAGAGCTGCTGGTAGAGCTTCCTGGGGCGCGTGGGAACGGCCGGGGCGCGCTCGAAAGTCGTGGTGGCCATGATTTCCTCCTTGGCAATGAACGGCGCTTATTGGTCTTGGCGAAGTCGCGCGGCCGTTCCGCAAGTGGTGTGCCAAGCCTCAGCCGAGGAGATATCTGTCGATATATCAAAATGTTGTGCCGAACCGATTTGAAGCCAAGGAAGGGAAATGTGCGAAAATCCGCACGACCTTTCCTTGCCTTATGCGAAAACCCGCGCATGATGGGTCATGGCCATTTCCAGCCCGGCACATTCCGAAGACGCGGCGCCCGTGACAGGCGGCCGGCTGTGGCTGGCATTTGGATTGATCGCCGTGCTCATAGCGGCTGCCGCCCTTGTCGCGGCCGCCGATCTCGGGCGGAGCCGGGCGGTCGGCGCCACGCGGGCACGGGCGGACGACGCCGCCACGCTCGCGAATGCGGTGCTGCGCGGCGAACTGGAAAAACAGCGCGCCTTGCCGGTGATCCTCACGCGCGATCCCGATGTGCGCAGTGCCCTGACCGGTGGCGACCTGCCTGCGCTCGATCTCAAGCTCGAGGCCATCGCCCGCGAGACCCGCACGGCGGTGATCTATCTGCTGGACGCCGGTGGCAAAGCCATATCGGCGAGCAATTGGCGCGAGCCGACGAGCTTCGTCGGCAACGACTATGCCTTCCGCGACTATTTCACCGAAGCGGTGGCGAAAGGCGGTGCCGAACAGTTCGCGCTCGGCACCATCAGCAACAGGCCCGGCCTCTACATCACCAGCCGCATCAGCGAGGGAGACAGGCTGCTCGGCGTCATCGTCGTCAAGGTCGAGTTCGACCGGGTCGAGGCGGATTGGCGGGCGCTGGGCGGGCAGACCTATGTCGCCGACGCGCGCGGCGTCGTGCTGCTCTCGACCGTCGCGGACTGGCGCTTCCGCACCGAGGCGGCGCTTGCGCCGGACGTCGCGGCAAATGTGCGCCGCTCGCTGCAGTTCGGGGCCGCCCCGCTCGTGCTGCCGCTTGCGGTCGAGGGCGACATCGTCCGCGGCACCCCTCCGTTCGCGGGTCTGCATGTCGCGGCGCGCATCGCGGTGCCGACGACCGATTGGCATCTAGAGGTGCTTCTGCCGGTCGACCGGGTCATCCGGAGCGAGCAATGGGACCTTCGCGTGCTTGCCGCGCTCTTCCTCATGCCCGGCGCCGCGCTGGCGGCCTTCCTGCTGCGACGGCGCCAGCATGCCTCGGTGCGTCGCCGCGCGGAGGCCCAGATCAAGGCCGAGCTGGAGCGGCGCGTCGAGGAACGCACCGCCGCCCTCGCCGCCAGCAATGCGCAGCTGGTGGACGAGATGACTGAGCGCGCCCGCGCCCAGGAACGGCTGTCGGACACCCGCGAGGAACTCGCCAAGGCCAACCGGCTGGCGACGCTCGGCCAGGTCACGGCCGGCGTAGCCCATGAGATCAACCAGCCGCTCGCCGCGATCCGGACCTATGCCGAGAACGCCCGCGCCCTCCTCCAGCGCCAGGACGGCAGCGCGGCGCAGGGCGCGCTCGGCAAGGTGGTGGCGCTGACCGAGCGGATCGGCGCGATCACCGAGACGCTGCGAGGCTTCGCGCGGCGGGGCGGCGGCCCGCTGGAGCCGGTCGCGCTCGCCAATGCGATCGCCGGCGCGCTGATGATCCTGGATGCGCCGCTGCGCCACGCCGGGATCGTGCCGGCGGTCGACCCGGTGCCGCCCTGGCTCAAGGTACGGGCGCGCCCGGTCGAGCTCGAGCAGGTGCTGGTCAATCTGCTGCGCAATGCCATCGAGGCGATCGGCTCCGCCCCGCGGGTACCGGGGAGCCCGGTGCTCGCGCTCGGCATTCGCGCCGGCGAGGACGAGATCACGCTGACCGTCGCCGACCGTGGCCCGGGCCTCGATGAAGCCGGGCTGGCGCGCCTCTTCACCCCGTTCCGCAGCACGAAGCCGCGCGGGCTCGGCCTTGGCCTCGTGATCTCGCACGACATCGTCACCGGCTTCGGCGGCACGCTCACCGCAGCCGGCAGCCCTGGAGAGGGCTGTGTTTTCACCATCCGCCTGAAGAGAGCGCAATGAACGCCTCGACGCATGATTTCGCCGGCCTGGAGGTCGCCTTCGTCGACGATGACGAGGATCTGCGGGACGCCAATGTCCAGGCCTTGCGGCTGGCCGGCTTCACCGCGGCGCCCTTCGCCTCCGCGAGCGCGCTGCTTGAACGGATCGGGCCCGATTTCTCCGGGGCGGTCGTCACCGATGTCCGCATGCCGGTGATGGACGGGATCGAGCTGTTCCACCGCCTGAAGGCGCTCGATCCCGACATTCCCGTCGTCCTGATATCGGGCCACGCCGATATCGCCATGGCAGTGGAGGCGATGAGCGAGGGCGCCTACGACTTCATCGCCAAGCCTTATGCCGGCGAGCGGCTGATCGAGACCTTGCGCCGTGCGGTCGAGAAGCGCGCGCTGGTCCTGGAGAACCGCAGGCTCCGGGCGCTGGCGAGCACACCCGAGGAGGAGAACGCCCTGCTCGGGGAGACGCCGTCGATCGTGCGGCTGCGTCAGACCATTCGCGATCTCGCCGACGTCGATGTCGATGTGCTTGTAGTCGGCGAGACCGGCACCGGCAAGGAAGTGGTCGCAAACCTGCTCCACCGGCTCGGCCGCCGACGCGACAAGCCGTTCGTCGCGCTGAATTGTGGCGCCCTGCCCGACAGTGTCATCGAGAGCGAGCTGTTCGGCTATGAGGCCGGCGCCTTCACCGGGGCGCAGAAGAAGCGCATCGGGCGCATCGAGCATGCGAGCGGCGGCACGCTGTTCCTCGACGAGCTGGAGAGCATGCCACCGAGTGCCCAGGTCAAGCTGCTGCGCGTGCTGGAGATGCGCGAAATCGCGCCGCTCGGCTCCAACGAGCTGCGCGCGGTTGATCTCCGGGTGGTGGCGGCGACGAAGGCCGATCTCGGCGATCCGGCGCAGCGGCGCGAATTCCGCGAGGACCTCTATTATCGGCTCAATGTCGTGACGCTGCGCATTCCGCCCTTGCGCGAGCGTCGCCGCGACGTGCCCCTGCTCTTCGCCCAGTTCCTCGCCCGCGCCGCGCGCAAATATGGCCGCGAGGCGCCGAAGCTCGATCGCGCGGTCGAGCGTCATCTCGTCGAGAATGACTGGGCGGGCAATGTGCGCGAACTGGTCCATTTCGCCGAACGGGTGGCGCTCGGCCTCTCGGGCGACTTGGCGGCCGCGGCGCAATCGCCGGGGGCGGCGGTGCTGAGCCTGCCGGAGCGCCTCAACGCCATCGAGGCGAATCTCATCCGCGAGGCGCTGGAAGCCCATGATGGCGACGTGCGGGCGACGCTGAGCGCACTCGGCATTCCGCGCAAGACCTTCTACGACAAGCTCGCCCGCTACGGCATCGAGCGCGCGGCCTACGAGCCGGCGCGATAGGTCGACAATGCCGGCGATCGACCTGGCCGTCTTCGCAGCTCGCCTTATGGACCGGGCCGAAGGCCGCGATGGGCCGAGGACCGTCGGATAGACCGGAACGTCGCGGCCGACACCAGGCCGTTTGGAGTCCGCCGCCCGCCTTGATGGGATCGGCGCCCGGCGCACTCATACCTAGGTATGCCTTTGGCAAACCCATCCACCTGCCAGCCAAACGCTCGTACAATGGAGTGTGAGCCCAGCTCAAATACCCTTGATCTCGTAAGCCAACACGGGAACTGGCCGGGGCAAGATCGCATCGAACGTAGAGCGGACGCCTAATCATCCGCGGCGCAAGATGAGCTTCCTCCATGTCTCCGGTCCAGGTTCGACTCTGCTTCGGAGACCAAGGGGGTCCGGTCATGTCGCTGCACGTCTCGCCATTCTACGCCGGCTTTTCCCCCTGCATTCCGGGTGGGGAAGGCATCGCTCCGGAACTGATCGACGGGATTGGACCCAAAGCGCGGCCCGATCCCGACATGCAAGGTCCGGCAAAGGACAGGCTGTCGGTCCGCCTCGACGCCATCGGCATGGTGCTCTCGGTCTCGGCATCCGGCCAGATCGCAACCGTGCCGGCGCTGCACGTGGCGCTCGCCGCCGAAACGTCGCCGGCGAGCGAAGCTGAAGGCAGGATCCATTTCCATTTTGGTCAGGGCGATTTCCCGCAAGGCCTCCAGGCCCGTCATGCCTCACGCGGCACGAAGGGCGACGATGCGGTGATGGAGCGCTGCTCTCGGGCGCTGGCGCAGCTCTCGGTCCATGAGGGCGAATTCGCGGATATCTATGCCGATGCGCTGCGCCTGGCGATCGTCACGCGCATGCTGGGCCTGCGGTCACAGCCGATGCCGGCGATCGAACAGGCTCCGCCTGCCGCGCCGTCCGGCCGGTCCGGCCTTCCCAAGTGGCGGCTCAAGCGGGTGGCCGCCTATGTCGACGAGAATATCGGCGAGGCGATCACCCTCGCCGGCATGGCTGCGGCGGCGGGCCTCAGCCGCATGCACTTCGCGGCGCAGTTCCGTGCCGCGACCGGCATACGCCCGCATGAATATGTGATGCGCCGGCGTATCGAGCGCGCCCAGCAGATGCTGCTGGAAACGCGCGTGTCGCTGGTCCAGGTCGCCCTCAGCGTCGGATTCCAGACGCAGGCGCACTTCACCACCGTGTTTCGCCGCTTCGTAGGCGACACGCCCTACCAGTGGCGCTGCGCGAACCGCGAGCCGGTCCAGATGGCGCGCGCCGCCTAGAGCATTTCCCGATCAGATGGAATCATCTGATCGAAGACGAATTGCTCCAGCTTATTGAACCTAGAGCCCTTTCCGTTCGGATGTTCCGAACGGAAAGGGCTCTAGAACATCTGGGCAGCGCGCCGGCACTCGCCGTCAGGCCGCGTAGCGCGCCGCCGGCTTGGCATTGGCGAAGCCGGGGAGCATCGCATGGCGGGCGGCCTCGAACGCTTCCCACTGCGCGGCCTCGGGAAGCGCCGGGATGGTGACCGGTTCGCGGCGGTCGAACCCCACAAGGGCCGCATCGACCAGATCATCGACCTCCATGACGCCGGGGATCTCGTCGACGTTGCGCCCGGAGCGCGCCCAGATCTCGGTGCGCGTCGCGGCCGGCAGGACTGCCTGGACATAGATGCCCTTCGGTCCGAACTCAGCCATCAGGGCGTGTGAGAATGTAAGCACGTAGGACTTCGTCGCGCCGTAGATGCCCGAGAAGTGCTCGGGCGCGAACCCGACGACGGAGCCGACATTCACGATCGCGCCTTCGCCGCGCGCGGCCATGCCGCGGACGGCCGCATGGGCAAGCAAGGTCGGCGCGATGACATTGAGGCGGACCAGCCAGTCCAGTTCCGCCGCATCGACGGTTGCGAAGGTGCCCGCCACGTTCGCGCCCGCATTGTTGACGAGCAGGTCAATCGCGCTGCCTTTGCGTATCCGGTCCTCGACCTTTGCGAGCTGCGCCGGATCGGTGAGATCGGCGGTGATCACCTCGGCACTCACGCTATGCCGTGACTGGAGGCGCGAGGCGAGCTCGCGGAGCTTGTCCGTGGCGCGGGCCACGAGAACGAGGTCATGGCCGCGTGCGGCCAGCCGGTCTGCGTAGACGGCGCCGATGCCGGAGGAAGCTCCCGTTACCAAAGCGGTGGTCATTCGAAATTCTCCTTCGCTCGCTCCGCAGCGCCCCGGGGGCGCGGCGCGCTTACATGATGACTATCATCTTTTATAAATGACAATCATCATCTATTTGTCAAGAGAACGGCGCCGGATCGATGCAAGCCTGCCGTGAGAAGGGGAAAGCGGGGAAGAGGAGCGCCGTTTACTCCGCGACACGGCGGCACGAACGGTGCCGAGCGGCCTCGCCGCATCAGGCAGTTGATTGAAGACCATGCGTCGTGACGCCGTCGAGCCACACTTGGCGAACGTTAAGCCGCTTGGCGGAGAATGTGCGAGAATATCTGGGATGAGCCCACTGACGGTTCTGCCCGGCAATGCCGGGCAGAACCGCGTCAGTAAGACGGATGGTTGCGGGGACAGGATTTGAACCTGTGACCTTCAGGTTATGAGCCTGACGAGCTACCGGGCTGCTCCACCCCGCGTCAGAGGCCGGCGGAGGCAATGCCGTCCGGCGACGGGGGGTATCTAGCAATCCCGATCGCCAAATGAAAGGGGCAAGGGACTATTTTTTGTCACCCAAACGTCGTCAAATAGGGTGCGGCAGGTGCCGAAGCCAGCATCCGCAAGGCTCGGCGTGTTCAGGAAAAAGTTGCGATGCCCCGCCGTCCCAGCGTGCATGAAACCGCCTCGACGCGATCCGCCGCGTCGAACGGGGCGCACGCGGCGAAAACAAGACCCCAGGCGGCGAAAACGAAATCCGAGGCGCACCAACCCGTTCGGCACGCGGAGACTACCCCGCAACGCTCCGGCAAGACGGATTCCGCAGCCGACTCCGCCCGGCTGAAATCCGTCCCCGCGCGCGAGGCGACGACGCCGCTCGGCGCCGCGCTGCTCGATGTCGCGCATGCGACCCGGGCCGCGCTCGCCCTGGAGAATCCGGTCACCGCCATCCACAAGACGCGGCGCGCCCTCAAGGAAGCACGCGCCTTGCTGCTGCTCGTGGACGGCCAGCATCGCCCGGCGGCGCGGCAGTTGCGCCGTGAGCTTGGCGACGCGGCTCACAGCCTCGGCAGCGCGCGCGACCGCCACATCATCCACGACGCAATAGCCGAGCTCACCAGCCACAAACGGCACAGGCCGCTCGACGACGCGCTTGCCCGCAGGATCGTCGGCAGCCTTGCCGGGCGCGGTGCCGGCCAAACGAGCGAAACGCCGGCCGATCTCCATGCGCTGCGCGCATCCGGGCTGGCGGAGAAGATTGCCGACCACGTGCACCTCGCCAGCGACATCGGTACCGAGGATTTGGCCGGCGCGCTCACGACGGGCTATCGCCGGGCCCGGAGCGCCGCCCGCGGCATCGATCGCGACGATGCCGAGGCGCTGCACGAGGTGCGCAAGCAGGTTGTCGCCCATGTCTGCCAGATGGAGCTCGCCGCCCCCTGGTGGCCGCGCCTCGGCGAACTCTGGCTCAAGGAATTGCAGCGGCTGCGCGGGCTGCTCGGTCGCCATCACGATCTGGAAATCCTGCTCACCAAACTCGACGAGGCGCCCGGCCGCTTGTCGCCCGATCAGGTCGCGACGGCCATGGACGCCGCGAGCCAGCATCAGCGCACGCTCGCCCGCAAGGCGCTGCGCCGCCATGCCCGGCTTTTCGCCGAGCGGCCGAGGGCGTTTCTGAGACGGCACGAGGCTTATCTCCATGCCTCTATGGATCGCGCGGAAAATCGGGAATAAGAAGGGTATTCCGTGAGGGAAATGCCCGATGTTCGTGCGGCAGATGCACTATCTCGTCGCTCTAGCGCGCGAAAAGCATTTCGGCCGCGCGGCGGAAGCCTGCCATGTCTCGCAGCCGACGCTATCCGCCGGGATCCGCAAGCTGGAGCAGGAGCTGGGCCTGCCCATCGTGGTGCGCGGCCATCGCTTTCTCGGCTTCACTGCGGAGGGCGAGCGCGTGCTCAGCTGGGCGCGACAGATCGCGGCCGACTATGAAAGCCTGCGCCAGGAGCGCGCCGAGACCACGGGTACGCTCTCGGGCACGCTGCGCGTCGGCGTCATCCCGGCGGCGATGTCGGCCGCGCCCTTGCTGCTCGCCGCCTTCTGGATCCGGCACGCCCAGGTGCGGGTGCAGATGCACTCGCTCTCCTCCGCCGCGATCCAGCGCGGGCTCGACGAGCTCGATCTCGATGCCGGCATCACCTATCTGGAGAACGAGCCGCTCAAGGGCGTACGGCGGCTCGACCTCTATGTGGAGCGCTATGTGTTCGTGACGCGGGCGAGCGAAGCGCTGGCGCGGCGGCGGATGCTGAGCTGGCGCGAGGCGGCGGCCGCACCCTTGTGCCTGCTGACGCCCGACATGCAGAACCGCCGCATCATCGACCATGTGCTCGCCGAGGCGGGGCTTAATGCGCCGCCGGCCGTGGAGACCAACAGCTTCATGGGAATCTGGTCCTTCGTCCGGCAGGGTCCCTTTTCCAGCATCGTGCCGCTCGCCTGCCTGCGCGGCCTCGGCGACGCCTCGGATCTTGTCGGCGTGCCCTTGAGCGAGCCGGTGCATACCCAGCCGATCGGCCTCGTACTGTCCGAGCGCGATCCGCTGAGCCCGGTCGCCGGCGCACTATTGAAGCTGACCCGCAGCGCCGATCTCGCCCGGCTATTTCAGAGCGTTTCTTGAAAGCCCCTGTTTGATTACTTTCGTCTATCAATTGTTTCGCGCTTTCGATTTGAAGCGGGAGCTTTGTCTCCTCACATTCATGGCGTCGGCACGCGATCGGGGAGACGAACCCCAACGCCCAGCCGGCATGGAGGACGCCCGGAGCGGTACGACCTTCCTCGATCGAGGAGGACGGAACCATGCCGACGAAACGCGACAATCGGACTTTCGCGTCAGCCGGCCGCGCACTGCGCGGCGGAGCCGTCCTCTTCTTGTGTTTAGAGAGGAGATGCCGAGATGGCAAAAGTACTTTGCGTTCTTTATGATGATCCGATCGACGGCTATCCAAAGACTTATGCGCGCGACTCGCTGCCGAAGATCGACCATTATCCCGGCGGCCAGACGCTGCCCACCCCGAACGCCATCGACTTCACCCCGGGCGAGTTGCTCGGCTCCGTCTCCGGCGAGCTCGGCCTGCGCAAATATCTGGAAGCCAACGGCCACACTTTGGTCGTGACCTCCGACAAGGACGGCCCGGACTCGGTATTCGAGCGCGAGCTGGCCGATGCCGACGTCGTCATCTCCCAGCCCTTCTGGCCGGCCTACCTTACTCCCGAGCGCTTCGCCAAGGCGAAGAATCTCAAGCTCGCGCTCACCGCCGGCATCGGCTCCGATCATGTTGACCTGCAGTCGGCTATTGATCGAAATATAACAGTCGCTGAAGTCACTTACTGCAATTCGATCAGCGTCGCCGAGCACGTAGTGATGATGATCCTTAGCCTCGTGCGCAACTATCTTCCCTCGCACGAGTGGGCACGCAAGGGCGGCTGGAACATTGCCGACTGCGTCGCGCACTCCTACGATCTCGAGGCAATGAGCGTCGGTTCCGTCGCCGCCGGCCGCATTGGTCTCGCGGTGCTGCGCCGCCTGGCGCCCTTCGACGTGAAGCTGCACTACACCGATCGTCACCGCCTGCCGGAAGCGGTCGAGAAGGAACTGAACCTCACCTGGCACGACACCCGCGAGGAGATGTACCCGCATTGCGACGTGGTGACGCTCAATGTGCCGCTGCATCCCGAAACCGAGCACATGATCAATGATGAGACGCTGAAGCTGTTCAAGCGCGGCGCCTACCTCGTCAACACGGCGCGTGGCAAGCTGTGCGATCGTGACTCGATTGCCCGAGCGCTCGAATCGGGCCAGCTCGCCGGTTATGCCGGTGACGTGTGGTTCCCGCAGCCGGCCCCGAAGGATCATCCGTGGCGCACCATGCCCTTCAACGGCATGACCCCGCATATTTCGGGCACCTCCCTGAGCGCGCAGGCGCGCTATGCGGCCGGCACCCGCGAGATCCTCGAATGCTTCTTCGAGGACCGTCCGATCCGCGACGAGTATCTGATCGTGCAGGGCGGCGGCCTCGCCGGCACCGGCGCGCATTCCTACTCGAAGGGCAACGCCACTGGCGGCTCGGAAGAATCCGAGAAATTCAAGAAGGCCAGCTGACCTCTTCCCGATGGCGGCCCCATTCCCAGGACAGTCGCCAATCTTCCCTCCCTCGCACGGACACTCCGTGCGGGGCTTTTTTCGTCACCCGCCTTCCGCGATGCGCAACAGGGTCGCCGACAGCAGCTCGGGTGCAATCACCATGGCGTCATGGCCAATGGCGATCTCGACATAGCGCCAGTCCGGCTGAGCCACCGCCCATTCATGGGCACTTGCAACGGCCGCGAACGGCGGATCAACGCAGGCGATATAGGTCTTCGGCCGGCCATTGCCGAGCGGATTCTCGAGACGCAGCGCGTCCATATAGGTCTTCAGCGGTTGCGGAGTCAGCTGCGATTCGACCCAGCCAATGTCCGCGTGATTGGTGATGCCGAAGGCGCTCGCCGGCGCGAAGGCATTGAGAGCTCGCCTGGGGACTGTGCCGCGGCCGCGCGCCTAGCCGCCACGAGTTCCGGCGGCAGCATGCTGAACTGGATCGTCCCGCCTGCACCAGATTGGTGTCGAGGAAGACGAGCTGGGGGATTCGGTCGGCGACCCGGCGACCGTCCAGCCGCCATGGGAATCCCCATCAGAACCACGCCCGTGAGATCCGCCGCTTCGATATCCGAGATGACATCGGCGATATAGCTCTCGAGCCCGATCTCTGCCGTCAGTTCGCCGGCTCGCGCGCCGACGCGCGGCAGGTCACCGCCAAGGCACGGTGGTCGGCGGCTTCCAGAAGCGGCACGACGCGCTGCCAGCACCAGCCGCCATGCCAGGCGCCATGGACCAGGACGAAGGGGGCACGCTGCAGCCATGACCCGCTCCCGCAACCGGGGACGCAGGGGCGGATGCGTTCAGGTATTAGAGCACGGCGTCGGGCACGAACGAAGCCGCCG
>JAQSWY010000008.1 GCA_029266425.1 Xanthobacteraceae bacterium
TCGCAACTCGCTACGACAAACGCGCCGACATCTTCCTCTCTGCCGTCTGCATCGCCGCCGCAATCACATGGTGGGTAAATTGAGTCCCAGCCCTAGTCCGCACCTTAATTCAAGGCTGGCTGACTTCCCTCGGCCACGCGCGGCCACGGTGGTGTCCTTGCCGCCGGCGCGCACCGCCGCTTGCAGATCATGCTTGCCCGGCTCGACGCGCACCGAGCCCCGTAGGCTTGCCGATTTTGACCGGTGCGGTTCGGCGCGTCAGCGGAACCCGCAGAACTTGATAGCCGTCAAGGAGTCGCTTGCACTCCCTTCTAAGAGTACCGAGCCGTGCCAAAATGGCACACCGGTCCGGCGCCGGAGACGCGGGTCTCACGGCCCCACCCCTCCAGGCTCCCAGGCGGATGCGAGAGAAGATCACTGTTCTGCAAGGCGGTCGCGCTATAGCGGCGTTGGGTGTCCTGCTTGTCCACGCCGCCATATTGATCGAAAGACATGGCCAAGCACGTCCGCCGGGGTGGACATTTCTTGATCGGGGCGAACTCGGGGTCGATTTTTTCTTCGTTCTAAGCGGCTTCATAATCCTGCATGCCCACGCGAACGATCGCCGAGGGCTGGCGGCCGCCTCGTCATATGCATGGCGGCGAATCACTCGAATTTACGTGCCATACCTGCCGCTGGTCTTGGCAATCATTGCTCTCTACATCTCGTTCCCAAGCCTTGGAGCCGAGAAAAACTGGAGTCTTTTCACGTCCCTCACGTTGATCGCGGCCCAACGGCCACCAGCGCCGGCCCTTTCGGTCGCCTGGACCCTCATTCATGAAGTAATGTTCTACGCGATCTTCTTGCTCTCGTACTGCACGCCGAGATTCCGATGGCTGATAGCTGCTTGGGTAGCCCTGATCGGGATGGCCAACTATCTGCCTATCACCATAGCTGAGGTCAACTTGCCGCCCGCGCTGCAAGCGACCCTTAGCGTATTTCTGTCTACGATGAATATCGAGTTCGTTGCCGGCATGATTGCGGCGGTCGCGGTCAGGTCTCTCTCGTTAGTGTGGGCGCGTGTTGTGCTGGTGGTCGGTATAACCGGACTCGTCTGCTTCTTCGCAATCGAGGGAATTTCGCGACTATGGTTTGGAGTAGCCATGGCGATCGTAATCGCGGGGCTAGTGCGCATAGAAATATCTGGGTCTATTGCAGCACCTCGTTGGCTTTTTTTTCTCGGCAATGCGTCCTACGCGATCTATTTGATTCACGGTCCGGTTATCTCAATCATATCTGGCATCGTCGTTAGCTTTGCGTTATCCTGGTTTGCGAACATGACCTTGTGCGCCGCCATAGGTTTAGCAGGCGGTGTGTTGTACCATCTTTTATTTGAAAAGCCCGCTCTGTCGTATGTCAACCGTTGGCGCGCCAAGTTCAGTCCGCGCGAAGAGCCGCAACAGCCAGCGCCTGGGAGGTTACTCTAGTCTGCGCCCGGCGGAGGTGGAGGGGGAGGCCGAAATATGGCTGACGGAAATCACGAAGCGTCGGACGAACGGATCGCGCTCTTGCGAAGGCAGATTTCAGACCTGACGCAGCAGGCCGCAGTTGCATCAGGATCTGCATAGGAAGAGAGGCTGGCGGATCAAATCAATGAAAGCAGGAGCGCGGCTCAACGAGCTTTTGAAGCAGCGCGGCGAGTCGCGAGCCCATTCGCCTCAGGCATGTTGTGCTGGGTGGTGGCGGATCGCGGCTACTCCTCCGACTCCGCGTGCTCCTTCGTCGGCGTGCTCTGCCTCGCCGCTGTTCTCGATCGGATCAGACGCTAACGGGCCGCCTTGAACTCCTCTATCTGCGTACCAAGTCACCTAGACTTGATATTGATCAACATCGATCTTCTCTGAGTGATGAATCTGCTCATGATCGATGGATCGCATGCTGAAAGTGATGGGATTCGCAGATGGATCTTCTGAAATTTTACAAGAAGTTCAAGGGTAGCTATGCAGATGAATTAGCTAAAAAGTTCATCTCATGGAATGTCCATAACCATGAGAGCGCGAGGCGGCTCAGTGCGCTACTCGAGAGCGGCGAATATGCGCGAAGCAATATGAAAGGCGCATTCTCAAGTCCAATAACTAGAGATGTTTTCTACCACAGTTTATCATTAGCGCCTCCGAATGGATTGTTAATGGAATTTGGTGTCTGGAGCGGAAATACGATTAATCGTATAGCTGATCATGTAGGTTCATCGCGAACTGTACACGGCTTTGATTCATTTGAAGGCTTGCCGGAAGATTGGACGGGCAGCTATCGAAAAGGCACGTTCAACCTTCACGGTAAGCTCCCAAGCGTTCGTCCTAATGTAGAATTGCACGTAGGCTGGTTCAGCGACACCCTACCGAAATTCATGGAGATTTCAAACGATACGATATCCTTCTTGCATATCGACTGCGATTTATATTCAAGCACAAAGACAATATTCGATAATCTCGGTGAAAGATTAGTACCAGGAAGCATAATACTTTTCGACGAATATTTTAATTATTATGGGTGGAAAGACCACGAACATCGCGCCTTTGAAGAGCTAATTCAACAAAAATCTTTAGAATTCAAGTACACCGCTTACAATACTTCAGAATACAACGTTTCCGTTCAGATCATAGGCAAGATCTAAAATACCTAGTGCTGAGAACTTGGCTGTGGCTAGCATTACAGTCGCGGTCTTCGCGGTGCGCTGACTCGGTGATGTGGGCGGCAGGTCTTGATCAGCGGCTCCAGCATCGCCCACTGCGCATCCGTCAGCGGTGCCATCCCCATCCCTCCGCCAAGCAGGCAGAAAGGGGGCACGCCTCAGACGCTAACAGGCCCTAGTCCGCGCCCTGCGGAGGTGGAGGGCGAGGCCAAATATGGCTACGGAAATTACGAAGCGTCGGACGAACGGAACGCGCTCTTGCGAAGGCAGGTTTCAGACCTGACGCAGCAAGCTGCAACTGCATCAGGATCTGCACAGGAAGAGAGGCTGGCGGATCAAATCAATGAAAAGCAGGAGCGGCTCTTGACCGAGCCGACACCCTCGAGCAACGGCGACGCTCGCTCCTGCCTGGCTGATCAACCGGCCGTTTCGGCTTCCTCCTGCAGAGCCGCGAGCAGCGACATGAATCGCTCGCCCTGCACCAGCACATGGGCACGAATCCGTTCGGCCGCGCTGACACCATCTCCCTTGATCAGTGCTTCCAGGATGGCTTCATGCTCGGCGAGCGAAGCCCCAATGCGCCTCGGCACCTTCAACTGAAGGCGCCGGTAGGGCTGGAGGGCCGTCTGCAGCCGTACCGCTTCGGCGCGCAACACGCGATTGCCGGTCGCCGCATAGATCGCTGCGTGGAACCGGGCATTGGCGGGGTAATAGGCATCGTCATCGTCGGCTGCCGCTGCCTTGCAGCAGGCCGCCTGTGCCTGCGTTATCGCGGCGCGGTCCGCTGGTCCGAGCCTCTGCGCTGCAAGCCGCCCGCAGGACGCCTCGATTTCCGCCATGAGCTCGAAGGATTCCACCAGCTCGCGCGGACCGAGCAGCGTGACGAAAGCCCCGCGCCGGGGCCGCATCTCCACGAGGCCCGAGGCCGAAAGCTGGATCAACGCCTCGCGGATGGGCGTGCGCGACACGCCGAAACGCTCGGCGAGGCCGACCTCGTCGAGCCTTTGCCCGGGTCGCAACCTACCCGCGACGATATCCTCTTCCAGCGCTTCGCGAAGCCTTGGCGTCTGCTCACCACGCACGGCCCACCTCCGCGCGAAGAAAGCCATCTTCCAAACTGCAATGCAAGAGGAGCATTCTTGTATACTTAGAGATTGACTTTAGATTCCTCGTCGTCTTCATTCAATACAAGCGGCCCGCTCATCACCGATTTCGGCGAGAGCGTGACCGCCATTTTCGTCCCCGGCGAAAGGCGCAAGCCTGACCGAGCAGGATATCCTTCAGGCGCTCGAAGGCCGGCTCGCGAAGTTCAAGCAGCCCGAGCGGGTGTTCTTCATCCGCGAACTGCCGGGCAACACCATGGGCAGGGTGCAGAAGAACGAGCTGCGGGACAGCTACACTGACATTTACCGCCTGATCGCCTAGGGTAAGGCCGACCCGGGCAACCAGGACAAGGCGGGCGGATCAACCGCCCGATCAGAAAAGTCGAGGAAACGCCAACAGCCCGCCGGCAGGCGGCCGAAAAAGGAGGAAAGCATGAGCGGTACGCGTCTGATTGCGCGCGCCTTGACCCTTGGCTGCGCACTGGCATTTGCCACCTCGTCATTCGCGCAGGACGTCACGCTGCGCGCCTCGCACCAGTTTCCGGGCGGCAAGGGTGATCCCCGCGACGAGATGGTGCAGATGATCGCCCGCGACGTCGAGGCAGCCAATGTCGGCCTCAAGGTCCAGGTCTTCCCCGGCTCATCGCTGTTCAAGGCCAACGAGCAGTGGGGTGCGCTGACCAAGGGCCAGCTCGACATTTCGTCCTTCCCGCTCGACTACGCCTCGGGCCGTGTGCCGCAGTTCTCCGCCACGCTGATGCCGGGCCTGGTGCGCAACTTCGATCGCGCCGAGCGCCTCAACGATTCGCCTTTCATGCAGGAGATCAAGGAGATCGTCGACAAGCAGGGCGCGATCGTGATCGCCGATGCGTGGCTGTCGGGCGCCTTCGCCTCCAAGAAAGACTGCATCACCGGTCCTGACAGCATCAAGGGGCAAGTAACCCGAGCCGCGGGCCCGGCCTTCGAGCAGATGCTCGCTGCAGCCGGCGCCTCCATCGCGTCCATGCCGTCGTCGGAAATCTATTCCGGCATGCAGACGGGCGTGCTCGACGCCACGAACACCTCATCCGAGAGCTTCGTGTCCTACCGCCTCTATGAGCAGGTGAAGTGCCTGACGGCGCCGGGCGCCAACGCCCTGTGGTTCATGTACGAGCCGGTGCTGATATCCAAGCAGGTGTTCAACCGGCTCAACCCTGCGCAGCAGAAGGCCATACTGGAGGCCGGCAAGAAGGCGCAGGCCTGGTTCGCGCAGGAAGTGCGCAAGGGCGACCAGAAGCTGATCGACACCTACAAGAAGGCCGGCGTCAAGGTGGTGGAGATGTCCGCTTCCGACTACGACGCCTGGCTGAAGGTCGCTCAGGAAAGCTCCTACAAGAACTTCGCCGAGAAGGTGAAGGGCGGAGACGAGTTGATCAAGAAGGCGCTGGCCGTCCAGTGACCGCGCCGGCTCCCGGCTCCTGCACCAGGGGCCGCGGAACGCTCGCGGCGGCGGAGGAGCCGGAACCCGCCATGCGGCGGATGCGGCGCCCGGTCCCGTCGTGCATCTGTCCCTCTGACAAGCGAAAGCCCCATGATCAGCCTGTTCCTGCGAACGGTCGATCTCATCTCGAAGATTGCGGCCGTCATTGCCGGCCTGATGCTGGTCGCGGCAATGCTGGTGGTCTGCGAGATGATCTTCCTGCGGTATGTGTTCCGCGCGCCGACCATCTGGCAGACGGACTTCGTCGTCTTCTCGGCCACCGCGGCCATGTTCCTGGGAGCACCTTATGTGCTGAAGACCAGGGGGCATGTGGGCGTTGACGTGATCGAGATCGCGCTACCGGAAGGTCCCCGGCGCGTCCTCGGCATCATCGGCGGCGCCCTCGGCCTGCTCTTCGCGCTGATGATGACGTTCGCATGCGCGATCTTCTTCCACGAGGCCTATGTCAACGAGTGGCGCACCTCGACGGTGGCGGCCATTACCTTATGGATCCCGCTCCTGCCGCTGCCGGTCAGCTTCGCGCTGCTGTCGCTCCAGTACGTCGCCGAACTGATCCGCCGCCTGTGCGGTCTCGATGAAGCCGAAGGTCACGCGTGATGAGCCTCTCGCCCACTTTCTCCGGCCTGCTCGTCATCGGCCTGCTGTTCGTGCTGCTGGCCACCGGCATGCCCATCGCCTTCGCGCTCGGCCTGACCGCGATCGGCGGCCTGCTGATCGCCAACGGCATCGGCATCTTCGACGTGCTGGCCGAGACCATGTTCGCGGGCATCGCCAACCTCGCCTATGTCTCGATCCCGATGTTCGTGCTGATGGGAGCGGCGGTGGCCGCGACCCCCGCGGGACGCGATCTCTATGAGGCACTCGATCGCTGGCTCAACCGTGTCCCGGGCGGGCTGGTGCTGTCGAACATTGGTGCGTGCGCCATCTTCGCCGGCATGACGGGCTCGAGCCCGGCGACCTGCGCGGCCATCGGCAAGATGGGCATCCCCGAGATGTTGAAGCGGGGCTATCCGGCCTCGGTCGCCACGGGCTCGATCTGTGCAGGCGGGACGCTCGGCATCCTCATCCCGCCCTCGGTGACGATGATCGTCTACGGTATCGCCACCGAGACCTCGATCGGGCGCCTGTTCCTGGCAGGCGTGATGCCTGGCCTCATGCTCACGGCGATGTTCATGGCCTGGGCGCTCTATGACTGCCACCGCAAGGGCTTCGATCTGGCCGTGCGCAGCACGCGCTTCACGCTCGGCCAGAAGCTCGCGGCGTTGCCGAAGGTCACGCCCTTCCTCATCATCATCCTCGGCACGCTGTATGTGCTCTATGGCGGCATCGCGACGCCATCGGAAGCGGCGGGTGCCGGCGCCTTCCTCACGCTCGGCGTCGTCATCGTGATGTACCGGCTGTTCCAGCCGAAGCCGATCTTCGACATTTTCTCGTCTACGCTGCGCGAAAGCGTCATGATCATGATGATCATGGCCTCGGCGGAACTCTTCGCCTTCGCGCTCTCCTCGCTCTTCATCACCCAGACCGTTGCGGCGGCCATCGCATCGCTGGAGGTGAACCGCTGGGTGCTGATGGCGCTGATCAACCTGTTCCTGCTGGTGGCCGGCATGTTCCTGCCGCCGGTCGCCATCATCGTGATGTCGGCGCCGCTGCTCTATCCGATCATCGTCTCCTCGGGCTTCGACCCCTACTGGTTCGCGGTGATCCTGACCATCAACATGGAGATCGGCCTCATCACGCCGCCCGTCGGGCTCAACCTGTTCGTGGTCAAGTCCATCGCTCCGCAGGTGCCGGCGTCGCAAGTGCTGACCGGATCGCTGCCCTATGTGCTGCTGATGCTCCTCGGGATCGTGATCCTGAGCATCTTTCCTGATATCGCCACCTGGCTTCCCACTTACGTCATGGGTCCGCTGTGAGGCTGCGCGTGGGCGCCTCGCCGCTCCGATCATGCTCACCACGACGAGAAGACCTCGGCGGCAGCTCAAAGCATGAGAGGCCCCTTTCCTCGCTCACCTCATAGAGGTGTGTAGGCACGGCGTATCCTGCTATGGTGCTTCAGTGATCCAGTCGGCCTCGCCCATGCCCGTGAGCACGCGACTTACCGAGCGTTTTTCCATTCGGCATCCCATTCTGCTTGCCCAGATGGCGGTGATGGCCGGCGGGCGGCTTGCGGCTCGATTGAGCCCATCGCCGTCACACTTGCCATGAGGAGGGGATCATGACCGCCTTCAACGTCGTGCGTTTCAAGGTCAAGCCTGGCATGGACGAAGCTTTCCTCGACGCACACAGGAACATCGCGGGAAGTTGGTCGGGGATGCGTCACGCCAACATCATAAAGACCGGCGAGCGACGCTACTGCATCATCGCGGAATGGGAGAGCACGGAGGCGCTGGCGGCCGGGCGACCGGCGATGATCGCCACGCTCGACAGCTTCCGCCAGACTCTCGAGGAACTGGGTGGCGGGCTGGGCGTCACGGACCCGGTCGCGGGGCCGGTTGTCCTGTCGATGAAATAGCGGGCCGTGGCCAGGCAACGCCGGGCGACCCGCAAGAGGCCCGAAAGCAGCCCGCATGACTCCCCCGTGCCAGGCGCAAAGGAACGACGCAGCGTTCGCCAACCATGGCAGACATATGACAGCACCGTTCACCCCAACCGCTCAATCCAGACGAGCAACACGATCGCGCACCCAAGCACCAATCCATTCTTTGACATGTTCGCGTCACAATAATATGGGGCGGTATTACCGCCACAATTATCTCTATTGCTTGGCAACCAAACGGAGACGTTCGCGTTAGTCCCTGCCTTCTCGTATGCGTAGAGGATCTTGGTTATGATGAATTCTGGAAGCCGCTGGCTCGTTGCCGGCTTGGCGGCAAGCTTCCTCACCAGCTCGCTCGTGCCGCCTGCCAATGCCGAGACCTCTGCGATACGCCTGGCACAGGCCAGCCCCCGGGCGGGTGCGACGGTGGATATCAACGTATTCTACGACCAGCTTGCCGATCAGGGCACCTGGGTGGAGCATCCCGACTATCGCTACGTCTTCATTCCCGCCGATGTCGGCCAAGGCTGGCGGCCCTATCAGCAGGGTCGCTGGGTCTGGACCGACAACTATGGCTGGTACTGGGATTCCGACGAACCCTTCGCCTGGGCGACCTATCATTACGGCCGCTGGAGCTATGATCCGGCCTATGGCTGGTTCTGGGTGCCGGGCGACACGTGGGCTCCCGCCTGGGTGAAGTGGCGACGGGGCGGCGGGCGCACCGGCTGGGCGCCGATCGCGCCGGACCGCGTCGGCTTCGCGACGGGTCGGGCAACACATTACGATGCCCCCATCGCGGAGAGCTGGGTCTTCGTCGAGGACCAGTACATGGGCGAGCCGGACGTCGGCGTCTATGCGGCCCCGATTCCCGAGATCAGCGTCTATCTGCGCACCGCGACACGGGAGTACGAGCCGAGCTGGCAGGATGGCTATTACGTCAATCGCAGCATCGAACGCCGCGAATATGACCGTGTGGCTCGGACCCGCATCGTCGACTATCAGGTCGTGCAGGTGGATCGCCGCGACGACCTTTTCTATGACGACAATAGCGGGCGCCTCGGCATCTTCGCGCCCCGCATCGCGTTCGACGACCGCGTCCGGCCCCCTCGCCGCGTGGTGCGGACGATCGAGCCTGACCGGCGCGTGGTCGTCCGCCAATATGTGCGCGACGATACGCCGGGACAGTTCGCACCGTCCGCCGCTCTCCTGTCAGCGCTCGATGACAACCGCCGGCGCGAACTGCGCGAACACCGTTGGTCGGATCGCGACCGCTACCGGCGCGAGATGGATCAGCTGGAACGCGAGCGCGGCGACCGGATTCGGGAGCTTCGGCGGGAAGCGGACGCGCGCTCCGACGTGTTCGAGCGTGAGCGCCGCGAGGGGATCGAACAGCGACGCCAGAGCCTGGAGCGCTTCAATCAAGAGCGTCGCGAAAGGGCGCGCAGCGTGCAGGCTCCGGGCGGTGCCCCGCGTGGCGACCAGCCGGGCGCTGGAACACCCGGCGGGCCGGACCAACCCGGTCAAGGGCGCCAGCCGGATCGCCGGCCGGGCACACAGCCGGATAGCGACCAGCAGCGGCCGGACGCCGATCAGCAGCGCCGGCAAATGGATCAACAGCGGACGATCCAGCAGCAGCAGGATCGCCGGCCGGGAACACAGCCGGACATCGACCAGCAGCGACCGGATACTGACCAGCAGCGCCGGCAACCGGATCAACAGCGGACGATCCAGCAGCAGCAGGATCGCCGGCCCGACGCACAGCCGGGCCGTGATCCGCAGCGGCCGGACGCCGGCCAACAGCGCCAGCAGCCGGAGCAGCGTCGGCAGCAGAGGCCGGACGCGGAGCAGCAGCGGCAGCAGCCGGACCAGCAGCGCCGGCAAATGGATCAACAGCGGCAGCAGCAGCCGGATCGCCGGCCGGGCACGCAGCCGAGCGACCAGCAGCGGCCGGATACTGACCAGCAGCGCCGACAGCCGGACCAGCGGAATATCCAGCAGCAACAGGATCGCCGCCCCGATGCGCAGCCGGGCCGCGACCCGCAGCGGCCGGATGCCGGCCAGCAACGCCAGCAGCCGGAGCAGCGTCGGCAGCAGAGGCCGGACGCGGAGCAGCAGCGGCAGCAGCCGGACCAGCGTCGTCAGCAGCGGCCGGATGCGGAACCGCAGGGGCAGCAGCGCCAGCAGCCGGAGCAGCGTCGTCAGCAGCGGCCCGACGCGGAGCCGCAGGGGCAGCAGCAACAACAGGAGAGGCGGCGGCCCGAACGGCCTGCCGGGCAGCAAGGTGGATCGCCTGGGACCGACGATGCAAAGCCGGATCCACGCCGCCAGCCGGTTCCGCCGCAATAGCGGCACGGGATGCCTGTCGAGACGATGATCGCTCGACACCCGCGGTTTGCGACATGTCGCACCCGCGGGTGTCGTTTTCATTGCGCACCATCGGGTGCGCGAGCGCCTCTAGTGAGACCACGACACCAGATAGCTCGCCAGATGGGCGTCGAGGGCGTCCATCGTGGCCTCATTGAGCGGGGTGGCGCGGAACCCGATGAAGCCGTCCGGCCGGACCAGGATGGCGCCGCCATCGGGCACGCCGGCCGCGGGGGCGTCGAAGCCCTCGCTTGAGGCTTCGACGACCGAAACCAGCCCGTCCCAGCGTGTGCGCAGATGGTCGAGGTGCGGTGCCTCACCGAACACGATCAGATGGTGGCCGGAGCCACCGAGGCGATGGCGGGCTGGGAAGCGCTCTCCCGGCGCCGGGCCTTCCGCATCTGTGCCGGCCTGGCCCACGAGCGCGCTCCCCGCATAGGACAGGTCGAGCATCGAGCGTCGGCGCACCGTCGCCATGCCCTTTTCCGGATCGACGGGCGGCAGGGTCGGCGTGCCGTGGCTTCGGCACATCGCGACCAGCTCCATCACGGCTTTATGGACCTCGTCGGAGACCTCCAGCACGTGGCGGTCCGCCGCGCCGCGCTCGACCGCGTAGCTGTCCAGCAGCGCCGGCTTGCCCGCTCCGCGCACGACGAGGGCGAGTTTCCAGGCTATGTCGGCGGCATCCATGAATGCCGCATTGACCCCTTCGCCGCCCATCGGGCTGGAGAGGTGCGCGGCATCGCCCAGCAGGAAGCGCCGCCCATCGCTCAGGCGCTCGGCGGCGCGCATGTGCATGTTGAAATAGGAGACCCAGCGCAGATCGTACATGCCGAGATCGACGCCGGCGCGACGATTGAGCAACTCGCTCAATTCGGCCGGGCTAGGCAGCTCGGAGCGCGTGTCGGCTTCGTCGCGATTGACGAAGATCAGCCAGCGCTCGTCCGGCAGCGGCGAGACGAGCACGAAGCCTTCGGCGCCCACGATGACCCGCCCGCATTCCGGTTGGTACGGCAGCCGGTGCTTCATGTCGGCGACGATGTATCGGCCGCCATAGGTGTCCCCCGCGAGATGCTCGTGCATCGATTGCCGCGTTATGGAGTGCGCGCCGCCCGCGCCCAGCACATACGACGTGGTGAAGACCTCTTCCCGGCCGCCGGCCTCAACCGTCACCCGCAGGCCGGCCGCATCGTCCTCGATCGCCTTCACTTCCGTGCCGTACTCGATCCCGACGCCAAGGCTCGCCAGATGCTCGCGCAGGATAGCTTCGGTGTGCCACTGCGGCAGGCTGCACTGGAATTCGTACTTGCAGCCGATATCGGCAAGGCTCATGGCCGCGAGCTGGGTGAGACCGGGGCCGAGCAGGTGCACCTGCTTGATGTGCACGCCGGCGCGAAGGAACGGCTCGATCAGGCCGCCACGGTCGATGAGCTCGAGCACCGCGGGCTGCAAAGCGGTGCCGCGGGTCTCGTGATGCGGCTCCAACCTGCTCTCCACGATGCGTGGCGTGACGCCGTGGCGAACAAGTTCGCACGCCGCGAACAATCCGGCTGGGCCGGCTCCCACGATCAGGACGGTCGGTTCGGCCGAGCTCTCGCCTTGCATCCCAAAACTCCTCCCGGTTCCGCGCTTACGGCCGCAGCGCGCCTTGCGCATTGACATACATCGCATAGAGCGAGGTCTGCGCGGTGATGAACAGCCGATTGCGCTTGCGCCCACCGAAGCAGACATTGGAGACGAGCTCCGGAATCGGGATCGTTCCGATATGGGCGCCGTCCGGCGCGTAGCAGTGGACGCCGCCAAAGGCCGAGGTCCACACATTCCCGTTCGCGTCAATGCGGAAGCCGTCATAAGCACCGGCCTGCAGCGTGGCGAAGACGCGCGGACTGGCGATCGCGCCGTCGGTCCTCACCTCATAGGCGGTGATCGTGCGGGCATGGCCTTCGACGTGGCTCGACCCCGTGTCGCTGACATAGAGGATCCGCTCGTCGGGCGAGAAGGCAAGGCCGTTGGGCTGCACGCGATCGGTCACGACCGCGGCGAGCGCGCCGGTGGCCGGATCGAGGCGGTAGATGTTCGCTCGGCCGATTTCCGACGGCGCGGCGTCGCCTTCATATTCGCCGTCGATGCCGTAGGTCGGATCGCTGAACCAGATGCTGCCGTCCGATTTCACCACGATGTCATTCGGCGAGTTGAATCGTCGGTTCTCGAAATGCGTGGCGAGGGCGACGACACTTCCATCGAACTCGGTGCGAGTGATCCGCCTGCCCTTGTGCTCGCACGAGAGCATCCGCCCTTCGCGATCGACGGTGTTGCCGTTGCCGTTGCCGGAAGGCGAGCGGAACACCGAAACGACGCCGCTGGTCTCGTCGTAGCGCATGAGCTGGTCGTTCGGAATGTCGGAGAAGACGAGATAGCGCCCGGCCGGGAAATAGGCCGGCCCCTCCAGCCATCGCCCGCCCGTCCAAAGCCGCTCGAGCTTCGCGTGACCGATGACCAGCTTGCCGAAGCGCGGATCGAGAATCTCAAACTCGCTCATGTCCGCCCTCGTGTCCGCGCCGCGCGGCATCGGTGCCAGCCGTTTCGGGCGGGGAGCTTAGTGTCACGTCGCTACCGCCTCAAGCTCCTGTCCGGCCTGATCCGCGGCAGGAGCAGAGTGGTCCACTGGCCGAACGCGAGCAGGACCGCGACGACGACCGGCGCCGGACCACGCGCCGTTCATTAGCTAGTAGATCAGGAAATAGATGACCCACACCGAGCCGGCGCCGCACCACGTGAGCCGCTATCCGCGATAGCTGCTCGGAGGGGCGCCAAACACGCGCTTGAAGGCCCGGCTGAACGCCGCCTCCGATTCATAGCCGAGGCGCTCGGCGGCGAGGGAGACGCGCATCCTGTCGCGCTGCAGCCACAGCCGCGCCTGGTGCATGCGGACGCGCAATATGTAGCGCGCCGGCGTCTCGCCGACGATGTCGGCGAAGCGCTTGGCGAAGCCCGAGCGCGACGCCCCCATGATCCTGGCCAGCGCGGCGACGGTCCAGTCATGTTCCGGATTGAGGTGGATCGCCGCCAGTACCCGGCCGACATCCGGCTCGCGGACCGCCGCCAGCCAGCCGGTGGCGTCGCCGCAGCCATGCTCCACCCAGGTGCGGATCAGGCTCGCCGCCAGCACATCGGCAAGCCGGGCAAGGATGCCGGCGGCCCCTACCCGGTCGAGCTCGGTCTCGCGCGCCATGGCCTGCATCAGATGCGGCAGCGCCGGCTCGTGCTGCTCGAGATCGCAAGCCCGCATCACCTCGGGCATCAGCTGCGCAAGCGGATGCATGGCATCGATGTTGAAGTGCAGCGAGCCGCAGAACAGCAGGCAAACCTCGCCTGCACCGCCGCCATCCACCGCAAACACATTCTCGCAGATCGGCGAGCGCCGGCAGGTTCCCGCCTGCACCGGGGAAACCCCGGGCGCACTGGCCAAGAGATGCGCCGTGCCCCGCGGCAGCAGCACTGCATCGCCGGCTTTCAGCTCGGTCCAGTCGGCCCGGTCGCAGCGCAGCCAGCAGCCCATGTTCGACACGAAATGAAGGCGTGCCGCCTGCTGCTGCGGGAAAGACAGCGCCCAGGGCTCAGCCATGCGGTAGCGGCTGTAGTCGACGCCGTCGAGGCGCAGGCCGCGCAGCATCTCGGTGAGCGGATCGCTCGGACATGATGCGCCGGGCGCCGGGACACCGGATTTCGCCGCGCCCGATGTTCCAGTGCGGGATTTGGACGATCGATCAAGCATTGGACATTTTCTAGCATGTAAACGCCAAGCGGTCAGTCCTAATCTCGCGGTCCGATACAACTCCCGAGGTTTTCCATGACCGATTCCACCGCGGCGTCCGCAGACGCCGCCGTCGAGACCGCCGCGGCCGCCTGGCCGGCCATCGTCTCGCTCTCACTCGGCGTCTTCGCCCTCGTCACCGCCGAGTTCCTGCCGGCCTCCATCCTGACGCCGATGGCGCGCGACCTTTCGATCAGCAACGGCCTCGCCGGCCAGGCGGTCACGGCCACCGCCGTGGTCGGCGCCATCGCCGGACCGGCGATCGTCGTCGGCACGTCCCAATTCGACCGGCGCCTGATCCTGTGGCTGCTGACGTGCCTGCTCATCGTTTCGAACACACTCGCCGCACTGGCCTCGAACCTCCCGGTACTGTTGTTCTCGCGCATCCTGCTCGGCATCAGCCTGGGCGGCTTCTGGGCGATGTCGGCAGCGCTCGCCCTGCGGCTGGTCCCGCCGGCGCTCATGCCCCGGGCCATGGCCATCATCTTCACCGGTGTCTCGCTGGCGACGGTCTGCGCCGCCCCGGTCGGCGCCTGGATCGGCGATCGCTGGGGCTGGCGCGCCGCCTTCGTCGTCGCCGACGTGGTGGCGCTGGTCGCGCTCGCCGCGCAGCTCGTCACCGTTCCGCGCCTGCCTCCCGCCGACAAGGCGACCCTCAGCACCTTCTTCTTGCTGTTGCAGCGGCCGCGGGTGCGGAGCGTCCTCATCATCGTCGCCTTGGTCGTCTCGGCGCATTTCGCCGCCTTCACCTATGTGCGCCCCTTCCTGGAGCAAGTGCCGCGCATGGACGTGGACACGATTTCGCTGGCGCTGCTCGCCTACGGGATCGGCGGCTTCTTCGGCAATCTGGTCGGCGGCTTCCTCGCCGAGCGCAGCGAACGGACCGCCGTGGTGTTCGCCTCGGCGCTGATCGCAGTCTCGGCGCTGGTGCTGGTGCTGCTCGGCGTCTCGATGGGCCTTTCCGGCACCGCGACCGCGCTGTGGGGTTTCGCCTTCGGTGCGTTGCCGGTCGGGGTGCAGACCTGGATCACCCGAGCCGCGCAGGACCACGCCGAGAGCGCCGGCGGGCTCCTGCTCACCGCATTCCAGATCGCGATTGCCTCCGGCGCCGTGCTGGGCGGCTTCCTGGTGGACGGCTTCGGGCCGCATGGTCCGATCGGCTATTGCGCGATCGCGGCAGGGCTAGCCTGCCTGGTCGCACTGGCGAGCGTGCGACGGCCGGTGCTCGCCTGAAGCAGGACGTCGTCCCCGGGCGGGCCGCCCGCCCGGGACAGCCCTGGAACGGCAGATGCGCTCGGGGGTTAGGCTTTCACCACCGTGTAGGAAAGCCGCCATGCCCCATATTCCCAACCCGCCCCGGACACCCGAGCCAGGCCGGCCGGATATCCCGCCGCCGGCCGAGAACCCCGACCGCACCCCCTCGCCTATCGAAGACCCGGGCACCCCTCCCGGCCAGTCCCCGGATATCGTCCCCGGCATCGACCAGCCCGAGGACCAACCCGGCCAGACGCCGGAGGAACTGCCGCCGGACAGTCTTCCGCCATCGGTGCCGGACGGGCCGAACATCTGACCGCCATTACCGATGAGCCTCCCCCATCGGCAATGTTCGCGCACGGGTGTACGTTCAAGCCCAGCGCCGACCTACGCCGGGCGCGGCCAGTCGGGAACGCGGCTGCAACAGACAGGAGCGGACGGGGTAAACCGTCGAGCCCAGGAACCCGCTCAAGGAGGAGGACATATGAATACCGCCAATCTTCAGCTCGAGGGATTGCTGCTCGCCATCTCCGCGCTGTGCCTGACCCTGAAGCAGAAGGGCATCCTGAGCGATGCGGAGATCGGCGAAGCGCTCCGCGCGGCGGAGACGGCGGCCAAGCTGCGCGGCGACACCTCCGAACTACGCAACGCGAATATCGACGCCATCCATTTCCCGATTCGCTTTTTGAAGCGCGCCGTGGAATCCGGGCCGGAGCCACTCGATTTCTGCCGCATCGCCTCCCGGGTCGGTTCATCCAAGCAGAATGCCCGGCTCGCCGACCCGGCGGAGTGATGTCCACGCCGTGATCTTTTCCGCCGATGCGGCGTTGTGTTCCGACACGGAAAAGGATGCGGAGCCGGCGTGCTGGATCTGACTGTCGCGGATAGACTCAGCGATGTGCGTTATCGCCATTCGTCCTCCTTGCTCGCGCCGGGCCGCAATGTCTGGCGCGTCGAGCAGGCCGGCCGCGCGAAGGTGCTAATCGACGCCGCCGCCTATTTCTGCACATTGCGCGAAGCGATGCTAAATGCCGAAGACACCATCCACATCGTCGGCTGGGATCTCGACAGCCGCGTGCGGCTGGTCGGTCCGTCGGGCATGTGCGACGACGGCCTGCCTGAGACGCTGGCCGCCTTCCTCTCGGCTCTTGTCCAGCGCCGGCCGAGGCTCAGGGTGCGGCTGCTGCTGTGGGACTATTCCCTGGTGTTCTCGCTGCAGCGGGAACTGGCTCCGCTCCTCTCTTTCCTGTGGCGGACGCCGCCGCAGATCGAGATCTGCCTCGATGATGTGCTGCCGATCGGCGCCTGCCACCATCAGAAGCTGGTGGTAATCGACGACGCGCTCGCCTTCTCCGGCGGGCTCGATATCACCATCCGGCGCTGGGATACCCCCGAGCACCGGCCCGGCGATCCGCTTCGCCTCGATCCGGCAGCGACGCCCTACCCGCCATTCCACGATGTGCAGATGGCCGTCGACGGCGCCGCCGCCGCCGCGCTCGGCGAACTGGTGCGCGCCCGATGGGAGCGCGCCGCGTGCGAGAAACTCCGCCGGCCGCCGGCTCCCGGGATGGCGCGCGATCCATGGCCGGAAAGCCTCACGCCGGACTTCCGCGACGTGCCCGTCGGCATTGCCCGCACCTTTCCGCGCTATGGCCGCCAGGAGGCGGTCACCGAAGTTGCCACCCTGTTCGAGGACATGGCGGCGCGCGCCGATAGGCTGGTCTATATCGAGAACCAGTTCCTCACCCACACCGCCACCGCCGAGCGTCTCGCCGCCCGCATGGTAGAGCGGCCGCAGCTCGAGGCGATCATCATCGCGCCGCGCAGCTACGATGGCTGGGTCGAGCGCCGGGTGATGCTCGCCGGGCGGCTGCGCTTCATGCGCGTCATCGAGCAGGCCGGCGTCGGGGATCGCGTGCGCCTGCTCTATCCGCGGGTCCAGGAAGGTGATCTCATCGACGCGGTGATGGTGCATTCCAAGGTGATGATCGTCGACGACACCGCGCTGCGCGTCGGTTCGGCCAATCTCTGCAATCGCTCGATGGGGCTCGACACCGAGTGCGACCTCGTCGTCGAGGCGAAGGATGAGGCAAGCCGGCGCGGCATCGCCGCCATTCGCAACCAGCTGCTCGCGGAGCATTCCGGCCTGGAGGCGAGCACCTTCGAGGAAGCCCTTCGCCAGGGCCGCTCGCTCTGCCAGATGCTCGACCAATCCGCTCCGACCGCGCACGGGCTGCACCCCGTCGATGACCGCTCCGCCGGCTTCGACATCAGCGAAGCTGTCATCGACGCCATGGCCGATCCTGTCGAGCCGCTCGATGAGGAACGCACTGCGATTGCGGACCAACCGAGCCGCCTGCGCGTCGGGCTCGTCGTCAGGATCGGCATCGCCCTCGCTGCGATTGCGCTGCTTGCCCTGGTTTGGCACCTGTCGCCCTTGAGCGACCCAGCCAGGATCACGCAGGCCATCGATGCGATCGCCGACCGCCCCTGGGCACCACTCGCCGTGATCGCGATCTTCCTGCTCACATCATTGGTTGCTTTCCCGGTGACCTTGCTGATCTTCGCCACGATCGCCGTGTTCGGTGGCTGGACAGGCGCGCTGCTGGCGGCGGCCGGCGCCATGGCGAGCGCCATGGCAGGTTATTTCGTCGGCAAATGGCTGGGTGCGCGCTTCCTGCGCCGCTTCATCGGACCGCGTCTCAACCGAGTGCGGCGCGTGCTCTCCGAACGCGGCGTGCTCACCGTGGCGGCGGTGCGCATCGTGCCGGCGGCACCGTTCACCGTCGTCAATCTGGTCGCCGGCGCCATCGGCTTGCGCTTTCTCGACTACGCGGCCGGAACTGCGATGGGCCTGCTCCCGGGTCTGATCGTCATGTCCGCACTGGGCAATCAGATTGCGACGCTATTCGCCAGGCCGACGGCCGGCGGCGTCGCGCTGCTGCTATGTTTCATCATCGCCTGGATGGCGCTCGCCATCGGGCTGCAATTCCTCGCCGCACGCTACAGGAGCCGCGGGTGACCTCTCGAACCATCCGACTGATGAGCTGGAACATACATCGCGGCATCGGCCCCGACCGCCGCTTCGATCTCGATCGCATCGCCGCGGTGATACGCCGCCATGCGCCGGACATCCTGGCCTTGCAGGAGATCGACACGCGCGGGCGCGATCCGGCGTGTCTCGTCCCGCTCAAGGGCATCCTCACGCCGGACGGCCATTTCGCCGAGGCCCGGACCAAGATCGCGCCGGACGGGCATTATGGTCATGCGCTGTTCAGCCGCTGGCCGATGACCGGCACCCTCGTCCATGACCTCACCGTGTGGCGCCGCGAGCCGCGCTCGGTGATCGAGGCTACGATCGAGACCCAGCACGGCGCGCTGCATATAGTCGCCGTCCATCTCGGACTGGAGATCACCGAGCGGCACCGACAGGCGCGCAAGCTCGCACGCCTCGCACGGGAGCCGAAAGGCATGGCGACGGTGATGCTCGGCGATTTCAATGACTGGTTCTCGTTCGGCCAGGTTCGCCGCACCCTCGCCGCGGTTCTGCCGGAGCGGACCTCGCTCAAGACCTTTCCGGCGGCCCGCCCGACGCTGAAGCTCGATCGCATCTATTCGAGCACGCGCGGCTCGATCCGGCGGAGCTGGACCGACCACGAAGCACGTGCCTGCTCGGATCATCTGCCCCTGATGGCGGAGCTCACCTTCGGTCCGTCGGAGCGCCTGCTTGATGGACATGCCCGCGCCGAAGATGATTATCCGGCGAATGATCGCCGGAGCGCGTAGATTTGTGGCCGGTTGAAAGAGGGTATCGGAGGCGCCAGGCGATGGTGGAGGCACAGCATGGACTTCTGCACGGCCCGCTATCGCCGGGCACGATGCATCTTTGCCTCGACATGCAGAAGCTGTTCGCCCCGAGCGGCCCCTGGCCGACGCCCTGGATGGCACGCGTACTGCCGGTGACGGTCAAGCTGGCGGAGGCCTTTCGCGAGCACACGGTGTTTACGCGCTTCATACCTCCCGTTTCCGCGGATGTGGAGATCGGAGTCTGGCGCCGCTTCTATCGCCGTTGGGAGGTGGTGACGCGCCAGAAGCTGCCTCTCGGGATGCTCGACCTGGTCGACGAACTCGCCGCCTTCGCGCCGCCCGCGACGGTGGTCGACAAGACTAGGCTCTCCGCCTTCTCCGCCGCCGAGCTCGCCACCGTGCTGAACGCGCGCGGAACCGACACGCTCATCATCAGCGGCGCGGAGACGGACATGTGCGTGCTGGCGAGCGTGCTCGGCGCCGTGGACCGCGGCTATAGGGTGATCGTCGTGACCGACGCGATCTGCTCCTCGTCCGATAGCGGCCATGATGCCCTGATGACGCTCTATCGCGAGCGCTTCACCGAGCAGATCGAGGCGGTCGAGAGTGCCATTGTGCTCGAAGCCTGGCGAGGTTAGTCGACAGATTTGCCGCCATGGGCCAGCCGCAAGCTGTTGGCGATGTTGGAGATGAGGCCAGCTGCCTTTGCCGCCACCGCGGCGTCCTCGCTCTCCTCGCCCATGCGCTGCTTGGTCTCGAGGACATTCTCGAAGGCATCCACCACGTCGTCGCTGGAGAGGATGCCGTGCTCGACGAGGGCGAGCGCCAGGCTTTCCACCAGCATCAGGGCCGCCTGGGCGGAGGCGTGGGTCATCAGTTGTTCCGGCGCGTGCCGGCTCGGGATCGGGATATGCGGCTCGGCCATCTAGCTGCCCTCCGCGCCTTCAGGCGATCTGCCGAACTTGGAACTGCAGCGCTCGAAACTGTCCAGCAAGGGATAGGACAGCCGTCGCAGCGCCTTCTCGTTCTGGATGGTGACCGTCTTGCCGCGCAGCGTTGCGACGCCGAGTTCGCGTAGATTGCGCAGAACGCGGTTCACATGGACCGTGGACAGGCCGACATGGTCGGCGATCTGCTCTTGCGTCATCGGCACCTCGAAGCTCAACGCGCCGTCGGGCAGCGTCCCGGAGAGCACGAGCCGCGCCCGGAAATCGAGGAACAGCAGCGACAGCCGCTCCTCCGCGCTGCCGCGGCCGAGGCCGACCACCCAATTGTGCAGCCGCCGCTCCTCCTCGACGATCTGCCAGGTGCAGCGAAGCGCAATGTCGGGGTCCCGGTCATAGGCCTCCTTTAGCCGGCGGTAGTCGATCTGCTCCACCACCGCGTCGGACAGCGCATGGACCGCATCGGGATGATGGGTCACGAACATGCTCTTCACCGCAAAGAGATCGCCCGGCAGGAAGATCAGGATGAACTGCGCCCGGCCGTCTTCGAGGGTGCGCACCCGCGCTACCCATCCCGTGCGCAGGCGATAGACGTAGTCATGGATGCTGTCGCTTTCGATGAGGGTGCTGCCGGACGAGACGACCCGTACGCTGGCCGCCATCAGTTTGCGCAGCTTGTCATCTCCTGCACTGAGATTCTGGGCGAGATTCGGACGATGAAGGGCAAAGGCAGCTGAATCTGTCATGTCCATTCAATGTCTGTTGAAAGGATGAAGGTAAAAGCTTAGAGCGCCCATTTCGTTCCATTGCCGCTACTCCAAGAGTAAAGCGAAGTAGCAAATGTAAGACTATTTCGCTCTATTATATCCTTGGATGACGCGGTCTTAATCTCTTCGCCAGCGACGATCTGCGTCTGGCGGACAGCGCCGGTTCGGCGTAAAGCTGATATGAGCCTTGCCCTGATCTCGATCCGAGGATTTCCGATGGCCCCTCCCGCACCCATTCTCGTGACCGGCGCAGCGGGCTTCATCGGATTCCACATCGCCCGCCGCCTGCTGGCGCAGGGGGTTGCGGTGCTCGGTGTCGACAGCATCAACGACTATTACGACCCGGCCCTCAAGCAGGCCCGCCTCGCCGAACTCGCCAAGCTCCCGGGATTCGACTTCCGCCGCCTCGACCTCGCCGATCGCGACGGCACGGCGACGCTGTTCGCCACCCTAAAGCCGCGCTATGTCGTCCACATGGCCGCCCAGGCCGGGGTCCGCTATTCGCTCACCAACCCCAACGCCTATGCCGATTCAAACCTGACCGGCTTCCTCAACATCCTCGAAGGCTGCCGCCACAACGGCACCGAGCACCTGGTCTATGCCTCGTCGAGCTCGGTCTATGGCGCCAACACCGCCCTGCCCTTCTCGGTCCACCACAATGTCGATCACCCGGTCAGCCTCTATGCCGCCACCAAGAAGGCCAACGAGTTGATGGCCCACACCTACAGCCATCTCTACCGGCTGCCGACCACGGGCCTGCGCTTCTTCACCGTCTACGGCCCCTGGGGCCGCCCCGACATGGCGATGTTCCTGTTCACCGATGCGCTGATGAAGGGACGCCCCATCGAGGTCTTCAACAACGGCCAGATGAAGCGCGACTTCACCTATATCGACGACATCGTCGAGGCCGTGGTCCGCCTCATCGAGCGCCCGGCGCAGCCCAACCCGGCCTGGGACGGCGCCGCGCCCGATCCCGGCACCTCGCTCGCCCCCTACCGCATCTACAATATCGGCAACTCCGAGCCGGTCGAGCTGATGCGCCTCATCGAGGTGCTCGAGCACGCCACCAACCATAAGGCCGAGCTCGTCTTCAAGCCGATGCAGCCCGGAGATGTCCGCGCCACCTTCGCCGACGTCAAGGACCTCACCGACGCCGTCGACTTCGCACCGCGCACCTCCATCGAGGAGGGCGCAGCGCGGTTCGTCGATTGGTACAGGAATTATTACGGCGTTCCGGCCGAAGGCTGAGCCGTCAGCGGACGACCTTGTTCCAGGCGCTGGTCAGCGGATGGAAGATCGGCTTGAAGGGACCGCTGCGCCGGGTCTGGCGGACTTGCTGCTCACGCACCTTCTCGTGCGTGTAGTCATTCTTGCGGGTCTCGCTGGAGGCCCAATTGGGCTTCTTCTCATAGGCGACCGCTGGGGCGGCCAGCATCGAGGCACCAAGGGCGCCGGCAAGCAAAGCGCTGGCAATCATATGGCTCTTCATGGGTCGGTCTCCCTAAAAATTCAGACTGCGGAGGAAACGCGCAAACGCACGATTCGGTTCACTCTTGGGCGCGAATATTACCTTCCGGCGGTAGCCCGGGTCGCTCGGGCCATGCGTCGATTGTTAGCCGAAAATACCCCGCGCCCCCGCTCCCGGAAGCCGCGTCCTCCCGCTACTGTCGTGCATCGGACCAGGCTCAGGATGCGTCATGACGGACAAGAACAAGCTCGACCAGCTGCGCGCGCGCTATGCGGACATTCCCGGCGGGGTGATCTACAACCCGACCTTCAAGCGGGTTGCCGAGCTCCAGTTCAAGGATGGCGACCGCCGCGTCTGGCCGTTCGCCAATGCCGCGACCTTCCTCGATGCTCCCTATCGTCCCGACGTCTGGGACCTGCCCGATTTCGGCGGGCTCGACATCGCGCTGATCGGCGTGCCGATGGATCTCGGCGTGACCAACCGCGCCGGTGCCCGGCTCGGGCCGCGCGCGGTGCGCGCCATCGAGCGCATCGGCCCCTACGAGCATGTACTCGGTATGGTGCCGATGGCCGAGGTGAAGGCAGCCGACATTGGCGACGTGCCGTTCCGCTCGCGCTTCTCGCTGGAGAGCTGTCACGAGGATCTGGAGAGCGTCTACAAGAAGGTTGTCGCCGCCGGCGTCGTGCCGATTTCGATCGGCGGGGATCACTCCATCACCTCATCGATCCTGAAGGCCGTCGGCGAGAAGCGCCCCGTCGGCATGCTGCACATCGATGCCCATTGCGACACCAGCGGCGTCTATGAGGGCTCGAAATTCCACCATGGCGGGCCGTTCCGCAAAGCGGTGCTCGACGGCGTGCTCGACCCCGAGCGGGTGATCCAGATCGGCATCCGCGGCGGCGCCGAATTCCTCTGGGAATTCTCCTATGAGAGCGGCATGACCGTAATCCATGCCGAGGAAGTCACCGGCCTCGGCGTGCCGGCCATCGTCGAGAAGGCCAAGGCGGTGCTCGGCGATGGGCCGGTCTATGTCTCCTTCGATGTGGACAGCCTCGACCCGGCGTTTGCGCCCGGCACAGGCACGCCGGAGATCGGCGGGCTCACCACGCGCGAGGTTCTCGAGATCTTCCGCGGCATGAACGGCGCCATCGACGTGATCGGCGGCGATGTCGTCGAGGTCGCGCCGCAATATGACGGCACCTCCAACACCGCGCACGCCGCCGCGCAGATTCTGTTCGAGATCTTCTGCCTGTCGGTCACCTCGCTCAAGGCGCGGCGGGGGGCGTGAGACGATGCGGATCGCCCTTCTCCAGACCGCGGGCGATCCCGCAAACGAGCCGGCCGCCAATCTCGACCGGCTCGCGGCGGCGGCGGCGCGGGCGAGAGCCGGCGGCGCCGACCTGCTGGTGGCCCCGGAGATGTTCCTCACCGGTTACGCCATTGGCCGCGAAGCGGCGGAGGCCAAGGCGGAACCGGCCGATGGGGTCTGCGCCCACCGTGCCGCCGAGATTGCGCGGGCGAACGGCATCGCCCTCGTCTATGGCTATCCGGAACGGGGCGAAGACGGGCGGCTCTACAATGCGGCGATCCTGATCGATGCCGAAGGCCGCCGCCTTCTCAACTACCGCAAGACGCATCTGTTCGCCGCGCTCGACCGGTCCATGTTCAGCGCCGGCACCGGCACCTGCGAGACCGCCCGTCTCGGCCCGTTCACCGTGGGCCTGCTGATCTGCTACGACGTCGAATTCCCGGAAGCGGCACGCGCCCTCGCCTTGGCAGGGGCCGACCTGATCATCGTCCCGACCGCCAATATGAAGCCGTATGAACCGGTCTCGCATCTGCTGGTGCCGGCGCGGGCCTATGAGAACGGCATCTATGTCGCCTATGCCAATCGCTGCGGGCGCGAGGCGGACCTCGCCTATTATGGCCTGAGCAGTGTCGCCGGCCCGGCCGGCGGCAATCTCGTCATGGCCCGGATTGGCGAGGAACTGGTCTTTGCCGAAATCGACATCACCGAGATCGGCGCCGCCCGTTCCGTCAACACCCACCTCAGAGACCGCCGGCCCGAGACCTATGGTGCCCTCGCCGGGAAGGCGGAATGAAAAGCCCGGCTCCGGGACGATCCGGGGCCGGGCCAGGCATCGGAGCGTGCATCAGCCCATTGCGCTGCCGGTGTGAGCCGGCGTGCCGGCCGACACGGTCTCGGCTTCCCGCTGGGCGCTGCGCGCGATGAAGCGGGCGCGTACCGGTTTCAGCACGAACAGTGCGAGCAGGGCGGCCGCCGCATTCAGGCCCACTGCAATGGCGAACACCGAATACCAGCCATAGGCGGCGGCGACGACGCTGGCGAGCGGCACCAGGAGCGCCGCCGTGCCCTTGGCGGTATAGAGCATGCCGGCATTGGTCGCGGCGAACCTCGAGCCGAACGTATCGCCGCAGGTCGCCGGGAACAGCGAGTAGATCTCGCCGAACACGCCGAAGAACACCGCGGTGGCAACCACGAACACCAACGGATTGCTGCCATGATAGACCATCATCAGCAGCGCACAGGCAGCGGTGCCGAAGGCGATGAACATGGTGTTCTCGCGGCCGATCTTGTCGGAAACGAAGCCGAAGATCGGGCGGCCGAAGCCGTCAAAGATGCGGTCGAGCGAGATGGCGAGCGTGAGCGCCGCCGCCTGGAGGCCGAGCAGGTTCACCGGCAGGTCGGCGACGCCGAGGTCATGCGCGATCGGACCGATTTGCGCCGCCGCCATCAGGCCGCCGGCAGCGACCATGACGAACATCAGATAGAGCAGCCAGAACACCGGCTTGGACAGCGTCTGCTGCGGACGGTAGTCGGTCTTGCTCTGCGGCAGGCCCGAAAGCTTCTTCGGCGCGGCGATCTTGTACTTCGGCGGGTAGAGGAACTGGGCGAGGATGAAGACGACGATGCCCTGGCCGATGCCGAACCACAGGAACGCCGCCTCATAGCCCTGGGCGGCAATCATGTTGGCGATGGGCACCACGGTGAGCGCAGCGCCCGCACCGAAGCCGGCGGCGGTGGCGCCTGCCGCGAGGCCACGGCGATAGGGGAACCATTTCAGCGCATTGCCGACGCAGGTTCCATAGACCGAGCCGGCACCGATGCCGCCGAACACCGCACCCGCATAGAGCATGAAGAGCGAGGTGGCGTAGGAATTGATCACCCAGGCGAGCGCGATCATCACGCCGCCGAACATGATCACGATCCGCGGGCCGTAGCGGTCGACGAACCAGGCCTCGACCGGAACCAGCCAGGTCTCGGTGAGCACGAAGATGGTGAACGCGGTCTGGATCGCCGCGCGGCCCCAATGATGGGCAGCGTCGATCGGATCGACGAACAGCGTCCAGCCATATTGGAGATTGGCGATCATCGCCATGCAGACCACGCCGCAGGCAAGCTGGACCCAGGGTTCCCAGGCCCGAGTGGCGGCGGGCGCAGAGTCTTGGGGGACGGAGGTATCAAGAGTGGCCATAGTTTTCCTCGACCTGTTCTGCTTCGTCCCGCGGCTCTTTGCGGCCCTTCGGACGATGTGGCGCAAACGCACCTACGCGACGTCAAAATGCGCCATTCCATCGAGCTCAGCCCTAGGTCACGAAGCATTTCCCAAGGTTAATAATAACCATTGGTAATGTTCATCCGCCGAGCGAATGTGGCATATTTCATTACGTCGACATGTAGCACGTTTTGTCGCACCTACAACAGCGATCAAAACAACTTGTTGCTTACATATGAATGAGTTGTACTGACCATACGTAAGTATAATTACTTAACGTAAGGGTTCATAGGGAGCAGTACAACGTAGGACTGGACGCAGCGGCACGTCATCGGCTCGCGGCTGGGGCCGCCGCTGTTCCGCAAAGTCGCCAAAAGAAAAGCCGGCCGCGACCTCGCGTCAGAGAGGCAATCGCGAACCGGTTGAAATAGGAACATACGCAGTGAATGCCCGCGGCGCCGTCACGGACGTGGATCCCCGGGATAAGCCCGGGGATGACGACTTGTTGGACGCCCGGTCTGGATGACGGTGGGGCGCAGCGCTATTCTCAGAGCCCGGCGACCAGCATGTATTTCTTCTCGACGAACTCGTCTATGCCGTGGTGCGAGCCCTCGCGGCCGAACCCGCTTTCCTTCATGCCGCCGAACGGCGCCAGCTCGGTCGAGATCAGCCCGGAATTGATGCCGACGATGCCGTATTCCAGCGCCTCGCCGACGCGGAACACCCGGCCGACATCGCGCGCATAGAAATAGGCGGCGAGGCCGAACTCGGTGTCGTTGGCCGCCGCGATCACCTCGTCGTCGGTCTCGAACCGGAACACCGGCGCCACCGGGCCGAACGTCTCCTCCCGCGCCACCGCCATGTCGCTGGTGACACCCGCCACCACGGTCGGCTCGAAATAGGTGCCGCCGAGCGCATGACGATGCCCGCCGGAGACGATGCGCGCGCCCTTGGCGGTGGCGTCCGCAAGGTGCGCCTCGACCTTTTCGATCGCGGCGGGATTGATCAACGGACCCTGCGTCACCCCCTCCTCCACGCCATTGCCGACCTTCAGCGTGGCGACCGCGGCAGTGAGCTTCTCGACAAAGGCGTCGTAGATGCCGGCCTGAGCATAGATGCGGTTCGCGCACACGCAGGTCTGGCCCATATTGCGGAACTTGGAGAGCATCGCGCCCTCCACCGCGGCGTCGAGATCGGCGTCGTCGAAGACGATGAAGGGCGCGTTGCCGCCGAGTTCCAGCGCCACCTTCTTCACCGTGGAAGCGGCCTGCTTCATCAGGATCTTGCCGACCTCGGTCGACCCCGTGAAGGTGACGATGCGCACCGCCGGATGGCTGGTGAACACGCCGCCAATGGCGCGGGCATTGCCGGTGAGGACGCTGAACACGCCGGCCGGGATGCCGGCGCGCCCCGCCAGTGCGGCGAGCGCCAGCGCGGTCAACGGGGTCTCGCCGGCCGGTTTCACGACCGTGGTGCAGCCGGAAGCGAGCGCGGGCGCCACCTTGCGGGTGATCATGGCTGCCGGGAAGTTCCACGGGGTGATCGCGGCGACGACGCCCGTCGCCTGCCGCAGCACCAGGATGCGCGCATCCGCCCGGTGACTCGGCAGCGTCTCGCCGGCGATGCGCTTGGCTTCCTCGGCATAGAACTCGACGAAGGCCGCGGCATAGTCGATCTCGCCCCTGGCCTCGGCGAGCGGCTTGCCCTGCTCGGAGGTGAGGATCAGCGCAAGGTCGTCCCTGTTGGCGATGATGAGATCGAACCAGCGGCGCAGCAGCGTCGAGCGCTCCTTCGCCGTCTTCGCCGCCCACGGCTTGAAGGCGCGGGCTGCGGCTTCCACCGCCTGCGTCGCCTCGTCGGCACCGAAGTCCGGCACCCGGCCGACCAGGCCGCCGGTGGCGGGATTGGTGACATCGATGCCGGGCGATCCGACCCAGGCGCCGTCGACATAGCATTGGCGGCGCAGCAGGTCCGGATCCTTCAGCGGCAGAGCGGCGATGGTACGATCGATGGTGTTCATGGCTTCATCCTCTTGCCGCGTCATCCTCTTGCTGGCAGCCCCGGCGCGCAGCCGCAGCAACCTTCACGCTGACATGTATGTCAATCATCCGGCGATCCAACACAAATGCAGAGATGCGTGGCGGTGATGCCGGCACGGCATACCCGCCGGCGTGCGGTCCGTCGGTCAATCGATCCACAGGCCGCGAGAACGGTGCCAATCCTCGATCGACTCCTCCGGATACTCGTCGAACGTCAGATCGCCCGGCGCTATGTCCGGCTCGAGCCAGCTCGCCTTGAAGCGCAGCATCAGGTGCGTCTTCGCAGGTGGCACCGGCAGATCGCTGTCGATGGCCGAGGCGAACGGATGCACGAGGTCCGGCCATGACGGATCGGACATCCACAGCGCCGAACCGCAGGAGCGGCAGAAATGCCGCTGGCCCGACGAGGTGTAGCAGCGGCCCTTATGGTCCTCCATCTCGGCGTTGTAGATGCCGAGCGCGTCCTTGCCCTCAATCTCGAGCGTGTCGGCGACGCCCATGATGTTGATAGCGAATCCGCCGCCTCCGGCGGTCTTGCGGCAGATCGTGCAATAGCAAAGCTGGTATGGGTGCGGCGTGTGGCTCTCGACGGTGAAGACCACCGCCCCGCATCGGCAACCGCCCTTGAGCATCACTCCCATCGCGAAATCCCTCTTGGCCGCTATCTCTGCCACGCCGCACAGTGTTATGGGGCACTCGCCCGCGCCTTCAACGTCCTCGGCGATGGCATACGCAACACCACCGCTCCATACTGGGCGCCAATCCCTCCCGCCGGCTTTCCCATCATGGCTCCTCGTTCCCGTCTCGAGAAAACATTGTTCCGTCTGCAGGCCCAGCACGCCTGCCTCGCCTGGGCATTCGAGGCGATCCGGGGCCGGCCGGGCATCGTCGCCGAACTCGGCCTCGGCCATGGCCGCACCTACGACCATCTCCGCAATCTCCTCCCCGACCGGGAGATCTATGTGTTCGACCGGGCCAACGAGGCCTATCCGGACTGCCAGCCGCCGGAGCAGTACCTCGTGATCGGCGACGTGAAGGACACCGTCCCGGCGCTGTACGGAAAGCTCGGCGGCAAGGTCGTCCTCACCAACACCGATCTCGGCACCTTCGATGCGAGCCTCAATCCGGTGATCGCCGCGATGGTGTCGCACATCGTGCCGCCGCTGATGGCGCCGGGTGGCATCATCATGTCCGACCTCGAGCTCGACCTACCGGATTATGAGCGCGTCGCGCTCCCGCCTGGCGCGCCGGCGGACGCCTATCGCCTGTACCGCAAACCGATCTGAAATCCCGCCTTTTCGAGGCGAAAGGCTCCAGCGCGTCGCTGCGTCACTCACGTCGGACGATTATCCGCGAATGGATGTCGCTGCCTCGTGACAAGCGGCAAAGCCAGGAACAGGCAGCCGCCTTCACGGCCCAGGCCGTCGACCGCCATCCACTTCCCTCACACCTTGATCCGTATAGGCAAGTGCTGCTCTGGCTGCAGCCGCGCATCGGCAGAGCGTGAGCCGCGACAAGGCCGATCGCAGCACTATTGATCCGATACGCCGGGTCTTCGATTTCCTAGGAGCCTCCCCACGCCGTCCCGCCGGGGAGGTTCTCGCGCCGATGCATCTAATGATGGAGCCGAAGCACGACGAAAGTGCTAGTCTCCAAAAATGGACGAGAATTTGAAGGCTCGGGCGCGCGCTCTCTGCGCCGCCGATATCGCTGCTGTCAGGCCGCTCCTGCGGGATCGGAAGGCGGCGGTGGAGCGTTACTGGCCGGTCGTCGCCGCTGAAATCACCGGCAATCTCATCGTGCCCGACGCCCTCGCCGTGCCCAGGGACCTCGCCAACCTACAGGAAGAATACCGGCGCCTGCGCAACGGTTGAGCGCGTGGCCCTGTTTCGCGCTTCCTTGGCGGAACTTAAGCTGACGGCGGGACTTTGTTGCAGATGGGGCGGAGCCCTTCATCACAATAGAGGAAGCTGTTGCCGGGCGAGCGAGCTCTCCTGCCGCCCTTGCGCGCGGTAGAGGTGAGGCTTGAACACAGCTCGCGGCGGCGCTGACCAGATAGATGCAGCATATTGCCACGCTCATAGGAGCAGGCTGGCTCCGCACCCGCTCTTCCGGATCCTCGACGGCGCGCTACGAGCTCAATGTGTGGCGCCGCATCACCGGCCCTCAGGCGGGGCAGCTTGTCGCCCTGGGCAAGCTTGTTGCGGAACTCTCCATCATGATCGAAGCACGGATCGCCGGCCGCGCGGTGCTGGTGCTGTCGACCGGCGATCCGGTCGCCGTCGAGCTTGAGACCGTCGGGGGCGAGGAAGCAAGCTTCGCGGTGATCGGCGGCGTGCCCGGCTTTTGAGACGGCGCTCCCCTCGTCCACCCCAAGCATGAAACGGGCGACTCTCGTGCCAGCGGCTCGGTCGGATCGGCCCTTAGATCCGAGCACCGGCCTGGGGCGTATCGTGGCCCTGGACGGCAGGGGCGGCCTCGATCTCGTCGGTCCAGACCTTGAACCCGACCAGGGTGTTGGGGCCGAAGGAGGTCACCAGCGCGACGTCGGTGGCATCTCTTCCACGCGCCATAAGCACACGGCCAATCCGCGGTACATTGTTGCGCGGATCGAACGTGTACCAGTGTCCGCCGAGATAGGCTTCGAACCAGCCTGCAAAGTCCATCGGACCGTGAGGCGGGGGAACGCCGATATCTCCGAGATAGCCGGTGCAGTAGCGCGCCGGGATGTTGAGGCAACGGCACAAGGTGATGGCGAGGTGCGCATAGTCGCGGCACACCCCTTTTCGCTCCTGGTAGGCCTCGAAGGCCGTCTTGGTCGGACGGGCGTGCTCATAGCCGAACGCGATGTGGCCATGCACGAAGTCGCAGACGGCTTGCACCCTGGCCCAACCCGGGGCGGTGTCGCCGAACAGGCTCCAGGCGGTGTCGGACAACAGCTCGGTTTCGCAATGCCGGCTGGCGAGCAGGAAGACCAGCGCTTCCGCCGGCAATTCCTCGATCGAATGCTGACCGGCATTCGGCTCGAAGGCATCGGTCTTGCCGCTGTCGCGGACGATGGAGTTGCTGGTGATGATGGTGCGGCCGGCCGGCGCGGTGATGCGGCTGCACCAGTTGCCGAAGCCGTCGCGATATGCGGTGATCGGCAGCCCGGGCCGCGTGACGATGTGATCGGGAATGACGATATCGGATGCGCGGCTGTAATGGATGTTCAGGACCAGCAGCATCGGCGTCGGCTGCGGGCATTCATACGTCAATTCGTAACCGAGATGGATCTGCATCCTGGGCCCCGCGTCGGGACCGACCGGCACGATGCCATTGTGTCCTGTGCCACCCTACACGGCTTCGGGGATATTGACAGGCGCGATACCACGCTGGCGGCGCGGTCGACGCAACGTCGTCTTCATGGGCGCACCATACAGGCTACGCGAGCGCCTCAAGCAAGGACACCTCCAGCCAATTTGACGGCGCCACCTCACCGTGTCTTGGCTTGCGACGAAAGGCGGGGAACTTGAGAGCTCGCCACTGGTTGCGAGTGAGGCTCATGTCAAACTTGCTGTCCACCGATCCAAAACGTCCATCAGCCCGCTCCTTCAGCGGCGACGCGACGACGCCAGAACTGAATACTATGAACGTCGCGGCCGCTCTGGTGACGGCCGCGATAATCCTGGGTGCTCTGTATTACGGCCGCGACGTTCTCTTGCCGCTCGCCATCGCATTCCTCATTACCTTCGCCCTCAACCCTCCGGTTAACTGGCTCAGCCGGCTTGGCCTGCCGAGGGTCGTTTCGACGAGCCTGGTCATGTTGACGCTCGTGTGCGCTCTTGCGGGGTTGGCCGTCGTTCTCGGAGCGCAGGTCCGGTCTCTGGCCGTTGAATTGCCGACCTATCAATCGACGATGCTGACGAAGCTGGCCGATCTGCGCGAGAACCTGAAGGCACCGGGAATCTTTGACGGCGCGTTGAAAACCGCCGAGCGCGTGCTGAAGGAAATTGAGCCAGAGGACAGCCACCCCGCCGAGGCCCCGGCTCCACAACGTGTCGAAGTCGTACCCACGCAGCAAACACCGTTCGAACAGGTGTTGAGCTGGCTCACACGATCTGCGGAGCCGCTGGCAACCGCCGGCATCATCTTTATCCTGGTCTTCCTCGCGCTGCTGGATCGCCGCAGCATTCGCGATCGTTTCCTTCGCCTATTGGGCGGCAACTTCCATCGTTCGACAGATGCGATGCAGGAGGCAGGCGCGCGCATCAGCCGCTATCTGCTGATGCAGTTGCTCGTGAACTTCAGCTACGGCATTCCGATGGCCGTCGGCCTGTGGATGATCGGCGTACCTGGCGCTCTGTTGTGGGGCGCCGTCGCCGCCGCCATGCGTTTCGTCCCCTACGTCGGACCGCTGATCGCCTCGATCTTCCCGATCGCGCTTGCGTTTGCGGTGGACAGCGGCTGGAGCATGCTGGTCTGGACCGTGGCGCTAATCGTCGTACTGGAACTGATCAGCAACAACATCGTCGAACCGCTCGTCTATGGCTCGAGCACGGGGCTATCAGCCCTGTCGCTGATCGTCTCAGCGATATTGTGGACCGCGCTTTGGGGGCCCGTCGGACTGATCCTGTCCACCCCTCTGACGGTGTGCCTGCTTGTGCTCGGTCGAAACCTGCCGCAGCTGCGATTTCTTGAAATCCTGCTGGGATCGACGCCTGCGCTTGACGTTCCGACCCGCGTCTATCAGCGGCTCATTGCGAACGATGCCGATGAGGCTGTCGAGATTTCGAACACCGAGATCGAAAAGTCGTCGCTTATCGCATTTTACGACCGGGTCGGCATTGAGGTGCTCCGGTTGGCAAGCGAGGAGCATTACCGCAATGCGAGCGCCGAACACCGCCTGCGTCTGGCAAACGGCATGGACACGCTGCTCGACGAACTCAGAGAACAATACCCTCTCCCCCTGAGCCAGGAAGTGGGGCCAGCGGTCTTCTGTCTTGGAGGAAAGTGGGAGATTGATGCGATGGGCGGCGAAATGCTGGCTCATGCGCTCACCGTCGAGGGGATCGTTGCAGTATCCCTGCCCGCCGCAACCATGACCGTTGATTATGTTGCCAATCTGGATCTCCAGGGCGCGAACATCGTCTGCCTCAGCTATTTCAGCCCCCGCCCAGCCATATCCGCGCGTCATGCGTGCCAGCGACTTCGCCGACGCTGGCCAAAGCTGCGCATCGTCCTGGCGCTATGGAACGCCCCGCCGGAACTCCTGGCGAACGAGGCTCTTGAAGGACTTCGAGCAGACACGGTGGTGACCTCGATAGAGGAAGCCGTCCGGCGCATTCACCGCATCGTCGATCCAGAACAAGCAAATGCATCGCAAATGGCCGCGCTTCCCGCCAATGACGCGAAGCGTGTGGATGCGTTGAACGCCACCGGCGTCCTTGAGGGCCACAAGCGCGAAGCGCTTGATGCGCTCGCCAAGCGCGCCGCCGACGTATTCGATACGGGAGCCGCAGTCATCTCCACCATACACGAGGATCAGGAGTATTTCGTTGGTCAAAGCGGCAAACTACCAAACGCCATTACCGATGAGGTCGGCGCGCTGCTGCCCATGACCCGAAACGACGCGATCTGCAATCACGTCGTGGCTGGCGAGGAGACACTGGTAGTTCCGGATATTGAGCGCGACCCGCGCTTTGCCGACAACGAAACGATCAAACGGTGGGACGTCCGGTTTTATGCTGGTGCACCGCTGCGCTCAGCCGACGGGTTGATATTTGGAGCGCTCTGCATTCTCGATCCCGAGCCGCGTACGTTGGAGGGCAACGAAATCAAGTTGCTTGAGTCGATGGCAGCCGACGTCGTCGCCGCCATCACAGATAGTAACTCACTAGGCGACACGTCGAAAAATTCGGAACCAGACTCCCTATCTGCAATCCTCGGGGTGCCGGCCCGATAGAGGTGAATACCGCACCGGGAGGGTGACAGACGCCAGCGCGATCCTCACTCTGGCGAGACCGCCGCCGGTCACACCTGCTGAGCCGCTTTTTTTGCGATGCGCGGTAGATGAGCGGACCCTTAGCTAATCCTCGTCGCTCGCCTACCCCATCCGAGCGGCGCGCAGGCGGACAGTGCGTTCGGAGTGAAGCGCGGGCCTCGCGCTCTCGCCGGCTTTAGCCGTTTCGGTGGCCTCAGCGAGGCTGGTCTTGATGCCAGGATCTGGGTTTCGCCTCGGCGGCTCTTTGAACGAACTCGATACAATGGCCTCCTTTGCAGTGATGCGTTTTCATCGCACCCTGCAAAGGCGTTTGCCCGCGTGCCTTTCACCTCGGACGACCGTGCCGACCTCAAAAGGTCACCGCCCGAACGCTCATCCTGCAGTGCAGTCTCTTCCGAGGCTACCGCGATTCTCGCGCGCGCTTTGCGTGAGGACGTGATCCCCGGCGCGTCGTTCGACTTCCGTGTCGACGGGGACGCCATCGTGACTCGCCATCCGAATGAAAGGAACGGCGAGTATTGCGCCCAGCACGCCATCGATCCCCTTACCGGTTCCCCCGCGGCCTACGGGTGAGGTTGTATTTGCCGGGGTGCGGCGCCACCAGATAACCAATTGAATTCATTGATAAAAGAGTGGCGGAGACGGAGGGATTCGAACCCTCGAGACCCTTTTGGGGGTCTGCTCATTTAGCAAACGAGTGCCTTCAGCCTCTCGGCCACGTCTCCAGCCGCGCAGGCACGGCGGCGACCTGTCTAGGTTTCAAGCCCCGCGCGGTCAAGGGCTCTGTTACGATCCGGCCACACGCATTCCCACTTGAATGAACCGGCGTCAGTCGAGATGCCACAGCAAGGCGGCCGCCGCGGCGAACTCGCGCCGGCGCGCCTCGCGGCGGGCGCCGGCTTCGGCATCAAGGCCCCAGAGCTCGATCTGATGGTCCTCGTCGACGTGGGCGGCGGTCCAGGCCGCTTCCTCGTCGAGCGCACCCAGCCACACCCCCAGCGCCAGCAGCGCCGAGCCGGCGAGCGCCGTCATCGAGGCCAGCGCTGCGAGGCGCAGCGCGTCCTGCGGCAGCGCGGCGCGCACCGCGGCAACCGAACCCGCAGGCTGCTCGACATACCGGATGCCTTCGCTCAGCACGAAACGCGCGCCGAGGCGCTCGCGCATGAAATCGAGCACGGGATCCCAGTGTGCCGCCTGCCGGGCGACCAGGCTCGACGGCCCCTCGGCCCGATAGAAGAGCAGGTCCGAGCCGGCATATTTGACGATCTCCTCCGCGGTCTCCTCGATCCGCGCGGCGACGCCGTCGCGCGCGGAATTGACGAGGCGCGTCAGCGGCATGCTCATCGGCTCGATGAATTCGCCCTGGCTCGCCCACTCCGCCGCCAATGCCTCTGCGAGCGCGGCCATCGGCACCGCCAGCACCGCACGCGAGGGCGTCCGCACCGGCCGGCCGTCGAGCATGACGCCATGCCCACCCTCGACGGGCGCAGTGGCGACCGTCTTGTAGAATCGCTTTGCCCGCGGCATCTGGCCGGCACCGCGCGCGGCGCGAACCGGATCCGGCATATCGTCGCGCGGCTCGTCTCCTGCCATCAGGCGAACTCCGTCCACAATTCGTCGAGCACGACCGGCAGTTCCCCGGCATCCTCGACTAGGCGCTCGGCGCCGGAGGCAAGCAGCACGTCGCGGGAATGATAGCCCCAGGTGACGCCGACTGCCCGCGCGCCGGCGGTGCGCGCCATCGTCATGTCGAAACTGGTGTCGCCGATCACTATGGTATCCAGCGGCGCGGCGCCGGTCTCAGCCATGGCCCGCAGCACCATCTCCGGATGCGGCTTGGAGGGTGCGTCGTCCGCGGTCTGGATCGTGATGAAATGATCGGTCAGGCCGTGATGCGCCAGCACCGCCCGGGCACCGCGCTGCGACTTGCCGGTCGCCATGCCGATCAGCACATCCTCGCGGCGCGCCAGCGCTGCGATGAGTTCGGCGATGCCGGGGTAGAGCGGCTCGCGGAAGCCCGGCTCGGTGCGCAGCGTGCGAAACGCGGCGCGATAGAGGTCCGCCAGTTCCTCGGCGGGAAAGGCGGGATCCTCGCCGCCGATCCGGCGCATCGCCTCGGTCAGCGAGAGGCCGACAATGCCGAGGACAGCCTCGCGCGCCGGCGCGGCGAGACCCGCGCCGGCAAAGGCGCGGGCCATCGCCTCGAGGATGACATGCTGGCTGTCGACGAGCGTGCCGTCGCAATCGAACAGGACGAGCTTCACCGTCGCATCACTCAAGCCAGGAATATGGTGGGCGGTGACGGGCTCGAACCGCCGACCCTCTCGGTGTAAACGAGATGCTCTACCAACTGAGCTAACCGCCCGCAGACTGGCCGGGCTCGGCTATGACGGCAATCCATGAACATGGCACGGCGCCGACCGGCCGATCCCGACCGGAACGCTTTAACCCTTTGCGGGGAAGCGGAGCAAGATCAAACGCGCGGCACCGACAAACGGAGCTTGGAGCCGGGCGGGATCCGCCCTGCCCCGGTCGCCGCAGACGCCCCGCCCGACCCTTCGGGGGCGAGAGCGCGCGGCCGACCGGAGGCGGCAGCAATCAGCCGTTGACGATGTCCTTCAGGCCCTTGCCGGGCGTGAACTTCGGCGCCTTGGAGGCTTCGATCTTCACCGGCTTGCCGGTGCGCGGATTGCGGCCTTCGCGCGCGGCGCGCTTCACGACCGAAAAGCTGCCGAAGCCGATGAGCTTCACCTCGTCGCCCGCCTTCAGCGAAGCGGCGATGGCGTCGAAGGTCGCGTCCACGGCAGCCGCAGCCGCCGCCTTCGTCAGCTTGGCCTGCTCAGCCACCGCGGCGACGAGTTCGTTCTTCGTGGTCATCTGACCGTCCTTCCCTTTACATTGCACAAGAATCGTCGGCTGGGTGCACCGACGACGGGCGGGAAGCTTCCCCCAAATTGCGGCGATTGCAAGCGTGACCGGCCGAAAACCCGCACAAATACACGATTTCCGGCGGTATTACGGTATTTTGATACCAACCCTATGACGATTGATGACCGCCTTGAAAATGGGCGCCGGCGAAGGTGCGGCAGGCGGCCTTCCCAAGCGGAAACAAAAATGCCCGGGCGATGCCCGGGCATTCGTTGGAAATACTGCGAATCGGGGCGCCCAAAGGCGCCCCGTAGAGCTTAATGGGCAGCGATGCCGGTCGGCTCGTCGAGGCCGATGACCGGCTCGACTTCCGGGGTCGCGGGCCGCTTTTCGTCCTTTTCCTCCCACACGATGGGGTCGGGCTGGCGCACCAGAGCGTGGCGCAGCACTTCGTCCATGCGCGAGACCGGGACGATCTCGAGGCCGTTCTTCACATTCTCCGGAATCTCCGCGAGGTCCTTCGCGTTCTCTTCCGGGATCAGCACCTTCTTCACGCCGGCACGCAGCGCGGCGAGCAGCTTCTCCTTAAGGCCGCCGATCGGCAGCACCCGGCCGCGCAGCGTGATCTCGCCGGTCATGGCGATGTCGCGGCGGATCGCTATGCCGGTCAGCACCGAGGTCAGCACGGTCGCCATGGCGACGCCGGCGGACGGACCGTCCTTCGGGGTCGCGCCTTCGGGCACGTGGACATGGATGTCGCGGCGCTCGAACAGCGGCGGCTCGATGCCGAAATCGATGGCACGGGATCGGACATAGGAGGCCGCCGCCGAAATCGATTCCTTCATCACGTCGCGCAGATTACCGGTAACCGTCATCCTGCCCTTGCCGGGCATCATGACGCCCTCGATGGTCAGCAGTTCGCCACCCACCTCGGTCCAGGCAAGGCCGGTGACGACACCGACCTGGTCCTCGCGCTCGACCTCGCCATACCGGAACTTCGGCACGCCGAGATACTCTTCCAGCGTCTTGCCGGTGATCTTCACCGACTTCTTCTTGGAGAGCATCAGCTCCTTCACCGCCTTGCGGGCGAGGTTGGAGATCTCGCGCTCCAGGTTGCGCACGCCCGCTTCACGGGTGTAGCGGCGGACCAGGGTCAACAGGCCGTCGGCGTCGATCGACCATTCCTTCGTATCAAGGCCGTGCTTGGCGAGCGCAGCCGGGATCAGATGCTTGCGGGCGATCTCAACCTTCTCGTCCTCGGTGTAGCCGGCGATGCGAATCACCTCCATGCGGTCCAGAAGGGCCGGCGGGATGTTCAGCGTGTTCGCCGTGGTCACGAACATCACGTTCGACAGGTCGTAATCGACCTCGAGGTAATGGTCGTTGAAGGTCGAGTTCTGCTCGGGGTCGAGGACCTCGAGCAGGGCCGAGGACGGGTCGCCGCGGAAGTCCGCGCCCATCTTGTCGATCTCGTCGAGCAGGAACAGCGGATTGGCCTTCTTCGCCTTGCGCATCGACTGGATGACCTTGCCGGGCATCGAGCCGATATAGGTGCGCCGGTGACCGCGGATCTCCGCCTCGTCACGCACGCCGCCGAGCGAGACGCGCACGAATTCGCGCCCCGTCGCCTTGGCGATGGACTTGCCGAGCGAGGTCTTGCCGACGCCGGGCGGGCCGACGAGACACAGGATCGGGCCGGTCAGCTTGTTCTGACGGCTCTGCACGGCGAGGTACTCGACGATGCGCTCCTTGACCTTGTCGAGGCCGTAGTGCTCGGCATCAAGGATGCCCTGCGCGAACGGCAGGTCCTTCTTGATCTTGCTCTTGGTGCCCCATGGGATCGACAGCAGCCAGTCGAGATAGTTGCGCACCACGGTCGCCTCGGCCGACATCGGGGACATCTGCCGCAGCTTCTTCAGCTCGTGGTTCGCCTTCTCGCGCGCTTCCTTGGTGAGCTTGGTGGTCTTGATGCGCTCTTCCAGCTCGGCAAGCTCGTCGCGGCCTTCCTCGCCGTCGCCCAGCTCCTTCTGGATCGCCTTCATCTGCTCGTTCAGGTAGTACTCGCGCTGCGTCTTCTCCATCTGCCGCTTGACGCGGGTGCGGATACGCTTCTCCACCTGCAGCACCGAGATCTCGCTCTCCATCAGCGCCAGCACCTTTTCGAGGCGCGACGTGACCTTGAGGATCTCCAGCACCGCCTGCTTCTCGGGGATCTTAACCGCGAGATGCGAGGCGACGGTATCGGCGAGTTTCGAATGGTCCTCGATCTGAGTGACGACGCCCACGACCTCGGGCGAGACCTTCTTGTTGAGCTTCACATAGCTCTCGAACTCGGTGACGACCGAGCGGGCCATGGCCTCCGCCTCGACCTTGGCACCGGGGTCCTCCTCCAGCGCAACGGCCTCGGCCTCATAGAGGTCGGAACGGTCGGTGTAGCGGGTGACGCGGGCGCGCGAGAGCCCCTCGACCAGCACCTTCACGGTGCCGTCCGGTAGCTTGAGCAGCTGGAGCACGGAAGCGAGCGTGCCGATCTTGAAGATCGAATCGGTCGTCGGATCGTCGTCCGACGCATTCTCCTGGGTCGCCAGCAGGATGAAGGTATCGTTGCGCATCACCTCTTCGAGGGCGCGGATCGACTTCTCGCGGCCGACGAACAGCGGCACGATCATGTGAGGAAAGACGACGATGTCCCGCAAGGGCAGCACCGGGAAGGTCTGCGGGACGCCGGGCTGGAGCGCGGTGCGAGGCTTCTGGCTCGTCATGGCTCAATCCTTTCTGTTGGCGACCGACCCGCCCCGGCGCAAGCGCGCAGAGGGGCGAGCCGTGCCGCAAGGCGGCCGGTTGCGAACGGATATCGTTGTGCTGGGAGCGGAACGGGCCGCGCGAGGCACCTCGATCCGGTCGGGGACCGTTGGTTGAATTTCAAATGGCGAGCCGTAACGGCTCCGTCAAGATGTTCCGAGGCCGCCAGGGCCGGGCGATCTCGCCCGGCCGCAGCCGTTGGCGCACCTTGTTCTGGTGCGCCCTCAGGCACTCGCGCCCGCATCGCCGGCCGCGCGATCCGCGTAGATATAGAGCGGACGGGCGTTCTGCTCGACGACCTCCTTGGAGATGACCACCTCCTCGACCCCTTCGAGGCCGGGAAGATCGAACATCGTATCCAGAAGGATACCCTCCATGATGGAGCGCAAGCCGCGCGCGCCGGTCTTGCGCTCGATCGCCTTGCGGGCAATGGCGCCCAGCGCCTCCTCATGGATGGTGAGGTCCACATTCTCCATCTCGAACAGCCGCTGGTATTGCTTCACCAGAGCGTTCTTCGGCTCGGCGAGGATCTTCTTCAGCGCAACCTCGTCGAGGTCCTCGAGCGTGGCGATCACCGGCAGGCGGCCGATGAATTCCGGGATCAGCCCGTACTTCAGCAGGTCCTCCGGCTCCACCTCGCGGAACACCTCACCGGGCCGGCGGTCTTCCGGAGCATGCACGACCGCGCCGAAGCCGATCGAGGTGCCCTTGCCGCGCGACGAGATGATCTTGTCGAGGCCGGCGAAGGCGCCGCCGCAGATGAAAAGGATGTTGGTGGTGTCCACCTGCAGGAATTCCTGCTGGGGATGCTTGCGCCCGCCCTGCGGCGGAACCGAAGCCACCGTCCCCTCCATGATCTTCAGGAGCGCCTGCTGCACGCCCTCGCCCGATACGTCGCGGGTGATGGACGGGTTGTCGGACTTGCGGCTGATCTTGTCGATCTCGTCGATATAGACGATGCCGCGCTGCGCCCGCTCGACATTGTAGTCAGCCGACTGCAGCAGCTTGAGGATGATGTTCTCGACGTCCTCGCCGACATAGCCGGCCTCGGTGAGGGTGGTCGCGTCCGCCATGGTGAAGGGCACGTCGAGGATGCGGGCGAGCGTCTGCGCGAGCAGCGTTTTGCCCGAACCGGTCGGTCCGATCAGCAGGATGTTGGACTTGGCGAGCTCGACGTCCGAGTGCTTCGTCGCGTGGTTCAGCCGCTTGTAGTGATTATGCACCGCGACCGACAGCACGCGCTTGGCGTGGAACTGGCCGATGACATAGTCGTCCAACACCTTGCAGATTTCCTTGGGCGTGGGGATGCCGTCGCGCGACTTCACGAGCGAGGATTTGTTCTCCTCGCGGATGATGTCCATGCAAAGCTCGACGCACTCATCGCAAATGAAAACCGTAGGCCCCGCAATGAGCTTGCGGACCTCGTGCTGGCTTTTGCCGCAGAACGAGCAGTAGAGGGTGTTCTTGCTGTCGCCGCCGCCAACCTTGCTCATGCGTCTCTCCGTCGCTCGACGGGTCGGGGCATCCGCCCGAACCGCCTCAGTTCCGAGGCCGCCGCGGGCCTCCTTGATTGGAGAGCGCGACGGACCGTCTGGGCCGTCAGGAGGGGCGACCTGGGGTCGAACCGTGCCCGCCTAGCCAAGCATGCTAGGAACGGCTCGATCAAGAAGGCATTAACGTCATCCCTCGCTTTTCACGAGGGCGCATCATGCCCTGTCAACACCCTGTCACACCTCCTGCCGAAGATTCACTCCAGAAGCCATGCAAGCGCGATACCGCACCGCACGCAAGTGCGCGCGACGAACCGCCGCCGCTTCACCGTTCATATAGGGAATGGGCGTGACTTCGAAAACACGCCCACGAGAGCGTCACGCCTTGCCCGCCGGGTCGTCCGAGGGGCGCTTGTCGATGACGCTATCAATCAGTCCGAAGGACTTTGCAGCCTCCGACGTCATGAAATTGTCGCGCTCCAGCGCGTCTTCCACCGAGTTCAACGGCTGGCCGGTGTGCTTCACATAGATTTCATTGAGCCGACGCTTCAGGCTTTCGACTTCCTTGGCGTGGATCAGGATGTCCGTCACCTGGCCCTGATAGCCGCCGGACGGCTGGTGCACCATGATTCGGGCGTTCGGCAGCGCGAAACGCATCCCGGCTTCCCCCGCGGTCAGCAGCAGCGAGCCCATGGAGGCGGCCTGTCCGACGCACAGCGTCGAGACCGCCGGCTTGATGAACTGCATGGTGTCGTAGATCGCGAGCCCCGACGTCACCACCCCGCCAGGGGAGTTGATGTACATCGAGATTTCCTTCTTCGGATTCTCCGCCTCGAGGAACAGCAGCTGCGCGACCATCAGGGTCGACATGTTGTCCTCGACCGCTCCGGTCAGGAAGATGATGCGCTCCTTCAGAAGGCGCGAGTAGATGTCATAGGAGCGCTCGCCCCGGTTGGTCTGCTCGACCACCATGGGGACGAGGTAGTTCATATAGGTGTCGACAGGGTCACGCATCTTCCGATCCTCGGCGGGCCGGGAAACCCCGTGCCCGCGAATCCAATCCCGCCCCAACATAAGGGGAAAGTGCGCTCCCGCTAGGGTGGATAGGGCAAAAACCCGAACCATCCTGCCCCGTCTCACCTCCCCTGCGTGCCGTCATACCGGCCGCAGCGGAGCGGAGAGCCGGGAACGCTCTCCAGTTTTTCCAAGATCCCGGATCGACCTACCGGCCATTCCGGGACGACGTCTCGACGATGGCGCGGCTCACGCCGCCTTGACGTCCTCGTCCTCAGCGTAGAGCTCCTCGCGGGTGACGGGCTTTTCCGCAACCTTGGCGAGCTCCAGCAGGAAGTCGACCACCTTCTCCTCGAACAGCGGCGCGCGCAGCGTGGCGAGCGCCTGCGGGTTCTGGCGGTAATATTCCCACACCTGCTGTTCCTGGCCGGGGAACTGGCGAGCACGCTCGACGACCGCGCGGCTCACTTCGTCCTCGCTGACCTGGATGTTGTTCTTCTCGCCGATTTCCGCAAGCACCAGGCCGAGGCGCACGCGGCGCTCGGCGATCTTACGGTAGTCGTCGCGGGCCGCCTCTTCGGTGGTGCCCTCATCCGCGAAGGTCTTCTTCTGGCCGTCCATCTCCGCGGTGACGGAGCCCCAGATGCCGTCGAATTCCTGCTGCGCAAGCGTCGGCGGCACCTCGAACTGGTGCATGCCGTCCAGCGCATCGAGCAGGCGGCGCTTCACCTTGTTGCGGCTCTGCGCATTGTGCTCCTGGGCGATGCGGCTTTTCACCTGCTCCTTGAGCTTCTCGAGGCTTTCCATGCCGAGCGTCTTGGCAAATTCGTCGTCGATGGCGAGCTCGCCCGGCGCCTCGACGGACTTCGCGGTAACCTCGAACGAGGCGTCCTTGCCGGCAAGGTTGGGGGCGGCATAGTTCGCCGGGAAGGTGACGTTGACGGTCTTGGTCTCGCCCTCGGCAATACCGACCAGCTGGTCCTCGAAGCCGGGGATGAAGCTGTTGGAGCCGAGCACCACCTGGATGTCTTCGGCGCTACCGCCCTCGAAGGGCTCGCCCTCCAGCGTGCCGACGAAGGAGACGGTGACGCGGTCGCCCGTCTCTGCGGCGCCGGTCTTGGCGGCGTAGGGACGATTTGCCTCGGCGATACGGGAGACCGCCTCGTTGACCTCGGCGTCGGTGACGGCGAGCACCGGCTTTTCCAGCGCGATCGACTTGAAGTCGCCGAGCGTGATGGCCGGCAGCACTTCGAGATTGATGGTGTAGGAGAGGTCGGCCTTGCCCTCGATGACGTCCTTGACCGCATTCTCGTCCTGCGGCAGCTCGACCTTGGGCTGCATGGCGAGCTTGAGGCCGCGATCCTCGACGATCTGGGTATTGGCCTCGTTGACCGCCTGGTCGATCACTTCCGCCAGCACCGACTTGCCATAGAGCCGCTTGAGGTGGGCGACCGGCACCTTGCCCGGGCGGAAACCATTGATGCGCACGCGATCCTTCATCTCAGCCAGCCGGGCATTGGCCTTGGCGTCGAGTTCGGCGGCGGGAAGCACCACGCGGAATTCGCGCTTCAGCCCATCGGCGGAGAGTTCGGTGACCTGCATCGGTATCGGCCTTCGTCTTGTCGCCGCGCGGCGGCTTCATTGTCGGTCGGGAAACGGCAGCGTGACCTGATTCCCCGGGATTGCGTCGTTCCGCTGGGAGGCAACCGTGCGTTCGGGGACCTGGTGCGGGCGGAGGGTTTCGAACCCCCACGACTTTCGTCACGGGAACCTAAATCCCGCGCGTCTACCAGTTCCGCCACGCCCGCAGACGCACCTTTTGGTCGAGGAACTCCCACGAACCATAGGCGCGCGCACTCATTCCGGGTGCCGCCAGCCGGGTGCGGGCTTATAGCACGGCCTTGCCGCAGCGCCAGTGGAAAGTGAGCGCGTAAAAGGGTGCCCCGTTTCAGCATCCGTCGAGGCCCGCCGTTGCCGCGCACCTTCGGGATGACGTGGATTTTCACCGGCCACAGGTTGGCCTCGAAGGATGCTCAAACCGAACGCGCTAACCACACAGCAAAACCCCGCCTTGCGCCTGCCATTGTCGCGCTGGAAAATCCCCTTGTGACAAAGCGTACGGATGATCTCCGCAGTGCCACCCGCCGGCATCTCCTCATGGGCGCTGGAGGCGGCTTCGGTGCGTCGCTCGTTCTCGCCGGGCTGCCGCAGCCGCTCGCCTACGCCCAGGGAGCGGCCCAGCCCGCCGCCCCACCCGCGTCCGGCACGCTCGCCGCCCAGCCCGGCGAGGCGCGCCTGCTCGGCCCGGATGCGCCGGCGACACCACTTTATACCTATGGTGGCACCCTCCCCGGCCCGACCTTGCGCCAGAAGCTCGGCGAGCAACTCGTCTTGCAGTTCCAGAATCGGCTCGGCGAGCCGACCGCGGTGAGCTTCGGCGGCTACCCGGTGCCGCCGGGCATGCTCGGCATACCCGGCTTTGCCGGCGAGGCGGTGGCGCCGAACGCCGGCGCCGACATCCGCTTTCCGCTGAGCGAGCCTGGCACCTATCTCTACGCCCCGTTCGACGCCGGGCAGGCCGCCCGCGGGCTTGCCGGCGCGCTGGTGGTCGAGGAGGCGAGCCCGCCGGAGGCCGATCGCGACCTCGTCCTGGTGATCCAGGACTGGCGCCTCGCGCCGGACCAGCGCATCCATCTGACCGTGAACGGCTCGCCCGCGGCACGGCTTGCCGCCCGTGCCGGCGAGCGCGTGCGCCTGCGCATCCTCAACGCCACGCGCGGACTGTTCCTGCCCTTGAAGCTCGACGACCACCCGTGCTGGATCATCGCCATAGATGGCCGTCCGGCCGAGCCGTTCCCGCCCTCGGAGGGTCGGCTGCTCATGGCGCCCGGCAGCCGGGTCGACGTGCTGGTCGATCTGGTGAAGCCGCCGGGTGCGGCGCTCGCCCTGGCGCTCGAAATGGCCGATGGCGAGGTGCCGCTTGCCTCCATCGCCTACGGCAACGACCCCGCCTTGCGCGCCACGCCCTTGCCCCCGCCCCGGGCTCTTCCCATGCCGAACGGCGCGGCGCAGCCGAAACTCGCCGGTGCGGAGCGGCTCACGCTCGAATTCGGCGACGAGCCCGCGACCGGCTTCCTGCCCGAGGCGCTGGCGAAGGCGGCGGCGGGGCGCACCATCGTCGCAACCGTCACCAACCGCTCGGCCGGCACCGCTTCGGTGCATCTCTTTGCCCATGCCGCGCGCCTGCTCGACGCGCTCGACGATGGCTGGAAGCCCTGGTGGCACGACACCGTCGGTGTGGCTGCCGGCAAGACCATCCGCCTCGCCTTCATCGCCCGCGCGCCCGGCCGCTGGCCGCTGATCGCGCGACGCGGCGGCGACGGCGTGCCGCTGGCGCTCGGCTGGTTCGAGACCACCGGCCAATCGGGCGCCGGGAATGGGGGCCAAGGCAATGCCGCTTCCAGTGAAGCCGCGCCGGCGAACGGTCAGGCGATCCCCATTCCCCCGAAGAAGCCGCGATAGACCGGCCGCAGGGCCGCGATCAGATCGTCCGCCACCAGGCCGGGGCCCGCCTCCCGCGCCGCCTCGCCATGCAGCCAGACCGCCGCGCACGCCGCTTCGAAAGCCGGCATGCCCTGGCTGAGCAACCCGCCGCATATGCCCGACAGCACGTCGCCGGCACCGGCCGTGGCGAGCCATGGCGGCGCGTTGGACGAGATCGCGGCGCGCCCGTCCGGCGACGCGATCACCGTATCCGGCCCCTTGAGCACGATCACGGCGCCGAGCAGCGCCGCCGCCGCCCGGGCGCGCTCCATCTTGGAGGGATGCTCCATGATCTCCCGGCGACCCGTGAACAGCCGGACGAACTCGCCCTCATGGGGGGTGGCGATCGCGCCGCTCGAGCGGGCGAGAAGCGCCGCGAGCGCTTCGGGCTCGCCGGCGAACGACGAGAGCGCGTCGGCGTCGACCACCAGCCTGCGATCCGCCGCGGCCGCAAGCTTGTCGCGCGTCGCCTGCCCCAGCCCGGCGCCAGGCCCGATGATGACCGTCGAAAGCCTTTTGTCCTCCAGGAGCTTCGCCAGGGCCGCCGCATCCTCGACCACCCGCACCATCACCGCGGAGAGGTTCGCGGCGTGGATGGGGACGGCCTCTGCCGGACAGGCGACGGTGACCAGCCCCGCCCCGGCCCGGAGCGCGCTTGCGGCGGCCAGCCGGCTGGCGCCGGTGGCGTACATGGGCCCGCTGACGGTCACGGCGTGGCCGCGGTCATATTTGTGGCCGTCGATCCGCGGGATCGGGAACAGCCCCTGCCACAGCGCCGGCACATTGGCGAACGCGCGCGGCACGATCGCGGCGAGCACGGCATCCCCGATGCCGATATCGGCGACGCGCACCTTGCCGCAATGGATCCGGCCCGGCAGCAGCAGATGTCCGGGCTTGAGCCGGAAGAAGGTGACGGTCTCGAACGCCCGCACCGCCGCGCCGCGCACCGCGCCGCTGGCGCCGTCTATGCCGGAGGGCAGGTCGACGGCAATCACGGGCTTTCCGGCAGCATTGATCGCCTCGACGACCGCCCGCCCCGCGCCCTCGAGGTCGCGGGCAAGGCCGGCGCCGAACAGGGCGTCGATGACGAGGTCATGCGCCGCAAGATCGACCCGGTCCGCGGGGAGCACCTCGCCGCGCCACAGCCCGGCCATGGCGGCGGCATCGCCGCTGAGCACCTCACGCGCACCAATCAAGCCGAGCGTGACCTTGTAGCCGCGCTGCGCCAGCACGCGCGCCGCGACGAAGCCGTCGCCGCCATTATTGCCCGGACCGCACAGGATCGCGATGCGGGTGCCGAGCGGACGCCGCGCGGCGGCATCGGCAACCGCGATACCGGCGCGCTCCATCAGCGTGGTGCCCGGCGTGCCCGCCGCGATGGCCAAGGCGTCGGCCCGGCTCATTTCCGCCGGCGTCAGCAATTCCAAAGCGCGCTCTCCACCATCCATGCGCAGACAATCGCCTCATTGAGTGCGTCTGCCTATTTTCCGCGCGGTCGTTGCGCGCGAGAGGTAACGCAGTCTGCCTAATAATTGAACATAATGCCTATTTTTACACCATCATCGACCAAAACCCTTTAGCCGGCGCTGCTTCAGCCGGCTCAGCGGTTTGATTCCACATCGTTTTTCGATTGCAGAGTGGCTTGGCATAGGTTCTGCTTTGACGCGCTCGGCTCGACCGGGCGTGGCGGAACGTCGAGTCAGGGAGATGTGAGGAAATGAAGAAGATCGAGGCCATCATCAAACCCTTCAAGCTCGACGAGGTGAAGGAAGCCCTGCAGGAGGTCGGACTCCAGGGCATCACGGTCACCGAAGCCAAGGGCTTCGGCCGCCAGAAGGGGCATACCGAACTGTACCGCGGCGCCGAATACGTCGTGGATTTCCTGCCTAAGGTGAAGATCGAGGTCGTGGTCGGCGACGACACTGTCGAGACCGCCGTCGACGCTATTCGCCGCGCCGCCCAGACCGGGCGCATCGGGGACGGCAAGATCTTCATATCGAACATCGAGGAAGCCATCCGCATACGCACCGGGGAATCCGGGCTGGACGCCATCTGAGTGTACCGGCGGGGCCTTCCAACGGACCCCTGCCCGGATTATACGCTCAGCCAACTGCGGTCATAAGAAAGGTACGATACCTATGACGACGGCCAAGGACGTAATGAAGCTGATCAAGGATCAGGACGTCAAATACGTCGACCTCCGTTTCACCGACCCCCGCGGCAAGTGGCAGCACGTCACCTTCGACATCACGATGGTCGACGAGGACTTTTTCGCCGAAGGCCAGGCCTTCGACGGCTCGTCGATCTCGGGTTGGAAGGCCATCAACGAATCCGACATGCATCTGCAGCCGGACATGGAATCGGCGTGCATCGACCCGTTCTTCTCCGAGACGACGCTTGCGGTCGTCTGCGACATTCTCGAGCCGACCACGGGCGAGCCGTATAATCGCGACCCGCGCGGCATCGCCAAGAAGGCGATGGCCTACCTGCAGTCCACCGGCGTCGGCGACACCGTCTATTTCGGCCCCGAAGCCGAGTTCTTCATTTTCGACGACGTCCGCTTCAAGGCCGATCCCTACAACACCGGCTTCAAGCTCGATTCCGTCGAGCTGCCGACCAATTTCGACACCGAATATGAGGGCGGCAATCTCGGCCACCGCGTGAAGACCAAGGGCGGCTATTTCCCGGTGCCGCCGGTCGACAGCGCGCAGGACATGCGTGGCGAGATGCTGGCCTCCATGGCCAAGATGGGCGCCAAGGTCGAGAAGCACCACCACGAGGTGGCGTCCGCCCAGCACGAACTCGGCCTCAAGTTCGGCCCGCTCGTCACCATGGCCGACCATCTGCAGATCTATAAGTACTGCATCCACCAGGTCGCCAACATCTATGGCAAGACGGCGACCTTCATGCCGAAGCCGGTGTTCGGCGACAACGGCTCGGGCATGCATGTGCACCAGTCGATCTGGAAGGGAGGCAAGCCGCTGTTTGCCGGCAACAAGTACGCCGACCTCAGCCAGGAATGCCTGTGGTACATCGGCGGCATCATCAAGCATGCCAAGGCGCTGAACGCCTTCACCAACCCGCTGACCAACTCCTACAAGCGTCTGGTCCCGGGCTATGAGGCGCCGGTCCTCCTCGCCTACTCCTCGCGCAACCGCTCCGCCTCCTGCCGCATCCCCTACACCACCTCGCCCAAGGCCAAGCGCGTCGAGGTCCGCTTCCCCGATCCGGGCGCGAACCCCTATCTCGCCTTCTCGGCGCTGTTCATGGCCGGTATCGACGGCATCCTGAACAAGATCGATCCGGGTCCGGCCATGGACAAGGACCTCTACGATCTGCCGCCAAAGGAGCTGAAGAAGATCCCGACGGTGTGCGGCTCGCTGCGCGAGGCCCTCGGCTCGCTCGACAAGGACCGCGAGTTCCTGAAGAAGGGCGGCGTGTTCGACGACGACTTCATCAACTCGTATATCGAGCTGAAGATGACCGAGGTCGCGCGCTTCGAGATGACGCCGCACCCGGTCGAGTTCGAGATGTATTACTCGGTCTGACCGCCCGGTCATTCGACCCGGATATCTATGAGAGGCGCCTCCGGGCGCCTCTTTCATTTGTCGGCTATATTTCTATGCCAACAGCCCTCATCCCCGGGCTTGACCCGGGAATCCAGCCGCTCCGCGTCGCACCTGGTCGATGCCTGGATCCCCGGGTCCACCGCACGCAGCGCCGGCTGCGGCTCGGCGCGGGAGGTCTCGACACGGTCGCGGCCCTGCGCCTTGGCGCGAGAGCGCGGCGTCGGCGCGCGCCAGGAGCGGGCCGAGGCTTTCCGGCACGATGTTCGCGGGCGCGATGCCGACCACGACGCCGATGCTGACGGTGCCGGCGACGCCCGAAAGTCTCAAGGCGCCCGCCTCGGGGCGAAACGCCGCACGAACGCGCTTGGCGACCTTGCACGCGGCGTCGAGCCCGGCGTCGTCATCCAGGTGAGCACCAGGATGCCCGACGTCAGCACCGTGACAAAGACGATCAGCAGCCAGAGGGTCAGGGGATCGTAAGGCATGGGCCCGATCGGATGGCGAGAGTTGCGTCTCCCGGCCCTCTATCGACCTGAGGATGTGAAGGATTCTTGAATAGAATAGTAGAGAATTCTAGGTATTCCGTTCCGGAACAAAAAAAGGCGGGCCTGAGCCCGCCTTTCGCAATTCGATGTGCCGTCGATCAGCGCTTCGAGAACTGGAAGCTGCGGCGGGCCTTGGCGCGGCCGTACTTCTTGCGCTCGACCACGCGGCTGTCGCGGGTAAGGAAGCCGCCCTTCTTCAGCGGGCCGCGCAGCTCCGGCTCGTAATAGGTGAGCGCGCGGGAGATGCCGTGGCGCAGCGCGCCGGCCTGGCCGGAGAGGCCGCCGCCGGAGACGGTGCACACCACGTCATACTGGCCGCTACGGGCCGCAGCCGCGAAGGGCTGCTGGATGATCATGCGCAGCACCGGACGGGCGAAATAGACCTCGAGGGTGCGCTCATTGACGGTAATCTTGCCGGTGCCGGGACGGACCCACACGCGGGCCACGGCGTCCTTGCGCTTGCCGGTGGCATAAGCACGGCCGAACTTGTCGAGCTTCTGGACGTGCTTCGGCGCTTCCGGGGCCTGCGGCTTCAGGGATTCGAGACCCTCGAGGGACTGGAGAACCTCGGCCATGTCAGTTCCTCGCATTCTTGGGGTTCAGGGCGGCGACATCGAGCGCTTCGGGCTGCTGCGCCTCGTGCGGATGGCTGGGGCCCTTGTAGACACGGAGATTGCCCATCAGCTTGCGGCCGAGCGGGCCGCGGGCGAGCATGCGCTCCACCGCCTTCTCGACGACGCGCTCCGGGAAGCGACCATCAAGCAGGAACTTCGCGGTGCGCTCCTTGATCCCGCCGGGAAAGCCGGTGTGGTGGTAATAGACCTTCTGGTCGCGCTTGCGGCCGGTGAGGACCACCTTCTCGGCATTCACCACGACGACATTGTCGCCGCAATCGACATGCGGGGTGTAGATGGGCTTGTGCTTGCCCTTGAGGCGGGTAGCGATGATCGTCGCGAGCCGGCCGACCACGAGGCCGGAAGCGTCGATCACCACCCACTTCTTCTCGATGTCGGCGGGCTTGGCCGAGAACGTCTTCATGGGATTGATCCGTGGGATTCGGGAATGTGCGAGCCGCATTGACGCAACCCGTTCACTTGAGCGCGGCTTCTAACCGAGCCGTCGCGCAAAATCAATGCGCGAACGGCCGGATTTCGCAATGGAAATCAGTATCTTATGATTTAGGTATTATATTGCCTCTGCCTAAGCCCCGGTGGTCGGGATCGAATAGGTCGTCACCGCATGGGCGCAGAGCTCGTCGTCGCCTTCAGACCGCAGATCGACCTCGCACACGGCGAGCCTCTTGCCGAGCTTCAGCAGGCGCGCTTCCGCCAGGATCGCCCCCGGCGTCGGCTTACGCAGGAAATTGATGGAGAAGTTCGTGGTGACCGCCAGCGGCACCTCGCCGATGGCGGCCAGGATCGCGGCATAGGCGGCGATGTCGGCAAGTCCCATCAGCGCCGGGCCGGATACCGTCCCGCAGGGCCGCAGGTGCTGGTCGGCGGCCTCCAGCCGCACCAACGCAGCCCCCTCGCCCGCCGCCTCGATACGATGCGCCTGTCCCGGTCCGAAGGCCTGCGGGAATTCTCCGACGAGGTAGGCCTGAAGTTGGTCCGTGGTCATGCACGCGCTCCCCATCCCGGTCTTGTCTGGCCTCCCGCATCGCTGTAGCACTGATTGGGCGCGACGCATCATCTCGACCTTCTGGTCTTACCGGGAATGTCTCCATGCGCATGATTCACGCCCTTCCGCTCGCGTTCTTCGTCATGGTGCCGCTGCTCGGCACAGTTGTATTGGCGCAGCAGCAACAGCCGCAGGAGAACGGGACTGCCGCCGAGCGCATGGCCTGCACGGCGGACTACCAGAAATTCTGCGCTGGCGTGTCGCCGGGCGACGGACGGGCGCTCGCCTGCCTCTCCAGGCAGAAGGCCAAGCTTTCCCCCGCGTGCCGCGCCGTGATCGAGAAGCGCGGCGGCTAGGCGCATGTTCCGTAGGAGTTGAATGAACTCCTGCGCTGAAAACATGCTCCAAACGCCTTGAATCGAGAGCACCTTCTTATCGTTCGGATGACACCATCCGAACGATAAGGGGCTTGAGGCTTCCGCATGGCGGTATCCCTGCCTATCTTGCACGGCGAGACCGGGTAGGTTGTACCACCCGGAACGTTGTCATTTTGGGGTGGATAATGCGTCCAATGCGGTGGGCCATCGGCGCGGCGAGCGCGATCGGGGTGGTCTGTTCGATTTCTATGGCGGCGAGCGCAGAGGACCGTCCGCTGCGCCGCTACAAGCCGGCGACCATCAGCTTCGACCACAAGGGCGCAGACGATCCCGGCCTCGTCGCCCTGCTCGACCAACTCCGCGCCGCCGCCGCCGCCCGGAATGTCGCCGCGATTCGCGATGTGACCTCCCCCGATCTCGCCATCATCACTCCGCCGATCGGCTTCCCGCCGCCCGGCCCGCCGAAGCCGGTGAAGCTGGAGGCGGGGGTTGCCGGGCCGGAACGGCTCGACAAGGCGGTCGGCCTGCTCGCCACCAGCGACGCTGAACCGAACCGCAAGGCGCTCGACGGGCTGATCCTGATGACCGTCTCGGAGGCATTGGCCAAGGGCTCGGTCAGCCGCTCCCGCCAGGTGCCCGGCACCTATTGCGCCCCGGCCGAGCCGCGCTTCGACCGCGAGCAGGTGCTGGCGATTGCCGAAGCTGCGGACGAGGTGCCGGACAATCTCGTCTATCTCGGCGAGGACACCTCATTCCTGGAGCAGCCGGACAGCGCCGCCCCCGCCGCCGCGACCCTGAAGCGAGGCGCCGTCGTTCCCTTCATCGAAGGCGCTGTCGAGGGCAAGGACGGGCAGCGCGACTGGTATGCGGTGGCGTTGCCGAACGGCAAGCGCGGCTTTGCCAAAGGCGACCGCACGCTCTCCTTCGAGGCGACGCGCCTGTGCTTCGCCAAATCCGGCAAGGGCGAAGAGGCGAAATGGACGCTCTCCGCCATTGTGGTCCCAAGCCTGACGATGACGACCTCGCGATGAGATGGACTGCCGGTGACATGGCCTGCCGATGACACATGACCACTATGACGACGCCTTCATCGCCGACTGGCTGAATTCGGTCCGCACCATCGCGGTGGTCGGTGCGAGCCCCAAGCCGGAGCGACCGAGCCATGGGGTGGCGCGCTTCCTCGCCCGCCACGGCTACAAGGTGTTCGCGGTCAATCCGGGACAGGCCGGCCGGGACATTGCCGGCCTGCCGACCTATGCCCGGCTCGCCGACATCCCCGAACCGATCGACATGGTCGACGTGTTCCGCAACCCGCACTATCTGCCGGGCGTCGTTGCCGAGGCGCTGGCGCTCTCGCCGAGGCCGAAACTGATCTGGAGCCAGCTCGGCGTGCGCGACGACGCCGCGGCCGCGATGGCGGAGGCCGCCGGCGTCGCGGTGATCATGGACCGCTGCCCGGCAATCGAGATCCCACGGCTGGGGTTGAAGCCTGTGGCGTGACGGGCGCTTTGCTTCAGCATCCTTCGAGGCCCGCCTGAGGCGGGCACCTCAGGATGACGTCCTAGTAGGAACCACGTCATCCTGAGGTGCGAGCACAGCGAGCCTCGAAGGATGCTGAAGCAGGGCAACCCACCCTCGCCCCCCACTCCGATAAGGAGTACAAACCCGCGCCCCCCCGGTTAGGAAACGACATGCGGAGGACGCAGTGACCGACAGTGATACGCCCGACAGCCATACCCCCGGCTTCGCCACCCTCGCCATCCATGCCGGCGCGCAGCCGGACCCGACCACCAAGGCGCGGGTCACGCCGATCTACCAGACCACCTCCTTCGTGTTCGAAGATGTCGATCACGCCGCCGCGCTGTTCGGGCTGCAGGCGTTCGGCAACATCTATAGCCGCATCGGCAACCCCACCAACGCCGTGCTGGAGGAGCGCGTCGCCGCGCTCGAAGGCGGCACCGCTGCCGTGGCGGTCGGCTCCGGCCATGCCGCGCAGCTCATCACCTTCCAGACACTGCTGGCGCCCGGCGACGAATTCATCGCCGCGCGCAAGCTCTATGGCGGCTCGATCAACCAGTTCAACCACGCCTTCAAGAGCTTCGGCTGGAATGTGGTCTGGGCGGATGGTGACGATATCGCCTCGTTCGAGCGCGCCGTGTCGCCGCGCACCAAAGCGATCTTTGTCGAATCGATCGCCAATCCGGGCGGCATCGTCACCGATATTGCGGCGATCTCGAAGATCGCGAAGCGCGCCGGCGTGCCTCTCATCGTCGACAACACGCTGGCGACGCCCTATCTGATGCGGCCCATCGACCATGGCGCCGACATCATCGTCCATTCCGCCACCAAATACCTCGGCGGCCACGGCAATTCCATCGGCGGCGTGATCGTCGATTGCGGCACCTTCAACTGGATGCGCGAGGGTCGCTATCCGTTCCTGTCGCAGCCGCGGCCGGAATATCAGGGCGTGGTGCTCGGCGAGACCTTCGGCAATTTCGCCTTCGCCATCGCCGCCCGCGTGCTCGGCCTGCGCGATCTCGGCCCGGCGCTGTCGCCCTTCAACGCCTTCCTGATTCTCACCGGCATCGAGACCCTGCCGCTGCGCATCCAGCGCCATTGCGACAATGCGCTGGCGGTCGCCGAGTATCTGGCGGCGCATCCGAAGGTGGACTGGGTTAGCTATCCGGGCCTCGCCGGCGACCGCTACCACAACCTCGCCAGGCGTTATGTGCCGAAGGGCGCCGGCGGCGTCTTCACCTTTGGTCTCGCTGGGGGGTACGAGGCCGGCGTCGCGCTGGTGTCGAACGTCAAGCTGTTCTCCCACCTCGCCAATATCGGCGACACCCGCTCGCTGATCATCCATCCCGCCTCGACCACGCACCGCCAGCTGTCCGACGAGCAGAAGACGCTCGCCGGCGCCGGACCGGACGTGGTCCGGCTGTCGGTCGGGCTGGAGGACGTGGCGGACATCATAGCCGACCTGGAGCATGCGCTGGCGGCGGCCTAGCAGGCTCGTCCACAATCACCATCTCTGATCCCGGCGGGCGTCTGAGCGCGCACTGAACTCGGCTATTGCCGAGTTCAGCATTCCGGGTGTTCGAAGTCAGATGCATCCGACTTTGACGGAGAGGACTTGAGTGAGTGGTGTTCAACGCACCGCGATCGCGCTCCCCCTCACCGACCCGCTTCGCGGGCCACCTCTCCCCAATGGGAGAGGGACTGTTTCTCGCCCGCCCGCGATGATGCCCGGAAAAAGACACCCTCCCGCACTGCAGCATCTCTGATGCGGCCGGAGTGCGGCAAACGTCCGGAAAGTGAATGGAATATGAACTTCGCATGCGCAGCATGCAGGGCTGGAATGCCAGATACCAGCTACCGGATGTGCACGGTGTCGAATATATAGGCAGCAACATGATTATCGAGTGTGCAGCCGAACAGCCGGTCGCCCTCGCGTCTAATAGGAGAAAACCATGCTGCTCTTCGGCTTTATCGCCAAGCAGATCCGTCGTTGGCAGGCTTACCGCCGCACGCTGATCGAGCTTTCGGTTCTGGACGATCGTACGCTGGCCGACATCAACGTGTCGCGCGGCGAGATCGCCAGCGTCGCCCGCCGGGCCGCCGCTTCCGCGGCCTGAACGGTACTGCATACAAGACCATCACGGCCCCGGTTTCCCGGGGCCGTTTTGTTTTGACCGGCTGCATTCCGTGCTAACAGGCGCAACTACGATCGGACGGAGCAGAATGACGGTGACGATGCGCCCGGTGCATGTGATCGGCGGTGGGCTCGCGGGCTCGGAAGCAGCCTGGCAGCTGGCGAAGCGCGGTGTGCCCGTGGTGCTGCACGAGATGCGGCCCGAGCGCGGCACCGACGCCCACAAGACCGACGGGCTCGCCGAACTGGTCTGCTCCAATTCCTTCCGCTCCGATGATGCGACCTCCAATGCGGTCGGCGTGCTGCATGCCGAGATGCGCCGCCTCGGCTCACTCATCATGGCCTGCGCCGATCGTCATCAGCTCCCGGCCGGCGGGGCGCTGGCGGTCGATCGCGACGGCTTCTCGCAGGCAGTCACCGCGACGATCGAGGCCTCGCCGCTGATCGAGATCGCCCGCAGCGAGGTCGCCGGCCTGCCGCCGGACGAGTGGGACAGCGTCATCATCGCCACCGGCCCCCTTACCTCGCCCGCGCTCGCCGAAGCCATCCGCGCGCGCACCGACGAGAGCGCCCTCGCCTTCTTCGACGCGATCGCGCCAATCGTGCATTTCGATTCCATCAATATGGACGTCGCCTGGTTCCAGTCGCGCTACGACAAGCCGGGACCCGGCGGCACCGGCGCGGACTACATCAACTGCCCGATGGACAAGGCGCAGTACGATGCCTTCGTTGCCGCCCTCATCGCCTCCGACACCGTGCCGTTCCGCGAATTCGAGGCGTCGACGCCCTATTTCGACGGCTGCCTGCCGATCGAGGTCATGGCCGCGCGCGGCCCCGAGACGCTGCGCCACGGCCCGATGAAGCCTGTGGGCCTCACCAATCCGCGCTCCCCCGACGTGAAATCGCACGCCATCGTCCAGCTTCGCCAGGACAATGCGCTCGGCACGCTGTTCAACATTGTCGGCTTCCAGACCAAAGCGCGCCATGCCGAGCAGGTGCGCATCTTCCGCATGATACCGGGCCTCGAGAACGCCGAGTTCGCCCGGCTTGGCGGCCTGCATCGCAACACCTATCTCAATTCGCCGAAGCTGCTCGACGGCACGCTGCGGCTGAAGGCCGAGCCGCGGCTGCGCTTCGCCGGCCAGATCACCGGCTGCGAGGGCTATGTGGAGAGCGCCTCGATTGGCCTTATCGCCGGCATCTTCGCCGCCGCCGAGCGTCGGGGCGAGGCGCTCGTGCCGCCGCCGCCGACCACGGCGCTCGGTGCCCTGCTCGCGCATATCACCGGCGGGCACATCGAGACGCAGGAAGATGGCTCGTCGGCGGGTCCTCGGTCGTTCCAGCCGATGAACGTCAATTTCGGCCTGTTCCCGCCGCTGGACGCGGTGCCGACCCGCGACGCCGATGGCAATCGCCTGCGCGGCAACGCCAAGACTGTCGCCAAGAAGCAGGAGATGGCCCGCCGCGCGCTATGCGACATGGATGCCTATGCCGCGAACGTCGCGGGCGTGCCGCACGAGGCCGCCGCGTGAGCCAAAAGATATCGGCCGGCGAATTCATTCTGGATTCGGTGCTGAAGCGCGACATCTTCAGCACCATCGAGCGCGGCATCTGGCGCGACGCGTCCGTTGACCATCCGGCGGTGCGCCGGCGCTACGACGACGTAAAATGGTGGGTGAAGCCGCTCGCCCGCAGTTTCGCCCGCCGCGAGGCGAAGGCGCTGCGCCGCGCCGAGGGCTCGGGCCACACCGTCCCGGTCTATGCGCTCGAGGAAGGCTATCTCGTACGCGGCTTCGTCGACGGCGTCCCGCTGCAGCTCGCCCGGCCCTATGGCGACCTCGCCTGGTTCCGCTCGGCACGGGCGGGCCTGCGCGAAGTGCACCGCCGCCACATCGCCCATAACGATCTCGCCAAGCAGCAGAACTGGCTGCGTGCCGCCGACGGCTCGGCGGTGCTGATGGATTTCCAGCTCGCGGTCTGCTTCTCGGGCCGCTCCAAGCTGTTCCGCATCGCCGCCTATGAAGACATCCGCCATCTGCTCAAGCACAAGCGCTCCTACTGTCCGGAGGCGCTCACCCCGCGCGAGAAGAAGATCCTCGCCCGCAAGAGCATCTTCAACCGGGTGTGGATGGCGACCGGCAAGAAGGCCTACATCTTCGTCACCCGCCGCCTGCTCTCCTACCAGGACACGGAAGGACGCGGTCCGCGGGCCATGCAGGAAGGCCCGCGCATCACCCCGGTGATCGCGGGGTTCGGCGGCGTGCACGACGTCCACATCACCGATTTCCCGACCGCGGGCGGCTCCTTCGGCCTCTATGCCTTCGTCGAGGCCGAGCCCTCCGTGACCGCCGAGGCGCTGCGCACCCATGTGGCGACCCGGCTGCCCGGCCAATTGCCGCCAGAGCACATCCAGATCGTCCCCGCTCTGCCGCGCGGCACGGATGGGACGGTGCGCGACGACCTGCTGCGGCTCGTCGCGCTGAACCAGATCGACCAGATGGCACTGCTGCCGAAAACAGAGCCCGAGGCCGCCGCGCTGGAGCCGATCGTGCGCGGCCGGCTGAACCTCACCGACCGCATGCGGCGGGGAATCTGAGCTTCAACGACTGCCCCTGGAGGCCCGCCACAGCCGCCACAGCCGCGCCAATGGCGGCGTGGACGGTACCTCGACGAATGGATCGTGCTCCCGTCGTTCCATCCGCGCGAGATCGCCGGGCACCAGAGCGAGCGGCAGGAAGGCCGGCAGATTCTCCCGCCTGACTTCTAGGAGCGCCACCTGCGCCTGCTCATAATGCCGGCGGGCCAGATTGCGCATGTCGGCGAGCGCCGCGCGCAGCCCCGGCGTGACCGTGCCGGAGACCGCCTCGTCGCGGCCGACCCCGTGCGCCCTGAGCAGTTCCAGCGGCACGAAGCATTGCCCGCGCCGCGCGTGCAGCGGGAACGCGCGGAGCAACCCGGCCACCGCATAGGCGACGCCGGCGTGGCCGGCCGCCTCGGCGGAGGCGGTATCGCTGGCTCCGGTCAGGATCAGCGTGGCGAGCCGGATCAGCGCCGAGGAGGTTTCCCCGGCATAGCCTTCGAGATCGTTCACGCTCGGCAGCGGATCGTCATAGAGATCGAAGATCCGGGCATCGACGAGGGCGAACAGCGCCTCCTTCGGCAGATGGTAGGTGGTGATCGCGTCGAGCAGCGCCGCCGCCACGGGGTTGGCCGCGACATCGCCGCGCGCATCGCCGATCAGCGCGTCGTTCCACCATTGCAGGCGTACCTCTCCGGCCATCGGATTGGTGATCGCCTCGCGCACCCGCGACACTTCGATGTTGAAAGCGTGCAGCGCGAACAGCGCGCCGCGACGCTCCTCCGGAGCGAACAGGTCGGCGACATAGCGGTCGCGGTCGAGCGTGCGGACCAGTTCGGCGCAGTGCGTGATGGCGGAGGCGTCGGTCATGAATGTCGGGGCGTGTCGCTCGGTGGGAACATCCTTCGACGCCCGGCTATGCCGGGCACATCAGGATGAGGTCGTGCTTATAGACGAACCTCATCCTGAGGTGCGAGCCAAAGGCGAGCCTCGGAGGATTTTCAAGCAAAGCCACAGCATCCCTACGGCATTGCCACAGCACGGCTATGGCAACGCTAGCAGCGCCGCGGCCACCGGCCGGCCCTCGTCCAACAGCACGTTGTAGGTCGAGGCCGCGGGACGGGTCGGCATGGCGTCGACGGCGAGACCGGCATCGCGCAGTCGCCAGCGCAGCGCGTCGGGGATCGCCCAGGGCTCGGTGCCGGTGCCGATGATCAGCAACTCCAGCGCGCTCGCCTCCGCGAACACCAGGGCGAGCGCAGCCTCGTCGATCTCGGCCGTGGTGCGCGGCGCCCAGCCATGGATGCCGGAGGGCAGAGCGAGGATCGAGCCATCCGACGCCATGCCGGCGAAGTGGAAGAAGCCGTGGCCGTAGCCCTCGATAGGCACCTGTCGCGGCAGATGGGCGTCGGGTGTCGCCATGGGGAAACCCGGGCGATCAGGTCGTCGCCCGCTCCGCCTTGGGATTGGGGCCGCTAGCCTCGGCCTTGGCCTCCATCGTCCGGGTCGTCACCCCGAGATAGATGAGCAGCGGCGAGGCAATGAAGATCGAGGTGTAGGTGCCGACCAGCACCACGCCGAACAGCATGGTCACCGAGAAGGAGTGGATCGCCCGGCCACCGAACAGCACCAGCGCGAACAGCGCGAGCGTGACGGTGACGTGGGTGATGACCGAGCGCGACAGCGTCGAATTCACCGAATGGTTCAGCAATTCGTCCGTCGGCATCTTCTTGTAGCGCCGCAGCATCTCGCGGATGCGGTCATAGATGACGATCGTGTCGTTCAGCGAATAGCCGAGAATGGTCAGAAGCGCGGCGACGCTGGTCAGATCGAAATCGATCCGGAAGATCGCCATGAAGCCGATGGTCAGCACGATATCGTGGAAGTTGGCGATCGAGGCGCCGAGCGCGAACTGCCATTCGAAGCGGAACCACAGATAGATCAGGATCGCCACCACGGCGAGCATCAGGCCGATGATGCCGTAGCTGAGCAGTTCCTGCGAGACGCGCGGTCCCACCACCTCAACGCGGCGGTACTCCACTTGGTCGCCGAGGCTGGCGCGCACCCTTCCGACCACGGCCTGCTGCGCCTGCTCACCGCCCGGCTGCTGGGCGATGCGGATCAGCACCTCGCCATCCCCGCCGATCTCCTGGATCTGCACCTCGCCGAGGTTGAGCGCCTCCAGCTTGCCGCGCACGTCCGCCATGTTCAGCGTGTTGTTCGGGTAGCGCACCTCGAGCAGCGTGCCGCCTTTGAAGTCGATGCCGAAATTCAGGCCGAGCGTCAGGAACGCGACCAGGGCGACGATCGACAGCACCGCCGAGATCGGGAACGAGATGCGCCGGAAGCGCATGAAGTCGAAATTGGTGTCGTCCGGAACGATGCGGAGCAAACGCATGTCTTTTCTCCGCCCTTATCAGATCGGGACGTGCTGCGGGCGCTTCCAGCGCACCCACATCGCGACCAGAAGGCGCGTCAGCGTGAAGGCAGTGAACACCGTGGTGATGATGCCGATGCCGAAGGTGATGGCGAAGCCGCGCACGGGGCCCGACCCGATATAGAACAGCACCGCCGCCGCGATGAAGGTGGTGATGTTCGAATCGAGGATGGTGGCCAGCGCCCGGGTAAAGCCGTGGTCGATGGCGGAAATCGCCGAGCGGCCGGCGCGCGCTTCCTCGCGGATGCGCTCATAGATCAGCACGTTGGAATCCACCGCGATGCCGACGGTGAGCACGATGCCGGCAATGCCGGGCAGCGTGAGCGTGGCGCCAAGCATGGCGAGCAGGCCGAGGATCATGCCGACGTTCACCGCCACCGCGATCACCGCAATGACCCCGAACAGGCCATAGGTGGCGATCATGAAGGCCGCGACCAGGGCGGCGCCGACATAGGAGGCCAGCATGCCGGCGGCGATCGAATCGGCGCCGAGGCCAGGACCGACCGTGCGCTCCTCCACCACTTGCAGCGGCACCGGCAGGGCGCCGGCGCGCAGCAGGATGGCGAGGTCGTTGGCCTGCTGGACAGTGAAATTGCCGCTGATCTGGCCGGAGCCGCCGGTGATCGGCTCGCGGATCACCGGCGCCGAGATCACGTGATTGTCGAGCACGATGGCGAAGGGCCGGCCCACATTCTGCTGCGTCGCCTCGGCGAAGCGGCGCGCACCATTGGTGTTGAAGCGGAAGGTGACGATCGGCTCGCGGGTATTCTGATCGAAGCCCGGCTGGGCGTCGACGAGATCCTGCCCGGCGACCAGCACGCGCTGCTCGATCAAATAGGGCGTCGGCGGACTGTCCTGCGACATCAGCACTTCCGAGCCCGCGGGCGGGCGCGTCTGCTGCGCCTGTTGCGGGCTCATGGTCGGATCGACCAGGCGGAAGGTGAGCTGCGCGGTCTGGCCCAGCAGCGCCTTCAGGCGCGAGGGGTCCTGGAGACCCGGCACCTGGACCTGGATGCGGTCGGCGCCCTGGCGCTGGATCGACGGCTCGGTGGTGCCGAGCTGGTCGATGCGCTTGCGGATGATCTCGATGGACTGCCCCACCGCCTGGATGGTGCGCGACTGGATGCCGGCCGAGGTCGGCGTGAGCGTGATGGTGTTGCCGCTCGCCGCGACATCGGTGTCGAGCTGGCCGTTCCCGGCCAGCACGCCGCCGAGCGGCTGGGCCAGTTCGCGCAGCTTGGTGAGGGCAGTCGAGGCGTCCTGCCCCTCGCGGATCGTCACCACGACCGCATTGTTTTGGATGTTCAGGCCGGTATAGCCGACGCGGGCGTCGCGCAGCACGCGGCGGGCATCGTCGCGCAACGTCTCCAGCCGGCCCTTGCGCACATCGTCGGCACTGACCTGCAGCACGATGTAGGAGCCGCCCTGGAGGTCGAGGCCAAGCACGATCTTGCGCTGCAGGAAGCCCGGCAGATCCTGGAAGGCGGTGGACGACAGGAGGCTCGGCACCGCCATCAGGCAGATGATCGCGCAGACCGCCCCGATCGCCAGAGCCTTCCATTTGGAGAAATAGAGCATGTGCGTCTTTCCGGGGCGCCTTTAGAGCTCTCATCTTTCGGACGGAACCACCCGAGCGATGAGAAAGTGCTCTGGATTCAATAAGCTAGAGCATATTCTTGTCGCAAAAGCCGTTCAACTCCTGCGGAATATGCTCGTTGGCGCCGCCACCAATGCGTCAGGCCGCGCCTTCGTCCTTGGCAGGCTCGCCCTTGGCGCGCACGTCCGAGATCATGCCGCGGAGCTGACGAATCTTCACATTGTCGGCGAGCTGGAGCTCGATCTCGTTGTCATCGATGACGCGGGCCACCTTGCCGATGAGGCCGCCCGAGGTGACGACGGTGTCGCCGCGGCGGATGCCCTTCACCAATTCCTGGTGCGCCTTCACCTTGCGCTGCTGCGGGCGCAGGATGAGGAAATACATGATCACGAAGATGAGCACGAAGGGCAGCAGCGACGTGAGCATGTCGAAGCCGCCGGGAGCGGCAGCCTGCGCATAGGCGGGCGTAATGAACATGGAAGTCCCTTGTCGTCGAAATCATGAGACGGGCGCGAACCGCCCGGCGAAGCGGCGCGGACTATACTGACGCGCCTGCGGTTTGCAAACGCCGATAAAGCGCATCGGATCACGTAACGGAAGATGGCCCCTTCGCTTGCAGGCAAACGCGGTGCCCGGTATCTCCCGGCCGGCAAGGAGCCTCACATGACCGCCCCGACCCAAAATGCCACCAACGCCCCCGATTTCGGCCTGCTGCTCGCCCGCATCGCCGATGCCCTCGACCGTCTGGCCCCGGCACGCGCGACCAATGTCGATTTCGCCATCGCCGACGCCTTTGTCTGGCACGCCGATCCCGGCCGCCCGGAGCCGGTAGCCAAGGTCAACCGGGTCGAGATGGGTCTCCTCAAGGGTATCGACCGCACCCGCGACGTGCTGGTGGACAACACCACCCGCTTCGCCAACGGCCTGCCCGCCAACAACGCCCTCCTCTGGGGCGCTCGCGGCATGGGCAAGAGTTCGCTGGTCAAGGCCGCCCATGCGGCGGTGAACGCCGAGCTTGCCAAGGATGGCAAGGCGCCGCTGAAGCTCGTGGAGATCCACCGCGAGGACATCGAGACGCTGCCCGCCTTGATGGCGCTGATGCGGTCCTCGCCATTCCGCTTCATCGTGTTCTGCGACGACCTTTCCTTCGACGCCGACGACACCTCCTACAAATCGCTGAAGGCGGTGCTGGAAGGCGGCATCGAAGGCCGGCCGGAAAACGTCATCTTCTACGCCACCTCCAACCGCCGGCACCTGCTGCCGCGCGACATGATGGAGAATGAGCGCTCGACCGCGATCAATCCGGGCGAGGCGGTGGAGGAGAAGGTCTCGCTGTCGGATCGCTTCGGCCTTTGGCTCGGCTTCCACAAATGCAGCCAGGACGAATATCTCGCCATGGTGAACGGCTACATCGCCCATTTCGGCATCCCGATCGACGCCGACGAATTGCGCCGCGAGGCGCTGGAGTGGGCGACGACGCGCGGTGCGCGCTCGGGCCGTACGGCGTTCCAATTTGTACAGGATGTGGCGGGGCGGCTCGGCGTGCCCCTGAAAGGCTAGCCCGCCGCCCCGCAGTGACCGGCGCCAAGGTCCGAACGTCGCGCCGGTGTTCGATCTTCACAGATGAAAAAGGGCTCGTTTCCGAGCCCTTTTTTATATCTCAGGCGATCACGTTCAGAGCCCGGCGAGATGCGAGCTCGGATCGACCGGCTGCGAGCCCTTGCGGATCTCGAAATGCACCTGCGGCGAGGTCACCGAGCCGGTCTGGCCGGCCTTGGCGATGGTCTGGCCGCGCTTCACGGTCTCGCCCTTCTTCACGTCGATCGCGCTATTGTGGGCATAGGCCGTCACCCAGCCGTCGGCGTGCTTAATCAGGACCAGATTGCCGTAACCCTTCAGCTCGTTGCCGGCATAAGCGACGACACCGTCCTCGGCCGCCTTGACCGAGGTGCCTTCCGGCACCGAGACGTTGATGCCTTCATTCTGCTGTCCGCCCGGCTTCGGGCCGAAGCCGGAAATGATGCGGCCGCGCACCGGCCAGCGGAACTGCATGCCGGCCTGCTTGTCGTCGCCCTTCACCGCGTCCTCGGCCGGCTCCGCCGGCTTCACCGCGGCGATGAGCTGAGCGTTCTTTTCGGCGGCAGCGGCCGATGCGGCCTGCGCCACCGGTTTCACCTCGGCAGGCTTCGGCTTGGCGGGAGCGGCGGCGACCACCGGAGCCGCAGCCGGCGCCGGCTTCGCCGCGAGGCTCGCACGCGGTGCCGGAGTCGCAGCCGGCTTGGCCGCGCTCGCGGTGAGCGTGCCCGAACCGGGGACGGCGATGCGCTGGCCGATGCGGACCGAACCGTTGATGTCCATCTTGTTGGCTTCGGCGAGCGTCGAGCGCGGCACGCCATACAGACGGGCGATGGAGGTCAGGCTCTCGCCGGACGCGACAACATGGGTGCCGCCGCCGGCCGCGGGCGTCCGCGCCGAGGCAGCAGAAGCCTGAGGCGCCGTCGGGCGCGAGCCGTAGATCGGCTGCGCAGCCGGGGCCGGATTGGATGCGTAGGAATTCGAGGCCGGCGCCGCGCCATAGGGCGAGGAACCGTAAGGCTGATTGTTCTGCGGCGAGATCTGCGCCGGGGCGCCATAAGGCGCCGGCTGCTGCTGATAGCCGCCGGGAGCGCCCATTGGCGCGCTCTGCACCGGGGCGGACGGCGCCGCGCCTACCGAACCCGTATAGGCCGGCGACGACATGCGGTCGCTTGCGGCAAAAGGATTGGAATTGGGATCACCAAAGCGGTTGGCATCGGCGCTGCACGCGGCGGCCGTACCCGCCAGAAGGGCCATTGCGGCAAGCCGCACAAAGGGCACCGAACCCGACATCGGAAAGCTACGCATCGCACCACACCCGAACGCTACACACGTCCGCATTAAGTGGCCGTATAGGTAAACATGGGTTTAAGCGCCGTAGCGGAGGAAGCAAATTCGGGCGGATTCGCGGCGACTTGTGGATTGACGGTTGCTAGAAAGACACAGTTGGATTCGCTCATCCGAGTCGTTATCCGGACGGCCGAAGGCCGAGCCGGGATGACGAAGGCCGGGCACTTGCGTCACAACACCTGCGCCACGCCTCTCAGCAGCGGCACGAAGCGCACCGGCACCATCTCGCGCTTGGCGATGCCGTCGGCGGTGAGCACGTAGCGGATCAGCATCTGGGTTTCCTGCGGCGGGCCTACCGGGGCGACCAGCACCCCGCCCAGCCGCAGCTGATCGAACAGCGCGGGAGGCACTTCCTCGACCGCCGCAGTGACGATGATGCGGTCATAGGGCGCGCGTGGCGCATAGCCGGTGGAGCCGTCGGCCACCACGACCTCGATGTTGCTGTAGCCGAGCCGCTTCAGCCGATCCGCCGCGGTCTGCGCCAGGGTGCGGAAGCGCTCCACCGTGATTACGCTCTCGGCGATCTGGCCGAGAATGGCGGCGTGGTAGCCGCTGCCGGTGCCGATCTCCAGCACCGAATGCCGCGGCTTGAGTTCGAGCGCCTCGGTCATCAGCGCCACCACCGCGGGTTGGCTGATGGTCTGGCCGCAGGAGATGGGCAACGCCTGGTCGAGCCACGCCAGCGAGCGACATACCGGGTCGACGAAGCGCTCGCGCGGCACGTGCTCGAAGGCGCGCATCAAAAGAGGATCGCGTATGCCGCGCTTGCGCAGCGTCAACAGCAGTTCGGCACGTTCCAACGCATCGTCCGCCTCAGGATCGGGCACGAAGGTCACTCGCATTACGGATCGACCATATAATTAATCTCTGCGACCAGCGACGCCAGCGAATAGAGGTGTTCCGCTACAACATCCTTCGAGGCCCGCCCAAGCTCGCACACCAGCATGACGTCGTTCTTTCAGTATCAACGTCATTCGGAGGTGCTCGCATAGCGAGCCTCAAAGGGAAGCGGAACGCCACGTCCCTACTTCCCGAACCGCTGCGCCAGCCTGGTCATCATCGGCTCGTCGGTCATGTCGAGCCGGAGAGGCGTCACCGAGATGCGGCCCTGGTCGAGGGCGTGCAGATCCGAGCCGTTCACCGTCTCGAACCGGCGCTTCTCGAAGGCGATCCAGTAATAGGGATTGCCGCGGCCATCATTGCGCTCATCGATGCGCAGCAGGTCCTGGTTGCGCGTGCCCTGCGCGGTCACGGCGACGCCGGCGACCTCGTCGATCGGCCGGTTGGGGAAATTGATGTTGACGAGGATGCCCGGCGGCAACACCTCCTCCAGCACGGACCGGATCACGCCCGGCCCAAAATGCTCGGCGACGGTGTAGGGCGGCGCGCTCCTGGTGTCGAAGCCATAGGCCTGCGACAGCGCCATGGACGGGATGCCGAGCACCGTGCCCTCGATGGCGCCGGCAACCGTGCCGGAATAGCCGACATCCTCGGCGACGTTCTGGCCGCGATTGACGCCGGAAAGCACGAGATCGGGCCGCGCATCCATCATGATATGGCGCACCGCCATGATCACGCAGTCGGTCGGCGTGCCCTTCACCGCAAAGCGCCGCTCCTCGACCTGGCGCAGCCGCAGCGGATCGGACAGCGAGAGCGAGTGCGAGACGCCGGACTGGTCGAACTCCGGCGCCACCACCCAGACATCGTCGGAGAGCGCCCGCGCAATCCGCGCGCAGGCCTCCAAGCCCGGGGCATGGATGCCGTCGTCATTGGTGACCAGAATGCGCATTTTCTTCTCGCCATTTCAGTTGTCATCCCCGGGCGTGTCCCGGGCATAACGGCACGCTAGGGATTCGGCCGCTCGATCCGGTTCAACCCACCCATATAGGGCTTCAACGCATCGGGAATTGCGACGGAGCCGTCGGCATTCTGGTAGGTCTCGAGGATCGCCACCATGGCACGACCGACCGCCACGCCCGAACCGTTCAGCGTGTGCACGAAACGCGGCGGCTTGCCGCCTGATGGACGGTAACGCGCATTCATGCGCCGCGCCTGGAAATCGGTGCAGGTCGAGCAGGACGAGATCTCGCGATAGGCGGCCTGCCCGGGCAACCACACCTCGATGTCATGGGTCTTGGCCGCGGCGAAGCCCATGTCGCCGGTGCACAGCGTCTGCACCCGGAAATGCAGGCCAAGCTTCTTCAGTACCGCCTGCGCGCAGGCCAGCATCCGCTCATGCTCGAACGGCGACTGCTCCGGCGTGGTAATGGAGACGAGTTCCACCTTGGAGAACTGGTGCTGCCGGATCATGCCGCGCGTATCGCGCCCAGCCGCGCCCGCCTCGGCACGGAAGCACGGGGTGAGCGCGGTGAGGCGCAGCGGCAGTTCTTCCTCCGACAGGATGGATTCGCGCACGAGGTTGGTGAGCGGCACTTCCGCGGTGGGGATGAGCCAATAGTCCTCGCCGGCGCGAAACTGGTCGTCGCGGAACTTGGGCAATTGCGCCGTGCCGAACATCACCTCGTCCTTCACCAGCAGCGGCGGCGACACCTCGGTGTAGCCGTGCTCGCCAGTGTGGACGTCGAGGAAGAACTGCCCGATGGCGCGCTCGAGCCGCGCGAGCTGACCGCGGAGCACCACGAAGCGGGCGCCCGAAAGCTTGGCCGCCGTCTCGAAATCCATCATGCCGAGCGCTTCGCCGATCTCGAAATGCTGCTCGGGTTTGAAGAGATAGGCGTCCGGCGTGTCGTCCATCACGCCGCGCCACATCGGCACAGGCACCTCGCCCGAGGGCAGATCCTCGCGCGGCACCAGCTCATAGGAGACGTTGTCGTTCTCGTCCGCCCCGATCGGCACGTCGTCGAGCGGCACGTTGGGGATGCCGGCAAGCGTGTCGTGCAATTCGGCCTCGGCCGCCTTGACCTCGGCTTCCAGCGCCGGAATGCCGTCCTTGAGGTTTGCCACCTCGGCCATCAGCTCGTTCGCCTTGGCCTCGTCCTTGGCCTTCTTGGCGGCGCCGATCTCCTTGGAGGCGGCGTTGCGGCGGGCCTGCAGATCTTCCAGCTTCACGATGCCGCCGCGCCGGCGCTCATCCACCGCGACCAGCTGATCGACCAGCGCCTGCGCCTCGCCTGCGTCGGTGCCGCGCCGAACCAGCGCGCGCACGAGCCCCTGCGGCTCCTCGCGGATCCATTTGATGTCGTGCATCGTAACCTCGAACCCGACTTTCCTTAACCCGCCAAGGCCCCATCACGGCCTACCGTCATCTCCGGGCTTGTCCCGGGGATCCACGCTTCGACGCCAGTGCGGCGCTCGAAGAACGTGGATGGCCGGGACAAGCTCGGCCATGACGGCGGTAGACGTGTGGGAAAGCCCCAGCGCCTCGATCCCGCTTATGCGGCGGGGCTCGACGCCTCGCCATTCTCGCTCGCCGCGCGCCTGCGCTCGACGATGCGCACGAGGTAGACCGAGACCTCATAGAGAAGCAAGGTCGGGATGGCGAGCGCGAGCTGGCTGATGACGTCCGGCGGGGTCAGCACCGCGGCGGCGATGAACACGCCGACGATCGCATAGCGGCGGAATTTCTTGAGCTGCTCGGATGTCACCAGCCCGATCTGCGCCAGCAGCGTCAGGATCACCGGGAGCTGGAAGCAGATGCCGAAGGCGAAGATCAGCGTCATTATGAGCGACAGATATTCGCTCACCTGCGGCAGCATCGAGATTTCCGGCGAGTCGGGTCCCGCCATCTGCTGCATCGACAGAAAATAGGTCATCGCCAGCGGCATGGCGACGAAATAGACGAACGACGCCCCCAGAATGAAGCACACCGGCGTCGCGACCAGATACGGCCGGAAGGCGCCGCGCTCATGCTTGTAGAGGCCGGGCGCCACGAACATGTAGATCTGCGTTGCCACCACCGGGAAGGAGATGAACGCCGCCCCGAACATGCCGAGCTTGATCTGGGTGAACAGGAATTCCTGCGGGGCGGTGTAGATGAGCTTCACGTGCTCGGTGCCGCCGGCCGCGAACTCATACGGCCAGAGCAGGATGTTGTAGATGAACTTGCCGAGCATGAAGCAGGCGAAGAAGGCGATGAAGAACGCGATCAGCGATTTGATCAGCCGCGAGCGCAACTCGATCAGATGCTCGATCAGTGGCGCCTTCGATGCATCAATGTCTTCCTGGCTCATGCTGCATCCGGCCCTTCATCGCCGGCGGAAGGTGACTTGACCCTGACTCGCGGCTTGCGCTTCGGCTTATCCGCGGCAGTCGCGGGATCGTCCAGTGCGGCAGCCGCATCGCTCAGCCCGGGCTCGGCAGGCGCTGTCGCCACCCGGGGCTTGCGCCCGGGCTTCGCGGGGGTCGCCTGCGACAGATCGGCAGCGAAAAGATCGGCCGGCGCGCCCTCGATCGCCGTGCGGGCCGCTACGGCGTCCGGCTCGGTGACGCGCGGCTTGCGCTTCGGCGCGGCGGCATCGGGCTTCGCATCCGAGACAACCGGCTCCGCCGGCTTATCATCGAGCGGCTTATCATCGAGCGGTTTGGCATCGAGCGGTTTGGCATCGAGCGGTTTGGCGTCGAGGGGTTTGGCTTCGACTGGCTTGGTCTCGGCAGCCGGCAAGGGTTCGGGCCTCCGCTCCGGCTTCGCCAAAGCGGTGGCGCCGGCGACGCCCGGGACGATGTCCTCGAACGCATAGGGCTCCAGCGGCAGAGGCTCTTCCGGCTTCGGCAATTGCGCCTCGACCGCGGCCGTGGCCGCGTCTGGTGCAGAGATTTGTGGGGTGGCCGGATCGAGACCCGCCGCCTTGGCGGTAGCTTCCTCGACAGTCGTCGCCGGCTCGTCCTTGCGGCCCTCGATCGCGTCCCTCGCCGCCTTCACCTCGTTTTCAAGGTCGAGCAGCGGGTTGCTCGGCAGCGCGCCGGCAATGCTCTTGTTGGCATCCTCGGTGAAGTCGGTGAAGCCCTTCTTCAGGCTATCGAGTTCCGCCTCGCGCAGCGCTTCCTGGAACTGGCCCTGGAATTCGCCGGCCATGCGACGCAGTTTGCCCACCATCTGCCCGACGGAACGCAGGACTCCCGGCAACTCCTTCGGCCCGATGACGACGAGCGCGACGATGCCGATGACAAGAAGCTCGGACCAGCCGATATCAAACATAGGTCATGCTGGGGCCGCACGGCGCGGCCCCTCCCCGTTCCGTTCGGGCCGCGGATCGGATCAGCCGACCTTGCTGCGCTCGGCCTCGACGCCGGGCTGGTGGTCGATGGTGCGCGTCGGCTCGGCCGGCTTGGTCGCAGCCGTGTCCTCGTCGTCCGCCATGCCCTTCTTGAACGCCTTGATGCCCTTGGCGGCGTCCCCCATCAGCTCGGACAGCTTGCCACGGCCGAACAGCAGGAGCACGACCACCAGCACGATGACCCAGTGCCAGATGCTCAAACCACCCATAACTCAACTCCTTTTGCGGTGCGCGTCCGGCCCCCTGCAGCGGCGCACCTGAAATCACATCGGACATTAGGGTTCGGTCGCTGCGAAAACAAGGACCTCTGCCGGGTCTATGTGCACGCCCACATCATGGCCTCGTGAGAGTCCGGCCGTGGCGCGGCGCCGTGATACCAGCGGTTCGTCCAGCCCCTCCACAGCGATCTCGTAGAGGTCGAGTTCCCCAAGGAAACGGTGTGCGACGATGCGCCCCGCTCGGCCCGAGCCGGGCGCCCGCAATTCAACCCCCTGCGGGCGGATCGCGGCGACGGCCGCAGTCCCCTCGCCCACGCCCGTGGCTGCGAAGCTGCCGAACGGGGTCGCCAGCCTCCCATCCACCACCTTGCCCGTGATCTCGTTGATCTCGCAGAAGAAGCGCGCCGTCGCGAGATCGGACGGGGCGCGGTAGAGCTCTTCCGGCGTGCCGACCTGGGCAAGGCGACCGGCACGCATCAGCGCAATGCGGTCACCGAGCCGCATCGCCTCCTCCGGATCGTGGGTGACGATGATGCAGGTGGCGCGCGCTTCGCGCAGCACGTTCAGCGTCTCGGTCCTGACCGCGTCGCGCAGCCGCCGGTCGAGCCCCGAGAACGGCTCGTCCATCAGCAATATGCCCGGCCGCGGCACCAGCGCTCGGGCGAGTGCGACCCGCTGCTGCTCGCCGCCGGAAAGGGCGTGCGGATACTCGTCCGCATGGCGCTCCAGCCCGACCCGGGCGAGCGCCCGCCGCGCTTCGTCCTCGGCCTGCACGCGGCTGAGGGTGCGTAACCCGAATGTGACGTTCTGCAGATTGGTGAGGTGGGGGAACAGCGCATAGTCCTGGAACACCAGGCCGATATTGCGCTTCTCCGGCGGCACGAATGCCCCCTCCCCGGCAACCACCAGCTTGTCGAGCGCGATGCGCCCGCCAGTCGGCCGCTCGATCCCGGCAACCAGCCGAAGCAGCGTGGTCTTTCCGCAGCCGGAATGGCCGAGCAGGCAGACGATCTCGCCCGGCTCCACCTCCAGCGAGACGCCGCGCACCGCATCCACGGTGCCATAGGAGTGGCGCACCTCGCTCAAGGTGAGGCGGCTCGCGAGAGAGACCGGGGTCCGGGCGGTAGCAAGATGCATAGGCGGCTCCAGTCGGGTAAGCCGCTGCTGCGGCTCACTCCTCCTCGTCGTCCGGCGTCGCGCGCGGCACCAGAGCGAGGTCGATCACGTCAGGCTCGAGGGGGTCCTCGTCGTCATGGAGCGACACATCGTCATTCGGTATGGGCACCGTCAAGCCCGCCGGCACCCGCGCATCGATGAGGCCGGTGCCTTTCAACTCCTCGATGCCCGGCAGGTCCTGGATCGAATCGAGGCCGAAATGCACCAGGAAGCCTTCGGCAGTGCCGTAGGTGACCGGCCGCCCCGGGCTGCGGCGGCGCCCGCGCATGCGGATCCAGCCGGCCTCCAGCAGCACGTCGAGCGTGCCCTTGTTCGCCGCGACGCCGCGTATCTCCTCGATCTCGGCGCGGGTGACGGGCTGGTGATAGGCGATGATGGCGAGCGTCTCAAGCGCCGCGCGCGAGAGCTTGCGCGGCTCCGGCTTGTCGCGCGCCAGCAGGAAGCCGAGGTCCGGCGCGGTGCGGAACATCCATTTGCCGGCGGCCCGCACGAGGTTCACCCCGCGTGGGGCGTATTCCGCGGCAAGCTCGGCCAGCAAGGCCGGCAGATCGGCGCCTTCCGGGAGCCGGGCCTGGAGCGTCGCCTCGTCGAGCGGCTCGCCGGCGGCGAACAGCATGGCTTCCAGCAGGCGCAGCGCCGGAGCGCGGCGCGTCTCTTCGGTGCGCTCGCGGGCGGGCTGCTGCATGTTCATGCCCCGCCCTCGCCACTCGGCCCGAGCGGTCGGATCCAGATCGGCGCGAAGGCGCCGTCCTGCTGCACCTCGATCAGCCCTTCGCGGACCATTTCGAGGCTTGCGGAGAAGCCCGAGGCAAGCGCGCTGGCGCGCATCTTCGGATCGGCCATCCAGTTCAGCAGGAAGCCGTCGAGCCGCGCCCAGTCGCCGCCGGCCGGCAGCCGGCCGATCAACCGTTCGAGACGTTCGCGGGCATCCGCCAATGAGAGCACATGGCGCGGCGCGAAACGCACCTGGGACAGCGCGATCTTCTGCCGGTGCGCGCCATAGGCGGCCAGCAGCTCATAGAGGCTCGCTTCATAGACCACCGCACCTTCGCTGCGCAGCGGCTCGACATGTCCGCGCGGGAACACGTCCTGTCCCATGCGGTCGCGGGTGGCGAGATGCGCGGCGGCGGCGCGGATGCGCTCGAGCCTGCGCAGCCGCTCGGCGAGATCGGCGGCAAGTTCGGCTGCACTCGGCCCCTCCTCCTTCGGCGGCTCGGGCAGCAGCAGCCGCGACTTCAGGAAGGCGAGCCACGCCGCCATGACCAGATAGTCGGCGGCGAGTTCCAGCCGTACCCGGCGCGCCTGCTCGACGAAGGTAAGATACTGCTCGGCGAGCTGGAGGATGGAGATGCGGTGGAGATCCACCTTCTGGGTGCGGGCGAGCGCCAGCAGCAGGTCGAGGGGGCCTTCGAAGCCGTCGACATCGACGACGAGCGCCGGCTCGGTCGCGCCGCGCTCGGGGGTATCGAAGGCGAATTCGTTCTGCTCCATCTATTCCGGCAGCGTCCCGTTCACGTCGTCGCGATCATAGCGGAAAATTGCGCGCGCGCCTGCGAAACCTCGAAAGCGCCGGGGCTGCGCAGCCGGTCGAGCGCAGCCGCGCAACGCCGCGCCGCCTCGCCGGAAAGCTGGGGCGTCCTCGAGGCCACCTCCACCATCTCCGCCATCTTGCCGTTGCAGTGGAGCGCGAGGTCGCAACCCGCAGCGAACGCGGCTTCCGTCCGGCTCGCCAGCGAGCCCGAGAGCGCGCCCATGGAGAGATCGTCGCTCATCAGGGCACCCTCGAAGCCGAGATAGTCGCGAACGATCTCCTTGAGCACCCGCTTCGAGGTGGTTGCGGGGTGATCCGGGTCGATCGCCGTATAGACGACGTGTGCGGTCATGCCGAGCGGTAGGTCGGCGAGCAGCCGGAACGGGGCGAAATCGGTCGCTTCCAGCACCTCGCGCGGCGTCTCGACGACCGGCAGGCTCTCATGACTGTCGGCGCGGGCGCGGCCGTGGCCGGGTATGTGCTTGAGCACGGGGAGCACGCCGCCCTCGATCAATCCCTCCGCCGCGGCCCGGGCGAGGGTCGCCACCTGCGCCGGTTCCACGCCATAGGCGCGGTCGCCAATGATGCCGTGGCCTTCCGGCAGGCGCAGGTCCGCGCACGGCACGCAGTCGACATTGATGCCGAGGCTGGCGAGATCGTCCGCCATCAGCCGGGCGCCGAGGCGCGCCGTCGCTTTCGCGCCTTCCATGTCGCCGGCCTCGGCAATGCGGGCGAACCGCTCCGCCGGCGGATAGGCCGGCCAGTGGGGCGGAGCGAGGCGCTGCACGCGCCCGCCTTCCTGGTCGACCAGCACCGGCGCGTCCGCGCGGCCGACGATGGCGCGGAAGGCGGAGACCAGCGCCCTCACCTGCCCCGGCGTTTCGACATTGCGGCGGAAGATGATCAGCCCCCACGGATCCTTCTCCGCGAAGAAGCGCTCCTCCTCCGGGGTGAGGACCGGGCCGGCGCAGCCGGTGATGAAGGCGCGGGGCGTCGTCGGCATGATTGAACCGCAGGTTGGACGAGCTGATTGCGGGTAGCGGCGCGCGGACCGCGGGTCAAGCGAGCATCCTTCGAGGCCCGGCTATGCCGGGCACCTCGGGATGAGGTTGTTTTTTGATAGGAACCTCATCAGGAGATGCTCGCACAGCGAGCCTCGAAGGATGTTCAAGCAGGGCAAGCTAGCACTAAGTGCAGCGGATCAGTTCCGCTGCACCATGCAGTCGCCGCCCTGGGCGCGCAGGCTCTGGCACAGCTCATTGGCCTGGTCCTTCGAATTGAAGGGGCCAACCTGCGCCCGATAATAGATGCCGCGGTCGCCGAGATCGGCGCGGCGGATATTGGCGCTGTAACTGCCGAGGATGCCCGGGAACTTGCCCTGCGTCGCGCGCCAGGCCGACTGCGCCTCGCCCTGGGTGCGTTGCGCGGCCACCTGCACGAAATAGCCGCCGGCGGACGCCTGGTCGGACGCCGCTGCGGCTGCCGGAGCTGCGATGCTCGGGCTCGCCGGAGCCGCGGCGACCCGGGTGGGCGGCAGCGGCACCGTTGCCGGCATCGTCGAGGACGCATCGTCCGGCGCAAAGGAGCTCACTTGCGTCGGCGCGCCGATCGGGGCGGCCGCCTGGGCGGACGGCGCAAGCGGAATCGGAGCGTTCGGCGGCTGGATCACGGGGGCCGACGAGCCGTCGACCACGGTGCCGTCGGCGCGCACGGTAAGGGTGCGCACGCGCTTCGGCTCGGTAGAATTGGCGGGTGCGGAGCTCGGCTGCGGCTGCGGCGGGCTCGCCGACGGCATGGCGCCGAGCGGCGCCGGCGCGGACGGCGACGGTGCCGGGTTGCCGCCGCCGGTCGGCGGCAGGATCACGCGCGGCTGAGCCGCCTGCGGCTGCGCCGCCTGGGAGGGATCGACCGGCTCTTCCTGGCTCGACACCACGCGCTCATTGCCCGAGGGGTCGCCGCCTACGCGGTCATAGATCAGCTTCTGGCCATCGGCGGTCTGCTCGCCGCCCGCCGGCTGCGGCGGGGCAACCTTGTTCGGGCCCTGGTCGGCCCTGATCACAGGCGGCTGGCCGGTCGCGACGATCGTACCGCCCCCGGACATGGCGCGCAGGCCGAAATAGCCTCCGGCGATCAGCAGAATGGCGCACCCTATAGCGGTACCGAGCAATGCCAGCCGGCGGCTGCGCGGCGGGCGCTGCTCCTCATAGGCTTCATACTCATAGCCGTCGTCGGCATCACCCGGCGCCTCATCCTCATAGCCGTCGCGCTCATAGGCGGTGCGGCCATAATCATAGGCGTCATCGTCGAGCGTATAGCCGCCGCGCGACTGCGGCTCGGTGCGCCCGGTCTCGGTGCGTCCAGTCTCGGTGCGACCGCCCGACCGCGCCGTAACGGTGCCGGCGGAGGCATCGAAGCCGGGCATCGCGGCCGGCGCAGCGCGGCTCACCGCAGCATCGCGCGCCACATGGGTGTCGCGAGCGGGAGTCGCGGGCTGGGTCCGCGCGACCGGCGCCGGCTGCGACGTCGGAGCGAAAAGCGCCTCGGCGACGGCCTCGGCAGCGCGATCGGAAACCCGGCCGCTGCGCTCGGTGGGGCGCGGCGGATCGTTCTCGCGCGGCGACCGGCTGCCGGTCCGTGGGGCATCCGCAAAGTCGGACGGCGCGGTGCGCCCGAGCGGCTCATTCTGTCGCGGGGTCGGTTCGGCATAGACCTCGGCGGCGAGCGCGGAGAAAGGCCCGGGGCCGGGCCGAGGCGTTTCATGACGAGGCGCTTCGTGACGAGGCGCTTCGTGGCGCGGCGGCTCGTGACGCGGCGGTTCGTGACGAGGGGGCTCGGGACGCGCGGGCTCGCTTCGCATCGGCTCGGCATGGGCCGGCCGGGGCGGGGCGCCGGCAGGGCGCGCTGCGGGCGCCCCCTGGGGAGCCGCATTGCGCGCTCCCTGAGCGGCTGCGTCGGAATTCTCACGGAAGAACTCGGCGAAGGGATCTTCCTGCCCGATCAGCCGAGCCAGCTCGGCGAGCGGGTCATCCGCAGACGGCCTTGCTCCGGCGGGGCGCTGCCCATAGGCTGCCTCATCCCGCGTGCGCATTCTGCTTTCATTACCCATTGCACCGAACCCGTTCGTACTGACCGCAAGCGTGCCGGCCCTTGCGAACCGACATCAGGACGGCGGCGGTCGGCCCAGATCGGCGAACGCGACACACTCACCGCATTTCTTCGGGGGCATCGACTCCAAGGATCGACAGTCCTGAAGCGATGACCAGCGCGACGGCATGCACAAGTGCCAGCCGCGCATAGGTCAAGACTCGATCATCTTCGATAATGAAGCGTAAATGAGGCGAGTCCTTCCCTCGATTCCATTGTGCATGCAAGGCACTGGCCAAATCGTACAGGTAGAACGCCACTCTATGGGGCTCTTTGGCGAGAGCCGCCTGCTCGACCAGCCGCGGGTAGCCTGCAATGAGTTTCGCTAAGGTAATCTCGCCTTCGTCGGTGAGCCGGTCAAGCGCGGAATCAACGAATGCCAAGGGTTCCACCGGCAATCCGGGGAACGCCTCGCGAGCATTGCGCAGGATCGAACGCGTCCGGGCATGTGCGTACTGCACATAGAAGACAGGATTGTCACGGGTCTGCTCGATTACCTTTGCGAGGTCGAAATCGAGCACCGCATCGTTCTTCCGGTTGATCATCATGAAACGCACGGCGTCGCGGCCGACTTCGTCGACCACTTCACGCAGCGTCACAAAGTCGCCGGCGCGCTTCGACATCTTCACCGGCTCGCCGGCACGCAGCAGCCGGACGAGCTGGCAAAGCTCGACCTCAAGGGCGCCCTCCCCGCCGGTCGCCGCCCTTACGGCAGCGGTCATGCGCTTGACATAGCCGCCATGGTCGGCGCCCCAGATGTCGATCATCCGGGAAAAACCGCGGTCGAACTTGTCCTTGTGATAGGCGATGTCGGCAGCGAAATAGGTGTAGCTGCCGTCCGACTTCATGAGCGGACGGTCGACGTCGTCCCCGAACCCGGTGGCGCGGAACAGGGTCTGCTCGCGATCCTCCCAATCCTCGACCGGCGCTCCCTTTGGCGGCGGCAGCCGGCCCTCATAGACGAGGTCGCGCTGGCGTAATTCGTCCAGCAACCGGTCGATGATGCTGCCATTGCCGCCCGCGCGGTCATGGAGCGTGCGCTCTGAGAAGAACACGCCGTGCCGGATGTTCAGCGCTTCGAGGTCGGTCCGGATCATCGCCATCATCGCGGCGATCGAAGCCTCTCGGACGATCGGCAGCCATTCGGCTTCCTGCATCTCCGTGAGCGCCCGACCATGCTCGGCGGCGAGCGCCTGCCCGACCGGCACCAGATAGTCGCCGGGATAGAGCCCTTCGGGAATGGTGATGGCCTCGCCCAGCGCCTCGCGGTAGCGCAGATAGGCGGACCGGGCGAGCACGTCGACCTGCGCCCCAGCATCGTTGATGTAGTATTCCCGGACCACATCCCAGCCGGCGAAGGCGAGCAGATTGGCGAGCGCATCGCCGAACACCGCTCCGCGGCAATGGCCGACATGCATCGGGCCGGTGGGATTGGCCGAAACATATTCGACATTGACCGGCCGGCCGGCGCCGAGATTGGCGCGACCATAAGTGCCGCCGCCCTGGCGGAGCGCGCTCGCCATCGCGCCGCGCCAGAGCGAGGGATCGAGCGCGATATTGATGAAGCCCGGCCCCGCGACCTCGACCCCGGTGACGCCTGCGATCACCTTCAGCTTGCCGGCGAGCTTCTCGGCGAGATCACGCGGTTTCATGCCGGCTTCCTTGGCCAGCACCATCGCCGCATTGGTGGCGAGATCGCCATGGCTCACCTCGCGCGGCGGCTCAACCACGACGCGGGCGGCGTCGATCCCGGCGGGCAAGGCGCCCTCGGCGGCGAGATCGGCAAGGGCGGCGCGGACGTGATCGGCGAAGATCGCGTAGAGATTCATGCGTGGCTCCGAAGGCGGCGTTGCCGGCGAGGTAAATCGGTTGGAATGCCGGCGGCGGCTGGCGCTAGCGCAGTTCCGGGGTCGAGTCAAAGAGCCGGGCGTGCTCGGCGAGCGCGTAGCGGTCGGTCTGGCCGGCGATGAAATCGGCGATGCGCCGTGCCCGGCGCCCCTCCTCTACACCATCGACCGTGGCGCGCCATTCCGCCGGCAGGGCCGCGCTGTCGGCCATGTAGCGGCTGAAGAGATCGCGCACCACCTCGCCGGCGTCCGTCATCACCCGCATCAGCCAAGGGTGGCGGTACATATGCGGATAGAGGAAGGCCTTCATCCCGCGTTCGGCCTCCGCGACCGCTGGCGAGAAGCCGACCAGCGCCTGGCCGAGCCGGCGCACCTCGTCGGCGGAGCTGGGACCGTGCCGGGCCACGCGGCGGCGGGTTTCAGTCACCACATCCTCGATCAGCAAGGTGATCAGTCGGCGGCCGGTCTCGTGCACCATGCGCGAGGCATCGAGCGCGGGCCACTCTTCCCGTATCCCGGCGATCACCGGCCCGACCAGCGGCAGCCCGGCAAGATCGGCTATGCCAAACATCCCGGCGCGCAGGCCGTCATCCATGTCGTGCACGTCATAGGCGATATCGTCTGCAAGGGCGGCAACCTGTGCCTCGGCCGACGCCCAGCTCCACAGCCACAGATCCTGCCGGCCAGCATGGGCGGCGATCGCATGCGGCAAGGGCTCGCTCAAGGGGCCATTGTGCTTGGCGATGCCTTCATGGGTCTCCCAGCTGAGGTTCAGCCCGTCAAAGCCCGGATAGCGGTTCTCCAGCCGCGTCACCACGCGCAGCGCCTGGGCGTTGTGGTCGAAGCCGCCATAGGCGGCCATGCAGTCGTCGAGCACGCGCTCCCCGGCATGGGCGAAGGGCGGGTGGCCGAGATCGTGAGCCAGCGCCAGCGCCTCGGCGAGGTCTTCGTCCAGCCCCAGCGCTCGGGCGATCGAGCGCGCCACCTGCACCACTTCCAACGTATGGGTGAGGCGTGTGCGGAAATGATCGCCCTCATGGTAGATGAACACCTGCGTCTTGTAGGCGAGCCGCCGGAAAGCCGAGGAATGGATGATGCGGTCGGCGTCGCGGCGGAACGCGCTGCGCGCGCCGCTCGGCGGCTCGTCGACGAGGCGGCCGCGGCTTTCCTCGGCCTTCGAGGCCCATTCCGCGCGCGATTGCGCCAGCGCGACCGCCATGAATTCCTCTCCGACCCCGTTGGCCGCCCCTTTGACTCGGGCGCGGCAGCACTTAACTATCGGGGTAGTTCATATCAACCTGAAGGCTGCGACATGAGCGCAACCGAATTGACTGCCGAAGCATACGGCGTCGCCGTCACCGGCCGCGCCGCTCGGCGCATCGCCGAGATCCTCGCCACCGAGCCGCCGCTGAGCGTGCTGCGGGTGAGCGTCGAGGGCGGCGGCTGCTCCGGATTCCAGTACAAGTTCGATATCACCCGCGAGCGGGCCGAGGATGACATCGTAATCGACAATGAGGGCGCCACCGTCGTCATCGATCCAGTCTCGCTGGAATATATGACGGGCTCGCATATCGACTTCGTCGACGACCTGATCGGCGCCTCGTTCAAGATCGAGAACCCGCACGCCGTCGCCTCCTGCGGCTGCGGTACCAGCTTCGCGCTCTGATGCGCCCCGTCGGGGTGCTATGCGCCCTGCCGCAAGAGTTCGCCGTCCTCATCGACAATCTCGAGGGTCAGGAGACCAGCGAGCGTGCCGGCATGCGCTTTCATACCGGCACGCTCGACGGCCATGCCGTGGTGCTGGCGCAGGCCGGCATGGGCAAGGTCAATGCCTCCATCGCCGCGACCTTGCTGATCGAGCGCTTCGAGGCGCGCGCCATGGTGTTTTCAGGCGTCGCCGGCGGCCTCGACCCGGAGCTTTCCATCGGCGACGTGGTGATCGCCGAGCACGTGGTGCAGCATGATACCGGATGGCATGACGCCGAGGGCTTCAATGCCTATCAGGCCGGGCACTTGCCCTTCTTCAATCCGGTCGAGGATCACGGCCACCGGGCCGACGCCGCAATCATGGCGCGCAGCCGCGGGGCGCTTGCCGATCTGGCGCTGGCGCCGCTGTCGCGCGCTGCCGGTGGCGAGGAGCGCCCGCCTCTGATCCACTTCGCCCGAGTGCTGACCGGCGACCAGTTCGTCAACAGCGAAGCGGTGCGCGACCGGCTGTTCCGTCAGTTCGGCGGCGCCGCGGTGGAGATGGAGGGCGGCGCCATGGCCCAGGCCTGCATCGCCTTCGGCGTGCCGTGGCTGGTGATCCGCGCGCTGTCGGATCTCGCCGGACATGAGTCCCACTTCGATTTCGCCCGCTTCGCCGACGAGGTGTCGCGCGCCTCGGCCTTGATCGTGCGGCGACTGCTGCCGGTGTTATAAGCCCTGATCGTCAGCGGGGATTCCCATGCGCATCGCCACCTGGAACGTCAACTCGATCAAGCAGCGGCAGGACCATGCCGTGGCCTGGCTGAAGGAACGCCAGCCGGACCTGGTCTGCTTCCAGGAGATCAAGTGCGTCGACGAGGCCTTCCCGCGCGAGGCGTTCGAGGCCCTCGGCTACAATGTGGCGGTGCATGGCCAGAAAGGCTTCAATGGCGTGGCCGTGCTCTCCAGGATGCCGTTCGATGAGGTGACGACCGGCCTGCCCGGCGACGAGGCCGACGTGCAGTCCCGCTTCATCGAGGTGGTGGTCTCGACCCCGAAGGGCGCGCTGCGGGTCTGCGGCATCTATCTGCCGAACGGCAACCCGCCCGACACCGAGAAATATCCCTACAAGCTCGGCTGGATGGCGCGCCTGAAGACGCTGATCGCCATGCGCCTCGCCTATGAGGAGCCGCTCGTGATAGCCGGTGACTACAATGTCATCCCGGCGCCGGAGGACGTGCACGACCCGGCGCTGTGGATGGGCGATGCGCTGTTCCTGCCGAAGACCCGCGCCGCCTTCCGCGAGATGCTCAATCTCGGTTTGACCGAGGCCGTGCGCGCCACCACCGACGAGGCGAAGCTCTACACCTTCTGGGATTATCAGGCCGGCGCCTGGCAGAAGAACAACGGCATCCGTATCGACCATCTGCTGCTGTCGCCGCAAGCCGCCGACCGCCTCAAGGGGGTCGGCATCGACAAGCACACCCGCACCTGGGAGAAGCCCTCCGACCATGTGCCGGTCTGGGCGGATTTCGATCTCGGCTCGAAGTAGCTCTGCTTCAGCATCCTTCGAGGCTCGCGGTTGGCGAGCACCTCGGGATGAGGTGGTTTTTTAAAAACAAACCTCATCCTGAGGTGCCGCGAAGCGGCCTCGAAGGATGCTGAAGCAGAGCACCTAACCTAGAAATATCAGATACCTACCGGTCGACCTTCAGGTGCTGCTCGAGATAGAGCAGCGCCATCGCCCGCTCGTCGGAGGTGGCCGAGGCGAAGGCGTCGTCATAGAGCTTGACGATCCATTTGTCGTCGCCGCTCGCGGCGGCGTCGCGCGCCAGCGTCAGCCACATCAGGCCGCGCGCCGCCTGGCGCGGGATGCCCTCGTCGCCCTTGAACAGCAGCCCGCCGAGCAGGGCCTGGGCCTTGTACTGCCCCTTCTGCGCGGCAAGGCCGAGCCAGCGGGCAGCGAAGCGCGGATCGCGCTTGACGCCGCTGCCTTCGATATAAAGGCGGGCGAGCTGGTACTGCGCGTCCGGGTCGCCGAAATAGGACGCGGCATAGGCGAACATGTCGCGGGCGCGGCCGAGGTCGCGGCGCACCTGGCTGTTCGGTATGCCGTTCAGATAATAGCCGCCCAGCGCCACGAAGGCGTCGGCGACGAAGCGGGCCTGCGGCGCCGACGGATTGTCGTCGGCATGCATGTTGGCGATCTGGGTGAAATATTCGAACGCCTTCACGTCGTCGCGGGCGACGCCCTCGCCGTCCGCATACATGCGACCCAGTTTCCACTGCGCGCCGGGATGGCCCTGGTCGGCAGCATAGCGCAGGGAGTCGATGCCCTTCTCGGTTTGGCCGGAACGCAGCGCCTTGGTGCCGAGCCGCACCGCCTCCTCCAGCGGGCGCGAGCCCGGACCGGGCGCCGCCACCGCGTCCGGCATCCCGCCGGGGACCGGCGGGGAATCGGTATTGCCGTCGAAAGCCGACGCCGTCACCGGCGCCAGGCTTATCGCCAGCGCAACCGCAAGTGCGAGACCGTCAGATATCCGCATAGCACGATGTCTCGGCCGCGCCGCCCGGATGGGTCACGGCGCCGTTTCGGGCGGGTCCCACGGTCTGCGCGAACTTCCAGATGGCCCCCGAGCCGAAAGTGGTAGGACGCGGCGTCCATGCCTTGAGCCGCTCGGCAAGCTCCTCGTCCGAAAGCTCGACGTCGAGCGTGCCATCGACCGCGTCGATCGAAATGATGTCGCCATCGCGGATCAGCCCAATCGGACCGCCGACCGCCGCCTCCGGCCCGACATGGCCGATGCAGAAGCCGCGCGTCGCTCCGGAGAAGCGCCCGTCAGTGATGAGCGCGACCTTATCGCCCATGCCCTGGCCATAGAGGGCCGCCGTGGTGGACAGCATCTCCCGCATGCCGGGGCCGCCCTTCGGCCCCTCATAGCGGATCACCAGCACCTCGCCTTCCTTGTAGGCGCGGTTGGTCACCGCCTCGAAGCAGGCTTCCTCCCCGTCGAAGCAGCGCGCCGGGCCGGTGAACTTCTGGTTCTTGAGGCCAGCCACCTTCACGATGGCGCCGTCGGGCGCGAGATTGCCCTTGAGGCCGACCACGCCGCCGGTGGGCGTGATGGGATCGTTCGCCGGACGCACCACGTCCTGGTCCGGGTTCCACTTCACCGAGGCGAGGTTCTCGGCGATGGTGCGGCCGGTCACGGTGAGGCAGTCGCCATGCAGGAAGCCATGGTCCAGCAGCGTCTTCATCAGCAGCGGGATGCCGCCGACCTCGAACATGTCCTTGGCCACATAGCGCCCGCCCGGCTTAAGGTCGGCGATATAGGGCGTGCGCCTGAAGATCTCGGCGACATCGAACAGATCGAACTCGATGCCCACCTCATGCGCGATGGCCGGCAGATGCAGCGCCGCATTCGTCGAGCCGCCGGAGGCGGCGACCACGGTCGCGGCATTCTCCAGCGCCTTGCGGGTGACGATGTCGCGCGGACGGATGCGCCGGGCGACAAGCTCCATCACCTGCTCACCGGCGGTCATGCAGAATCTGTCGCGGATCTCGTAAGGAGCCGGCGCGCCGGCCGAGTAAGGCAGCGCGAGGCCGATCGCCTCGGAAACGGTCGCCATGGTGTTGGCTGTGAATTGCGCGCCGCAGGCACCGGCAGACGGGCACGCAACCTGCTCGAGTTCGTCGAGATCCTCGTCCGACATCAGGCCGACGGAGTGCTTGCCGACCGCCTCGAACATGTCCTGCACGGTGACCGGCTGGCCGCGGAAGGAGCCCGGCAGGATCGAGCCGCCATAGATGAAGATGGACGGCACGTTGAGGCGCACCATGGCCATCATCATGCCGGGCAGCGACTTGTCGCAGCCAGCGAGACCGACCAGGGCATCATAGGCATGGCCGCGCATGGTGAGCTCGACCGAATCCGCAATGACATCACGCGACGCCAGCGAGGCCTTCATGCCCTCGTGGCCCATGGCGATGCCATCGGTGACGGTGATGGTGCAGAATTCGCGCGGCGTGCCTTTGGCGGCCGCGACGCCCTTCTTCACCGCCTGGGCCTGGCGCATGAGGGAAATGTTGCAGGGCGCGGCTTCGTTCCAGCACGAGGCGACACCCACCAGCGGCTGGTGGATCTGCTCGCGGGTGAGGCCCATCGCGTAGAGGTAGGAACGATGCGGCGCGCGTGACGGACCTTCCGTCACGTGGCGGCTCGGCAAGTTCCTTTTGTCGATGATCGTCCTGGCGTCCATATACGCACGCTTCCCGGCGTCGGCGGATCTCGCGGGCAACTGCGCCCGGACGCTACTCTCCACCGCGTACAGGACGGATTTCGTGCCGGTTTGTGGCGGCATCGCGGCACCTAGCGTCAGCAGCTCCCATCATGGTTGCGAATGCGTGACACTGTGACGTGAATGACACAAATTTGAGAGGCCGGGCGGCCTTTGGAGGGCCCGGGCTGTAGTTCGGATTTACGAGGTGAAAACGACCGTTTCCACGGTCGTGGCCGGGCTTGTCCCAGCCGTCCACGGGTGATCATCGGCCATGAGCGTGGATTTCCCGGCAGAGGACGGCGACCGCAGGTCGCTGTTTCCGAGAGATGACGGACCTCCAGCAGGCGTGCAGCGCGCGGCTAGGCCTGGCGGAGCCGCGCCAGCGCCTCGCGGATTTTTGTTGCGCGAGCTTCCGCTGCGTCGCGGCGCTCGCGCTGCTCCTCGATCACCTCTTCCTTGGCGCGTGCGAGGAAGTCGGGATTGCCGAGCTTGACGTCGACCTTGGCGATGTCGTCGGTTGCCTTGGCGAGTTCCTTGGTGAGGCGCGCCGCCTCGGCGTCCATGTCGATGATGCCGATGAGCGGCAGCGCCGCGGTCTCGCCGCGCACCACGAGCTGCACCGCGCCCGCAGGCGCCTCGCTCGCAAACGCGATGGAGGAGAGCCGCGCGAGGCGCGCCAGCGCGTCGTTCCACAGCCCGGCACGCGCCTGCGTCTCATCCGATGCGCCGACCAGGACCAGCGGAATGTGCGCCCCAGCCGGCACGTTCATCTCGGCGCGCACCGAGCGCACCTCGGTGATGAGGTCGACCAGCCAGCCAAGCTCGGCTTCGGCATCGGGCGCCTCCAGCCCTTCGAGAGCCGGCCATGCGGCGAGCGTCAGCAGGCCGTCGCCTCCGGTGCGGTCCCACAGCTCCTCGGTGAGGAAGGGCATGAAGGGGTGCAGCAGCTTCAGGGTCTCGTCGAGGACGAAGGCGGTGGTGGCGCGGGTCTCGGCCTTCCACGGGCTGTCAGCGCTCATGAAGACCGGCTTGGCGAGCTCCAGGTACCAGTCGCAGAAGATGTTCCAGACGAAGCGATAGGCCGCGCCCGCCGCTTCGTTGAATTTGTAGGCCTCGATCGCTTCCGTCACCTCGGCGACCGCACGCTGGGTCTCTGCGAGTATCCAGCGGTTCAGCGTCGACGACGCTGCTGCCGGCACGAAGGACGGATCGCGCCGGCATTCGTTCATCTCGGCGAAGCGGGCGGCGTTCCAGAGCTTGGTCGCGAAGTTGCGGTAGCCCTCGACGCGGTTGGTCGAGAGCTTGATGTCGCGCCCCTGCGCCGCCATCGCCGCGAGCGTGAAGCGCAGCGCGTCGGCGCCGTACTCGTCGATCAGCGAGAGCGGATCGATGACGTTGCCCTTGGACTTCGACATCTTCGCGCCCTTCTCGTCGCGGACGAGCGCGTGGATATAGACGTCGTTGAACGGCACCTCGTCATCCATGAAGTGCAGGCCCATCATCATCATCCGGGCGACCCAGAAGAAGATGATGTCGAACCCGGTGATCAGCACCGAGGTCGGGTAATAGCGCTTCAGCTCCGCGGTCTCGTCCGGCCAGCCGAGCGTCGAGAACGGCCACAGCGCCGAGGAGAACCAGGTGTCGAGCACGTCCTCGTCACGGGTGATAAGCGCGGCAAGCTTGTCCGGATCGTCTGCGAGCGCCCTCGCGTCCTCGTCGTTGATGATGCGTGCCTCGACGCAATGCGCCAGCGCCGCCGCCATCGCCTCCTCTTCCGTCTCCTCGACGAAGACGGTGCCGTCCGGGCCGTACCAGGCCGGGATCTGGTGGCCCCACCAGAGCTGGCGCGACACGCACCAGGGCTGGATGTTCTCCAACCACTCGAAATAGGTCTTCTCCCAGTTCTTCGGCACGAAGGAGGTCCGCCCTTCGCGCACCGCCTTCAGCGCAGGCTGGGCCAAGGTGTGGGCGTCGACATACCACTGGTCGGTCAGCCACGGCTCGATGACGACGTTGGAGCGATCACCATGTGGCACGGTGTGGACGTTCGGCGTGATCTGATCGAGCAGGCCGCGCTCCTCCATCAGCGTGACGATCGCCTTGCGGGCCGCCTCGCGGCTCTGGCCATGCAGGGCAAGCACGGTGTCGAGATCCGCGCCGTGGGTCGCGCCGTCGAGGAAATCCTCATTGCCGGCAAGCAGCATCCGCGCCTCGGCATCGAGCACGTTGATGGCCGGCAGGTTGTGGCGCTTGCCGACCTCGAAATCGTTGAAATCATGGGCCGGGGTGATCTTAACCGCGCCGGTGCCCTTCTCGGGATCGGAATACTCATCGGCGACGATCGGGATGCGCCGGCCGACCAGCGGCAGCACGGCGAACTTGCCGACCAGGTGCCTGTAGCGCTCGTCGTCCGGATGCACCGCGACCGCGGTGTCGCCCAGCATGGTCTCCGGACGGGTGGTGGCGACGGTGATGAATTCGTCGGTGCCTTCCACCGGATAGCGGAAGTGCCAGAGGTGCCCCTTCACCTCGACCTGGACGACTTCGAGATCGGAAATGGCGGACTGGAACTTCGGGTCCCAGTTCACCAGCCGCTTGTCCTTGTAGATCAGCCCTTCCTTGTAGAGCCGCACGAACACCTTGAGGACGGCGCGCGAGAGCCCCTCATCCATGGTGAAGCGCTCGCGCGACCAGTCGCACGAGGCGCCAAGGCGCTTGAGCTGGTTGATGATGGCACCGCCGGATTCCTCCTTCCACGCCCAGACCTTCTCGACGAAGGCCTCGCGACCGATCTCCCGGCGGCCCGGCTGCTGGCGCTCAGTGAGCTGGCGCTCGACCACCATCTGGGTCGCGATGCCGGCATGGTCGGTGCCGACCTGCCACAGCACGTCACGCCCGCGCATGCGCTCGAAGCGGCAGAGTATGTCCTGCAGCGTGTTGTTGAGCGCATGGCCCATATGCAGCGAGCCGGTGACGTTCGGCGGCGGGATTACGATGCAGAAGGGTTCCGCCCCTGCCCGCTCCGGCCGACCTGCCCTGAAGGCGCCGGCGCTTTCCCACGCCTGATAGATGCGGCCTTCGACGGCAGCGGGATCGAACCTATTGTCGAGCATGACGGCTCCGGGCACTCGGCTTGATAAGGAGCGCGAGACAAAGCGGAGGCGGCGCTGGGAGTCAATAATGACATCCGGGAAGAGAATGGCCCGGCATCGCCGGTGGCCGGGATCTGTATCAGATTGTCCGAATGCTCTCGTCTTTCGACGGACGACGACAAACAGCCCGCCAGCGGCGAAACACCCGCGACATCTGCCCGCTAGGGTAGCGCAGGTGACGGAGCGGCTCTGACTGCGGAGAGCCGCTTGCATGGCGAGGGAGCGGACATGAGCGACAGGCAGAGCGAACAGGTTTCCGGCATGAACCGGCGGGACCTGATGACGGGGCTAGGCGCCGGGCTGGCGGCGATCGCCGCGGCACCGGGCGGCGCCATGGCCCAGCAGGAAACGGCCGCACGGCCGGCCGGCGCGAGAGTCCGCGCGCTGCCAAAAGGCGGCGAGCTCCCGTTGGTCGGTCTCGGAACTTTCCTGACCTTCGACCTCGTGCCCGGGCGACCGCGCGATCATCTGCGGGAGGTGGTGAAGACCTATTGGGACGGCGGTGCCCGCGTGATCGACACCTCCCCGCTCTATGGCACTGCCGAATATACCGTCGGCGTGGCGGCGGCCGAGCTCGGCATCACCGACCAGGTGTTCTTCTCCGACAAGATCTGGTCGACCGGCGAATTCGTTGCCGACGAGAGCCATGCCGTGCGCAGCCTGGAACAGACCCAGGGCCGGCTCTGGCGCGAGCGCATCGATGTCATGAATTGCCACAGCCTGACAAATGTCGATGCCATCGTTCCCATCCTCCGCGCCTGGAAGAAAGAAGGGCGCATCGGCCATGTCGGCGTGACGCATCACGAGAACGACTATCACACGCCGCTGACGAGCTGGATCGAGCGCGGCGTCGTCGACTTCATCCAGGTGAACTACTCGATCTTCAACCGGGCAGCGGAGACCCGGGTCTTGCCGGCGGCCCAGGAACGCGGCGTCGCAGTGCTGGTCAACATGCCGCTTGAGAAGGCCCGCCTGCACAAGGCAGTGGAAGGCCGCGCCTTGCCGGACTTCGCCCGGGAGTTCGGCGCCGAGAACTGGGCGCAGTTCTTCCTGAAATGGGTGATCTCGAACCCCGCGGTGAACTGCGCGCTGCCCTCGACCTCGAATCCGGCCCACGCACGCGAGAATATCGGCGCCCTCCGGGGTCCACTGCCCGACGCCGCCATGCGCCGGCGCATGGTCCAGCACATGGAGACGATCCCAGCCTTCAGCCGCATCGCCGAGATGCCGTGGTACCCCGACAAGAAATATGAGGGCATCATTCGCCGGGCGCAGGCGCAGGTGCGAGCCCGCTCATAGACAACCGCCAGGGCTTTGACCCGCTCCACCGTCGCCGTCATGACCAGGCTTGTCCCGGCCTCCACGGCCGCCCCGCGGTCAAGGACATGGAGCACCGGGACGAGCCCGGGGATGACGACGCGCTTGGGTGAATACTGAGCAGGAGGCGATCGGAGTGGCGGTGCCCTTCACCGCCCGCCGCGCGAGACGCGCTCGATCTCAGCCTTGACCAGCCGCTCGACGATGGTCGACAAGTGGTCGTCGAGCCAGGAGCGCAGCATCGGCTTCAGGAGTTCCGCCACCACATCCTCGAGCGAACGGCCGGCGGTGGAGGTGACGGAGCGGGCCAGCGTGCCGAAGGAAGCCGCGACCGCCGCATTGGTCGGCGCCGAGACGAGGCGGTCCGGCTCCGCCGCCCGCGGTGCAGCGACCGGAGGACGTGCCGACTGGCCGAAATTGAAGGTCGGACGCGGCGGCAGATTGTGCGCCGGCCCGAGCGGAGGCGGCGCGACCGGCGGGGCCGGAGCCGGCGCAGACATGGCGGCGCGGAGCGGATCGGCAGGCGCGACCGCCGCTGCAGCAGATGTCGCGGCCGGCGCCGGGTGGGGCACCGCAGCGGGTTCGGGTCGCGCCGGGTTGGCGGGCCGCGGCTCGTTCGCTATCGAGCCGCGCAGCGCCATCGCCACCTCGGCCTGCACCTCATCCTCGACGGCGGCGAGATCGACCAATCGGCGCACCGACTCGGGCACCGGCAGTTCCGCAGCCGCCATCAATGAAGGCTCCGATGCGCGGCGCGGCGGCATGGTGGCCGCGGGCGGCGGCCCCTCGATTTCCACCGGCCCGTAGGGCTCGACAGCGAATTCATGCCCGGGCTGGCTCACGGCTTCCAGAGCCGGACGCGGCTCGCGGCGGGGCGGCAGGTCATCGGCAATGATGCGGCGGATGGAGGCGAGAATCTCCTCCATCGAGGGGTCGGCCGCCCTCGCATTCATCGACATACGCTTTCACCCGATCGCTGCGCCCGGACCACGCCCGCCCGCCGCCATTGCGCGGCGAATCAATGCTGGGTCCCGAAAAATATGACATCGGACGGGCGCGGGCGCCAAGCGAGCCAAGGGATTTCCATTGTGGACTGGATCGAGGGCGAGCCCAACATGTTGTGGATCGGGCGCATACGATTGTGCGAGCCCCAGAATTGAAATGGCCGGCACGAGGCCGGCCATGACGGTATTGGGAGCGGATCAAGCGGCGCGATCAGCGTCCGTCGGGCGTGCGCACGCCGAACCAGGCGTCGCGCACCTGGTCGTAATGGACCTTGGGATTGTAGTGCTGCACCTTCAGGCCGAGCTTGGAAGCGCTCAACTGGCCGACCGCGGAAAGCAGCGAGTAGGACGCCACCACCCGGTCGCGCTGGGCAATGACGAGGCTGGCGCGGGCATCGAACAGCGCGGTCTGCGCGTTGAGCACGTCCAGCGTAGTGCGTTGACCGACGCGCCATTCCTCGCGAACGCCCTTCAGTGCGATCTCGTTTGCGGCAACCGAGGCCTGCGCGGATTCGATGGCCGCCTTCGCAGCCACGAGCGAGCCCCAGAACTGCACGACATTGGCGCGCACCTGCTCGCGATTGACATCGACTTCGATGCGGGACTGGCCAAGCAGCTCTTTGTTCTGCCGGATCGTCGCGTACTCCCCGCCACCCTGATAGATCGGCACCGAGAGATTGAGCGTCAGCGACGCCGAGGTCTGGCGCTGGACCTGGTTCGAGGCATTGTTGTCCGACGTAGCCGAGCCGTTGAGGCTCATCGAGGGCGACAACGCGCCTTCGGCAACCTTCACATTGGCCATGGCGGCATCGACCGAGAACTGCGCGGCCTTGATCGCCGGATGGCCGGCGAGACCGAGATCGATCGCCGTGGGCAGCACCTTCGGCAGCATGTTGTCGATCGGGCGGCCCGGCGCGAGCTTGACCGGCTTCAGGCCGATCACCTGGAAGAAGGTGGCACGCGCCGAATTGAGGTTGGATTCGGCAAGCGCAAGTTCGCTCTGCGCATTGGCGACACTAGCTTCCGCCTGGGCGACGTCGGTGCGGGTCACCTCGCCGACCGAGAAGCGGTCGCGCGTGGCGCGCAGCTCTTCCTGCAGCGCTTCGAGGTTCTGCCGCTGCAGCTCGACCAGCGCCCCGTTCTGCAGGACGTTCATATAGGCGGTGGCGGCATCGAGCAGCACGAGTTGCTCGGTGTTGCGCAGCAGCTCCCGCTGGCCACGCACCTGGAATTCCGCGCCGCGCACCGAGTTCGCCGTGCGCAGGCCGTCATAGATGGTCTGGCTGATGGTGATGCCGACGCCGTAAGGCTGGGTCTGGTCCTGCGTGGTGGTACGCCCCGGCAGCGGGGCGTTGGAAACCACGGTCTCGGTCCACTGAGTACCATAATAGGCGCTGCCGAATATCTGCGGCCGGTAGCCGGAAAGGGCGATCGGCACATATTCGTCCGTTGCGCGGGTCGCTGCCCGCTGCGAGTTCAGCGTCGGATTGTTCATGTAAGCCGCGGCGAGCGACTGATCCAGCGTCTGGGCACCGGCTGGAACCGCGGTTCCAATAGAAATTGCGATCGCCGCATACGCGACGACCCTGCCCCCGGCAGCGAAATGCCACATGGTCCAAACCCCTGCGCAAGCTTCTCGGCGGAGCCGCCTCATCGTGCGACTCTCGTGTCTATCTGAAGTGAAGGTCAGAATAGGTGCTCTATAGGGCGCTGTGAACCGCTCGGTTCGATCCGCACGCCACTTTGCGACAACGCGCGGCAGAAGCGCCACAGCGGAGCGGGATAACCCTTTAGAAAACAAAGCCCGGCCGAGCCTCGAAGCCCGGCAGCACCGGAACTGCGGCGTCGAAAACGACGCGTGAGCCTACGCCGCCTGACGTGTTCGTGAATATCGTCGCCCTTCCGGCCCGGCCGCGGCCGACGACCGCGACGAGCCGGCCGCCCGGCTTCAGCTGGCCGAGCAGAGCCTCAGGTGCCGAATCGACCGCGCCGTTCAGCAGAATCACATCATAAGGTGATTCGGCCGGCCAACCGGCGGTAAGCGGCCCCTGCACGAAGGCGGCATTGAGCAGGCCGAGCTCGACAAGGAGGTTCGAGCCCTGGGAGGCGAGTTCGGCCTCCTCCTCGAGCGCCATCACCTGCCCGGCGAGGCGCGCCAGCACGGCGGTGGAATAGCCGGTGGCCGCGCCGACGTCGAGCACCAGCGCGTCGGGGCCGATCTCGGCTGCCTGCAGCAGCTTGGCGAGCACCATCGGCTCCATCAGATAGCGCGCGGGCGGGCCTTCCTTCACCAGGAGATCGTCATCGATATAGGCGAAGCTCGAAAGGCTGGTTGGCACGAAGCGCTCGCGCGGCGTCTCCAGCATGCTCGCGACGATTCGCAGGTCGGTCACGTCGTTGGCGCGCACCTGCGCGTCGACCATGGCGCGGCGCATCTCAGCGAAATCGATCATGCGGGGACAACCTCGAGGACAAAGCGACGGCGCAGGATTGCGGCAGCTGCCGCCTTATTGCAAGGGCTTGCGACGCATTCCAGTGCGCCGGTGCCGCACCTGCGGCCCCTATTCCTGCGCGCCCGGCTGGGTTGCCGGCGATGATGCGTTGCCGACCCCGGCGCGCTCTGTTATGAGGCCCGCCTGCCCAGCCGGTTTACCGGCCAAGCCCTACTGGCCACGTGGCGGAGTGGTTACGCAGCGGACTGCAAATCCGCGTACGGGGGTTCGATTCCCTCCGTGGCCTCCAGAATCGCACATGCGCCGTCGGCTGCGAAACCGCGCCGGCGGCGCATGGCGCGGCTCCCCCGCTGCCGCCTTCCGTCGCGGCCGAGCCTCCGATCCGGCGGCAACCTCGCCGCGGTGCAACGCCGGTTTGACATGGCGGGGCGATCGCGGTTCATGGACGCCAGCGTTCGTGCGGCGCGTGTGGGGGCACGAGCCGTATCGCGGACGCGCCGCGTTTTGTTCTGGAGCACCCGCCTGTCGTCGGGACGACGCCACCCGGACGGTATGGCTCCAGAGTCTTGAAGGACCCATTTATGCTGCCAGCGAAGTTGCGCGCCTCCCTCGGCAAGGCGATCGGCCCGGAAACCTGGGATGCGATCCGCCGCCTTTTCCTGACCGACGGCCGGCGCCACTGGAAGGGCTATGCGCTCGCCTTCGTCTTCATGGGGCTGGTGGCCGGCAGCACCGCGGGCCTTGCCTATCTCATGGGCGACGTCATCAACCGCATCTTCGTCGAGCAGAATTCCGCCGCCATCTGGCTGCTGTCCGGCGCGGTGATCGGGCTCAGCCTCATCAAGGGCTTCGCCGGCTACGGCCAAGCGGTGACGCTCGGCGCCATCGGCAACCGCATCGTCGCCGACAACCAGAAGCGCGTCATCGACCAGCTGCTGCACCAGGATGTCAGCTATTTTGCCCAGCGCCACACCGCCGAGATCTCGCTGCGCATCAACCAGGGCGCGCAGGCGGCACGCAACGTGCTGAACCTCGTCATCACCAGCCTGGGGCGCGACCTGTTCTCGGTGATCGGCCTCGCCGCGGTGATGATCATTCAGGACGCCGGCATGGCACTGGTCGGCCTCATTGCCATGCCGATCGCGGTTGCCGGGGTGCGCGGCCTGATCCGCAAGGTGAAGCGCGTCTTCAAGAAGCAGTTCAGCGACGCCGCCCAGATCATGTCCGGCTCGGTGGAGGCCTTCCAGGGCATCCGCACCGTCAAGTCCTTCAACATGGAGGACGCGCTGCGCGGTCGCATCTTCGGCAAGATCGACGAGTTGGAGAAGGCGTCGAACCGCATGGTGCGTGCGCAGTCGCAATCCGGCCCGATGATGGAGGCGCTCGCCGGCGTCGCCATCGGCGCCGTCATCATGTATGCGGGCTACGGCGTGCTGCATATGGGGCGCACGCCGGGCGAGTTCTTCTCGGTCATCACCGCCCTGCTGCTCTGCTATGAGCCGGCCAAGCGCCTCGCCAGGCTCAATATCGACCTCGCCACCAATCTGCTCGGCGCGCGCATGCTGTTCGAGGTGCTGGATTCGGCGCCGGCCGAGCAGGAAAGCGCTGGCCTGCCGGCCATCAAGGTCGACAGGGGCCGTGTCGTCTTCGAGGACGTGGTGTTCGGCTATCGCGAAGGTGAGCCGGTGCTGCGCGGGCTCAGCTTCATCGCCGAGCCCGGCCAGACCACGGCGCTCGTCGGCCCATCCGGCGGCGGCAAGACCACGGTGATGAACCTGATCGAGCGCTTCTACGACATTGAATCCGGCACCATCATCCTGGATGGGCAGTCCATCAGTGGAGTATCGCGCCATTCGGTGCGCGAGGCCGTGGCCCTGGTGAGCCAGGACGTGTTCCTGTTCTCCGGCACCGTGCGCGACAATATCGCTTATGGCCGTCCTTCGGCGAGCGCCGCCGAGATCGAGGCGGCGGCGCGCGCTGCCCATGCCCACGACTTCATCATGGGCTTTGCTGACGGCTATGAGAGCCTGGTCGGCGAGCACGGCACCCAGCTCTCCGGCGGGCAGCGCCAGCGCATCGCCATCGCCCGCGCCTTCCTGAAGAATGCCCCGATCCTGCTGCTCGACGAGGCAACCGCCGCGCTCGATTCGGAATCGGAGGCCGAGGTGCAGAAGGCGCTGCGCGATCTCCAGGCCAACCGCACCACGCTGGTCATTGCCCATCGCCTGCAGACCGTGGTGAATGCCGACCGCATCTGCGTGATCGACGCCGGCCGCGTCGTGGAAAGCGGACGCCACGACGAGCTGCTGGCGCGCCGCGGGCGTTATTACAATTTCCACCAGCTCCAGTTCGCCGACCAGCGCGAGCGGTTACTGGCCTGAGGCGGCCCCGAAATTCAGCTGCGGCCCCCGTGAATAAGGAGTCGCAGACCTCTTTCCGAACGGCAGCTGAGGACTACATGTCACTTTAAGGCGCGGGCGACTTCACAAACCCGCCGAGCGTTGCTATACGCCGCCCCAACAGACGTTGCGCCCGCGACCGGGTGCCCTGTTCCCTGATAGCTCAGTTGGTAGAGCGTTCGACTGTTAATCGAATGGTCGCAGGTTCGAGTCCTGCTCAGGGAGCCATCCATTCTAACCACTTGATTATTATAGAATTTTCGCGATTTCGCCCGCACCACCTTTGGGAGGTGCGGGCTTTTTGTTCTGCGTTTGTGCGTCCAACAGCAGGTGAGCGGCCTCCTTGGCGAGGCGCTTCTGACTGGCCTTCTTGGTGTAGTGGGTCGCCATCCGGCCGCTAGTCCATCCGAAGAGCGCCATGAGCTGCTTCTCGGTGGCGCCGTTTTCCGCCGCCCGGGTCGCGCCCGCCTTGCGCAGGCCGTGGGCCGTGCCGGGGCACTTCGCGGCGGTGCAGGCCACGCGGGACCAGTTGCCGAACGATTCCTTGGTCCAGGGCTGGCCGAGCTCGGTGCCGCGATGGACGCGGCCAGGATCGGAAGGATCGGCAGAACGATCTCCTTGTTCGTCTTCTCCACACGCTGCGATCAGCCTCGCGCTGCCATGGCGGTCGCATCCCGCGGTCGCTCCCCGCTCGGCGAGGCAAAATAACGTTGGATTTCGCCGGAGGGATTTGTCGCATCTCACAGTCTACTGCGCCATTATCTCGGGGGAATGAGTGGCCCCACATTGCACACGCGGCTGTTCACGATGCCTGAAACAATAATGACAAGATCGAAATCCAAGGGAGGCCCAATGAGCGAGAATAGCGGCCTGGAGCAATCACCAGCGAGGCTGGCATTTGTGTCGATCAAATGGGGCCGCCACTTCAGTCCAGACTACGTCAACGTGCTCCATCATCACGTCAACCGAAATGTGAGTCGGAAACATCACTTCATCTGCGTGACCGACGACGCCGCAGGCCTTCACCCGGCGATCGAGGCCATTCCTCTACCGGACCTCAACCTGTCGGAGAAGCGCTCGCGGCTTGGACGCTGGCAGAAACTTGCCCTCTTCAAGGCCGGCCTTTTGCCGGACGTCGATGTCGCGATCTACATGGATCTCGACACAATGGTACTTGGTTCGCTGGACCAACTCGTGGACCACGTCATCGGCACCCCCGGCTTTCACATCCTGCGTGAATGGAATCCTGCGGTCTGGGACATCGTGCCCGTTCGGCTCAGGCCGGATCGCGGCGGGCAGAGCTCGGTCCTGGGGTGGCGGCCCTCCGATCAGCACCAGATATTTGACGAGTTCGTCCGGGATCCCGAGGAGGTCTATCGCCAGGTCTCCAATGACCAGGGACACATCACGAGGACCGCCGAGCAGTTGCGATATCTGCCGCACCAGTTCTGCGTCAGCTTCAAGCGCCATTGCGTCGCGCACTATCCGCTGAATCTGATCTTCAAGACGCCGCGAAAGCCGCGTCGCGCTCCAATCGTCGTCTTCCACGGGCGGCCGCGCCCGACCGATCTGCTCCAGGCCGAAGGCGTCCGATGGGGGACGAAATATCGGTTCGGTTTCGAACCCGTGGGTTGGGTGCAAAGATACTGGGAAGAAGGCAGGGGCAGACTGCGGGATGTCCGCAAGATTTGATCAATTGCGCCCCGCGCGAGCAAAAGGGGCCGCTTAAGCGGCCCCTTGAAACGTACCGGAAAATACCTGATCAGGTAGGCTTGGCTTTCTTCCCGGAAAAGTTCGCGCCAGCGGTCACAGCGGAAAGCTTCTCCCGCTTGAAGAGTAGTGGCGCGACATAAAGCTTGCGCATGGCGATCTCCTATTCAAGAGCCGATTACGGGGCCGGCTTGGCTTTCTTGCCGGAAAAATTCGTTCCCGCGGTCACCGCGGAAAGCTGCCCGGATTTCAACAGCGTCGGGCGTTCATAGGATTTCTTCATAGGAACTCCTTGGGTTGCTGCAATGGAACGCCATCAGCCGACGCTCCATCATCTTATCGTCGATAGCGAAGTCGGACGTTCGTAGGACCTCCCTATCAATTTTGGGCTGGCTTGCCCTTCTTGCCGGAGAAGTTGGCACCGGCCGTCACGGCAGAAAGCTGCCCGGACTTCACGAATGCGGGACGTACATACTTTTTCATAGAAACTCCCTGGCAATATTCACGAGCCGGCGCCTTATCCGCGGCTCCTATTCGATCTTGCCCTTCTTGCCGGAAAAGTTCGCACCGGCAGTTATCGCGGAAAGCTGCCCCGACTTCACCAGGACCGGGCGAGAATATGACTTCTTCATGCGAGCTCCTCAGTTGCAGGACTCAAAGCACCGCAGGGCTGATGCCCTTGCTAGGCGCCATTGATGGGCTTGGCTTTCTTGCCGGAAAAATTCGCGCCGGCCGTGACCGCAGAAAGCAGTCCGGACCTCACCAGCGCAGGACGGATGTAGGACTTCCTCATACCTATGCTCCTCTGATAGGGCCTGGAAGTCATCGCGCTACTCGATCTTCCCCTTTTTGCCGGAGAAGTTGGCGCCGGCAGTTACTGCGGAAAGCATTCCGGACTTCACGAGTACCGGATGCGTGTAAGACTTCTTCATGTGGCCTCCTTGGGGGAGAAGCCGCGAATCGCCGTCTGCGGGCACTGCGGCCAATATGCCAATTATGAGGAGTTAGATTCTGCCAGCGTCAGGCCGCCGGCGGCTTGCCCTTCTTGCCGGAGAAATTCGCGCCAGCGGTGACCGCGGAAAGCTGTCCGGACTTCACCAGCGCCGGGCGGATGTAGGACTTCTTCATGTCGATGCTCCTCAACTAGAGACCTTGAGGCACCGTCACCGATGCCTCGGCCATTGTGCAAAACGAAAAGCATACAACTCGTCTAACCACGCCGGGTCAGAGCTGCTGCTTGCCCTTCTTGCCGGAAAAATTCGCTCCCGCTGTCACCGCGGAAAGCTGCCCGGACTTCACGAGCGCCGGACGGGTGTACGACTTCTTCATTTGAGCCTCTCAGGTTACAGAGCACCGTCCGCCGACGACGCGACCGTTTGATTACCAATGATGAAAAGTGAGTGGGTGGCTGACGGCCACTATCCGGTCGGCTTGGCCTTCTTGCCCGAAAAATTCGCGCCCGCAGTCACTGCGGATAGCCGCTCACGCTTTGCAAACCGCGGCGCAACGTACAGCTTCTTCATTGCAAGTGCCCCCACTTGGCCCAATCATCTTGGGATCATGATGAGGCTACTGGTCCACTCCGCAACGTCAATGTGGAACAAGCGAACTCTCGGATATAGCTCGTGAAAGACGCGTCATGTGACGAAAATAACACGCAAAATGGTAGCCAAGTAGGTATTGCGCTTGACTTAGACAATGGACATCCATCACCCGCAAATGCCAGTTTCCCGTGGTCGGTATTCCAACGTAAGCATGAAGTACCGTTTTCGCATGCCTGTTGCGCTCGATGATCTGAATACCTTCCCGCCCGAGGCCACGCTCGTCGATGTTCGACAAGGCACGTCGCTCTCGCGCGATGATTTGCTTGGAGAAGTGCGCCGGCGCGCGCAATCCCTGCGTGAGGAGGGCATCGAGGCAAGGAGCAGCGTTGTCGTCGGCCAGGCAAGCCCGGTAGACTATATCGCCGATCTGTTCGCCCTCTGGTCCATCAGCGCCATGGCCGTAGCCGTCGAGCCGAATCTCACCCCGACTGAGCAGTCCCTCGTTGCCGAATCAGTGGGCGCCCGGATGTGGCGCGGTGAGGATCGCAGGGAGGCTGGGAGCCCGCCGCCGGCAGAGCGAATCATCGCATCGAATGGAGACGATGCCCTTATCCTGCTGACCTCAGGCACAACCGGACGGCCCAAGGGGGTGGTGCACAGCTGCGACAGCCTCGCCAGTCGGATCGACGCGAATCTTACAGCAATCGGTCATGACGACCTTGCGAGGTCCCTGCTCGTGCTTCCGATCCATTTCGGCCACGGGCTGATCGGCAATACGCTGACTGTGCTAGCGGCAGGTGGTACGCTCCATCTGTGGTCGGGTCCCACCGTCGCGGAGATGAAGGACTTCCCCGCGCTGATCGACAGCGCGGAGCTGTCGTTCATGAGCTCGGTGCCGGCGTTCTGGCGAATTGCGCTGCGGGTCGCACAGCGGCCTACTCGTTCGTTCGCCCGGGTGCACGTAGGATCGGCGCCGCTGTCGGCGATGCTCTGGGGACAGATCGCCGAATGGTGCGGCACGCGCCGCGTGTTCAACATGTACGGCATGAGCGAGGCGGCGAACTGGATCGCCGGAGCCTCGCTCGACGACAATGGCGGCGATGGCTTTGTCGGGCGCCCTTGGGGCGGCGCATTCGCGGTCCTCGACGGTTCCGGAGCGATCAAGTCGGCCGGATCGGGAGAAGTCCTGGTGCGGAGCCCATCCATGATGAGCCGCTATTTCGGCCTTCCGGAGGAGACTGCCGCCACTTTCGTAGAGGGATGGCTGAAGACCGGGGACATTGGCGAGCTTGCCGAGGATGGCAGCCTTACCCTCGTCGGCAGATCGAAGAGCGAAATCAATCGGGCGGGGGCGAAGATATTGGCGGAAGAAATCGACATGCTGCTGGAGCATCACCCCATGGTCGTGGAGGCCTGCACATTCGGCATGCCGGATGCGGTCGCCGGCGAAGTGGTTGCGGCTGCGGTCGTGGCACGGGATCCCGGCCTCGACGAAGACACCTTGCGCGCCTGGTGCCGGGAGCGGTGCCGGCGGGATGCGGTCCCGGCGCGCCTGTTCTTCTTCGACAGCCTTCCGCGGAACGACCGCGGCAAGGTCTCCCGCCTCGCGGTCCGCGAGCGCGCGCTCGGCAGCGTGGTGCGCTGATGGCCAAATCAGCTCATCCGAATGTCGGCACGCCGATCCAAACGGAGCGATTCCTGCTCAAGCCAATCGGACGGCTGGAGACATTCCGCATCAGCTATCCGTGGAACCAGGATCCCGAAGTAATGCGCGAATATTCCGGCTCGGGTGAGGGTCGCGGCCGTCTCCAGTGGTACCGTCATATGCCGCGCGAGAACCGGAAGAACAAGTTCGCGCACGCCATATATCCGATCGGCGCGGACCAACCGATCGGTCTGCACTTCATCGAGATCAAGCCTTACAAGACCGCCTACCTCACCATCGTAATTCATGACCGAGCATGGTGGGGCAAGGGCGCCGTATTGGAGATACGCCCGACGGTATTCGACCATGTGATCAAGAACAGCGATGTCGAGAAATTCTCTGGCTTCGTCAATTCACGGAACTTTCCGTCTATCTTCAACTACCAGAAGCTTGGCTTCAAACACGTCGGCACCATGCAGCGCACCAAGTTCGATCCGACCACCGGCACCATATACGACACCATGATCTTCGAGATGTTTCGCCACGAGTGGCAAGCGCGGAAGTCGGTCGGCAATGGTTAACTCGCATCTGACCGAAGCCAAGGGCCTGATCGCAGGCTGCGTCAATCAACCCGCCGCTACTGTTGCCGACGATGCCGCCATCGGCACGCTGGAGGGCTGGGACAGCATCGCCCACATCTCCATCGTGCTGGCGATTGAGGCGCGCGTCGGTCGCACACTGACGAGCGACGAGATCATCGCGGTCACCGGCGTTGCCAGCGTGGCGGACATTCTCAAGCAGGCCGATGGCGCATGACAAAGCGGCAGAGTTCGCTCGCGCCTGACGAGAAGCGGCTGCTCTGCTTCCACGCAGACCCGCGGAACCTGCCGCCCGAGACGCTCGACTGGCCGGAGCGGGTGTTCGAGCGCATCCTCGATGCCGCGCACGATCATGGCGTGCTCGCCATCGTCTGGCGGAAACTGCGCGGTCCGTCGCGGGCCGCCGCCTCGAGCGAAGGCTTCAGGAAGCGGCTGGCGCGCATCGAGGAGGAGCATACGCTCGGCGTCGGCCAATCCATGCTGCTCCGGCACCATGCCGCCCGCATCTCGAAATTGCTGCGCGAACAGGGCATTCCGGCCCAAATCGTGAAGGGGCCAGTGTTCGCCGATCATCTTTACGAGCATCCCTCGGACAGGCCTTTCACCGACATTGACATACTTGCCGATGTGGATGATCTCCGCCGCATCGGCAGCGTGGTGGAAGCCTGCGGCTTCGAGCGCGACGCCAAGGCCTGGGACAATTCGGAACGGTACCAAGAGTACAAGTGGTATCTGCGCGGCAACGACTCCATCATGGTCGAAGTACAAGGCAATATGGTGCACTACCCTGCCCTGCGGCGCAGGCTGTCCTTCGGCTATGCCGAGCTCAAGGCGGCCAGCCCGGGTGATGAGCAATCAGCGGTCGCGATGCTGCTGATCGCCGTAGTCCATGCGCTGGCCGGGCACAAATTCCACCGGCTGCTGTTCGCCGTGGATATCGCCCAGGCGGCGCGCCGAATCACCGATCCGACCGAAATGGTCCGCGCTGCCGAAAGGCTTGGCGCTGCGCTCGAGGTCCGGACCGCGCTCAGCGTGACCTCCCGACTGTTCCGGGATGCCGAGATCGAGGCGCTCGCCCGTCACTTTCCCGAGGGCCCGAGGGCACGGCTGGGCCAGCGGCTGATGAACGAGGATACCGTGCTGGATGCCGTGCCGAAGACCAGCCGGGCATCCCATCTGCGCCGCCATGGCTTCCGCTGGCTGCAGATGCTGGGACCCGGCGCGCACTCCTAGGGCCTCGGACAATTTTATCCGAACGGACAATGCTTTAATCGATGGAGCCCGACACCGCCGCGAGGATTCTCGCCGGCACGTTCTCCTGGTCCGCGCCGATGCGGAGCTCGAACACGGGCGAACCCGCGATCAGCCGCGCCAACTGGGTCCAGCGTCTCGCCTGGTGCTCGAGCACGCCGTTCCGGCTGCCCCGCACATTGTCGGCCGCGAGCGCTGCAAGCGCCTCGGCCTTATTCAGGCGGGCGACGCCACCCGGCTGGTCGGTCCGCGAGAGCATAAACACACCCACCACGGCGCGCGGGCGCGCATCCTCGATCCGGATGAGTGTGGCCAGCGTGTGGAGCGGCACTTCCTGCTCATTCTCGCTGTCCCACTGCCCCGTGAGCGAAGAGGCGAGCCAAGGCAGCATGCGCGCGGTGTTGGCATGGACCTTGAGATATCTCGGTATTCCCCACGCCGACATCCCCGTCTCGGAGAGCGCAAGCACCATCGCGTCATCCGAGCAGAGGCCAAAGCCGGCACGGGCGAGGTTCAAGGCCGTGGTGGTCTTGCCGGTGCCGCTCGCTGCATAGAGCAGGACGAGATCATCGGTGCCGGGCAGCGTGAGCCCGGCGGCATGCACGCTGGCCTGGCCGAACGAATCGACCGCGGCCTCCAGAGCCAGCATGCCGGCGGTGCCGGCGGCCCGAATCTCTGCGCCATTGAGCGTCGCGAGATCGGCAACACGGCCGGAGGGCTGAATGTGCAGCGAGACATCGCTGGCAAAGAGCAGAAGATCGTCCTCGCGCTTGAACAAAGTGTAGTCGCCATCGTCGAGCACAGGGCCCGAATAGACGAGTTGGTCGCCGATCCGGCCGGCATGGAGCAGACCGCGGCTCACGCGGATGCGAAAGTCCGGCGTTCCCGTTTCCCGGGAGCGCAGCGCACCGACGAAGGCTTCGAGATGCGAGACCGCGGCCTCGTTGTCGGCCTCGATCTGCAGCACACGCCCGCCCAGCACATATTGGCGAATGACCTGCTCCATTTGGCTCAAGGTCACACACGATGGACGTGGATAGTCACCATGTCCGGATCCTTGTCGCTCAGCACCGGCACATTGTCGATGCACACCCAACAATGCGCTGCGAGCGCCGCAGCGTTCATCGAGTCTGGTTTGATGCCGAAACGCAGCTCGGGCCTCAGCCCGGCCTGCGCCATGTAGCCGAAGGCGAGCAGGCCCTGCCGCAAGCACTTGCGGTCGCGCATCAGGATGGGATTGCGTGTCGCCTTGCGTACCGCCCCGCTGATATAGTCCGCCGGCAGGCCGAGATAAATGCGGTTCGGTTGGCTTGGAACCACGGCCAGCACATCCTCGAATGACTTGCCGGCGATCTGGAACGGCAGAAGCCGTGCCGCGAGCCAAAGCTCAGCGCGAAACCTGACCCTCTTGCCCAGAGATAGAAGCATGGCTCTGTTCAGTTGACGCGGCGGATGATCTGCTCGTCCAGGAGCTGGCGCGCCAACCCCCCGAAATCATTCGAGAGCGTTGCCGAATCAGTGTCAAACTCGACGCCGAGCAGTTCAATCACATCCGAGAAGGTGCGCTGCCCGTCGAGCTTCGACAGGAAGGCCTCGGTCGTCTCGTTACAGGTGAAGAGCTGGCCAGTATCGGTGAGAAGCACGACCGCCCCATCGCCGACCGACTGCATGGAAGCATGGTCCTGAAGCGTGAAGACGGCAGACGAATCAATAGCTGACATGGCGTACGCCTCCGCTGCCATCGGCTCTCTCGGAGCCGGAGCGGCCTACCGGATGAATCGGCCCGATAAGTCAGGCCGATTCATCGAACGGAACTGTATAAGCACCTCAGTCGATCTTGCCCTTCTTACCGGAGAAATTGGCCCCGGCTGTAACGGCCGACAAGGTCTGAGCCTTGATCAGCGTCGGCATCTCATAAATCTTCCGCATAATAATCCCCCAAAAGTCAGAAGAACACGAGCATCAATTTATCAGCAGCGCTTCGTCAACCATACTCCGATACTTGCAGCCAACATTTAGCAGGTGTGTTGCATTGGTGCCGCTGGATGCATTCAGTGGTGCGCAGTGATCGACCCGCGGCCAGGAACCCCAATCTCCTCACCGCATTGCTCCAGATCAACACGCCTCCACTCTTCCATGGTGTCTCGGCGATAGCCGGAGCCACCTGTATGAATCTCGCCACCGCCAACAAGCCGCCGCCCAAGACCGCCGTGCCCCCGCCCGAGATCGCGGACGAGGACGACCTGCCGCTCAATGTGGCGCCGCGGCGGATTTATCCGATTGCGGTCGCTGGTCGCCCTGCCGACCCTGGTCGGCGCATCCGCCTCGTCGGCCATGGCCTCATCGATGGTTGCCGCGCCGCTGGGCCTCGCGACATGCGGCGTCGCTGTCGGCGGCATCAGCGGCATCGTCGCTTGGCACATTGTTGCGATGTACGCGCCCGCGCTTGCGGTCGGCATGCTGGCCGAGCGCCTGGGCGTCGTCCGCCTTGCCATGGCGAGCGCGATCATCGCGATCGCCGCCGCGGTCACGGCGAAGTCCTCGAGCGAAATACTCGCGGTTGACGCCCCTAAGGAGTGATACCTCTCCTTCCCACAATCGGACGCTCCCAAGTTCGGCTAAGGGTCAGAGGTTGCCGCAGGACTTGCGCGAACGAATGTCCGCTAACGGTCGATTTGCCCCGTCGATCTCGGTCCGGTGTTCGATCAGGCGGCAGCGAACGGTGATGCCTGTTCGCATCCCGCAGACTTGCATCGTTCTAAGTTCGCCGGAATCCTCAAGTGTCAGATTTCCAGTACTAGTCCGGCGACCAGGCCGCTAACGGAAGCTCGCAGAGGCTTCAAGAACGTGTCGGAAATCGGAGCCCCGCGAAAGGCACATAGTTCGATATTTCCATACGAAGGGGAGCCACTCTACTCAGATAAGCGCCTGATATTGCTAGTTTTTAGGAAGAACCCTTCCGGCTTTCCTGGCGCTTTTCCGAATCCGATTTCGGGCAGGTTCGATTCCGCAGTTGGATCCACGAGTCCGGCAGAATCGACACGCGCTGCCCTGCGACCTGCCTGAGTTCACGACCTGCGGCAATGACGACGTCGACGGTCCGGCGATGGCCGCGGACGCTCTGGAGGTGATCGTATCCGTTGCGCGCAAGCAGGGCCGAGCCGTACCGGCGCCGTCAGAGGCGCTGCCGGGTGAGCACCTGGTGGAGCTCGGCCGGGGCTGGCAGCGCGGGTGGCGTCGGGTGAGCAACAATAGTGGCCACACTCGCTATACTGCCGGTCGGGCTGTTGCGCCCGCTGCGAAGGATCGATGATGCCTCAGTATAAACTCGTTCTCTGCCCAGATGATCACACCGTCTTACGAGAGATTCTGAACGAGATTGGCGAAAGCGGTGGCCGGATCATTAGCTTGAATTGGGAGCCGGAGCGGACCATTCCCGCAGAGAATTCGAAGCGCCTCCGAAAGGCCTCCGGATATTCCATCGTGGTGGAAGAACTCGTTGATGCCCGTGATCCGCGCGGCCTCAGCGGCACGGTTCCGAGGCTGCCACCGGGGCGGTAGGCTCACGAGAAACTCGGCGCCGGCGGCGCGTCATCGGACGGCTAGTTGGCGCGAGGGCGGGAGCGGAATGTGGGCAGCGCCTTCAAGGCGAAGCCGATGAGCACCTCGCGATCTCGTATGCCGAGACCGGCGCCCTCCATTAACGAGGCTGCCAGCTTCTGCCGGAGCGCAGCGTTTGCGGCAATATGTTTGCTCCCCGTAGCCGCGGCGCACGCGCTGTTGAGACACTCCTCAAGCAAGGCGACCATTTCCGGGTCATAACTGTTGAAAGGCATGTTTGCCTCCCGGTCCCACCAGACCGCACTCCAACCAGCCTCTGCTTGCGCAGCAAAAGGACGGCGACCGACCTTGCGGGACACCGGGCGCCTGTCCCCGCCGACGGCGAAGAGAGAAACCGGCAGCGGCGCAGTATATTTCGAATTTTGAATACACTGTAGCGGCTGGATAAAAAGCGCCGCCTCAGGGCGACCAACGGGCGGCGCAGTGGATACGCAATGCCCCAGCGGGAAACTGCCGAGGCGCTCGGCGGAAGCTCCGAGCGCCGGCTAAACAGTTGAATGCGTCAGTTGTTCCTGGCTCGCACCGGCGAGGTGCCCAGCGCGGTGCCCCTGACCATGCGGGAGCCAAGCCATAGGGACTGCGCCTCCCGGATAGGCGCAACGGGGTCGATCTCCGCACAGTCGGCTAGTCAACTCCTACGATCATTCCCCCAATTTCGAACCCCGTAAGGCCTTGGCAATGGCCGCAAGCAGGGCCTCGGCATCGAAGGGCTTGCGGAAGATGCTCTGGGGGCGGCCCTGATCCGCCATCTCGTGGCCGCCGGTGATCAGGAACACCGGCAGCTCCGGACGCGCCTTCCTCACCAGGTCACGAAGTTCGAAGCCGTTCATGCCGGGCATCCCGATATCGGTGATGAGCACGTCCACGCCCGACAGCCCGCTATTGAGAAGCAGCCCCGCCGACGAGAAGCTGCGGGCCATATAGTCCGCAGACTCCAGGAGCTCCTCCAGTGACTCGAGCAGTCTTGGATCGTCATCGACGACCGCTACGACAGGTTTTCGCTTAGCCATGCTCAACTCCCTCCCGCACGGCGCGAGTGGGTGGTCGGTATTTCCAGCCATTCTGCAAACGCATTCCATTTATGTAACTGCAGCGTGACCTTGCAGTTCCCGGCTCAGCGGCGGCTCATTTATTGAGAAGACCGCTCACGTCGTCATCACGCCGCTTTCACTTCAACTGGCAACGTGAAGATGAACGTCGTGCCCTGCGGCCCGTTCCTCTCCGCCCACAATCGTCCGCCGTGCGACTCGACGATCGAACGGCAGATCGCCAGCCCCATGCCCATCCCTTGCTCTTTGGTGGTAAAGAACGGCTCGAAGATCTTGTCGGGAAACTCGACGCCCTGGCCGCGATCGCTGATCTCGGCTCGGACGACGTCCCCCATCCGGCGCACGCGCATTTCGAGAACTCGATCGTCCACGACGGAGTCCATCGCATCCATCGCGTTGCGGATGAGATTGACCAGAACCTGCTGGATCTGGACGCGATCGAACGCGACCAGCGGAATGTCGCTTCCGACATCAACGTGGATACGGACGCGCCGCCGCATCGCATCGTCGGCCACGAGCTCGCGTGCCTCGGCGATGACACTGCTGAGCGTCGCGCTGTTCCTCGCCTCGGTGGATTGCTTGAACAGCGCGCGGATGCGGCCCACGACATCGGCCGCGGAGTTTGCGTCACGGACGATGCGCTCGGCCGTGAGCTTCGCACGCTCGAGGTTCGCAGGCTCGGCCGAAAGCCAACGGTGACAGGCATGGGAATTCGCGACAATCGCAGCCAGTGGCTGGTTCACCTCGTGCGCGATAGAAGCCGAGAGTTCCGCAAGGCTTGCAGCCTGGGTCGCCCGCGCAAGCTTCTCGGAGGCGCGCCGCAGTGCCTCCTGCGCGCGCACCTCATCTTCGATGTCGGCGTTCGCGCCGTACCATTCCACAATTGCTCCATCCTGATCATGCCGAGGTGCCACTCTGCATTCCGACCACCGATAAGCGCCATCTTTCTCACGCAAGCGAAACCGCATGACGGTCGCGCGACCGGTTTCGAAACAATTCTGCAACGTACGCTGCACTTCAGGGGCGTCTTCGGGATGAATAAGCTCTTGAGCCAGATTTGCGATGCTCGACTCCTCAATGGATTCGAAATTTCCGATAACAGAGCGGAGATAGTCCTGGTATCGCTTGTTGAAATAGACTGGGCCTCCCGTCGGGGTTGCACTCCATATGCGGACCGGCACGGCGTCGATTATCTGCTGCAACTGCTGCTCGCTGCGTCGCAGCGCGTCTTCGACGAGCATCTGATCGTCTATGTCGTGACAGAGGCCGTACCACTGCACGATATGTCCGTCCTGATCCCGCACCGGATCCGCCCGGCTCGACATCCAGCGATAGACGCCGTCGGCGCGGCGCAAGCGGTATCGCATTGCGAAGCTCTCGCCGGTGGCAAGGCAGCAATGGAGCGCGTCGCTGAACCCTGCTGCGTCGTCCGGATGGACAGTCTCTATGACCGCCTCCAGCCGGCTCATGCCGGGTTTGTCCGTATCCGCTACATCCAGGCCGAGGAAATCGACCATGCGCTTGTTGAAGAAAATCGGCTCGCCGTCGGGCGTCAGACGCCAGACGTGGCTAGGAACCATATCCACGAGTTGCGAGAGCTCCCGCTCCCGGTCGCGCAATGCCTCCACGCTTTGGCGTAATGTGAGCGTCGCCAGCTGATGCTGGCGGGATATGGCGGCCACGATGAGCGCCGAGAATGCCGAGATCGCCAGAAAAAGCTGCAGCATTATCTGCTTGTGCTTCTGAGACTCGGGATCGCCGGCAAATTGGCTGGCACCGGAAATCGTGAATACCGCCGTGAACAGGGCGAGGAGGGTCAAGGCGACGACGGCGCCTCTGAACTCAAAGCGCACCGCCGCCCAAAGAAGAGGCGGCATGATGATGTAGGCGAAGGGCAGATAACCGCCTAGGGAAAGGGCGGCGACACCAAGAAAGATCACCCCCAGGACGCCAGCTTCCATCCACCGCGCGGCAGTGAGCTCGGCCTTGGCGCGCCAGCTGTGGAATACGACCAGCGCCAGTGGCGCTACGATCAGAACCCCCGTGGCATCTCCGATCCACCATAGAGGCCAGGCCGCCGCGAAGGTTTGTGATTGCATGCCAAACCACGCAAGCGTCGCACTTCCGACCGTAGCGCTTATGACTGGCGCAATACCGGCGCCGAGCACGACGAATGCGAGAACTTCCTGCAAGGTTTCCAGCCGGACCGGCCGCTTGCTGGTCCGGTTCACGAGCCATGCCCCGGCCGCTGCTGCAAGAGCGTTGCCGACATAGATCAGGAAGGCCGCAGCCAGCGGACTGTGGAACCACAGGAAATTGCTGAACAGTTCAGCCAGGCAACCCGCCAGCACCCACCAGGGCCAGCTCTGCCTGGGAGCGAGGACAAGCGTGGCTGTAAAGAGCCCGCCTGGAGGCCAAATGGAAATGCCCGTTCCAGGTACGATTGCGAGCGACTGAGCGAACCCGCAACCCAGGACATAGGCCGTAAAAAATAGCCCCAGATGCAAGAGTTGGGGGCGTTGCGACCAGACACTCGTCATCGGCGGCTCCAACCGGACAAGGAAAGCCTGGGGATTGTCAGCGCGTCGTGTGGCACGTGTGCTCAATATCTGGGCTGGCGAACTTGCGTCCACAGCCTAGCGCCGCCACGCCCCGGCCGCACCTCATGGAAATACACGAGATGTGGCGAACTGAAGCGTGCAAGGCGTCCTGCAATCTCCGACAGGCTCGTATCGGCGATTCCCGCCTGCCGGGCAGAGACATCGGCCCGCGAGCCGGTGGCGCGGGCATCACTCGGCGACCTGGATGGCACCCCTTCGATAGGAAGGGCGACGAACGGCCGGCGGAGGATTGGCCGTCCGCCGCCCCCGCCGGCAGCGAAGAGCGAAACCACCGGCGGCAATAATCTTATTTTATTTCGAATTTCGTACAATAGTTATTCTGCGGCCCCGGATGGGGTGTTGCGCTCATCAGCGATGATGCCGTGGCCGCTCAATCGAGCTGCGCGCCGGATGCCTTGACGATGGGTGCCCATTTGGCGAGTTCCGCCTTCACGTGCGTCGCCAACTCCTCCGGGGTCGAGCCGACCACGATGGCGCTGAACTCGGCGAGGCGGGCCTGCACCTGCGGATCGGCAAGTGCCTTGTTTGCGACCGCGTTGAGCCGGGCGACCACCTGCGGAGGAGTACCGGCCGGCGCAAACAGCGCATTCCAGGTATAGGTCTCGTAACCCGGCAGCGTCTCGGCAATGGCCGGCACATCCGGGAACGACGGCGCCCGCTTCGCGGTCGTGACCCCGAGCGCGCGCAGCTTCCCCGTCTTTATGTGGCCGGCCGAAGACGGGAGATTGTCGAACATGACCGGCACCTGGTTCGACAGCACGTCGATCAGGGCCGGGCCGGCACCCTGATAAGGAATATGCTGCATATCGATCCCGGCCATGGAGTTGAACAGCGCGCCCGATAGATGCAACGGCGTTCCATTGCCCGAGGATGCGAAGGTGTATTGGCCGGGATTGGCCTTGACCAGATCGATGAGCTCCTTCACGGTCTTCGCCGGAAAGGCGGGGTTCACCACGAGCACGTTCGGGACAATCGCGAGCAGCGAGACCGGCGCGAAGCTCGTCACCGGATCATAGGGCATCTTCTTGTAGAGCGCGGGGTTCAAGGCGTGGGTCGCGACCGTCCCCATCAGAATGGTGTGACCGTCGGGCGTCGCCTTGGCGACAGCGGAGGCGCCGACATTGCCACCTGCTCCCGGTCGATTTTCGACCACCACCGGCTGTCCGAGGTCGGGCGACATGTGCTGGGCAAGGAGACGGCCCACGAGATCGGTCGAGCCGCCTGCGGCAAAGGGAATGACCAGGGTGATGGGGCGAGCCGGGAAGGTATCGGCGGCACTCGGACATGGCGCGGCCACCCCCAGTATGGCTATCGCAAGAGCACCGAACAGCGTGGCTCGAAACGTCATGAAAGCGACCTCCCTGTGAGGATGAACGGATGGCATCCTCTGGAAGGTGCCCTGACGTAATCCTGGGCCAGATAGGGCAGCGGCTCAATGCGGAAAGCCTCTCTCTAGGCCAAAGTGGCTAGATGGCCTTGGAGCGATTTCGCCGCACGGCAGGTGCTCGGGCGGCGAGTTCTGTGGACGGGCCAACGGAATGCTTGCAGCGTCGAACAGGCTGCGGCCGAGGCGCTCTATCCGCCCCAAGGCTGATTGCGCTGCCAGGCCGCCGGCGTCTCGCCGACATGGCTGCGGAACACGCGCGTCAGGTGCGCCTGGTCGAAGAAGCCGGTCGCAACCGCGATGTCGGTCAGCGACATGTCGCCCCGCGCCAGATGTTCCTTGACCTTCCGGATACGGGCATTCATCTGCCACTTGTGCGGGGAAAGGCCGGTTGAAGCCTTGAAGGCGTGGCTGAAATGCGATTCCGAAAGCCCCGCAAGCTCGGCGAGTTCCTCAAGCCGGATCCGGGCGAGGCAGTTCCCTTCGATATAGTCGACGACTCTGCGGAGCTGGCGGGACGACAGGCTGCTGCGCTTGCGCTCGCCCCGACGCGTGTCGAGGCGAAGGAAATCAACCAGCAGCGCAGTGGTCAGGCTGTCTCCATAGAGCTCGTGAAAGGATTTCGGCTGCGCGCACTCGGCGGCGATGAGCGCGGCGAGATTGAGCATCTTCGGGTCCGAGAACATCAGCCGCGGCGTGCTCAGATAGTCCACAGAGAATTCGTCGCCGAGCCGCCGCCTCAGCGCCTCCATGTCGAAATGCAGGTCGAGATGGCGGATATGGGTGGCCTCGTCGCAGCGGGTCCATAGCGGCACGCCCGGTGGGATGTAGCTGATTTCCCGGATCATGGGCCGGCTGCGAATCGGCGCCCGGTCGGGAGCCAGACGCAGGTCGAAATGCCCGCCCGCGCGTTCCAGCAGGATGAACAGGCGCGGATCGTCAGAGACGTACTCGCCGCCGGCGCCGACCTCTCCGTCTGCCTCCCAGACCTCCGCGAGCACGCCCTGCCACGATCGCTGGTGCCCCTCGATGACCGAGATGCCCTGGCGCGAGGCGGTCATGCGGGGCCGAAACGCAACTGTCATCGGTGATCCTCCGCAAACCCGCCGTGTTTCTTCATCCGCCCCGGTGTCACCGGACTGCAACGCTGCCGCCGCACCCGCGCAAGCCGCCTACCAAATGCCCAAAACCGTGCTATTCGCCACAACAATGTCCAATCAAGCGGAAAAGGCAATTGCTACTAGCGTTCAAACGGCATGGAATCTCGAAGGCGTTATTTTCGAATATTTCCAGTGTGCCAAGCGAGTATCATATTGTTTGGAGCTATTACAATGTATCGCGGGAGGCTGGCAGCTTTTCTTCTTGGCAGCGCGATGGCGGTGGTGCCGCCTTTGACGACCACCTCCCACGCTCAGGAAGCGCAGGGCACGTCGACCGAGCTCGACACCATCTCGGTGGAAGGCGAGCGCGGCGAGGCCGGCACCGGCCCGGTCAATGGCTATGTCGCCACCCAGACCACCACCGGCATGAAGACCGACGTTCCCATCGTCGAGATCCCGCAATCCATTTCGGTCATCGGCCGCGACGAGATCGATGATCGCAAGGCTCTCAAGCTGGACGAGGCACTGCGTTACACCGCGGGCGTCCTGAGCGCCCCCTTTGGCGGCCCGGACCCGGACACCGACTGGTTCTTCATCCGCGGCTTCCAGGCCACCCAGACTGGCGTCTTCCTCGATAATCTCTCGCTGTACAGCTATGGCTTCGGCGGCTTCCAGGTCGATCCGTTCCTGCTGGAGCGCATCGAAGTGCTGAAGGGCCCCGCCTCGGTGCTCTATGGCGGCTCCAATCCCGGCGGCATCGTCAACATGATCAGCAAGCGTCCGCAGGACGGCCGGCTGCGCTATGTCGAGACCGGGATCAATAATTTCGGCAATGGCTATTTCGAGTTCGACATCGGCGATTCCTTCGGCGGCCTCACCCCCGAGAAGGGCGTCGTCGGCAAGGCGCCGGCGGCGCCGGCCGATCCCTATTGGGCCTACCGCATCACCGGGCGCATCGCCGGCGGCGGGCAGGAAACCGATTACAGTGAGGATTTCCGCGGCGTGATCATGCCGCAGGTCACCTACCGTCCGAACGACCAGAACGAACTCACCGTCTATGCCGTCTTCGCCGCCATGGACCAGGTCAATATCGGCGGCGGCTTCCTGCCCTATTACGGCACGGTGAAGAACGCCTCGTTCGGCAAGATCCCCCGCGACGCCTATTTCGGCGAGCCCGACCTCGACAATAGCCGCTACACCCAGGCCATGATCGGCTACGAGTTCGAGCACGTCTTCGAGAACGACTGGACCTTCGATTCCAGCGCGCGCTACGGGCATTTGGACAAGCGCGAGATCGGGCCATACCCGTGGGGTTACTGCAATCCCAACCCGCAGGTGCCGAACGAGTGCCTGTCCGGCGGCAATCCCAAGCCGATGCCTCTCGATAACCCCGCAAACCTGCTCTACCGCATCGGTTTCGAGGGCAATTCCGTCGTCGACAGCTTCTCGACCGACAATCATTTCGGCAAGGAATTCTCGACCGGCGCGATCGACCACGATCTTCTCATCGGCGTCGATTACACGCTCTACCATCTGAGCAACGTCCAGGCCTCGGGCGGCGGCACCCCGATCAGCGCCACCGATCCGATCTATGGCGTGCCGCAGGGGCCGACCTTCATCTACATGGACCAGATGCTGACCCAGCAGCGGGTCGGCGGCTATGTGCAGGACCAGATGCGCTTCGGCGGCGGGTGGATCCTCACGCTGAACGGCCGCTACGACTATGTCGACACCGACTCCGAGAGCCCGCCGCAATACACGTTCTCGCCCAACTACAAGAGCAACGACAGCGCCACCACCGGCCGCGCCGGCCTCGCTTATGAGTTCGCCAATGGGCTGACGCCCTATGTCAGCGTCTCCAGCTTCTTCAATCCGGTGATCGGCACCACTGTCACCAATGAGGGCCTGGAGCCGGAAAAGGGCTATCAGTACGAGGCCGGCCTCAAGTATCAGCCGACCTTCATGGACGCGCTGTTCACCGCCTCGGTGTTCCAGATCACCAAGCAGAACGTGCTGGTCAGCGATCCCAGCCCGCCCTTCCTCTCCTCGCAGATCGGCGAGGTGCGCTCCAGCGGGCTCGAACTGGAAGCCAAGGCCAACATCACCAGGAACTTCCGCGTGCTCGGCTCGCTCACCATCCTCGACATGGAGATCACCGAGGATCTCGACGAGGCGGTGATCGGCAAATTCCCCATGCTGGTGCCGGACGTCACCGCCTCTGCCTGGGCCAATTACAAGTTCGACCAGGGCCCGCTCAAGGATGTGAGCCTGGGTGCAGGCGTGCGCTATATCGGCTCGTCCTGGATCGACAACGCCAACACGGCGCAGGTGCCGAGCGTCACTTTGTTCGACGCCGCCATCCGCTATGAGCGCGAGACCTGGGGCGTCGCGCTCAACGTCAACAACGTCTTCGACAAGGTCTATGTCTCCGGCTGCCAGGGCCTCACCAGCTGCGGCTATGGCGACAGCCGAACCATCACCTTGTCCGCGCACTACAAATGGTAGAATGAACCTCGCCGCCCTCCCCGCAACGGATTACGACGCCATTGAGGCTCCGCTGTTCGAGCTCGATGGCGCGTGCTTCGAGGTGCCCGGCAGGCAGATCCTGGCCCCGCTGTCGCTCACCCTCCCGCCGGGTCGCATCTGCGGCCTTATCGGCCCGAATGGATCGGGCAAGAGCACACTGCTGCGGCTGCTGGCGCGCCACCTCGCGCCGTCGCGCGGGACTATAGCGCTCGGCGGTCGCCCGCTTTCCGAATGGACCGACCGCGACTTCGCGCGCCACGTCGCCTACATGCCGCAATTCACGCCGCGCTCGGACGGCATGACTGTCCGCGAGCTCGTCGCGCTCGGCCGCTATCCCTGGCACGGCATGCTCGGCCGATTTACCAGCGCGGATGCGGCGAAGGTGGAGGAGGCGATCGATCGGACTGGGCTCGCACCCTTGGCCAACCGCATTGTCGACAGCCTCTCCGGGGGCGAGCGCCAGCGAGTCTGGCTGGCGCTGATGCTCGCTCAGGACACGTGTTGCCTGCTGCTCGACGAGCCGACCTCAGCGCTCGATCTGGCGCACGAGACCGGCATGCTCGAACTGATCCGCGACCTCGCCCGCGAGCGCGGCATCGCCGTCGTCATCGTGCTGCACGACATCAATCTCGCCGCGCGGATATGCGACGACATCGTGGCGCTGCGCGATGGCGAGGTGATCGTCCATGCCGGCGCACATGAGGTGATGACCCCGGGCACGCTCGCCGCCATCTATGGTGTCCCGATGGGGATCATGCCTCATCCGACACGCGGCGAACCGCTCAGCTACGTGCTGTGATGCGCTCCGTTCGGCCCCATTGGACGCGGCGGCAGGCGCTCTATGCCGCCACCGCGCTGGCCGCCGGCGTCGTGCTGCCGGCCCGCGCCTCGCTGGCCGGCGTCCCCCGCGTCGCGACGCTCGACTGGGCGATCCTGGAGACCCTGCTCGCACTAGGCGCGCCCCCGGTCGCGGCGACCGAGCTGGTGCAGTTCCGCGACATCGCCGTCGAGCCCGCCGTTCCTGCAAGCGTCGCCGATCTCGGCCTGCGCGGCCTGCCCAATCTGGAGACGCTGCTGCTGGCGCGGCCGGAGATCATCTTCAATTCCAGCTTCTATGCGGCGCTGGAGCCGAGGCTCGCACGCATCGCGCCGGTGGAGAGCTTCACTTTGTTCGAGCCCGGTCAGCGACCCTATGCACCGGTGGAAGCCATGACCCGCGTGATCGCCGCCCGGCTGGGGCGCACCGAGGCGGCGGATGGGTACATTGCCGGCACCGAAGCGGAGATGGCGGCACTGCGCACCCGACTGCGCGGCGGCGACGGCCGCGCCGTGCTGCCGATCAATTTCGGCGACGCTCGCCATTTCCGCACCTTCGGGTTCGACAGCATGCTGGGAGAGGCGCTGCAACGCCTCGGCCTCGCCAATGCGTGGACCAACCCGACCAGCTATTCGGCGAGCGCTCCGGTCGGGCTGGAGGCGCTCGCTGGCTTCGACGATGTCTGGATCGCCATCATCGGACCGACGCCGCCCGAGGTCGTGCCGATCCTGGCGCAGAGCGCATTCTGGAACGCCCTTCCCGCGGTGCGCGCCGGCCGCGCGCTGTTCCTCGGGTCGGTCAACCCATTCGGCGCATTGCCATCGATGGTGCGGTTCGCCCGATTGCTGACGGATGCCCTGCCCTTCTCCGGGGGTGGCGGGAATGGCTGAGAGCGTGTCCTCCCTGCCGCTGTTCCGGCCCTGGGCCGGGCTCGGCCTCATCGCCGCACTGCTGCTTGCCTCCGTGGTCGCGACCCGCCCGCTGCTGCCCGGCAGCGACGCCGATGCCGCCACGCTCGATACCATCCTGCTCTGGCATGCGCTCATGCCGCGTGCCGCCACGGCGATCCTCGTCGGTGCCGCGCTCGGCCTATCCGGTGCCCTGCTCCAGCGCGTGCTACGCAATCCGATCGCCGATGCCTCCACGCTCGGCATCGCGTCGGGAGCGCAGCTCGCGCTTACCCTCGGCATCGCCTTCGCTCCGGCGCTGATCGCTGCATGGCGGGAGGGCTTGGCGCTGGCGGGCGGGCTTACGGCGGCCGGCGGCGTGCTCGCGCTCGGCTGGAAGCGCGGGCTCGATCCGGTCACGATGGTGCTGTCGGGCATGGTCATCTCGCTGACGGCGGCGGCGCTGAGCGCCTTCGTCGTGCTCGCCAAGGGCGAGTACCTGATGTCGCTCTTCATCTGGGGCGCCGGCGCGCTGAACCAGCAGAGCTGGGACGCTCCGGCGACCATCGCGATCCGCCTCGTGATCGGCGCGGCGGCGACCAGCCTGCTGCTGCGCCCGCTCGCCATACTCGGGCTCGACGATGCCGGTGCCCGCAGCCTCGGGGTCGGGTTGCTGACAACCCGCCTCGTCATCCTGCTCGTCGCTGTCTGGCTCGCCGCGAGTGTGACGGCGGAGGTCGGCATCATCGGCTTTGTCGGCCTTGCCGCCCCGGCCTTCGCCCGGCTGGCCGGCGCGCGCACGCCGCGCCAGATCGTCCTCGTCGCCCCGATCGCCGGCGCGATCGTGCTCTCCATCACCGACAGCCTGGTGCAGCTCGCGGTTCCCGGCTTCGCCGATCTCGCGCCCACCGGCGCCGCCACCGCGCTGTTCGGCGGGCCCCTGCTGCTGTGGCTACTGCCCCGCGTGAGAAGTGCCGAACTTTCCCGGCTCGACGCCGGTGTTCCCGCTTATGCCGGCCGGGCGCCGAACCGCTCGGTCACGCTTCCGCTTGTCGCCGCCGTCGCCACCGCCGCGCTGGTGCTCGGACTCACGATCGGGCGCAGCGCCGAGGGGTGGCAGTTCGCCACCGGTCCGGCCTTTGCCGAGCTCCTGCCCTTCCGCTGGCCGCGGCTTGTCGCGGCGGGCGCCGCGGGCGCGATGCTCGCCGTCGCCGGCACGCTTATGCAACGCATCACCGGCAATCCGATGGCAAGCCCTGAAGTGCTGGGCGTAAGCGCGGGCGGCGGCGTCGGGCTGGCGGCGACCCTGTTCCTGTTCGGATTTCCGGGTCCGCTCGTCATGATGGGCGCCATGGCACTGGGTGCCGCGGCGACGCTCGCCATCATGCTCAGCATTGCCGCCCGTTCGGGGCTGAGCCCGGAGCGCTTCCTGCTCGCCGGCATCGCGGTCGGCGCCTTCTGCATGGCGATCCTCACCACCGTGCTCGCGAGTGGCGGCATGGAGGCCTACACGCTGCTGGTCTGGATGACCGGCTCGACCAACCGCACCGGTCCCGTCGAGGCGCTGATCGCCATCATCGCCGCCGCGGTGCTGATCAGCCCGCTTTTCCTGTTCCGGCGGTGGCTCGACATCCTGCCGCTCGGAACCGATTTTGGTGCAGGCATCGGGCTACCGGTACGCAGGGCGCGGCTCGTGCTGGCGCTGTTCGCCGCCGGGCTCACCTCCATCGCCTGCTTCGTGGTCGGCCCGCTGAGCCTTGTCGGCCTGATCGGACCGCATCTCGCCCGATTGCTCGGCTTCTCGCGAGGCGCCGGCCAACTGACGGCTGCCGCGCTGATCGGCGCGGCCGTGCTGATCCTGGCCGACTGGCTGTCGCGGATCGTCGCTTTTCCCTACCAGGTGCCCGTCGGCCTGTTCGCCGCCCTGATCGGCGGGCCGTACCTGATCTGGCTGCTGAGGCGTGGAATGAACAATGGCTGACGCCCCGTTGCTGAGAGCCCGCGCGCGCGTGCCCCTGCCCGATCCGGACGCGATGCTGCACCGCTTGTGCGAGCATTTCGTCGCGCATGGCCTCGTGACCAGGAGGGAGCGCGGCGGGCGCATCGAGAACCAGTTCGGTCATGCGGAACTGGAGCTGGAGGCCGGCGCGCTGCGGATCGAGGCGGCCGGCGTCGACCGCACGGCGCTCTATGTTGTGAAGATGGCGCTGGCCGAGCACATCTTCGAAATGGCCGACGGCGAGCCGCCGGCCTTCCAATGGACCGGCGATGCCGACGCGGAGGCCGGCATACCGTTCTTTCGCGAGATGACGGTGCGCGGCGCCAGCAACGTCACCCGCTCGATGCGGCGCGTGACGCTGACCGGCGCGGATGTGGAGCATTTCGCGAGTGGCGGCCTGCACGCCCGCGTGCTGATGCCGCCGGCCGGGCGCGAGCCGCGCTGGCCGATCGCCGCCGCCGATGGCCGCGTGGTCTGGCCGAAGGGCGAGGACGAGCTGACGGGGCGCGTCTACACGATCCGGCGCATCGATTCGGAGCGCGGCGAGCTCGACATCGACGTCGTGCTCCACGACGATCCCGGCGCGCCGGGATCGAACTGGGCGGCGACCGCCGCGCCTGGCGACCGCGTCGGCCTAATGGGGCCGGGCGGCGGCGAGATCGTCGCGGCCGACTGGTATCTTCTGGCCGGCGACGAGACCGCCCTCCCCGTCATCGCCCGCATCGCGGAATCCCTGCCGCCGGCAGCGAAGGCGATCGCGTTTATCGAGGTGGAGGCGGCCGCCGACGAGCAACCGCTCACATCGGCTGCGGACATCGAGACGACCTGGCTGCACCGGGGCGCCGCCGCGCCTGGGACCACGCGCCTCGAGACGGCGATCCGTGACGTGAGCTGGCCCGAACCCGGCGTCGCCGCCTACGCGCTCGTCGGCTGCGAGCAGGCCGCCGCGCGCAGCATCAGAACCCTGCTTCGCAAGGAGCGAGGCATGGGCAAGAAGGAATCGCTCGTCGCCGCCTATTGGCGGCGCGGCAGATCGGGCGGAGAGGTGGAGCGCGACACCTGAACGGCGGCTGTGCGCTGCGGCACTCGGCTTATCGCTCGAACGGGAAGATGCGCTTCCAGTCGTTCTTCATGCTGATCACGGTCCAGCCCGCCTTCTTGGCTTCGTCGTCCAGCGTTTGCGGGAAGGTCCCGACCTTCGTGTCCGGAAGCCCGCGCGCGGGCCCGTAGGCGAACTCGCGCTGCGCATCGTCGTGCAGCACCAGCATGGCAAGCCGCGCCCCGCCGCCGGCCATGGTGTATTCGAGCATTTCCCGGTCGCCGGTCGAATTGCCGAACGCAGCGTTGGGACGCCGGCCGATCATCAGATGGATGCCCTCCGGCTTGCCGGCCTTGTCGTCATTGAGCAGCAGCTTCGGCTCCTTGGTCAGAAAAGGCGTCCCGTCCGGCCTGTAGCCGAACTTGGTGGCGCCGGCGGTGCCGACCACCTGCTCGGGCGGCACGCCATAGACGCGTTCCGAATAGACCCGCACGAAATCCTGGCCGCCACCGGTGACGATATAGGTCTTGTAGCCGTTGGCGCGCAGATAGGTGAGCACCTCCAGCATTGGTTGATACACCAGCTCCGTATAGAGCCGGTCGAACTTGGGATGCTTTGCCTTGGTGATCCAGGCCGACGCCTCGGCGGTGAAATCGTCCACCGACATGCCGGTGAGGGTCGCGACGAGGATTTTCTCCAGATCCTTCATCGACAGCTTGGCGATCGCCTCGCGGTTGCCCGAGAGCACCGTCTTGAACGGCTCGACCTTCTTCAGTTCGGGCTTATTCTCCACCACGGCCGGCACGCGATCGAGGCAATACATCACCTGCGAGAAGATCGGGTGCGAGACCCAGAGAGTGCCGTCCTGGTCGAAAGTGGCGATGCGCTCCGCCGGCGGCACGAACCGCGGGCTGGATTGATCGGTGGTGTCCTTGACGAAGTCGAGGATGGCCTGTTTGGCAGCGCCCTCGTTCCAGGACGGGAGTGGATCGACACCCGGCGCGGCGCCTTGTGCCAAGGCGGGCACCGACGCCCCCAGCGCCAGCAGGAGCAGGGCTGCCGATGCGGCCCGGCGGGTGATGGCCACGAGTGATCTGTGCTGCATGGATTTCACGCCCCCGAGGTGAGAGGCGGGCGCAGAGGCGCCCGCCTCCTTGTCCGCCGCCGCTATTCGCCGGCGCGACTGGACGTCCTCATCTGCTTCACCTGCTGCATCACCTGATCGAGGTTGTAGCTCGCCGGGTCCTGCAGAGGCGGGTAGTCGATGTAGCTTGCGAGTTCCTTCAGCCAGAGCGCCTGGCCGATAGGCAGCATGTTCCAGTCATAGACGTAAGCCGTCGACGGTGAGGTGATGGCGCCGCCCATGCCGGTAAGCGTCTTGACCTGCTCGCCGATCGAGGTCTCGAACGGATCGCGCTTGATATTGACGACCTGCGTCCAGTGATAGGGCATCACACCGACCAGGAATCCCGTCGGCGCGTCCGAGACCATCGCGAAGTACATCTTCCAGTTCTTGTAGCGGACGGCGGAGGGGTCCTTGCCGGAATAGTAGAAGAAGGTGTCGCGTGCCGATCTCGTGGATTTTCCTTCGAGGTAGGCAAGCTGGTTGACGCCGTCGAGCGTGGTCTTGACGATGCCGGGATAGGCACCCTTCTCGATCCGCGCCTTGAGGTCGTTGCCCTTCTCGCCGCCGGCGATTTCCACCAGCGTCGGCAACCAGTCGAGCGACGCGAAGATGTCGTTCTTCACGGTGCCCGGCGCTATGTGGTTCGGCCAGCGCACCACCAGAGGCGCGCGCATGCCGCCCTCCCACGTGCTCAGCTTGCCGCCCTTGAACGGGGTGGTGCCGCCGTCGGGGAAGGTGATGGTCTCGGCGCCGTTGTCGGTCGTGAAGACGATGATGGTGTTGTCGAGCTGGCCCATCTCCTCGAGCTTCTTGAGGACATAGCCGATATTGTCATCCATCTGCTTCATGCCGGCTTCATTGGAGCCCCAGTCCTTGCCGCCGGGCTCGCCGATCATGTTGTTGTACTTGTCCGGCAGCACGGTGGTGATGTGCATGCGGGCGGGATTGTACCAGACGAAGAACGGCTTGCCGGTCCTCGCGGGGTCGTTGCGGCCGAGGAAATCGATCACCTTGCCCGAGATCTCCTCGTCAACCGTCTTGGAGCGCTCGAGCGTCAGGGGGCCTTCGTCCTTGCAGGTCTGCTTCGCTGCGGTGCCGTCCGAGGACGTGCACGCCAGCACCGGACGCGGCGGCATCAGGCAGAGCGTGGTTTTCGGATCGACCGCCCCGGGCGGCTCGGTCAGGCCCGGAATCGGGGTGTTGCGGCAGGGTGGCGCGATAGTCTGCTCGGTCGGGCTCTTGTTGATGTCCGGGAAGCTCACGCCCTGCATGGCGTCGAGGTGATACAGATAGCCCCAGAATTCCTGGAAGCCGTGCGCGGTCGGCAGCGCTTCCGTGTGGTCGCCGAGGTGGTTCTTGCCGAACTCGCCGGTGGAATAGCCGAGGTCATACAGGAACTTGGCGAGCGCCGGCGTGCCGGGGCGCAGATAGGAAGGGCTGCCGGGCAGTTGCGGTGGGATCATGCCGGTGCGCAGCGGATGCATGCCGGTGAAGAAGGCGTTGCGCCCCGCCGTGCAGCTTTGCTCGGCGTAGTAGTCGGTGAAATAGGCGCCCTCGCGGCCGATGCGGTCGATGTTCGGCGTCTCCCCCACCATCAGGCCGCGGTGATAGATGCTCGGCTGCATCCAGCCGATATCGTCGCCCATGATGAAGAGGATGTTCGGCTTCGCCGGGGTGCCCTGCGCCTGCGCGGGCTGAGCCGCCCCGGCCGCAGCGGCGATTGTGATCGCACCTGCCAGCGCGGTGGAGGCCCACCACGGTCTCGATCGATTGTCCATCTTGGCGCTCCCGTAGCTGATAATGGGGTTGCACCCGCCCGGGGATGCGCGCCAACATCGCGCCTTGTCGCCATGCCGCCTATTGGGCGCGCGGGCTACCCACCTTGCCCGAAAGGGCAATCGCCGAGTGCACCGCATCAATCAATGCTGAGCCGACGAAAGGCTTTGTCAGACAGGCCGCGGCGCCATCGCGCACGGCGGATTGACCGAGGCCCGGGCTGTCGAACGCCGTAATCAGGATCAGCCGGACCTCCCCACGCCGGCGGCGCAGGGCATCGAGCAACTCGAGCCCGGACATCGCAGGCAAATTCTGGTCGCACACCACGCAGTCGGCCCCTGGATCGGGCTCTTCGCGCAGGAACGCCTCCGCCGAGGCGTAGCCGACACTTCCAAAACCGGCAGCAACGAGCAGGCGTTGCAGCGCCTTCCTCATGCTGTCGTCGTCGTCGATCACCACAACTCTCAAAGCGGTGGTCATGGGTCCTCCAATGACCACCTTCGCACCCGTGCGCCGCTCGGCACATTGGACGCAAGGGCAAGCGCATTACCCTTAAGGGATGGGGGCCGCGGCGCCCGCGTCCCTGTCCTTACGCAAGTGCAGCAGGCGCTCCGCCAGCCGGCCGAGTTCGGCCGACGACGCTACTCCCAGCTTTTCCAGCATATGCGCGCGTTGCGCCTTCACGGTCCGCTCGGCGACACCCAGTTCGTCTGCTATCTGCTTGTTGAGCCTGCCGGCGACGACCCGGTCGAACACCTGCTTCTCGCGAGGTGACAGGGAAGCGAACCGCGCGCTCAGCCGATCCGCCTCGTCGCGAGCGGTTCGTTGCTGAAGATCGCGAGCGAGCGCGCGCCGGATAGTGTCCAGCAATGTCTCCGACTTGATGGGCTTTTCCAGGAAGTCGACTGCACCGGCCTTCATCGCCCGCACGCAGGATGGCACGTCGGCATGTCCCGTCATGAACACTACCGGCAGCTCGACGCCGTGCTCGCCGAGCGCTGCGTGCAGTTCGAGACCCGACGGGCCGGCAGGAAGACGAACATCCAGAAGCAGGCAGCCATGGCGCACCTCGGGACGGCTGAGCAGGAAGTCGCCCGTCGAGGCATAGCCGACCGCGTCGAAGCCGGCCGCATTCAGGAGGCGCATCAGCGCCGTGCGCAATGACGCGTCGTCGTCTACGATGTGAATCTGAGCCTTCGCATTCATCCGCTCGCCCCCCTCAAGGCGGCAGAGGACCCGGCAAGAGGCAGGTCGACATGGAAGGTCGCACCGTCCCCCGGCCCGTTCTCTGCCCAGACTTTGCCACCCTGCGCCTCGACGAGCGTACGCACAATCGACAGGCCCAGCCCGATGCCGGTGCGCTTGGTGCTGAAAAACGAATCAAAGAGTTTCGGAAGATGCTCCTCGGCGATGCCGTCTCCGTAGTCGCGAACCGTGATCGCGGCCATTCCTGAGCGCTGCTCTGCGGAGACCATCACCGTTCGGCGTTCATCCGCCATTTCGCTCACCGCATCCATGGCGTTGAGCGCAAGGTTGAGCAATATCTGCTGGATCTGGATGCGATCGGCGAGAACTTCGACGGCAGGCAATTCCGGTCGGATGGCGAGACTGACGCGCCGGCGCTGCGCTTCGGCGCGCAGGATCGTCGCCATGTCGGCGAGCGATTCATTGAGGTCGATCACCCGGCGTTCGACCTCGTGCTTGGCGAGCAGCGTCCTCAGCCGGCGGATCACTTCGCTGGCGCGAAGGTTGTCGCGATGGATATCACCGAGGATCTGTCGCACCTCGTTCAGATCGTTCGTGCCGGAACCGAGCATGAGCTCGGCGGCGCTCACATTGCTCAGGATTGCGCCCAGCGGCTGGTTGATCTCGTGCGCGATCGAAGCCGTCAGCTCACCTGCGATCGCGAGGCGCGAGGCGTGCGCCAGCTCGAAGCGGTGCTTGTCGACGGCGAGCTCGGCGCCGCGACGGCGGCGGCGCTCGACCAGAAGCCCTCCGAGCAACCCCGACTGAAGCAGGACGATGGCGATCCCGGTGAGCGCCTCCATCCGGTACGCTTCCCAGAAGCTCGGGGTCCTGAAATGCACGATCACGTCGGGCGGCATCGCGTCCTCGTCGATGCCCCAGCGGCGAACCTGCCGCCAGTCGACGTTCAACGTGGTCGGCATCAGCTGCGGCAATCGCAATGAGGCGGGCGCCGCGCCGGCGAGCAGCCGGTTCACGATGCTGCCGGCCTCCCGTCCCATGGCCTCGAAGCTCGGCATTGCCCCACCGACAATGCCGACGCCGATGAAGGTGTTATAGGGTCCATAGACCGGAGCGGTGGAAGCCGCCGCCATCTCACGCGCCGCCTCGCGCGGGACGAAAACGCGACCCGCTCCGTCCTCGAAGTAGCCCGGCGTGAACACCACCGCGTCGTCATCGAGCTCGCCTAGACGCTTCAACACCGCGCTGGTCGGAAGGCCGGCCAGGAATTCGGTCGTCAGGCGTCCATCGATTTGTCCCGCGGTGGTCCGCAGCAGCGTCTCCAACTCCAGATCCGGAGCGGATGCACCGGTGACCACAACGAGACGGGTGGCGTTCGGGTGCCATTTCAAGGCCTGCTCGATGGTGCCGGCGAAATCGTATTCGACCGGAACGCCGACGATGTCGGCCGGCAAGGGCTGCCTTGCCTTCGCGAACCAGCCGTCCACGCCCATATGGACCACCGGGACCGATGGGAAGAAGTCCGCTCGATTGTTCAACAGGAACTCCAGCGCACCATTGCCTCCCGCGACGATCACGTCCGGCGGGTCGGCACGGTATTTTTCGCGGAGAAAGGTCTGCACCGTCTGGACGTAGGTTTCGCCATTGAACCGCGGAGCATCGAGGAATTCGGCGCTGACGACCGTGCTTTCGCCCGAGCTGGAGATGACCTCATTGATCCCGCGGTCCCCCTGGACGTTGGCCGGGAGCAGTCGGTTGTTTTCATAAAGGACAAGGACGTGTTTCGAGGGTCTTGCCCGAGCCCTCGACATGCCCGCATCCGCGAGGCCGAAGAGGAGAATGCACGCACAGAACAAGAGCATCCTGATGGGAGGGATCGGGTGCGCAACGGGAGGTACCCGCCGGGGGAGATCCACTTCCAGCCGACGCATAGGCCTCGATCCACTCGCTGGTGCCGGACGCAGGACACGCGATGAGCGATTGTAAGCCATCTGGCGCGCTACCAGAAGGGCGTGGTGGCAGAACTGTGGGCGGCGATCGCGGCGATTGCGGAAGACGGTTTACGGATACGTTCGTGGAGACGCGGCGCGCCATACGGCTCACGCGCTCTGGGCGACCCCGAACCGGCGGCGATAGTCCGCCGGAGCGAGACCCGTGACCCGCTGAAACAGCTTCCGGAACGCGGACGCGTCGCTGTAGCCGACCTCCCAGGCGATCTGCTCGATCGGGCGTCGGCTCAGCTCCAGCGCCTCGCGGGCCTTGGATATGCGGATCTGCTGGGCGTATTCGGTGGGCCTGAGGCCCGTCGCCTTGCGGAACCGACGCAGGAAGGTGCGCTCTTCGAGTGCGGCACGCTTGGCAAGGGCTGGCACGGCGTGCTCCTTCGCGCTGGTCCCCTGCAGCCAGTGCTGCACCTTCAGGATCGCCGCATCGCCATGATCGAGGCGGGGCACGAAGTGATTGTAGGGCCGCTGGGCCCGACCGGGCGGATCGACCAGCAGGAAGCGCGCGGTGTCAAGCATCACGCTCGGGCCCAGCAGGCGCTCGACCAAAGTGAGCCCGAGGTCGGTCCAGGCGAGGATGCCGCCTGCAGTGATGATGTCACCATCATCGATCACCATGCGATCCACATCGACCTTGATGTCGGGGAACCGTTCTGCCAGCGCATCCGCAAAAGCCCAATGGGTGGTCGCCTGCCGCCCTTCCAGCAGCCCGGTCTCGCCGAGCACGAAGGCGCCCGCGCACACCGAACAGAGCGTGGTTCCCTCGGCGTGACGCTCGGCCATCCAATGGGCGAAGCCGGCCATCGGCTGCATCCTGCGCGGCATCACGAGGCTCGGCGGCGCGATAAGATGGCTCGGCTTGTGGGGCGCGCCCGGGTGGCTGTCATAGACGCATTCGACGCCTGCGCCATCGGCCGACTGCTGCCAATGGCAGACCCGGATCGCCGGCGGATCCTCGTCGGTACGAGATGCGGCGATATCCCCGGTGATGCGGAACAGGTCGGTCAGCCCATAGACAGCCGCTAGCTGAACGTCTGGATAGACGACCAAACCGATCTCGGCGACGATCACGACCACTCCGCCATTCTGTCAGTTTCAGCCCGATTGATGTCACTTCCGCCAAGCGTCCGCAATCCCCTTCCCGCCTATACCAATGGCATCGACGGCGGACGAACCGGCCGCCCACGGAAAACGAGGAGAACCGATATGAGCACCATCACCACCAAGGACGGCACCGAGATCTATTACAAGGATTGGGGCTCCAAGGAAGCGCAGCCGATCGTCTTCCACCACGGCTGGCCGCTCAGCGCCGACGACTGGGACAACCAGATGCTCTACTTCTTCGAGCAGGGCTATCGGGTGATCGCCCATGATCGCCGGGGCCACGGCCGCTCGACCCAGACCGCGACCGGCAACGAGATGGACACCTACGCCGCCGACGTCGCGGAACTCGTCAAGGCACTCGACCTCAAGAATGCGATCCATATCGGTCACTCGACAGGCGGCGGCGAAGTTGCGCACTATGTCGCCCGCGCCGAAGCCGGCCGCGTCGCCAAGGCGGTACTGGTCGGTGCCGTTCCGCCGATCATGGTGAAGTCGGAGAAGAACCCCGGCGGCCTGCCGATCGAAGTGTTCGACGGCTTCCGCGCGGCGCTGGTCGCCAATCGCGCGCAGTTCTTCCTCGATGTCCCGACCGGCCCGTTCTACGGCTTCAACCGGCCGGGGGCGAAAGTCTCGCAGGGCGTGATCGAGAATTGGTGGCGGCAGGGCATGATGGGCGGGGCGAAGGCCCACTATGACTGCATCAAGGCCTTCTCCGAGACCGACTTCACCGAGGATCTCCAGAAGATCGAGGTTCCGGTCCTGGTGATGCACGGCACCGACGACCAGATCGTGCCTTATGCCGACTCCGCGCCGCTCGCGGTGAAGCTTTTAAAGAACGGCACGCTGAAGAGCTATGAAGGCCTGCCGCACGGCATGTGCACGACGCACCCCGAGGTGGTGAACCCGGACCTGCTGGCTTTCATCAAGGGCTGAGGGGCCAGCTCAGGTCTGGAGCGGAGCCGCACAGCTGTCATGGCCGGGCTTGTCCCGGCCATCCACGCACGGTTGCTCGTTCGTCACGGACATGGATCCCCGGGACAAAGCCCGGGGATGACGAGCGTATGGTGAGATGATCGCGCCGCAACAGTATCGATTCCACCTTCCAAATAGATCGATCCCATACCGACGTATAGCCGGTCTGATCTACCGGATGATTGGCCGCAGCCCGAGAATTGGAGATGCTTTCCCTGTCAACGGAACACGTTGACTGGCCTGCCCATTTACCCCGCCCCCGTATGGGCACGCCAGCGAGCCTCAGGAGCTTCTCGCCACCTCCATCCGGTGAGGGGCTCCTGAGGCCGGCAGGGCGGAGGAAGCCGCGATGTCGCACGATGCTGAAGTCGACGCCCATCTTCTCCGCGACGCCCTGGTCGGCGTCGGGAGCGGCGCGGCCCTTGTCTCCCCCCTGCTCGGCGTCGCCTGGTACTGCAACGACATCATGTCGCTCTGGGCGCTGTCGGTCGTGCACGCCTTCCTTTAGTCGGCACCAAGCCCCGCCGGCTCACACGCCGAGGGCTTTCTTCACCGCCGCCATTCCGTCCTGGCCGTCCCGCGTGGTCACACCGGCCAGCCATGGCGCAATGAGCTCCGGCTTGCCCTTGAGATAGGCCTTCGCCGCCGCCTTGGCGTCCGTCCCGCTGTCGAGGATCGCGCCCATGATGGCGTTCTCCATCGGCACCTGGAAGGTGAGCTGGTTCATCAGCTTCGCCACGTTCGGGCAGTCAGCCGCATAACCCTTGCGGGTGATGGTGTAGACCGACGAAGCTCCAAAGTTCGCGCCGAAATATTCGTCCCCGCCTGCGAGATAGACGAGGTCGAAATTGGTGTTCATCGGGTGCGGCTCCCAGGCGAGGAACACGATCCAGTCCTTGCGCTTGCTGGCCCGTGTCACCTGGCTGAGCATGCCCTGCTCGCTCGATTCCACCAGCGTCCAGCCGTCGAGGCCAAATTGCTTGGCGGTGATCATCTTCTGGATGTTCTGGTTGGCCGGCGCGCCCGGTTCGATGCCGTAGATCTTCTTGTCGAACTTCTCGGCATTCTTGGCGATATCGGCGAAGCTGGTGACGCCGGCATCCGCCACATATTTCGGCACCGCCAGGGTGAAGCGGATCTGCTCCAGGTTCTGGTGGAGCACGACGATATCGCCGCTCTTGGTCAAGGGCTCGACGAAGCGTTTCTGCGCCGGCATCCAGTTGCCGAGGAACACGTCGAGCTGACCGTTTTTCAGCGCTTCGAACGTGACCGGGACCGCAAGCGTCTCGACCTTCTGCTTGTAGCCGAGTGCATCGAGCAGGACCCCGGCGACGGCGTTGGTCGAGGTGATGTCGGTCCAGCCCGGATCGGACATGCGCACCGTGGCGCAGGCTTCAGGTTCCGCAGCCTCGACGCGGTGGGTGGAGAACGTCACGCCCAGCGGAAGCACCAGGGCGGACATGCAGAGCAGGCGTATCAGCTTATTCGACATTTCCATCTCCCTCGGGTGTCAGGTCGGATATCCAGGTCAGGCACTGACCGGCCGCACCCGCGGGTAGCGGGCCATCGCCTCGAGATCGTCGAGGTCGGCGCGGTTGCGGATGTACTGCATGCTGGCGTCGCGGAACGGCTGATAGTCCCATGGCGCGGGAGTGCCGATACCGAGCGCGGCACTGACGAGATGGCGCCGGCGCTGGCTCTCGCGCACCGCCGCATCCAGGCCAGCAAAGTCCCAGCGGCCCGCGGCCTCGGCCCGGAACCCGGCGAGCGCGCCGGAAGGCACGGCCGCGGCGGCGAGATTGGCGAGCTCGTGCGGATCGTCGACGAGATTGTAGAGCTGGTCCGGATCGGCGGGACTGTGCACGAACTTCCAGGGGCCGCGGCGGATCATGACAAGCGGCGCGATCGCGCCCTCGGCGAGATATTCGCCGATCACTTCGTCATGACCCTCACCATAGGAGAGATGAGGCAGCAGGCTGCGCCCGTCGAGCGGCGCCGCGTAGTCGATGCCGCGCCCGTCATTCGCGAGTTCAACGAGGGTCGGCAGCATGTCGACCAGCGAGACGGCGTTGGAGACCCGGCGCGGCGCGAAGTGCTTCGGCGCATGGACGATCAGCGGAACCCGCGCGGCACCCTCGAAGAAGCTCATCTTGTACCAGAAGCCGCGCTCGCCCAGCATCTCGCCATGATCACTGGTGATGATCACGACCGTGTCGTCCGCGAGATTGGTCGCCTTCAGCGCCGCCATCAGCCGCCCGACCTGATCGTCGACATAGGAGATGGCGCCGTAATAGGCCCGCCGGGCATCACGGACATGCGCCGCGGTGATCTGCGCGCCGTCCATGTCGCAGACGTGCCGGAGGCGCCGGGAATGCGGATCCGGGTTCCAGTCGTCGAGGCCGACCTTCGGCAGCTCGATGTCCTCGTCGCGATAAAGATTCCAGTAGCGTTCGGGGATGGCGAAGGGATCGTGCGGGTGGGTCAGCGAGACCACCATGCAGAACGGCCGCTCGTCGCGCCCTCGCGCCTTGTCGTAGATCGCGCGCTCCGCGGCGAACACCACCTCGTCATCATAATCGAGCTGGTTGGTCCGCACGCATAGGCCCGCATCGGTCACCGAGCTCATATTGTGGTACCAGCTCGGGCGCTCGTGAGGCCTCTCCCAATCCGGCGTCCAGCCATAGTCGGCGGGATAGATGTCGGTCGTCAGCCGCTCCTCGAAACCGTGAAGCTGGTCGGGCCCGCAGAAATGCATCTTGCCGGACAGCGTCGTCCGGTACCCGGCGCGCCTCAGATAATGAGCGAAGGTCGGGATGTCGGCGCGGAATTCGGCGGCATTGTCATAGGCTCCTGTGCCCGACGGCAGTCGCCCGCTCATGAATGCCGCGCGCGAGGGCGAGCAGAGCGGGCTGTTGCAATAGGCATTGTCGAAGACGACGCCGGAGCTGCTCAGCGCCGCCATGTTCGGAGCCCTGGTCAGCGCATGGCCGTAGGTCGGCATAGCAGCCGGCGCCATCTGGTCCGCCATGATCAGAAGTATGTTCAGACGCCGACCGCTCATTCTCACCCCCGGCTCAGCCTTGACGCCGCTTCACTCAAAGCTTCTGATCATCGAGGCTCGGGCCAGCCGTGCGGTGCGTAAACGTCCGAATTCGTCATGGAGCCATGAGAACTGCTCATGCGAGAGAGTCGCCAGCTGGTGCCACTGCATCGCCTCGCCGTGTTCGAGGCGGCGGCGCGGCACGGCAGCTTCAGCACCGCGGCGCGCGAACTCGGCATGACGCAATCCGCGGTGAGCCACCAGATCGCCGATCTGGAGGCGGAACTGGGTATCCGGCTGTTCCAGCGCGTGTGGCGCGGGGTGACGATGACCGAGGCCGGCGGCTTCCTGTTCGAGGCGGCGCGTCGCGGCCTCGGCGAGATCGCCGCCGCGATCGAGGTGGCGCGCGCCATGGGACGGCGCAGCCAGCTCACCGTCCTGACCGATTTCGGCTTTGCCGCATTCTGGCTGATGCCGCGCCTCGGCCAGCTCCGGGACAAGCTGCCCGACGTCGATGTGCGGGTCATCACCGCGCAGGGCGCCACCAATCTCGACGCCGGCCCGTCCGACCTCGCCATCCTGTTCGGCTCGGCGTCATGGCATCGCTACGAGACGGTCCGCCTCATCGAGGAGGACGTTGTGCCGGTCGCGAGCCCCGGCTTCCTTGCACGGCATCCCCTGCACTCGGCCGCCGATCTCGCGGCCCTGCCGCTGCTTCATCTGGAACGGCCGGATCCCGACCGGTGGCTGAGCTGGGAAGAATATATGGAGCATTGCGGGCTGCGCGATGACGCTGCCGGAAGGCGCCAGGCGCATTCCGGCGTGTCGTTCAACAATTACATGCTGGTGCTGCAGGCGGCGATCGCCGGCCAGGGCATCGCCCTCGGATGGCGGCCGCTCACCGACGATCTGCTTCGCCAGGGGCTGATCGCCGAGGCGCCCTTGCCGCGGGTGCGAACCGGCCGCGGCTATCACCTCATGACCATTCCTGGGCGCATTCAGCAGTCGCGGACGACGCGCGAATTCACCGCCTGGCTGATGGGGGAATTCGGCCTCGGCGCAGCGTTGCCCCCTTCCGGTTGACCGTTGCCGCGTCAATCCCCGGCGATAACGGTGCAATCGGAAAGGCTCTCGACCCCGCGCAGCCGGTCGAGCAGCCGATGCATCGCGGCGGCGTCAGCGGCGCCGGTCAGAAGGTTGAACTTGCGCTCGATGTCGGCCTCCCCGGCCGGCGTCTCCGGACAGCCGATGAAGCTGTCGCCGGCTGCCTCCAAGACGCGCCCGTCTTTCAGCCGAACGCCAAGCGCGCCGCCCCAGCCCTTTGCGCCGCCCGGCCTCAGCTCGATACGCCCGGCGAGATCGAGAATGGCGGCGTCATGCAGGGCGTCGTCGGAGAAGGACGACGGGCGCTCCGGGTCGCGATAAGCGGCAATGGCCAGCGAGAACGGCACCGAATACTGCGCGAGCATGATATCGGTGGGCCGGCGCTCGCCGTGGTGGGACAGCACCTTGGCCGAGGCGGTGAGGTCGATCCCGGCAATGTCGCCGCCGCCGAAACCATGCGCCTCCATGAGATCGCGCAGCAGTTGTACCGGCACCTGCGCCGTGGCGTGGCAGGCATAGCGCTTTATGCAGATTAGCGTGCTCTCCCAGCGCGTACCGAGTTCCCGGGTCAACTGCTCGGGCGCAGTCTCCTCGCAGAAGGCATCGAGAATGCCGAAGCCGCCCTCAAGGATGGAGAGCGGCGCGTCGAATCCGCGACGCGCCAGATGCGCGGCCATGACCCCGCCTTCCGCGGCGCGGCCGAGATGCAGGCGCTTGACCATGCCGCCCTGGCTCGACTTGGCGAAGGCCAGCAAGCCGCTGGTGAGCGAGCCGCACAGACCGAAGGCGCGCGCCATCTCCTCTGCCGAGAGGCCGAGCAGCCGGCCGGCGACGGTCGCGGCGCCGAACGGCCCGGTGATGCCGGGCGCATGGAAACCCACGAGTTCCGGCGTATGCAGCGTGGCATTGCCGATGCGGAACATCACCTCGCAGCCGGCGACGATGGCGGCGAGGAGATCGCGCCCGCTCGCGCTGGTCGCCATCGCCATCGCCAGCGCCGGCAAGGCGACGGTGGCGCCGGGATGCACGCCGGCGCCTGGCTTGCGCAGGCTGTCGAGCTCGAACGCATGGGAGAAGGCGCCGAGGCACAGCGCCGCCGGCGCCGGCGGCAGACCTTTCGGCAAAGCCTCGGGCAGACGGCACGGCCCGGTAGCGCCGAGCCCATCCACATAGTCGGCGAGCATGCGCGACCAGGGCAGCGTGCTGCCGAACACGGCGCATGCCACGGCATCGGTCAAGCAATGCCGTGCCCGAACCATGACATTGCTCGGGACATCCTCGAAGCGCAGCCCGACGGCGAACTCGGCGAGGGTCTCGGCTGCGGTGCGCGAACTGGCCAAAGGCGGCGCGGCCCGGGTTTCGATGTTCATTGTTCGCCTCCGGCCTGGTATTTGCGGGCGACGTGCGCCTCGTCGAGGTAACGGCGCTCGATCTCCATGTAGTCGGCGTAGCCCATCAGCTCGGTGATCTCCTGCATGTCGGCGACGAGATCGGGACGCGCGATCATCACCTCGCCCTCGATCGCCTCGCGCATCACCGCGAGCGCCTGCTTCATGCCATTGATGGCGGCGGCGGGGAGCAGCCGCGAGAGGCTGACCCAGCGCACGCCGATCTCGCGCAATTCCCGCAGCGGCATCAGCGGCGTGGTGGAGCGGGTGCGGATGCCGAAGCCCATATTGATCCGCACCGGGATATTCACCGCGGCAATGAGGCGCTCGATATCCTCGCGCCCGCGCACCGCATCGGGGAAGAGCACGTCGGCGCCGGCCGCCTCATAGGCCTTGGCGCGGGCGACCGCGCCCTCGATGCCCTCCACCGCGATGGCGTCGGTGCGGGCGATGATGAGGAAATCTTCGCTCAACCGTGCGTCGACGGCGCTGCGGATCTTGCCGACCATCTCGGATGTCGGGATCACCTCCTTGCCGGCAAGATGGCCGCAGCGCTTCGGCGCGAGCTGGTCCTCGATGCTCACCGCGGAGACGCCCGCCTCCTCGAAGGCGCGCACCACATAGTGCACGGTCGCGGCATTGCCGTAGCCGGTCTCGGCGTCGGCGGAGATCGGCAGGGTGGTGGCGGAGACGATGACGCGGCAAGCCTCGAGATTGTCGCGCACCGAGAACAGGCCGACATCCGGCACGCCGAGCCGCGAATTGGCGAGCCCGGCGCCGGTGGTGGAGAGCAGCGAGAAGCCCGCCTGCTCGGCAAGGCGGGCGCTGTAGCCGTCATAGACACCCGGCGAGACCAGGATCGGCTGCTCCCTCAGGAGCGGGCGGAGGCTGCGGTTGGCGGTCAATGCGGCGTCCTCAATTGCGGATGGATTGCAGGAACAGCGCGGAATCGAGTGTCTGGCCGATGCCGGCGGCACGCGCCTTTTCGACGAGGCGTCCGCACACCGCGGCGAATTGCAGGCCGTGGATGTTGCCGCGCTCGGAGAAGCTGATCTGTCGGTCGCTGATGCGCCCGCGCGCCGGATCGGCAAGCAACTCGGCGAAGCTGATGCGGCGCTCGGCCGGCACATCGGCGTAACGGCGGGTGCCGCCATGCGCAGCCTTGCCGCCGGCTTCGGCATAAGTGAGGCATTCTTCGGTGAAGACGAGGTCCGGCAGTTCCGCCGGCGCCGGTGCGAGGCCGAAGCGCAATGCCACATCGACCCTGGCATTGGCCTCCGGATCGAGCGTGCCCCCGATGCAGGTGACATGCATGCCGGGCGCAAGCTGCCGACCGAAGATCACCGGGCCGATGGCGCTGGCGCAGGAGGCGACGATGTCGGCCCCGCGACAGGCCTCGTCCGGATCGTCGACCGCGACCGCCACAATACCGTGCCGCTCCATGATCTCGCGGGCGAACGCCTCGCGATTGGCTGCGGTCGGGCTGAACACCCGCACGCTGCTGATGGGGCGCACGGCGCGCATGGTGTCGACATGGGCGCGCGCCATGCCGCCGGAGCCGAGAATGGCGAGCACGGACGAGCCCGGACGCGACATGTAGCGGGCGCCGAGCGCGGAATCCGCACCGACCCGCATCTTCTGCAACAGCCCGTCATGCAGGATGGCGACGAGCTCGCCGCTGGCGCGATCGAACACCAGCACGAGGCCCATATAGGTTCCGGGCTCAACGCAGAACTTCTCCTTGCGCGGCCTGCCGTCGACGAAGCGCCGGAACACCATGTCGGACTTGATGCGCAGGGCGGCATAGTTGCCCGCCATGCCGAGCGCGAGGCCGAGCTGGTAGTTTGCGCCATTGGCGCCGGGCGCCGATTGCAGGTCGATGCGCGGCGTGCAAACACCCTGCCCCGCGGCGAAGGCACGATAGGCGGCATCCTCCGCCTCCACGAATTCACGGGCGTCGATCAGCGGGCCGAGCTCGTCATTGTCGAGCAGCAGCGTCATGACTCAGCCTCCGCCGAAGGGCGGCGGCAGCCGCGCGAGATCCTGCAGCAGACCGCTCGCATATTGGGCGTCGAGCAGCTCGCCCATGGCATAAAGGAAGATGGCAAGGCCGAGCGCCATGAGGATTGAATACAGCCAGGAGGCCTCGCCGAGCTTGCGCAGGAAAAGGCACACATAGACCGGCGCGGCCATGAAGAAGCCGATGAAGAAGGCGAGCCCGGGCAGTGCCGCCATCAGCCCGGCGAGCGCCAGCGTGCTGCGTGTGCCATCGCCGCCATTTGCGTTCGCCTCGGCGTCGGCGTCATAGAGCAGCCCGGGCGAGGTGCTTCGCCGCATCATCTGCACGGCAGTGATGATGAGCAGCGTCCCGCAGATCGCCGCGACGCTCAGCGGAAACACATTCGCGAGGAAGCGTAGCCGGCTTACATCGATCGCGAGCGCGACGACGAAAGCCATCAGCACACCGACGAAGACGAGCTGCGGCCAGATCACCCGGCGCGAGGCTTCCGAGACTTCCGATGTCTCGCTCGACATCCGCACCTTGGTGCGCACCGCGAAGAAAATGGAGATGAGGGCGACCACAAGGATGCCGAGCGCGATCGGCCGCAGGAAGATGTCGAGACCGTAGATCTGCACCGTGCGGTAGAGCGAGGCCTCGAGGCGCTGCGACAGCACGAGGCCGATCAGTAGCGCCGGCCGCGACCAGCCGAAGCGCTTCATATAGATGCCGATCAACCCGACCACGAGCAGGGCGACAAGATCGCCCCAGTCGGTCTTGGCTTGATAGCCGGAGAAGAAGATCATCACGATGACGAAGGGCGCCACCAGCGTGAAGCGGATCGCGGTCAGGGTCGCGATCGGCCGCGCGAGACCCATGCTGATGATGGTGGCGAGCACATTGGCGATCGCTAGCGACCAGATGATCAGATAGATCAGGTCGACATGGGTCGTCACCATGGTGCGGCCCGGCGTGATGCCGATCACCACCAGCCCGCCGAGCAGCAGGGCCATGGTGCCGGAGCTCGGAATGCCAAAGAACAAGGTCGGGATGAGGTCGCCGCCCTCCTTGGCGTTGTTGGCGGATTCCGGCCCGATCACGCCGCGCACATCGCCCTTGCCGAACTGCGAGCGGTCCTTGGAGGATTGCAGCGTGTGGCCATAGGCGACCCAGCCGACAATGCCGCCGCCCATGCCTGGCAGCATGCCGGTGAGCGAGCCGATCGCCGAGCAGCGCATCACGAGGCCGAAATTCCTGATGACGTCGCGCATGCCCTGGATCCAGCCGCGACCGACGAGGTCGACCTGGGAGATGGCGTAGTGCTGGCGCAGCACGTCGATGATCTCGGGCAGCGCGAAGGCGCCGAGCGCGACGATGACGAGTGGGACGCCGTCGGAGAGGTAGAGCGAGCCGAAGGTGAAGCGATATTCGGCAGTCGCCTGCGAGGAGCCGATGGTGCCGATCAGGAGGCCGAGCGCGCACGAGGCAAGGCCCTTCACCACGTTCTCGCCGGTCAGCATGCCGACCAGCGTCAGCGACAGCACCACCAGCATCAATTGCTCGCCGAAGCCAATGGCGAGCAAGAGCGGGCGGGCGCCGACAAAGGCGAAGGTCAGCACCAGCGCGCCGAACAGGCCGCCGATCAGCGAGCCGCCAAAGGCGGCGCTCAGCGCGCGGGCGCCCTCGCCGCGCTTGGCCATGGGAAATCCGTCGAGCACGGTCGCCGCCGCCCCTGCCCCGCCCGGCACGCCGATCAGCACCGAGCTGAAGGTATCGGAGGTCGCCGGCACCGCGGTGAGGCCGATCAGCATCGCCAGCGCCGGGCCGGGATCCATGCCGAAGATGAAGGGCAGCACCAGCGCCATGCCGGATAGCCCGCCAATGCCGGGCAGGATGCCCACCACCATGCCGAGCGCGACGCCGAACAGCAGATAGACGAGATGCGGGCCGGTGAGCAGTTGCACCAGGGCCGGCACGGCGTACTGAAGGACGGAAAAGTCCATGGAGGATCCCGGGCGCGGCAGGGCTCACGCCCGCGGCAAGCAACGAAGGATGAAAAGCGGCCGGCCGCGGAAAACGCGACCGGCCGGCCAGGAGGATCAGTTGGCGACGGCGATGTCGAAGCGCTGCTTCAGCCAGTCGCGCAGCCATTCCTGCTGCTCGGCCGTCATGCCGAGGCCGGCCTTGAACACGGCTTCGGAAGCGGCGCCGACGCTCTGCGGATATTCGCCGAGCACGAGCTTCGCCTGCGGACCGGTGAGGATATCGGAGCGCAACGCTGCCTCGGTCGCCTTGGTGTAGGCGTCAACGATGTCCTGCGGCGTGCCGGGCGGCAGGACGAGCATCTTCGAGCCCATCACGCGCACATTGAACAGTGCCTTCCACACGTCATATTCGATCCCGGCGAGCGGCTTGCCGTGGATCTTCTCATAGAGTTCGAGGAAAGTCGGCACGTCCGGCAAGGTCGGATCGCGCACGATCTTGCCATCGACTTCGAGTCCGAAGGTGAAGAGCGGCGTCGCGGTGCCCTCGTCCACCAGCGGCTTCACTTCTTCCGACCAGGAGGCGGCGTTGTCGTATTTCAGCGAGAACTCGCCGCGCTCGAAGCCGGCCCGGGACTCCGCGTTGCTGAGGCCGAACACGTTCTGCTGCTTGATGCCGAGTAGATCGAAGCTGAGCAGCGCCGGCAGGTCCGACGAGGTCGGGCCGGAGCCGCCATAGACCGGCGGCTTGGCGATCAGCTTGCGGATGTTCTCCACATAATCCTTGCCGAGGCCGAGGTCGGTGCGGGCATAGGCGAGGAGGCCGAAGGGCGAAGTCAGGAACGGCTTGAACTCCGGCAGTGGATAGGCGACCGCGGAGTCCTTGAGGATATACTGGAAGAAGGTGCCGGTCGCGATCGCCGCGATCATCAGGCCGTCGGGACGGGCATCCTTGTAGAACTGGTTGATGCCACGCACCGAGCCGCCGCCATCGATGTTGCGCACGATGATGGTCGGCTTGCCCGGCAGCGTGCGCTCAAGCGCCAGCGCGAATAGCCGGCCATGAATGGTGGAGCCGCTCCCCTCCTGATAGGGGATGATCAGCGTGACCCGCTTGCCGGCAAGGTCGAGTGCGCTCGCCGGCCCGATGCCCACGAGCGATGCCAGCGCGGCAACGCCGGCAACCAGGCTCTTCCACCCAAATCGCGTGTCTCTCTTCATCTCGTTCCCTCGCCTCGTTGCGCCCGGATTCTGTGTCCGGATCCGATGAACCCGTTGTGGTGTAGTCAGGCGTGCTCAGCTCGCCTCGGCCATGCTCCGCGTGGCATAGCCGGCAGCGTGGGCGCCGGCGAACCGTCCGAAGGTGGCGCCGGACATCAGCCCGGTGCCGCTCGCGTAGTTCTGGTAGAACAGCCCTCCCACCATCTCGCCGGCCGCATAGAGGCCAGGGATGACGCCGGTATAGAGGTCCTCGACCTCGGCATTCCCCGTCACCTTCAGCCCGCCGAAGGTGAAGGTGACGCCGGTGGTGACGTGATAGGCGTGGAAGGGCGCCATATCGAGCGGGTTCGCCCAATTCGACTTGTCGAGCGCCAGGCCCTGCGTCGAACGGCCGTCCAGAATGTTCGGATTGAACGGCACATCGGTGCGGCAGGCGGCGTTGAAGGCATGCGCCGTGCGCAGGAACGCCTCCGGATCGACACCGGTGAGCTTGCCCGCCAGTTCCTCCAGCGTGTTCGCCTCTGCCTTGGTGACCCGGCGGATGCGGTATTCGCCGCGCAGCAGATGGCTGACCTTGGCGTCGAACACCTGCCAGGCAAACATACCCGGCTGCTTCAGGATCTCGCCGCCATATTTCGCGTAAGTGTGGCTGTGGAAATTGGCGCCCTCGTCAAGGAAGCGCTCGCCCTTGGCATTGATGACGATGCCGAACGGGTAATTGTGCTTCTGGAACTGGTCGCCGATGGTGAGGTCGCCGAAAGGCGGCGCGTTCACGTCCCAGGCGACCGAATGGCAGCCCGACCAATTGCCGTGCGGCCGGGCTCCGGCGCGCAGCGCCATCATCAGCCCCTCGCCCATATTGAAGCGGGTGCCTCGCACCTTCGCCATGTCCCAGCCTGGGCCGAGATAGCGGGCGCGCAGCTCAGGATTGGACTCGAAGCTGCCGCAGGCCAGGATCACCGCGCCGGCCTCGATCTTCACCCGCGCGCCGCGATGGCGGGCGATGATCCCGGTGACCGCCTCGCCCTCGCGCACCAGTTCGATCGCCGGGGTGTCGTAGAGGATGGGAATGCGGCGGCGCTCGGCATTGGCGTAGAGCGCTTTGAGCAGTTCGCTGCCGCCACCCCAGATGTGCAGTGCGAGGCCGCCCCAGAACTTGAATTTGCCGTCGACCTTGTAGGCCTGCCGGCCGAGGCCGGGCTGCAGCTTGACGCCCTGGCGGGCGATCCATTTCGCCGTCTCGAGGCTCGAGCGCACCAGGAGTTCCGACAGCTCGGGATCGGTGCGGTATTCGGTCAGCTCGAACATGTCGTCGAGGAACCGTTCCTCGGAATAGGAGCCGTAATCGACATTGTCGATCTCGTCCTGCGTCATGTCGGGATAGACTTCGCGCAGATCATCGACGCCGCGATAGGCAAAGCGGAAGGCGCCGCCGGTAAAGTGCGAATTGCCGCCACGCTCCTCTTCCGATGCAGCCTCGAGCACCACGACGCGCGCACCGGCCTCATGGGCGGAAATCGCGGCGCATAGCGCTGCATTGCCTCCTCCCACCACCACCACATCCGGCTTGGTACGCAACGCGTCGTCGATGTTGCTCGGGATCGGATCCGACATGTCTACTCCCTGAATCTCTTCTTTGTTTTTCCGCTGATATCGACCTCAGCCGAACGCGGCGCGGCGCGGCTCCGCATGGCGCAGGCCGTCGCGCATGACGTCGCCGATGGCGCGTATGTCGACCTGATCTTCCAAGCTGAGGATCGCCGCCTCGATGGCATGGACGGCATCCTCCGCAATCACTGGGGCTGCGCAGTCGCGGAACTTGGTTTCAAGCGCGCCGGGCGGCAGCGGATGGGCGCGGTCGCGGCCGAGCGGACGGTCGACATAGGCACGAAGCGTCTCGCCCGAGGTCGTCGTCACTTCGACCTCTGCGAAGAAGTGCTCGGTGCTCTCCATCACCGATTCGGGATGCGGCTCGGCGACGATGCGGGCCATGAAGGCGCGCACCTGGCGGTCATGGACCGCGGCGTCGTCGAAATGGTCGAGCCGCACCGAGCCGTCGAGCGCGGCGCGGGCCAGCACATATTGCACGCTGAACTTGCCATCGAGTCCCGATTGCGGGTTCGGCCGGTTGGTGTGGCGCAGCCGGCGCGGATGCGTCCAGGAGCGGATCGCGGCGATATCGGAGGCCTTGAGATCATGCTCGGCGGTGATGCGCAGCAGCGCGTCGATCGCCGGATGGGTCGAGGCGCAGCAGGGGTGGCGCTTGAAGGCGATGCCCGGCTCCACGAGATCGTAGGGCGCGGCGAACTCGTCGATCATGCGCGCGGCGTCGAACTTCCCCTCGCCGTTGAAGACCATGAGGAAGCCCTGGGGATCCTCCATGGCGGCGGGATTTGCGCTCATCCCCTCGCGGGCCAGCAGTGCGGAATAGAGCCCGTTGCGGGCGCACTGGCCGACATGGAACGGCTTGGTCATGGTGCCGAAATTGGCCTTAAGGCCACTTGCCATCGAGCAGGCAATGGCCAGCGCATTGGTGAAGGCCGGCGCCTCGAGCTGCATCAGCTTGGCGCACGCCGCGGCGGCGCCGAAGGTGCCGAGCGTCGCGGTGGGGTGCCAGCCCTTCTCGTAGTGATGGAAATTCACGGCGCGGGCGATCTTGGTCTCGACCTCGACGCCGGCGACATAGGCCTCCAGCACCACTGCGCCCCCGGCGCCATCCTGCTCGGCAATGGCCCAGAGCGCAGGCACCACCGGGGCCGAAGGATGGCCACCCATCGAATTGGAGCAATCGTCGAAGTCGAGGGCGTGTGACGCCGTGCCGTTGATGGTGGCAGCGTCGAGCGGCGCTACCCTCGCGGCACGTCCGAACAGGCTTGCCGCGCCGCGACCCGTCGCTCCAAGCGCCCGCCCCGCGATCGCCGTGCACGGCTCGGACGCGCCGGCCAGCGTCACCCCGATCGTGTCGAGAATGGCGAACCTGGCGGTCGTCAGAGCGTCCTCTGGCACGTCGTCGAGACGGACGGCAATGGCGCGCTGGGAAAGCTGTTCGAGCAGCATACCGCCCTCTGGAGATCGGGGAGACGCGCCGGCCGATGCGCCGACGCCCCGCTCGGACAGCCGCAGCGGGGAAGCGATGACCAAGATTGTAGACACCAATTTTAGGATTGTCTACACCGAGAACGTCGATTATCGTGATGATCAAAGGAGAGATCGCGCCGGATAGTGCGATTTCCAGCTTAGGAATCCAGAAGGCACGCTATCTTTCAATGAAAATTGTCGATTCGAACGTACAGATTGTCGACACAAGCGTAGAATCGGACCGGGAAGCGCGTAGTAGCGGCCTCCTGGCCGATCGCGTTATGCTACTTCTGCGAAAAGATCTGGAAGATGGACGCTTGAGGCCGGGAAGCCGGATCAATGAACTGGAAATCTCGCAGCGCCTCGGCATCAGCCGCGGCCCAATACGCGAGGCTATCCGGCGCTTGTCTTCCTCCGGCCTCGTCACCTATGAGCCGAATGTCGGCTCGCGCGTCGTCTCGCCCGACATCGACGCCGTTGCCCAGCTGTATGATGTGCGCGAGGCGCTCGAGGCGCTCGCCGCCCGCCTCGCCGCCCAGCACATGACCGATGAGGAGCGCGCCAGGCTCGCCGAGACGCTCGATGAGCATGAGGCGCAGATGACCGAGGCCAACGCCACCTCCTATCCGCGCGGGCCGGCCGACTGGGATTTCCACCTGCTCATCATCAAGGGCTCGCGCAACGAGGTGGTCTGGCGGATCTGCGGCGACGAGTTCCGCGACATCATCTCGCTCTTGCGCAGCCAGCATGGGTCGAGCCGCGGACGCGGCCGCAAGGCGCTGCAGGAGCATCGCTGGATCGCCGAGGCGGTCATCGCCGGCAATGGCGACCTCGCCGCGCTGCTCATGGCGCAGCACATCCGCGCCTCGCGGGAGAACTTGCTCAATTCCATGCGCGCCGCACGCAAGCCGGCGTGATCGGGCGGACGCGACACCGGGAGGGATAATGACTGCGACATGGCTCAAAGGAGCTGAGGCCGAGCGCGCCCCGGCACTCGACCTCAGGGCGCTCGGTTCCGAGCGCGGCATTGCGGTCGCCGGCGCGTGGGACGGCATCTCCGCCGTATTGGCGAAGCGTGCAGGCTTTCGCGCGCTCTATCTGTCCGGCGCCGCGCTCTCGGCCTCAATGGCGCTGCCCGACCTCGGCCTCACCACGCTCGAAGACGTCTGGCGCGCCGCCCGCACCGTGGTGCGCGCCTCCGGGCTGCCGCTCATCGTCGATGCCGATACCGGCTTCGGCGAAGCGCTCAATGTGATGCGTGCGGTGCGTGAGCTGGAATCCATCGGCGTCGCCGGGATCCAGATCGAAGACCAGCAATTCCCGAAGAAATGCGGTCACCTCAACGACAAGCGGCTGGTCTCTGCCGACGACATGTGCCGCAAGATCTCCGCCGCCAAGCGCGCCGCGACCACCATGGCGATCTGCGCGCGCACCGATGCGGCCTCGGAATCGCTCGACGACGCGATTGCCCGCGCGCATCGCTACATCGACGCCGGCGCCGATATCATCTTCGTCGAGGCGCTGACCAATCGCGAGGACATGCGCCGGGTGCGCACTGAGGTGCGCGCGCCCCTGCTCGCCAACATGACCGAGTTCGGCCGCACCCCGCATGTGCCGGTCGCCGACTGGGCGGAGCTGGGCTACGAGCTGGTCATCTATCCGGTCTCGGCGCTGCGCGTCGCCTCGCGCGCCATGGAGAAGTTCTACGTCGCGCTCGCCCGCGACGGCAATGCAGAGGCCTATCTGCCGGAGATGATGACCCGCGCCGAGCTCTATGAGCGCATCGGCTATTTCGATTACGAGCAGCTCGACGCGCAGATCGCGCAGACCGTGCTGCCGGCCTGAAACCAACCAGAACACTTTACGGGAGAGGCGCCTTATGGCCGCGCACAGCATCGACAATCCCTACACGCGCGGTATCGCAGCGTTTGTCTCCTCGCTGAAGTACGACGACATCCCCGAGGAGGTGCGCCAGCGCATCAAGCTCCTGGTGCTGGATTCGCTCGGTTGCGGACTCTATGGCGCGCATTTGCCCTGGACCGACATATTGCGCGACACCCTCGCCGGGCTCGACGCCACGCGCACCACGCCGGTCTGGGGCACCGATCAGGCGCTCTCGGCACCGAATGCGGCGCTGCTCAACGGCACGCAGATCCAGGGCTTCGAGCTCGACGACGTGCATCGCCAGGGCGTGCTGCATGTCGGTGCCGTCACCCTCCCCGCTCTGCTCGCGACCATCGGCCCGGACAGCCGGCTGGATGGCCGCGACCTGCTGACCGCGGCGGTCGCCGGCTATGAGATCGGCCCGCGCGTCGGCATGTGCATGGGCCAGGAGCATATCGGCCAGGGCTGGCACTCCGGCGCCACCGTCGGCGTGTTCTCCGCCGCCTCGGGTGCGGCGCGGGCGCTGCGCCTCACCGAGGCCGAGACCGTGCATGCGCTCGGCGTCGCCGGCACCCAGGCCGCCGGCCTGATGGCGGCGCAGTACGGCGCCATGGTGAAGCGCATGCATGCGGGGCGCTCGGCGCAGAGCGGGCTCTATGCCGCGCTGCTCGCCAAGGCCGGCTTCACGGGCATACTCGATGTGTTCGAGGCGCCCTATGGCGGCTTCTGCGGCACCTTCTCGCGCTCGACCGACCGCTTCGATCTGGCGGAACTGACGGCGGGTCTCGGCGAGCGCTGGGAGACGATGCGCATCTCGCTGAAATTCTATTCCTGCGTCGGCAGCAACCACACCACGCTGGACGCCATCCGTGCCATACAGGAGCGGCATCCCTTCACGCTCGATGAGTTGGAGCACATCGTGGTCCACGGCTCGCAGGTCACCGCCGACCATGTCGGCTGGCCCTATCGTCCGGAAGGCCTCACCTCCGCGCAACTCAATCTGCCGTTCTGCGTCGCCACGCTGCTGCTGGAAGGCGATGTGTTCGTCGAGCAGTTCGACGAAGCCTGCGTGACCGACCAGCGCCGCATCGATCTCTCCCGCAAGGTGGAGGTACGCCACGATCCGGCGATCACCGCGCTCGGTTCGAAGTTCCGGCACAAGGTGCGCGTCGAAGTGCATTATCGCGACGGCAGCGTCGAAACCGAGGCCCGCGAGGCGCCGCGCGGCAGCGAATATTCCTTCGCCTCCGAGGCCGACCTCATCGACAAGTTCAACAAGCTGACGCGGCATCTGCTGCCCGAGGCGCAGCGCGACGCCCTCATCGAGGCGATACTCGGCATGGAGAAGCTGGACCGCGCGCACCGGCTCGTCGAGTTGCTGCGGCGCGACCCAGCGCAGCGCGTGGCGGCGTGAGCAAAACGCGTTTCCGGCTGCCGCCGCCGCGAGCCTACATCAGCCTTGCCGTGTCGATCGCGGTCGGAGCGACAGCCGCCTGGCTGCACGTGCCGCTGGCCTGGACGCTCGGCCCGCTCATCGCCACCGCGGTGATGTCGGTGTGCGGCCAGCCGGTGTTCGCGCCGCTGTCCGGGCGCCGCTTCGGGCAATTGGTGATCGGCACCAGCACCGGGCTCAGCGTCACCGCGGCGGTGCTCGCCAGCATCGTCGCGTTCCTGCCGCTGATCGTGGTGACCTCGCTCGTTGCCGTGCTGTTTTCGGCCGGGGTCTCGGTGTTCTTCGCCCACTTTGCCCGGCTCGACCGCAAGACCGCCTACTTTGCCATGGTGCCGGGCGGGCTCTCCGAGATGGCGAATATCGCCTCGATGGTCGGCGCCCACGCCGAGCCGATCGCGGTGTCGCAGGCGCTGCGCGTCGCCCTGCTGGTGCTGATCATGCCGCAGCTCATCGTCAGCCTCGGCATCCACGGCAATGTCGAGGACCTTCCGGTGCAGGGTAACCTGACCTTGGTGACACTGCTTACCGCGCTCGGCTGCGGCGCTGTCGGCATCGGTGTGGCCTGGCTGCTGCGGTTCAACAACCCCTGGATGATCGGGGCGCTGATGGGCGCCAGCGCGGCAACGGCCGCAGGCCTGCTGCATGGGCTTATGCCGTATTGGCTGTTCGCCACCGGCCAGATGATGATGGGCCTGTCCATCGGCGCCCGCTTCCGCCGCGAAATGGTGATGCGGCTGCCGCGGCTCTTCGCCATCAGCGCGCTGCATACGCTGGCGCTCGCTGCGATGCTGCTCGCTGTCGCCTTCGTCGTATCGAGCTTCACCAGCCTCGATTTTGCCAGCGCCGCGCTCAGCACCTCGCCCGGCGGCACCAGCGAGATGGCGGTGACGGCGCAGACCCTGCACCTCTCCGTCGGGCTGGTGACAGCGTTCCACGTCGTGCGGGCATTCGTGGTGAACGGCTTCGCGACCCGCTTCTACACGCTGTTCGAGCGGATCGGACTGTTCGACCGCATCGAGCGCTGGGCGGCGCCGCTGATCGGCAGCTCGCGGCACGACGGACGCTAAAGCCCTTTTCGTTCGCTGTGATGCAAAGGCGGCGCCCTCACGGGGCGCCGCCTTCTCGCAGGATTATCGCGCTTGGCTGCTTGTGAGCTCCCGCACGGCGAGAGCATTTCCCGATCAGATGGAATCATCTGATCGAGGTAGGAATTGCTCCAGCTTATTGAACCTAGAGCACTTTATTGTCGTTCGGATGTTTCCATCCGAACGGAAAGGGCTCTAGCCGTCTCCGCCGCGGCTGCCGCGGCTGGAATTCGAGTTCCGGCCGCTGCGGCCCTCTCGATTCGACGACTTCTGGCTGCCGCCACTTTGGCCTCCGAAGCTCCGGCCGGCGCTGCTCAGCGAGCGATTCGAGAAGCCATTGCCGCGTTCGGTTTGGCCGCTGCCCTCGCCATAGCCGCCGCCACAATGCGGTCCGCGATCCGGCGCATCGAAAGAGCGCTCGCGCCGCGCGCCCCGGTCCTGATCCGAATTGCTGGCGGAACGCTCGCGAAGCATGGAGGCTGTCCTGCGACTGGACATAGGGGAAACGGCCCGCGACCGATGGCGACCACGCCGCCGGATCGACCCCGCCGCCCGGCGGCGTCACCACCACCTCGCAATTGCCGCGCACATCGCGGCAGTTGCCGGCCCGGTCGCAGACCCGCGCCTGGCCGTCGAACAGTGCGAAGGTCATCTCGCCATTGCCGGCCACGCTGAAGTCGAAGCGGGTGCCGCGAATGCCGATCGTCGCCGTCGGGGTGTTGATCGTGTAGGCCTGCTTCTCGCTGTTGCCGGTGATGAAGCGAAACGCCCCCTTGGCGGCGTTCATGGTGATCTTGCGCGCGGTGTTGCGCTCGTCGAACACGAAGGCGTCGATGGTCATCGAGGAGTTCGGGCCGACCACCAGCTTGGTCGCGTCCTTGAACTGGATCTGCGCCTCGCCGCCCGGTCCGGTCTGGACCTTGTCGCCCATGAAGACGTCGCCGTCGACCTGGAGCGTGCGCCGCCCGGTGGTGCCTGCCGCTGCCGCCGCAGGCACGACATAGACCGC
>JAQSWY010000209.1 GCA_029266425.1 Xanthobacteraceae bacterium
GCGTTGCCGGTGAAATGGACCATCACCATGAAGAAGGCGATGCCCGCGCCGGTGCCGATCAGCACGATGGCGCCGATGAGGTGCAGATATTTCAGGATGGGATAGGTCATCAGCGGTCCCTCAGCGTGGCCAGCGCGATGAGGTGCAGCGTGATGACGGGCGCGATCTTCAGGAGCGGCGCCAGCGGGTCGAGCCAGAGCCACGGCGTGAGGAGGGTGCCGGCCAGCGCGTAGAACAGCGCGAGGGCGATGCCGGCGATCAGCGCGGAGCCGGCCGTGCGCCGGATGGCGATGCCGAGGCCGACGAGCAGGTCGGCGAGGCCGCCGCCGATCACCGCGAGGGGCGCCAGCGCATCGACGCCGCCCTGCTGCATCATGCCGATGCCCTGCGCATAGCCGGGGCCGAGCGAGGCGAGACCGGAGCCGATCCAGAAGACGGCGAGGCTGATCAGCATCACGGATCGCCGACCGCGCCGCGCGCGATCTCCCGCCGTGCGGTCGAGCGTACCGGCGGACGCCAGCCGAGGAGGCCGGCGAGATCGCCCAGGCGGTAGAGGAAATCGGCGAGCCAGGCAGGAAGCGCAAACTCCCGCGCCGGCGCATGGCCGAGCCAGCCGCGATAGAGCTGCACCAGCCCGGAGAAGGAGAGGCGGTCCGGGCCGGCGAGTTCCACGGTCACGCGCGCCGGGGCCTCCGGTCGCACGAAGAAGGTGACTGTGGCGACGACGTCGTCTAGCGCCACTGGCTGCAGCGGCGCCGTGTCCGGCATAACCAGCAGCAGCGGCAGGGCCGCCAGTCCGCGGATAAGCGCGCTGGCGCCGTAGGCACTGCCACCGAGCACGACGGAGGGGCGCAGGATCACCCAGTCGAGGCGGCTCGCCATCAATATCCGGTCGCCAGCCAGCTTGGTGCGGGAGAAGTCGCTGAGCGTCGCCCGGTCGACGCCCATGGCGGAGAAATGCACCAGCCGCCGCACGCCTGCGGCCTCGCAGGCGGCGACGAGCGCCGCCAGCCCCCGCTCATGGGTGCCGGCGAGGTCGTCGGCCGGCCCGCTCTGCAACGCGCCGGCGCAGTTCACCACCGCGTCGACGCCGGCCAGATGCGCGTGCCAGTCGTCGATCCCCGCGTGGGCGAGGTCGAGCGGCAGCCAACGTATGTGCGGCATGCGCCGGGCAGCCGGGCTGACATGGCGCGCGACGCCCGTCACCTCATGGCCCTCGCGGTCGAGCGCAGCCGCGACATGCGAGCCGATCAGGCCGGTGGCGCCGATGACGAGGACGCGGGCCATGTAAGCTCCTTTCGGCGCGGCGCGCGCCCGGTGCGACCTGGCTGCCGCGCCGCGATGGCCTGCGCCGGTCAGTCGGCCAGCTTCTTCGCCATATCGAGGTGATGCTTCAGCTCGGGGAGCGTCTTGCCCGCCCATTGCTTCAGCGCCGGGTTTTCGCCGCCGTCGGCATAGCGCTCGAACAGCGAGACGGCGTCCTCATGCGCATCGACCTGGTCTTCCTGGTACTGCTCGGTGAATTCCTTGCCCTGCAGCTTGCCCAGTGCGTCCAGCTTCTCCTTGTGGGCGTTGTCGAGCGTCGCCGGCGGCGTGACGTTGATGTTGGCGCTGGCCAGCAGGCTCTTCAACTCCTCCGTAGTCTTCTTGTGAGCGGCGATCATCTGTGTCGCGAAGGCCTTGGTGGGCTCGTCGGCGCGCTGGAGCGCGAGCTCGCTCGACTGGATCTCGAACATGTCGCTGACCGCGGCCTGGGTGACGAAGTCCTGCGTCGAGGGGCTAATGCCGAGCGCGGAGTTGACGCCGGTCTTCTCGCCGACGGACTGCGCCGCGGCGGGAAGCGTGAGGAGGGGGGCCGCGGCGATCAGCGCCACGGCCATGAGATGAGAGGCTTTCATTTTGAGCTCCTGATCCAATGTGCGGAGAGTTGACGCCGGAGGCGTCAGGACGGGTGTCGCGAACCGTCTGGCCGGTCTGCGCCGTCAACGCGCTGTTCCGATTCCGGTTCCGCCGATGGGGTGGTCTGTGCTTACCGCAACGGCAGCAATACCCTGCACATCTGGAACAACACCTGCCGGTCGAAATTAATACGCAGCATCTTCTTCGCGTTGCAGGTGCCATGATGCAGATGCGCCAACAGGCCATACCACTCACCAAGCCGTTCACGCTGAAAGGAAAGGGGCGCGACGATGCCCCCGTGCTGCGGAGGACCGGCAACTGATCTAACCGACCCGAGCGAGGAAGCGATGGCGACGGCCAGGAAGCGCACCTTCGGCGGATTCGCCGCCGAACGGACCGAGAGCGGATTCATCGTCCATATCATCGACGACGAGGGCGAGGTCTTCGAGATCACCATCGATCCCGAGGCGCTGGTGCAGATCAAGGAAGAGCTGGAGCGCCTCCTGGCGGAGGAGAGCCGCCGGCGCGGGTGAGGGTCCGGCCCGTACCGACCACTCCGCCCCATCCACGAGGAGCTTCCCGATGAAAGCGCTGACCTGGCCGCTGCTGGCAAGGACATTCGTTTCCGGCAGCGTCGCAAGCCTTGCCACCACCGTCGTGCTGGCGGCCTTGGCTCGACGGGAGGGAAGCGACGCCGTCCAGCCGCTGAACTCGACCAGCCACTGGTACCTCGGCGAGGCGGCCGGCCGGTCCCGGCGCATCGACCTGCGGCATACCCTGCTGGGTTACGCCACCCATCACGCCGCCTCGCTGTTCTGGGCCGCGGTGTTTGAGGTCGCCCGCCAGGTCCGCCCGCGGCGCGCCCCGCTCACCGATGCCGTGGCGGTCTCCGCGCTGGCGGCCTTCGTCGACTACGTGTTGGTTCCCAAGCGGCTCACGCCGGGATGGGAAAAGGTGGTCACGCCGCGCTCCATCGCGGTCGCCTACGTGGCCATGGCGGCCAGCCTCGCCCTCAGTTGCGCGCTGCGTGAACGCCGCGCCTCGCGATAGAAAGCGTCCCGGCGCTAGGACAACCGGCCGCCGGGGCCGCGTCCGATCGTGCCCACCGGCGAGGTCGACAGGTACTGGATCGAGCGGCGCACCAGCTCCGGCAGGCTGTTGGCGCCGAGCTTGGACTTCAGCGCCGAGCAGGTGTTGGCGACGGTCTTGTAGCTGACGCCGAGCTCGGCGGCGATGTTGGTGTAGTCCTTGCCCTCCGCCAGAAGCGACAGCGTCTGCAGTTCGCGCGGGGTGATGTCCGCCAGCGGCGTCGCCTTGCGCTTGCCGAGCAGGGCGACCTGCATGGCGAGGTCGTGGCTCATATAGGGCTGGCCGCGCCGGACCCGCTCGAACGCCTCCAGCAGCGCCCCGGAGGAGGTGTCCTTCAGCACATAGCCGTTGGCGCCCGCTTCCAGCGCGCGGCTGGCGATCACCGGGTCGCCATGCATGGAGAAGACGAGGATCGGCGTGTGTGCGTTCTGCGCCCGCAGCCGCTGCACCAGCATGAGGCCGCTCAGGCCGTTGCCGTGCAGCGACAGGTCGACGATGACCACGTCCGGCTTCTCGCGCCGGAACAGGCGGTAGCCGCTGAGCAGCGTGCTCGCCTCCAGCACCTTCTCGACCCCCGCATCCTCCAGCAGACGGCGGCAGCCCTGCAGCACGATGGGATGATCGTCGATCACCAGCACGCTCGTCATGTCGTGGCGGCCTCCTTCGTCGCGATGGGGCGGCCGCCTGCTTCCGCGGTCGCCGGGATGGATATCTCCACGCGCGTTCCGCGCGGCGTGGCGGAGCGGATGCGCCAGCTTCCGCCGAGGGCGCCGATGCGCTCCTCGATGCCGATGAGCCCGAAGCCCGGCACCGTTTCGGGCGGCATGCCGGCACCGTCATCCTCGATGACGAGGCTCAACCGGCCGGTGCCGCGGTCGGCCACCAGCTCGATCGTGATGTTCTCGGCGTCGCCATGGCGCAGCGCGTTGGTCACCGCCTCCTGCACGCAACGATAGACGGTGATGTCGATGCTGTCGCCATAGCGCTCGGCCAGCCCGTCGGCGGCGAGGCGGATGTGCCGGCCCGGCGAATGGCTCTCGAAATCCGCCACCAGATCGGCGATCACCGCCGCCAGCGGCACATGGCCGAGCGCCATCGGCC
>JAQSWY010000210.1 GCA_029266425.1 Xanthobacteraceae bacterium
CCCTCGTCCGGCGGGAAGGTGCCGGCGATGACGTTGATCAGCGTCGACTTGCCGGCGCCGTTCTCGCCGAACAGCACATGCAGCTCGCCCGCCCGCACGTCGAGATCGACATGGTCGAGCGCGCGCACGCCGGTGAAGCGCTTCGAGATGCCCTTCAGCTCCAGCAGGGGCGCGTCCGTGGCCGCCCGCGGGGGCTCTGCGCTGATGTCCATGTGCCGTCCTGCAAATCCGTTCGCCCTCGGCCCCGCCGGGCGGGTCCGATGCAGTTCCCGCGCCACGCGAGGACCTGTGCGGGGGGAGCACAGGTCCTCGCGCCGGCCGGGCCCGTGGGGGATCCTACTTCGCCTTGACGGAGTAGACCGGGCTCCAGCTCGCCGGGGCGAGCACGAGGTCCATCTGCACCTTCGACACGGTGGTCTTGTCGATCACTGCGGCGATGGGCTGCACGAGGGCGGTCACCGGCTTCTTCTCGATCAGCCGGATTGCCTGGTCGATGGCGATGGCGCCCTCGCCGACAGGGTACTGGGTGGCGAAGGCGAGGATGTCGCCGCGGTTGAGCGCGTCGAGCATCGCCTGGTTCTCGTAGGAGGAGATCACCTTGATGTCGGTGCGGCCGGCCTCGGCGACGGCGCCGATGGCGGCCTCGGCGGTCGGCGCGCTGCCCCAGATGACGTTCATGTTCGGATAGGCCTGCAGCGCATCCTGGATGAGCTGGAGCTGCACGGCGACGCCGGAATCGCCGAACTTCTCGCCGAGGATCTTGGCCTTCGGGTTCTTGGATACCGCCTTCTTGAAGCCGTCATTGAAGGCTTCCGCCCAGCCCGAGCCCGCCGGGCCAGGGAAGGTAACGATGTTGAGTTCCTCGTCGGGCTTCGACTGCGCCAGCAGGCCCTCGCCGGTGACCTCGCCCATGGCGGTGAAGTCGACATAGTTGGCGGCCGGCAGTGCGTTGGGCGGCAGCGGATTGGTGACGCCGACCACCGGGATGCCCTTGGCCTTGGCCTCCTCAAACTTCTTCGTCAGGCCGGCGCCGGAGATGGCGCCGACGATGATGGCGTCGGCCTTCGCCGCCACGCAGTCGTCGAACTGCGAGAGCTGCTTGGGCAGGTTCTCGTAGCCGCCGGCCTCGTAGAGATTCATGTTCACGTTGGACGCTTCGGCCTGCTTGACGACGCCATAGGCGACCGCGACCCAGAAGCTGTCCTTCATGTGCGGGAACAGAACGCAGATGTTGTAGGGCTTCTCGGCCTTGGCGAGCGGCGTGTACTCGGCCGGCTTCGGCGTACCCGATGAGCTGTCGTAGATCTTCATCGGGAACCACTTCTCCTGCGCCGCCGCGGGGGAGAGCGAGGCGGCGGCGAGCCGGCGAGGGCGCGGCGCTTACAGCGGGAGAGGGGATTCGTATCCCTCGATGCGGGGCGGATGGACATGGTTCTTATTCCTCTGGTTGGTTTTGGCGGGAGGGCGCGGGTGAACCGACGTCCTCTTCCGAAGGCACTGCCTTATGCCGCGTTGGCGGCGAGTAGGCGGTTAGCCGGCCCAGCCGGCGACCGAACGGCGCTCGAACACTTCGCGGAACTGACGCGTGGACTCCGGCAGCAATTCGCCGGTGCCCCAGTCGAGGATCACCGCGTGCTGGCGGATGGCGTCCAGAGCGTCGATCTCGCCGGCCCGGTAGCGCTCGGCGACGAGGGCCGGGTCGATGCGGGCATCAGTGACGCGCCGGGCGCGGATCGCCGCCCGCAGCGACGCGGTGGCGGCTTCGTCGACCGCGTAGTCGCAGAGCTCGGCGTCGATGGTCTCGATGACGACGCCATAGTCCTTGGCGGCGCGCGTCACCGACACGTAGTCGTCCTTCACGTCCTCCAGCACTAGGGCGGGGTCGCGCTCCAGCGGATCGCCGAAGCCACCGCCACCGGCGGTCGGGCGGGAGAAGATGTCGCCCTCGGCGATCGGCACGTCGGAGAAGATCGAGCCGAGCCGCTCCTCCTCATTCGCCCCGGCGCGCGTGAGGGTGAGGCCGTGCGGCATGGAGGGCAGTCCACCCTCGATGCCCCAGACCACGGCGCGCTCGCGGTCGCAGATGTAGGAGATGACGGTCTTCTCCGACTGGAGCATCACCGAGGTCTTCACCACGCCGGCGCCGCCGCGCCATTTGCCGGGGCCGGGACTATCCCGAAGGATCTCGCACTCCGTGGTGAGGATGGGATTAGCGCGCTCCTGCCCCTCGACCGGCTGCGCCATCATGCCGGTACCGAAGCAGGCGGTGGTGACGTTGGCGCCGTCGCGGCCGTTGCGTCCGCCCCAGCCGCCGGGCAGCCAGTCGTAGAACATGAAGATCGGCTTGTCGGGGGTGCGGGCGTCGCGGCCGCCGGTGAGCAGATATTCGAGGTTGAAGGCGCAAGCGAGCGCCCGTTCCGGCATCAGCCGCGACCACATCTCGTAGATGGCGTTCATGATCTTCTCGAACGGCATCAGGAAGCCGGTCACGGCGACGGGCCATTGGGCGTCGACGATCGAGCCTTCCGGCTTGATGATCTCGAAGCAGCGGTAGAAGCCGGAATTGAGCGGCAGATCAGGGAAGAAGGTCTTCATCCCCGCCGCCACCGCCGAGAAGGTAGTGCCGAAGGCGGAGTTGTAGATCGAGCCGATCACCGGGTGGGAGCCGGTGAAGTCGTAGATCGCCTTGTCGCCCTTAATGGTGAGCTTGATGCGGATGGGGATCATGCCTTCCCCGCCCGCCGGATCGCGGTCGATGAAGTCGACTGTCTCCCATTCGCCGTCGGGCAGCGCGGCGATGCGCGCGCGTGCCGAGCGCTCGACATAGTCCTGCACGGCGGAGAGGCCGGTCTCCACGGTCTCGCGGCCATATTTGCCGACGAGGCGCAGTATCTCGCGCTCGCACACCGCGGTCGCCTGTGCCTGCGCCTGGATATCGCCGATGATCGAGGCGGGGTCGCGGGTATTCGAGGCGATGAGGTGGGCGACGTCCTTGCAGAAGCGGCCCTTGTCGAACAGCCGGACGGGCGTGATGCGCAGCCCCTCCTTGAACATCTCCTTCGCCGAGACGTCGAAGGAGCCCGGCACCGAGCCGCCGACATCCGACCAGTGGCCGTTGGACTGCGCGAAGGCGATGATCTTGCCGTCCGCGAAGATCGGCCGGACGAGGCGCACATCGGAGAAGTGGGTGCCGCCGGCATAGGGGTCGTTGATGGCGTAGACGTCGCCCTCGTGCATGTCGCC
>JAQSWY010000037.1 GCA_029266425.1 Xanthobacteraceae bacterium
ATGGTCCCCGCCTCCTCACACCCGCCCGAGGGCGAAGCCCTTGGCGATGTAGTTGCGCACGAACCAGATCACCAGCGCCCCGGGGATGATGGTCAGCACGCCCGCCGCGGCAAGAAGGCCCCAATCGGTGCCCGCCGACGACACGGTCTGTGTCATGATCGAGGAAATCGCCTTGCTGTTGGTCAGGGTCCGGACCAGCAGCAATTCGACCCAGGAGAACATGAAGCAGAAGAAGGCCGAGACGCCGATGCCCGAGGCGATCAGCGGCATGAAGATTCGGAAGAAGAAGCGGGGCAGGGAATAGCCATCGAGACGCGCGGTCTCGTCGATCTCGCGCGGCACGCCGGACATGAAGCCTTCCAGGATCCAGATGGCCAGCGGCACGTTGAACAGGCAATGCGCCAGCGCCACCGCCCAGATGCTGTCGAACAGGCCGATGGCGGAATAGAGATTGAAGAACGGCAATGCGAACACCGCCGGCGGCGCCATGCGGTTCGACAGCAACCAGAAGAACAGATGCTTGTCGCCGAGAAAGCGATAGCGCGAGAAGGCATAGGCTGCAGGCAGTGCGATCACCAGCGAGATGATCGTGTTCAGCACCACGTAACCGATCGAATAGAGATAACCATTGTACCAGCTGGGTTGGCTGAAGATGGTGTAGTAATTCTGCAGGGTCGGCTGCTGCGGCAGGAGCGTCATCGCCCCGATGATCTCCCGGTTCGTCTTCAGGCTGAGATTGATGAGCCAATAGATCGGCAGGACAAGCTGCGCGATATAAAGGCCGAGCACTATACGCCGGGCGATCATCCACGCGCTCCCTTGTTCTCGGTGGTGACCATGACGGTGTAGAACACCCAGCAGACGGCGAGGATGATGAGGGTGTAGACGATCGACATCGCGCCCGCCTTGCCGAGGTCGAACTGGCCGAGCGCGAGCTTGACGAGATCGATCGACAGGAACGTCGTGGTGCTTCCCGGTCCGCCACCGGTGACCACGAATGGCTCGGTGTAGATCATGAAACTGTCCATGAACCGCAGCAGCACGCCGATCAGCAGCACGCGGCTCAGCTTCGGCAGCTCGATCCGGGTGAACACCGCCCAGCGCGAGGCGCCGTCGATGCGCGCGGCCTGGTAATAGGCGTCCGGGATCGACTTCAGCCCGGCATAGCAGAGCAGCGCGATGAGACCGGTCCAATGCCACATGTCCATGATCACGAGCACGGTCCAGGCGGCGAAGACGTTGTTGGTATAGTTGAACGGAATGCCGATGGCGTTGATGGTCCAGCCCAAGAGCCCGATGTCGCTGCGCGAATAGAGCTGCCACATCATGCCCACCACGTTCCACGGGATGAGCAGCGGCATGGCGATGAAGACGAGGCACAGCGCCAGCGCGATGCCCGATCGCGGCATGCTCAGCGCGACAGCGATGCCGAGCGGCACCTCGACGGCCAGGATGATGAGCGAGAACAGGGTGCTCCGTCCGAGGCTGGCAAAGAAGCGTCCGCCGAGGTCGCTGGAGGGATCGAGCAGTTCGGAGAACCAGCCGAGCCCGTTCCAGAAGAACTGGTTGTTGCCGAAGCTGTCCTGCACCGAATAGTTCACAACGGTCATTATCGGGATGACGGCGTTGAACAGTATGATCGCGAAGGCCGGCAGGATCAGGAACCAGGCCGCGTTGTTGATGGGCTTGTCCATCGTCAGGCATCTCCTTCGATGCGCCGGCTGTCGGCATAGACATGGATCTGCGCAGGGTCGAAGGTCAGCCGCGAGCGGTCGTCCTCGACCCGCACGCCCGGCGGCGCGACGACCGACAGGCGCGCATCGCCGAGCCGAACCTTGGCGAAACGGATGCGGCCGAGATCGTCGATGCGCTCGACGCGCACCGGCACCCCCTCGCCTGCGCTGAGCCGGACATATTCCGGACGGATGCCGATCTCGATCTTCCCGGCCGATGGGACCCTGCTGTATGAGCGACCGAGCGCGATCGGCACGCCGCCGACATCGGCCATGCGGCCTTCGACCTTCGCCGGCAAAACATTCATCCCCGGCGAGCCGATGAAATGGCCGACGAAGGTGTGCTCCGGCCGCTCGAACAGCTCGTTCGGCCGCCCGGTCTGCACGATCGCGCCGTCATGCATGACGACCACGGTGTCGGCGAAGGTCAGCGCCTCGGTCTGGTCGTGCGTCACGTAGATCATGGTGAGGTCAAGCTTGCGGTGCAGCGCCTTGAGCTTGGACCTCAGCTCCCATTTCAGCGCGGGATCGATCACGGTGAGCGGCTCGTCGAACAGGATGGCGGCGACGTCGGAGCGCACCAGGCCGCGGCCGAGCGATATCTTCTGCTTGGCATCCGCCGTCAGTCCGCGCGCCCGGCGATCGATCTCGACGCCGAGATCGAGGAGCTCGGCGATCTCGCCCACCCGCGCGGCGATCTCGGCGGCGGGCATGCCCCGGTTCCGCAGCGGGAAGGCGAGGTTCTGCCGCACCGACATCGTGTCGTAGATGACCGGGAACTGGAACACCTGGGCGATGTTCCGCTTCTCGGTCGCCAGCCTGGTGACATCAACGCCGTCGAACAGAACGCGACCCTTCGACGGCGCGACGAGGCCGGAAATGATGTTGAGCAATGTGGTCTTGCCGCAGCCCGAGGGGCCGAGCAGCGCATAGGCCCCGCCTTGCCGCCAGGAGGTGGTCATCGGCTTCAACGCATAGTCCGCCTCGCCGGGCGGATCCGACCGATAGGCATGGGCGAGATCGACGAGATCGATGCGGGCCATGGGTCGGCCTCCCCGTCAATAGCCGGTGTCACCGGGACTGGCGGCGAGCCGCCCGTCTTCGGCAAAGACGAAGAGGCGCATTGGATCGACGAACACCCCGATCGAGGCCCCCGGCACGACCTCGTGCACCCCCGGCGTCAGCGCCACCCAGCGCAGGTCGCCGGCATGGGCGCCGGTATGGACGTGGACGAAGCTCTCCGAACCGGTCATCTCGGTGACGTCGACGACGCCGCGGATCTCCATCGCGCGCTCGTTCGGCCGCGCCAGCAGGAGATCGTGCGCGCGCACCCCGAGCCGGTAGTGCCCGTCAGCAAGATTGGCGAGCAGCCCCGACGATGGCGCGCGCGTTCCGTCCGGCAGATGAATCGCCTCGCCGCGCTTCTCGATCGCGGCGACGTTCAGTGGCGGATCGGAGAAGGTCGCGGCCGCGCGCAGGCTGCGGGGCCGGTGATAGACCTCGGCGGTCGGCCCGAACTGTACGAGCCGGCCCTCGCTGAGGGTCGCGGTGTTGCCGCCGAGCAGCAGCGCCTCGGTCGGCTCGGTGGTGGCATAGACGAATATCGCTCCGGTGGCGGAGAAGATGCGGGGCAGCTCCTCGCGCAATTCCTCGCGCAGCTTGTAGTCGAGATTGGCCAACGGCTCGTCGAGCAGGACGAGGTCCGCCCCCTTCGCCACCGCGCGGGCGATGGCGCAGCGCTGCTGCTGGCCGCCGGAGAGCTGGAGCGGGGTGCGCTCGAGATGGCTCTCCAGCCGCAACAGCGCCGCGGCGGCGCGCACCTTAGTGTCGATCTCGTCCTTCGGCCGCCGCTGCACCCGCAGCGGTGAGGCGATGTTCTCGTAGACGCTCAGCGACGGGTAGTTGATGAACTGCTGGTAGACCATCGCGACATTGCGCGCTTCGACCTTGCAGCCGGTGACGTCGCGGCCATCGGCGACGACGCGGCCGGAGGTCGGCCGTTCCAAGCCGGCCATGAGCCGCATCAGCGAGGTCTTGCCCGCCAAAGTCGGCCCGAGCAGCACATTGATCGTGCCGCGCTCGAGCGTGAGGCTGACGTCGTCGATATGGGGTGAACCGCCGACCGTCAGCGATATCCGTTCAAGGTGCAGCGACATCGACCCGTCTCGTTCGTTGCTGGCTAGAGCGTTTCCAGATCAGATGGAGTCATCTGATCGAAGAGGAATTGCTCTAGCTTATTGAATCTAGAGCACTTTATTGTCGTTCGGATGTTTCCATCCGAACGGAAAGGCTCCAGTCATGTCGCGAAGACACCGGGCCCCGCGAACGGGGCCAGTGCCGCGCCGGCGAGCTAGTCGACGGTCTCCTCCGCCAACCCCGGCGATATCGTCCAGGCGCGCAGCTCGTAGACCGTGCCGGGGCGCGGGGAGACCTTGCCCGGCTCGGCCAGACGACGGCGGAAGGAGTGGATCGGGGTCGCGCGCGGATCGATGAGCACCTCCACCACCGAGGCGCCGTCGAAGGCGAAGGCCTCGTCGAGCGCCGCCTCGATGTCGGCGGGCGATCGCACCTGGATGCCCTTCAGCCCCATCGCCTCCGCTGCGGCGGCGTAATCCGGCTTGCCGCCGAAGCCAAGGTCCACCGATTGGCGCAGGTTGGAGAAGAAGAATTCCTGCCACATCTGCAGCCAGCCGAGCGTGCCGTTGTTCAGCACGATATTGACGACGCGCATGCCGTTCTGCGCCAGCGTCGCGATTTCGCCGATGGCGTAGGAATGACCACCGTCGCCGGAGACGGTGATCACCCGCCCGCCGCGCCCACGGCTCTGCTGCACCGCGCCGGCACCGATCGCAGCGGGTATCGCGTAGCCGAGGCCGCCCTGCCCGCGCGCATAGAGGAACCGGCGCCCCGGCTCGGTGGCCGGGATATAGGCGCCGATCCAGCCCGCCGACCAGCTGGCGTCCGAGATCACCACATCGTCCGGCGTCAGCCGCTCGGCAAGCGCGCCCATGACCCGCGGCGGCTGGATCGGCACGCTCGAACTGGAGACCTCCGAGGCGATCCGCGCCCCATGGGCCGCCTTCACCTCGGCGATCTTGCCGGCCCAGGCGGTACGCTTTGGCGCCTTCAACAGCGGATCGAGCGCTTCAAGCGTCTCGGCGACGTCGCCGCACAGCGCGACCGTCGGGCGGAAGGTGCGGCCATGCTCCAACGGGTCGGCATCGATGGTGATCGTCGCCTGCTCCGCTGTCGGCAGGGTCCAGTTCATTGCGGTGTTCTGGCTGGCCTTGGAGCCGCACCAGACCAGCAGGTCGGCGTGCTTGATCAGCTCGATGGCGGCGCCCGAGCCGAGCGGATTGAGGATGCCGGCCGCGTAGTCGCGCGTCTCCGGCACCGCACCCTTGCCGGAGAGGCTGGTCACCACCAGCGGCTTCACCCGGTCGGCGATGCGGGTGAGAAGCTCGGTTGCGGACGCACCGTGCACGCCGCCGCCGGCGATGATCGCCGGCCGCTGCGCGCGATTGATCAGCTCGGCCGCCTCGGCGATGACGGCGGACGGCGGGCCATAGCGCAGCGATGGGGCGTGGATGTTGCGGGCGTCGACGATCGGCCTGATCTTCTCCTCGTCCCACTCCGCATCCATGATGTCGTGCGGGATGATGAGCGCGACCGGACCCGGGCGCGGAGCGGTGGCGACGCGGAAGGCGCTGCGGATCAGATCCGGCAATGCGGTGATGCTCGGCACCAGATAGGTCGCCTTGGTGATCGGCTGCAGGAAGGCCACCTGGTCCATGCCCTGCGAAGCGACGCCCTTGGCGCGCAGCGACAGCCAGTCGAGCGGCAGCTCGCCGACGATCGCGACCATCGGGATGGAGGCGTTGAGCGCCTCGACCAGCCCGTCCGGCAGCTTGGTGGTGCCCGGCCCGACGGTGACGTCGCACACCCCGACCTTGCCGGTGAGGCGCGCATAGGCGTCGGCGGCATAGGCCGAGGAGCGCTCGTCGCGCACCAGCACATGCCGGATGGCGGGCGAGCGGCGGGCAATGCCGTCATGCAGTGCCGTAGTCTGGCCGCCCGGCATGCCGAAGACGGTATGCACCTGATATTGCAGCAGCATTTCCGCCACGAGGTCGCCGATATGCGCCATTGTCGAGAAACTCCGTCAGATCGAATGAAGAGGCACCCGCGCGCACGTCGTCAGGCGTGCGGCCAATGGGCGGCGAGCGTGCGGGTCACATCGCGGAAGGTGGCGTATTTGCGCTCATAGAAGCCGCGGCGATCGACCGAGGGCTCGTAGCGTCGGCGCACGCGGACCATGCGCGACACCGCAGTCTCGAAATCGGGATAGGCGCCGATGGCGACGGCGGAGGCGATCGCCACGCCCTGCGCACCGAGCTCCGTTCCGTCCGTGACCTCGACCGGCAGGCCGAGCACATCGGCGAAGATCTGCCCCCAGATCGCGCTGCGGGATGCGCCGCCGGCGAGGCGGATCAGCTTCGGACGGGCCGCGTCCGGACCGGAGAGCAGCACGTCGATGTCCATCTTGTGGGCGAAGGCGACGCCCTCGAAAATGGCGCGGAGCACATCGCCGAGCACATCCGAGCGCTTGACGCCGAGCAGGCCGGCCGGCGCGCCGCCGGGACCGCCGAACAGATAGGGGAAGAACAATATGTGGTTCTCGCGCTCAAGCGCCGAGGTGATCATGTCACTGCAGACGTCGTAGAACGAGTGCCCGGCCGCGACCGCGCGCGCCGCCTCGCCGTCGAGGATCTCGCGGCAGAACCACTCGAAATTGCTCGCCGACGTCGCCGCGCCTTCGGTGGCGAGCATCTGCCCGGCGATCGGATAGGGCATCTGCAGGAACGGCATCACGCTGGTGCGCGGCGACGCGTGCAGCGTCGAATTGATGCTGAAGGTGCCGGCGATCATGCTGAGCTGGTCGGAGCCGGTGACGCCGGAGGCGACGGCCGCGGCGGTCACATCCACCAGTCCGCGCACCACCGGAGTGCCGGGCAGCAGCCCCGTCAGCCGCGCGGCCTCGTCGGTCACCGTCGCCGCCACCTCGGCCGAGGGGCCGATCGGGGGCATGCGGTCGAGCCATCCGGAAATGCCGAGATCGCGGAACACGTCGGGGACATAGGCCCCCATCTCGACATCGATCGCCCCGCCGATGCCGCCGTCGGTCGGGTCGGTCGATCGGTCGCCGGTCAGCTTGGCGCGCAGGAAATCCTTGCAATAGAGAACGTTGGCCGTGCGCGAGAGGGTCTCCGGCTCGTGCCGGGAGAACCAGGCCATGAGGGCAATCGACTGGCCCGGCCAGATGCGCTGCTGGATACGCGAGGCGACCGAGGCGGCGAGGCCCGAGGCCTCCCATTCCGCAATCATCGCCGCCGAGCGGCTGTCGGTGGACACCACGCCCGGACGCACCGGAACGCCATCGCGGTCGACCAGATAGATGCCGCTGCCATAGCCGGAAGCGGAGACGGCCTGAACATCGGCGGGGTCGATCCCCGTCGTCTCGATCAGCGCCTGAACGGATTCGCAGGTCGCCCTCCACATCCGCTCCGGATCGCGCTCGGTGTGTCCCGGCGCGGGAAACAGCATCTGGTTGGGACGACGCTCGCAGGCCAGCTCGCGCCCCTCCATGTCGAAGAGCGCCGCCTTGGTCATGGTTCCACCGGCGTCAATGCCGATCAGGCATTCGCGCATAACTCCTCCCCGTGCGGTCAAGGCCGCGGCGGCCCCGTTTATCGAGGCTCAACACGTAATTACATGTTAGCTTATCCTGATCCCTCCGACCGTCAATAGATAAAGACAATACACTGCAGAAATTCAATATTGCGCTGCAAGATCAATATTTACCAAGAGATCGACCTGGATCGGTTGATCGACGGTTGGGCATCTTATAATAACAAGTTAGGACCGCATCTCGCGGCACCCGGCGGGCAGGACGGCTCGTTTCAACGCAGCCGCGCGAGTGCCCGCGCCTCATCCCTGATGTCGGAGCGCCTGATGTCGGAGCCCCTGATGCGGTCTCGCGATTCCGTTCTCGAAAGCCTGCGCGCCGGCCCGCACCCCGATATCCTCATTATCGGCGCCGGCATAAACGGCGTCGGGGTCTATTGGGACCTCGCCCTTCAGGGCGTGCCGGCACTGCTCGTCGATCGCGGCGACGTCTGCTCGGGGACGAGTTCCGCCTCATCGCGATTGATCCATGGCGGGCTGCGCTATCTGGAGATCGGCGAGTTCGCCCTCGTCCGCGAATCCGTCGAGGAGCGCAATCGCCTGCTGCAGGACGCGCCGCATTATGTCCGGCCGATCCCGGTATGGGTGCCGATCGACAGCCTGCTCGGCGGCGCCCTGGCGTCGGTCGGACGTTTCCTGAAGCTGGTGCGCAAACCCGGCCGCAAGGGCGCGATGGTGGTCAAGCTCGGCCTGATGGTCTACGACCTGTTCGGGCGGCGCGATCGCACCATGCCGGATCATCGCATGGTCGCCTCCGCGGAATTCCGCCGCGCCATTCCCGACCTCGCCCCATCGACCCGCTACATGGCTGAGTATTACGATGCGCGGCTGACGGCGCCGGAGCGGCTCGGGCTCGAACTGGTCGCCGATGCCGAGAAGGCCTGCCCCGCCTCGCTGGCGGCGACCTATGTGAGCCTGGTCGGCCAGGACGGCGGCAAGGTGGTGCTCGAAGATACGCTGACGGGCGAACGGTTCGAGGTGTCACCGAAGCTGGTGGTGAACTGCTCCGGCGCCTGGGTCGACCGCACCGATCCCCCGCTCGGCATCGAGGAACGGCTGATCGGCGGCACCAAGGGCTCGCATCTGGTGCTCGACCACCCCGATTTCGCCGCCCGGCTCGACGGCCGCATGCTCTATTTCGAGACCGAGGACCATCGCATCTGCCTCGCCTACCCGCTCGACAAGCGACGCGTCCTGCTCGGCACCACCGACATCCGCACCGACGATCCGGAGGACACAGTGTGCAGCGGCGAGGAGGTCGACTACCTGTTCGAGGTGATGCGCGCGGTGATGCCGGACCTGGTGCTCGATGCGGGGCAGATCGTCTTCACCTATGCCGGCATCCGCCCATTGCCGGCCAGCGACCAGGTCGCCGGCGCCATCAGCCGCGACCATTCGGTGCGCGTGTTCGATCCGGACGGGAGCCGGAGCTTTCCGGTTCTGACCCTCGTCGGTGGCAAATGGACGACCTTCCGCCCCTGCGCCGGGCAGATCGTCGATATGGTGCTGGCACGCCTCGGCCATGAGCGGAAAGTCGCGACGACAGGCATCGGCATCGGCGGCGGCGAGAGATTTCCGCGCAGCGACGAGGAGCGCAGCCGGCTGGTCGCCGATGTTTCCCGCCGGAACGGGCTGCCGCCCTGCCGCGTCGAGGCCCTGCTCGATCGCTACGGCACGCGGGCGCTCGACCGGATCGATCAGTTGCCTGCCGGTGGCCAGGGCATGCTGGCGAACTTGCCCGGCTATTCGTCTGCCGAATTAGCGGCTATAGCAAAAAATGAACGCGTCGCGACCTTGTCGGACGTCGTTCTGCGGCGAACGCAGATCGGTCTGCTCGGGCTCGCCACTCCCGCGGCGATCGCCGAACTCGCGGCCGTGGTGGGCGCCGCCCTCGGCTGGTCGGCCGCCCGCATCGACGACGAGATCCGTCGAACCGAACGACTGCTTGCCACTCGACACGGGGTTCCGGGCCGCACTTGATGCCGAACGCACGCCAAAAGACACCGGACCCGCCCGACGCCCGCCCGAAGCTTGGCCTCGGCCTGTCGGGGCTTCAGTCAGGCACGGGCACGCCGCTCTGGTCGCAGGTCAAGACCGCACTGATGACCCTGATCACGACCGAGAAGCTGTCGGAGCACGCCCGGCTGCCGTCCGAGGCGGAGCTTTGCGAGCATTTCGGCGTGTCGCGCACCGTCGTGCGCGAGGCCCTCAATCAGCTCGTGTTCGAGCGGGTGATCTACAAGCTGCAGGGCAAGGGAGCCTTCGTCTCGGCCCGCCGCGACGAACAGGACTTTCTGGGCTCGAACATTGGCTTTTCCGGCGAGCTTCACGACAAGAACCGCGCCGTGACCCGGCACATCCTGCGCCAGGAACTCGACACTCCGACCGAACGGGCGAGGCGCATGCTGCAATTGCAGCCGGACGAGAAGTTCGTTCTCCAGCTCGAACGTGTCCTCAGCGTCGATGGCATTCCGCGCATCCTGGTCTACACCTCGCTGGTCGCCCGGCACGTCCCCGGCATGGAACAGGTGCCCATGCACAATCGCTCGCTCTACGACACGCTGTCGCGGCAGTACGGGATCACGATGCGCCGCGCCGAACGCTGGCTGGAGGCGGTGACGGCGACGCCCGAACAGGCGCAGCTGCTCGGCGTCCCGGGAGGCGCCCCACTGATCGCGATCGAATCCGTCGGCTTCACCGATGGCGGGCTGCCGATGGAATATTACACCGCCTTCTACCGCACCGATCAGTCACGCCTGCATTTCATGGTGTCGTGATCATCGATCGGACTCGCCGCGCGCGGTCACAACCCCATCAGCGACCGATATCCGCCATGGCCGGGCGCCGGAACCAGCTTCCGCGGGCGACCGGGATCGCGATCGTCAGACCATAGATGATGAGGCCAGACGCATAGACGGCAAAGAAAGCGCTGAGCGAGCCGGTGAGCCGCAGCGTGATCCAGCCGCCGCCGAGCACGGTGATGACGCGCAGCAGTCCGCCGAGCAGCGGCCAGCCAAGACGGCCGGCGCCCTGGCATGCGAAGTACAGCGTGATGCCGAGGCCGAAGAAGCCGAAGAACGGACCAACGGTGCGCAGATAGGCCGAGCCGGTGGCGAGCACGTGCGGATCGGTCTCAAACAGCCGCAGCCACGCCTCCGGCCAGATAGCGGCAGCAATCCCGATCGCCTCGGTAAGCGCAAAGGCGAGCGCGCCGCCGATCAGCGCGATGCGCAGCGCCCGCCGGCCCTGGCCGGCGCCGATATTGGTCCCGACCAGCGCGACCAGCGGCGCGCCGAGGCCGAAGCCGAGCGGCGGCAGCAGATATTCGAGGCGGGTGCCGGTGCCGAGCCCGGCGACGCTCGCCGCGCTGGAATAGGCGGCGACCAGCGCCATCGCCCCGGCAATAGTGACGTTGATCTGCAGCGTGTTCACCGCGCCGACCGCACCGACCGCGAGGATCTCCCGCGCGGGCCCCCAGCGCAGCCGCACCGGCCGGAACCGGGCGAGATTGCGCCCGCTCGCCACATACCAGCCGAGCACCAGCGTGCCGAGCGCGTAATAGATCAGCAGCGCGACGCCACCGCCGGCGATCCCCATCGCCGGGATCGGACCGAAGCCGAAGATCAGGCAGGGCGAGAGTGGAATGAGCAGCACCAGGCCGCCGCAGATGACGAGGCCCGGGACCAGCATGTTGCCGGTGCCGCGGATGATGCTCGCCAGCGCGCTGAAGATCCAGATCAGCACCATGCCGGAGAAGATGATGGCCGAGTAGGTGACCGCCCCGTCGAGCGAGGCCCCCTCGCCGCCGAGCAGCCGGTAGAGCGGACGCCCGGCAGCGAGGATCACCACCATGAAGAACAGCCCGAAGGCGGCACAGATGACGAGGGAGTGGAACACGAAGGCATCGGCCTTCTCGCGCTGCCCGGCGCCGAGCGCGCGGGCGATGGCGGAGGAGATGCCGCCGCCCATGGCGCCTTGCGACATGTTCTGCATGAGGATCAGGACCGGCGTGACCAGCGCCATGGCGGTGAGCGCCTCGACGCCGAGATGCGCCACGTACCAGAGCTCGACCAGGCCGGTGGCGGAATGCGCCATCATCACGAGGATGTTCGGCCAGGCGAGGCGCAGCAGTACCAGGAGGGCGGGTGCCTCGAGCAGCAGCCTGGTCCGCGCATCCATCTTCAGTGATGGCGCCGGCTGCGGTGGTGCCGTGTCGCGGCCATCGAAATCAGTGATCGTGGCTTCCATCGATCCGGCCATATCGCGCTGCGGAAACTATTGGCATATGCATATATATCCGGTTTAGGTGCATATGCTAACGTCGTCAAGCAACCAGAAGGAGGGACGCCGAGTGGCGCGCGCTCAAGATCAGGGCCAGGTGCCCGCAGGCCTCAATGCGAAGCCGGCAGCGCCGGACTGGCTTCCGCCCGCCAATGCCTGCAACGCCACGGCGCTGCGCAAGGCGACGCGGCGGATCTCGCAGCTGTTCGACGACGTGCTCGCGCCGACCGGATTGCGCGCGACCCAACGCTCTATCCTCATCCACATCGCCCGCGCCGGCGCGCCGAGCATGGGCGAGTTGGCGGCCTCCCTGGTGCTGGACCGCTCCGCGCTCGCCCACAATCTGAAGCCCCTGGAGCGTGACGGCCTGGTGACGATGCGGCCGGACGCATCGGACCGGCGCAGCCGCCGCGTCACCCTGACGGCTGCCGGCACTTTGAGGCTCAAAAGCTCGATGGCGCTGTGGGCGGAGGCCCAGCAGCGCTTCGAGCAGGCCTTCGGTGCCGGCCGCGCCGAAGAGCTGCGACGCGTGCTGGCGGATGTCGCCGCGCTTGAGTTCAGGCAGGATTCGTCCGAAGGCTCGCCCGAGACCACGAAGCTGTGACGGCCTTGGCTCGCCGAACGCATTTCCCGAAAGCTCCGCCTGTGACATGTTCCGCGCGATGAAGCTCAGCGCCTGGCTCCGCAACCTGCTCCCGATCCTTGCGATCGTGGGGCTCATTGCCGGACCGTTCACCACGCCGGTGAGCGGGGTGACGGGCGCTGCTGCGGCCATGGCGGCGATGCCGGACGACATGCCGTGCTGCCCGGACGAGGCGCCGGCTGTTCCCGATTGCCAGAAGAGCTGTCCCTTGATGGCGACCTGCATGGCCAAGTGCTTCTCGGTCGCGCCGCTGCTTTCAAGCTTGGCCTTCGTCTTCCGCCAAGGTGACGCGATGCGTCCCGGCAACGATGCCCTGGGTCACGCTCTTTCGATCGAGCCGCCAGCCCGACCTCCGCGAACCTAGGACATCGCCGGCACCTGGAGGTGCCGGTTCGTGCCGCCCGGCAGGGTCCGCGCGGCCGAGAGCGCGCAGCCGCGAAGCTGCGCAACGCCGTGCCACGCGCGCGGTGCTCCGATGCATCCGGGATTTCGAGCCATGATGGCCTTCCATATCACGCGCGCGGCGGCGGCGGCGCTCGCAGCCTTGTTCTCCGTAGCGACACCCTCCGCGGCGCGCGCCGACACCGCCAATTACGAGTTTCGTCTGGTCCAGACCGACGTGAAGCAGGGCGATGGCGCTGTTGTCGCCGTCCGGCTAGTCGACAAGCGATCCGGCAAGGCGATTCCGGACGCGGTCATCTTCGCCACCAGGATCGACATGGCGCCTGACGGCATGCCGACCATGACGGCCCCGGTCGAGGCGCTCCCAGCGACCGAGCCGGGCGTCTATCGCTTCAGGACCAATCTGACGATGGCCGGCGGCTGGCAATTGTCGCTGGGCGCCAAGATCCAGGGCGAGACCGGCACGCTCGAGAACAAGCTGGTTCTCAAGGCGGTGCCATGAGACGGATCGCCCTTGCGGGCCTTGCCCTCGCCGCCGTTCTGGCGGCGGGGGTCGGTGGCTATTGGGCCGGCGTCCGGGGGATTCCCGTGCCGGGCCTTCGCGAATGGCTCGGGATTGAGGGCACCCTTGCGGCGGTCGGGCCGGCCGGAACGGGAAAGGTGATCTATTATCGGGATCCCGACGGCAAGCCGCTCTATTCGGCGACCCCGCGGCAGACGAGCGATGGCCGCCCGTTTCGCGCCGTCTCCGCCAGCGAGGACGTGAGCTTCGACGGCAAGCCGCCGGAGATCGCCGAGGCGGCAGGTCCGGCGAGTTCGCGGCGCATCCTTTACTACCGCAATCCGATGGGCCTCCCCGACACTTCGCCGGTGCCGAAGAAGGACTCCATGGGGATGGACTATATCCCCGTCCATGAAGGCGAGGACGACGGCGGCACGGTGGTAAAGGTCTCGCCCGGGCGGCTGCAGCGGACCGGCGTGCGGTCGGAGCTCGCCACGCGGCGCACCGTCGGCCGGCTGGTGCGGGTGCCGGGAACCGTCCAGCTCGACGAGCGGCGCATCTCGGTGGTCGCGACCCGCAGCGACGCCTTCGTCAACGAGGTCGCGAACGTCACCACCGGCGATCGGGTGGCGAAGGGCCAGGTGCTGCTGCGGCTCTATTCGCCGGACATTGCCGGCGCCGGCGCCCAGTTCCTCACCGATCTCAACAATGGCGGCCGCGACGGCGCCCTCGGCGGCGGCCGCCAGCGCCTGGAGAATCTCGGCCTGCCGCCCGAGGCGATCGCCGAGATCGAGCGGACCCGCAAGGTGCCGCTGTCGATGACATGGCGGGCACCGCGCGACGGCGTGGTGCTGGAACGCAATGTCGCCGACGGCATGAAGGCGGCCCCCGGCGACGTGCTGTTTCGACTGGCCGATATCTCGACCGTCTGGGTGCTGGCGGATGTGCCGGAGTTCGATCTTGGCGCCGTCCGACCGGGCGCGCCGGTGATGATCCGGGTGCGGAGCCTGCCGGGACGCGGCTTTGAAGGCCGTGTGTCGCTGATCTATCCGCAGGTCGGCGAAGCCACGCGTGCGACGCGGGTGCGTATCGAGATCGGCAATCCCGACGGCGCCCTGCTGCCGAACATGTATGCCGAAGTGGAGATCGCCGCCGGCGCTGCCGAACCCGTGGTCGCCGTTCCGGACGATGCGGTGATCGATACCGGGACTCGTCAGGTCGTGATCCTCGATCGCGGGGAAGGTCGTTTCGAGCCGCGCGCGGTGAAGATCGGCCAACGCGGCGAAGGCTTCACCGAGATCCGCGACGGCGTCATCGAGGGCGACCGCGTCGTGGTGGCGGCGAACTTCCTGATCGATGCCGAGAGCAATCTCAAGGCGGCGCTGCGCAGCCTCACTGCCTCGGAGACCCAGCCATGATCGCGCGCCTCATCGGCTGGTCGGCCCGCAATCTCGTGCTGGTCCTCATTGGTACGGTCTTCGCCGTCGCCGCCGGTCTCTATGCACTGAAGACGCTGCCGCTCGACGCCATCCCGGATCTCTCCGACGTCCAGGTGATCGTCTATACCGACTATCCCGGCCAGGCGCCGCAGGTGGTCGAGGACCAGGTCACCTATCCGCTCACCACGGCGATGCTGACCGTGCCGAAGTCGAAGGTGGTGCGCGGCTTCTCTTTCTTTGGCGTCTCCTTCGTCTATGTGATCTTCGAGGATAGCACCGACCCATATTGGGCACGCTCGCGCGTGCTCGAATATCTCAACGCCGCCGCGCAGCGCCTGCCGGCGGGCGTCACCCCGACGCTGGGACCCGACGCCACCGGCGTCGGCTGGGTCTACCAATACGCTGTCGTCGCCAAGGAGATGACGCTCGCCGAATTGCGCTCGCTGCAGGATTGGGTGATCCGCTTCGGAGCGTCCAAGGCGGAAGGCGTCGCCGAGGTCGCCAGCGTCGGCGGCTTCGTGAAGCAGTACCAGATCGTGGTTGATCCGAACCGGCTGCGGGCGCTGGGCATCCCGCTCGACCGGGTGCGCGAGGCCGTCAAGGCCAGCAACACCGATGTCGGCGGGCGCACCGTCGAGCTCTCGGAGTTCGAGTTCATGGTGCGCGGCCGCGGCTATTTCCGCAGTGTTGCCGACATTGAGCATGTCGTGCTCAAGACCGACGGCGGCGTGCCGCTGCGGGTGAAGGATGTCGCCCGCGTCGAAACCGGGCCAGACGAGCGGCGCGGCATCGCCGAGCTCGATGGCGAGGGCGAAGTGGCGAGCGGTATCGTCCTTCAGCGCTTCGGCGCCAATGCGCTCACCGTGATCGAGAACGTCAAGGCACGCCTTGCCGAGATCGCGACGAGCCTGCCGAAGGGCACCGAGATCATCCCGGTCTATGATCGTTCCGAGCTGATCGGTCGGGCGATCGAGACGCTGAAGAGCACGCTGATCGAGGAGAGCCTCATCGTCGCGCTGGTCTGCGTCGTGTTCCTGCTGCATCTGCGCAGCGCTCTGGTCGCCATACTGATGGTGCCGGTCGGCATACTGATGGCGTTCGCGGCGATGCTGGCGATCGGCCTCGGCTCCAATATCATGAGCCTGGGGGGCATCGCCATCGCAGTCGGCGCCATGATCGACGCCGCCATCGTGATGATCGAGAACGCCCACAAGCATCTGGAGCGCGCGCCGCCGGACAAGCCGCGGCTCGAGGTCCTGATCGAGGCGGCAAGCGAGGTCGGGCCGGCGCTGTTCTTCAGCCTGCTGGTCATCACCGTCTCCTTCCTGCCGATCTTCACGCTCGAATCGCAGGAAGGCCGGATGTTCGGTCCGCTCGCCTTCACCAAGACCTTCGCCATGGCGGCTTCGGCGCTGCTGTCGGTGACGCTGGTGCCGGCGCTCATGGTGGTCTTCGTGCGCGGCCGGATCGTCCCGGAGCACAAGAACCCGATCAACCGGTTCCTGATCTGGGTCTATCGCCCGGTCATTCGCTGGGTGCTCAAGACGAAGACCTTCACCATCCTCGTCGCCCTCATCGCGCTCGGGGTCACCGTCTGGCCGGCGCGCCAGCTCCGCTCCGAGTTCATGCCGAACCTCGACGAGGGGACGCTGATGTACATGCCGACCACCTTGCCGGGCATCTCCGTCACCAAGGCGGCCGAGCTGCTGCAAATGCAGGACCGCATCATCAAGACCTTTCCGGAGGTGGCGTCGGTCTATGGCAAGGCGGGACGCGCGCTCACCGCGACCGATCCGGCGCCGACCGAGATGTTCGAGACCATCATCAATCTGAAGCCGAAGACCGAATGGCGGCCAGGCGTGACTATCGACAGCCTGAAAGCCGAGATGGACCAGGCGCTACAGTTTCCGGGCGTCTCCAATGCCTGGACTATGCCGATCCGTGCCCGCATCGACATGCTGGCGACCGGCATCCGCACTCCGGTCGGCGTGAAGGTGTTCGGCACCGATCTCGGGCAGATGGAGCGGACTGCCCGCGAGATCGAACGCGTGCTGCGATCGGTGCCGGGGACATCGAGCGCCTATGCCGAGCGGGTGATCGGCGGCTACTATCTCGACATCGTGCCGGACCGGGAAACGCTGGGCCGCTACGGCCTTGCGATCGGCGACGTCCAGAGCGTGATCGCGAGCGCGCTCGGCGCCGAGACGGTGACGACCACGGTCGAAGGGCGCGAGCGCTACGGCGTCACCATCCGCTATCCACGCGACTTCCGGAGCGACCCGCAGGCGATCGCCCGTGATGTGCAGGTGCCGTTGCCGGGCGGCGGAACGGTGCCGCTCGGCGAGGTCGCCAAGGTCGAGCTGACGCGCGGCGCGACCTCGATCCGGACCGAGAACGGCCAACTCGCCGTTTATGTCTTCGTCGACATCACCGGCCGCGACCTCGGCGGCTTTGTCGCGGACGCGCGAGCAGCGGTGGCGAACGAGGTGAAGCTGCCGCCCGGCACCTATGTCTCATGGAGCGGTCAGTTCGAATATCTCGAGCGTGCGGAGGCGCGGCTGAAGATCGTCGTGCCGGTGACGCTGCTGATCATCTTTCTGCTGCTCTATCTCAACTTCCGGGCACTCACCGAGACGCTGATCGTCATGCTGTCGCTGCCGTTCGCGCTGGTCGGCGGCATCTGGCTGATGTGGTGGCTCGGCTTCAACATGTCGGTCGCCGTTGCCGTCGGCTTCATCGCCCTCGCCGGCGTCGCCGCCGAGACCGGCGTCGTCATGCTGATCTATCTCGAGCAGGCCATGGCGGAGCTGAGAGCGGAACGGGAGGCGGAAGGGAGACCCTTCACCCGGGCCGATCTCTACGAGGCCATCATGCGCGGCGCCGTCGAGCGGGTGCGGCCGAAGATGATGACCGTCATCGCCATCATGGCCGGTCTGGTTCCGATCCTGTGGAGCACCGGCACCGGCTCGGAGGTGATGCAGCGCATCGCCGTGCCGATGATCGGCGGCATGGTGTCCTCCACCGTGCTGACGCTGGTGGTGATCCCGGCGGTCTACGGGCTGGCGAAGGGCTGGCGACTGTCGTCGAGCGCGGCGGCCGCCGAGGCCACTCACGAGCCCGTGCCAGCGGACCTCAGGACTGCCGCCGAATGAGAGGAGGTTTCGATGATGCACGACATGATGGGAGCCATGGGCTGGGGCATGGGACTGGCCGGCCTGCTCGGCTTGATCGTCCTGGCGCTGGTGATAGCCGCCCTCGTGAAATACGTCTTCTTCAGATGAAATACGCCCGACAGCCGAGCAGAGGAAAAGCATCATGAGGACCGAGCCTTTTTCGACCCGCCGCGCGCTGATGATTGGCGCCGCGCAGGCAACTGTCGCACTAATGGTCTCGAGGCATGCGTTCGCGACCGAGACCCTGCCCAGGATGATCGTGACCCGTGACCCGAACTGCGGCTGCTGCGGCGGCTGGGTCACGCATGTGAAGGCCGCGGGCTTCCCGGTCGAGGTGAACGAGGCGGCCGATCTGGCTCCCCTGAAGGCCAAGCTCGGCGTGCCGGACGCCTTGTTCGCGTGCCATACGGCAGAAGTCGGCGGCTACGTCGTCGAAGGGCACGTTCCGGCCGATGCCATCAAGCGGCTGCTCGTCGAGCGGCCGCAGGCGAAGGGCCTGGCTGTCGCCGGCATGCCGGTCGGGTCGCCGGGAATGGAGGTGCCGGGAACGCCGCCCGAGACCTACGAGGTCATGCTGTTCGGGCAGGCAGATCAACATGTGTTCGCACGCTATCGGGGATCCGAGCAGAACTGATAGGCGCATGGCTAGTCGCTGCCTTGTCCTGTGCAGCGCGCCGTCGGTCAGGCGGCGGTCTCGATCGCGAGGCCGGCCGCCTTCCATTCCGGAAAGCCGTCCTCGAGCCGGCGCACCCGGTAGCCTCTGGCCCTGAGCGCGGCGACCGCCTCGAACGACAGGACGCAATAGGGGCCGCGGCAATAGGCGACGATCTCGCGATGCTTCGGCAGTTCGGCCAAGCGCCGGTCGAGCTCCGCCAGCGGCACATTGAGCGCTCCGGGCAAATGGCCGAGCGCGAATTCGTCCTCCGGGCGGACATCCAGCAAGGTCACGCAGCCGTCGCGCAGCCTCTCGACCAACTCGTCACGGGGCATTGGCTCCAGCGCATCGAGCCGCTCGAAATAGTCCGCAATGATCGCACGGACCTCGGCGCTCCTGCCCTCGGCATAGCCTCTGAGCGCGCCCAGCAGCTCCAGGATCGGGCCCTCGCCCAACCGGTAGAGCATGTGCTTGCCATTGCGGCGCGACTGGACGAAGCCGGCGCGCCGGAGGTGCTGCAAATGCTGCGAGGCATTGGCGATCGAGAGGCCGGCGAGCTGCGCCAGCCGCTCCACCGAGCGCTCGCCCTGCGCTACATGCTCCAGAAGCTCGAGACGGTGGGCGTGCCCGAGCGCGCGGGCGAGCTCGGCAAACCGCTCGAATATCCGAAGCTTGGCGTTGGTCCGAATCTTGGCGTCGGTCATTGACATCAATCTAGCCTCGCCTATTCATTCAATCAATCGCTTGAATGATGGAAGGCGACTTGGATGATCGGCCGCGCGTCGCACCGGCAAGTGTTCCTTCTCGCCAGTGCGCAGGCGCTGTTCCAGACCGCCTCGGTCCTTGTCATGACGGTGGGCGGACTTGCGGGCGAGCAGGTTGCGGGCCGACTGGACCTGGCGACGACGCCGATCGCGACGATGTTTCTCGGAACCGCGGCGGCGACCTTTCCGGCCTCGCTCTGGATGGCGCGCGTGGGCAGACGGATGGGCTTTGCCGTCGGCGCCCTGCTCGGCGTCGCCGGCGGCCTCATTGCAGCATGGGGCGTCTGGACAGGATCGCTCCTCCTGCTGTCGTCCGGCACCTTCATCGTCGGGGCCTATCAGGCATTCGCCCAGTTCTACCGTTTCGCCGCCGGTGAGGTCGCCGAGCCCGCGTTCAGGTCGCGCGCGATCTCGCTCGTGCTCGCCGGCGGGGTGGTGGCAGCCCTCGCTGGCCCCATGCTCGGGCAGCTGGGCGTGACACTGTTCGAGCCGCATTATGTCGGCTCCTTCCTGATCCTTTCGCTCGTCTCGGTGATCGCCGCCGGCGTCCTGCTCGGGCTGCGGATTCCGGCTCCGCCCGCACGTCCGGATGGTAGCAATCAAGGCCGGCCGTGGCGTGCCGTCGTCTCCCAACCCGCCTATCTTGTCGCCCTGTTCGGCGCGGTGACGGGATACGGCGTCATGATCCTGGCGATGACGGCGACGCCGATCGCCATGGTCCAGCACCATCACGACCTCGCGGCGACGGCGACCGTGATCCAGCTTCACGTGCTGGGCATGTTCCTCCCGTCCTTCTTCACCGGCTCGCTGATCGCCCGTTTCGGCGTGCTGCGCATCATGCTCGCGGGCATCGCGCTGCTTGCCTGCCACGTGATGGCGACGCTGAGCGGAACCGGGTTCGGGTCGTTCGCGGGCGCGCTCGTGCTGCTCGGCGTCGGCTGGAACTTCCTCTATGTGGGCGGCACCACACTGCTCACCACCGCCTACACGGCAGCGGAAAAGGGCCGCGCCCAGGCGACCAACGACATGACCGTCTTCGCCGTCGGCCTCGCCTGCTCGTTCGGCGCCGCCGGGCTTCTGCAGCAGTTCGGCTGGCAGACGCTGAACATGTTGCTGTTGCCCTGGCTGGCATCAGCCGCCGTCGCGCTCGTCTGGCTCGACCGCCGGCAGCGGATGCATCGAAGCGGCGCGGCCGCGTCACCCTGACGGCGGCGACAAGGCGAGCCGGCGCGAGACCCCGATATTCTCCAGAAACGCCTCGTCGTGACTGACCACCAGCAGCGCGCCGTCATAGGCGCGCAGGCCGGCTTCGACCGCCTCAATGGAATCGAGGTCGAGATGATTGGTCGGCTCGTCGAGGATCAGGCAGGAGGGCGGCGCCACCCCGAGCACGCAGGCAAGCCCGGCCCGCAGCAACTGCCCGCCGCTGAGCGTCGAGACCGGCTGCAGCGCCGCCTCGGCGCGGAACATGGAGAGGGCGAGCGCCGCCCGGCAGGCATTCTCGTCCGCCCGCGGATTGATCCGGCGGAAATTGTCGCGGATCGAACCAGCGGGGTCGAGCAGACTGACACGCTGGTCGAGCATGGCGTGATCGACCAGCAGCCGCACCGTCCCCTCCCAAGGCCGCAATTCCCCGCCGATGAGTGCCAGCAGCGTCGTCTTGCCGGCGCCGTTGGGTCCGGAAATGGCGAGGCGTTCGGGGCCGACGATGGCAACGCTCAGCTTACGGAGGACAGGCCGGCCCGGCTCGTAGCCCGCCGTCACCTCATCGATCTCCAGAACCGCCCTTGTGGCCGGCAGGCCAGTCGGCGGAATGGCAACCGAGAGCGGCTGCAGCACCTCGATCCGCTCGCGCGCGCCGGCCGCGGCCTCCAGCGCCTGAGCATGCCGGCATTCCGCCAGGCGGACCTGTCCGCCGCTAGTGGCCTCGCTCTTTCCCTTCAGCGCCCCGAGCACGATGCGCGGCATGCCGCCCTTGGCGCCCTTCCTGCGCCCCGCCCCGTCCTTGCGCGCCTGTCGTTCTGCGGTCGCCTGCGCGCTGCGCGCGATCTCGGCAAGGCGGCGCTCGGCGTCCGTCGCATCGTGCTGCGCGGCGGCGAGCTCGAGCGCCTTGCGTGCGCGATACTGGCTCCAACTCCCGCCATAGCGCGCGGCACCCAGCGACGTCAGTTCGACGATGACGTCCATCGCCTCGAGCAGCTCGCGGTCATGGCTCACGACGATGGCGCCCGCCCGCCAGCTGGCGATGAGGTCGCGCACCGCGCGGCGCCCGTCGCGATCGAGATTGTTGGTCGGCTCATCCAGCAGCAGGAAATCGGGCTCGGCGAAGACAAGGGCCGCAAGGGCGGCCCGCGTGCGCTGCCCGCCGGAGAGCGAAGCGAGCGGTGTCCTGGCATCCGCATCGAGGCCGACGCGCGCAAGGGCACCGGCAATGCGCTTATCGAGCGTCCAGTCGGCAGTGGCGACTTCCTCGGCGCTGGCGATGCCGGCTTCGGCGCGGTGGAGGACGGCGAGGCCGTCGCGTGCGCCGAACAGATCCGCCACCGTCTCGTGGCGCATCACCTGCACGGACTGGCGAAGCAGGCCGAGGCTGCCGCTGACGGACACCGTACCGGATTGCGGCGGCAGGTCGCCGGCAATGATCTTGAGAAGGGTGGATTTGCCTGTGCCGTTGCGTCCGACGAGCCCTGCCCGCTCGGCACCGACACGGAGATCGAGCTTGGAGAAGAGGCTCCGGCCGTCCGGCGTCGACCAGGACAGATCCGAAATGACTATGGTGGCAGACATCGAAGAAAATCCCCGCGGAAACAAGGCGAGCGCGCGTTGTTGTCCGGGCAAGATCCATGGCTGCACACATCCTGCAAGATTGCGGAGGCGGTGATCTAGTCGCGACGGGTCACGCCTGCAAGCCCTGCGGCAGCAGGAACGGGGTATCCGGCGCCCAATTGGTGCGCGAGGCGACGCCGAATATGCGTTCGATCGCCTCATTCGTCATGATCTCGGCCGGCGTGCCCGCCGCCTCCACCCGGCCATTGCGCAGCGCCACCATGTGGTCGGCAGCCATCGCCGCAAGATTGAGATCGTGCAGGATGGAGAGCACGCCGATGCCTTCGCCGGCAAGCTCGCGGGCGAGCCGCACCACCATCAACTGATGTGCGAGATCGAGGCTCGCCGTCGGCTCGTCCAGCAGCAGATAGCCGGGCGGCACGCCCTCGCCGAGCTGGCGCAGCACCCGGGCGAGTTGCACCCGCTGCATCTCGCCGCCGGAGAGCCGGTCATAGGGCCGATCGTGGAAGGCGAGCATGTCGACCCGCGCCAGCACCCGCCGCACCTTCGCATCGAGCTGCGGCCCGGACGCGCCGATACCGACGACCTCGGCGACGCTGAAGGGAAAGGCGACATGGACGCTCTGCGGAAGAACCGCCCGCATCGTCGCGAGTCGCTGCGGCGTCAGCTCCTTCAAGTCGAGGCCGTTGATGGCGACACCGCCGCGGCGCGGCCGGATCTCGCCGGCCAGCACCTTGAGCAAGGTGGATTTCCCCGCGCCGTTCGGCCCGACGAGCACCGTCACCTTGCCGGGGGTAACAGCGACGCCGGCTCCTTCCAGCAAGGTCCTGCCACCTGCCCGCACCTCGATGTCGCTCGCCGTGTACATCACGTTCACCCGAACAGTGCCGCGCGCCGCCTGAGCAGCAGGCCGATGAAGAAGGGCGCCCCGAGCGCGGCGGTGACGACGCCGAGCGGCAGTTCCGCCGGGCTCGCCAGCATCCGCGCCGCGACATCGGCGAGCAGCAGCAGGGCGCCGCCGAGCAGCATGGAGGCCGGCAGCAGCACCCGATGGCCGGAGCCGATGACGAGCCGCAGCAGATGCGGCACCACGAGGCCGACAAAGCCGACCACCCCCGCCACGGCGACCGCGGCACCGGCACCGGCCGCCACCGCGGCGATGGCGAGGCGCTTGGTGCGCTCCACATCGACGCCGACATGGAAAGCCTCGGCTTCGCCGAGCGCCAGGGCGTCGAGCGCCCGCGCCAGCGGCACGCATGCGATGATGAGGAAGATCACAAAGGGTGTTGCCGCCAGCACCTTGGCCCAGGTGGCGCCGCCGAGGCTGCCGAAGGTCCAGAAGGTGAAGTCGCGCAACTGCTGGTCGGACGACATGAAGATCATGAGCCCGGTGCCGGCGCCGGCAAGCGCGCTCACCGCGATGCCGGCGAACAGCATGGTCGCGACCGAGGTGCGGCCCTTGTGGGTGGCGATGACGTGCAGCAGCCCGGTCGCCAGCAGGGCGCCGAGAAAGGCCATGATCGGCAGGCCGAAGCCGGCGACCGCATGGGGAAGATAGCCAGCCACACCGGCGCCGAGCACGATCCAGATCACCGCCGCGAGTGCGGCGCCGTTGGAGATGCCGACCAGGGCCGGATCAGCCAGCGGATTGCGGAAAATGCCCTGCATCACCCCCCCGGCGCTGGCGATGGCGCCGCCGACGAGGAAGCCGAGCACGGAGCGCGGCAGCCGCACATCGAGCACGATGATCGCTTCACGCACCGCGCCGGTTGCCGGTGAACCCGACAGCGCCTGCCACAGCACCTCCAGCACCCGCGGGAACGGGATCATCACCGGGCCGACCGACAGCGAGACGATGAAGGCCAAGACCGCCAGCAGCCCGCACGCGGTGAGCCCCATCCGGCCGAGCACAACCGGACGGGCCCGGGCCACGATCATCCCGCCTCCACTGCTGAGCTCGGCGCTCATGGCGCAGGCGTCGAATCAGTCAGCGTCCAGGGACGCTGCGGCAGAGCAGGCAGCCCCAGCTCCGGATAGATGGCGGCGGCGAGATCTCGCGCGGCCTGCGGCGTGCGCGGACCGAAGGCGAGCGCATAGGCGCCGTCGATCCGGTAGATGTGCCGCCTGGCCGCCGCCGGCGTGCCCTTGAAGGCCGGCAGCGCCATGACCGCGTCGTCGCTCAATGTGTGATTGCGATCCTTCATCAGCACGATGGCGTCGGGCTCCACTGCGAGCATCGCCTCGTCGACCGCCGGCTTGAAACCGCTCATGGCGCTCATGGCGTTGTCGATGCCGGCGAGCCGGAGGATGGCGTCGGCGCTGGTGTGCCCGCCGCCGACCACCGGGGCCGTCGCCGAAGCCGAGAGCACGAAGACCGCCTTGCGATGCTGGGCGATACGGGCGCGGATGGCGTCGAGCGCGGCGAAATCCTCAGTTACCGCGGCCGCGACCCGGTTCCCGGCCTCGGGCGCGCCCAGCACGCCGGCGACGAAGCGGATATTGGCCACGACCTGCGCGGCATCGCGCGCCTCGGGAAAGGTCACGAACGGCACCGAGGCGCTGCGCAGCACATTGACGGCGTCGGGCGGCCCGGCGCCCTCGGTGGCGATGATGATGCTCGGGCCCACCGACAGCACACCCTCCGGCGCGAGCGCGCGGATATAGCCGACATTCGGCTTGGTCGCGAGCGCGGAGGGCGGATAGGTGCTGCTGACATCGACCGCGACCACCTTGTCGCCGAGGCCGAGCGCATAGACGATCTCGGTGGCCGCGCCGCCAATGGTGACGACCCGGCTGGTGTCCGCGACCTTGATGGCGCGGCCGGCGGCGTCGGTCACGGTGTTAACGGCCGCAGGCGTCTCCGCCACCGCGGCCGGAGCAACGCCAGCCGCGGCGAACAGCGCCAGCGCGGCGGCGAGGCCAATTGTCCGCGTCCGATCCATGACATTCCCTCCACTGCGCCCCGTTTTCTCCCTAGGGCGGCGCGCCAGGCTTGTCGATGGGAAACTAAAGCTTAGAACTGCTATAATCTATAGTTACGACTTATTCTAAATCGTATGTTGGTCATGATTTTGAATAGTTCGATATTGTCGCCGTATATTTGACACAAGATTTACTGTCGATTACTTCTGCCGAAGCAGGCAACGTGTGGGGGCGCGTCGCGGCCGATCAGGAACTCCGGCGCAGAATCGATCGCGCCGGCAGCCGATCGCGTTTCTGGGCTTGGGGATATTCATGGCTGCGAACAACCGCCACGCGGCGCGTGCCTTGCGCCGCGCATTGCCTTTCGTTTCTAGAGCCCTATCCGCTCGGATGGAACCATCCGAGCGACAAGATAGTCCTCTAGATTCAAAGAGCTGGAGCATGATCTTGTCGCAAAGGTCTTTCGACTTTTGCGGAGCATGCTCTGGCGTGTCGCTCGCCGCGATGCTTGCAGCGATGCTTGCCGCCTTGCCGGCGCATGCGCAGCAGGCCGCCACCCAACCGGCATCGACGGCGGCGGTGATCGAGACCGACGAATTTGTCGAGCTCGATCCGATCACGGTGATCGCCACCCGCACCGAGGAAAACTGGATCGACACGCTGGCCGCCGTCAGCGTGGTGCGGCCCGAGCAACTCGAGCAGATGATGCCGGTGCGCACCGAAGATCTGTTCCGCGGCATGCCGGGTGTTACCGCCATCCAGAACGGCAACACCACGCAGACCTCGATCAATATTCGCGGCCTGCAGGATTTCGGCCGCGTCGCGGTGATCCTCGACGGCGCCCGGCAGAACTTCACCCAGCTCGGCCATGCCAATGCCGCCGGCTCGTTCTTCGTCGAGCCCGGCCTGATCGCGGGCGTCGACGTGGTGCGCGGCCCGGTCTCGAACATCTATGGTTCCGGCGCCATCGGCGGCGTGGTGACCATGCGCACCAAGGACGCCGAGGACATCATCGCCCGCGGCCAGACCTGGGGCGTCGAGGCGGACGGCGAGTTCGGCAGCAACGGGCCGATGGGCTATGGCTCGTTCCTGGGAGCGGCCAAGGTCGGCGAGAATGTCGATCTGTTCGGCGGCGGCACCTTCCGCAAGCAGGACGACTACAAGGACGGCAACGGCGACACCGTCGACAATACCGGCTACGAGACTTGGACCGGCATCGCCAAGGCGACCTTCCGCCCGGCCGATTTCCACGAGATCAAGCTCACCGCGCTCAATTACGAGAGCAAGTACGACACCAGCAACGAAGACAGCCCGACGACGACGCAATACCGGACCGACGTCGCCAACCGCACCGTGACGGCGAGCTGGAACTATTCGAACCCGGACGACAATCTGTTCGACTGGCGCAGCACCGTCTATTGGAACCAGGTCGATCTGGACCAGGTGAAGATCGCCGGCAACCCCAACGACATCACCGGCGACATCGGCGATCCGCGCGGCTTCACCATCGATACCGTCGGCTTCGACGCCTACAACACCTCGCGCTTCCAGTGGGGCACGGTCGAGAACGCCATCACCTATGGCGGCGACTACTTCCACGACGACGTCGACAATGTCGACGATTATGGCTTCGGCGAAGGCTACAACCCCTCAGGCGAGCGCGGCGTCGGCGGCGCCTTCGTGCAGTGGAACGCCAAATACTCGACCTGGCTCGAGCTCATCACCGCGCTGCGCTACGACACCTATTCGCTCGACGGCGACGGCGTCTCCAATGACGGCGACCATCTCTCGCCCAAGATCACGCTCGGCATCACCCCCTGGTCGTGGCTCACCTTCTACGGCACCTATGCGGAGGGCTATCGCGCCCCGGCGGTGACCGAGACCCTGGTCGCCGGCGACCACCCGGCCTTCTTCCCCGGCGGCGCGCCGCCTTTCGAGTTCGTGCCGAACCCCAATCTCAAGCCCGAGGTCGGCGAGAACAAGGAATTCGGCATCAACATCAAGCAGGATGGGCTGTTCGTCGCCAACGACAAGCTGCGCATCAAGGCGAACATCTACCAGAACGACGTCGAGGACTTTATCGAGCTGGTCACCTTCGGCCCGCCGCGATGCATCGTGCCGAACCCGAGCCCGGTCGGCCCTCCCTGCTTCGCCTATAACGACTATTCGTTTGCCCAGTACCAGAACGTCGAGGAAGCGCGGCTGCGCGGCTTCGAGTTCGAGGGCACCTATGATGCCCGCAAATGGTTCTTCGGCGTCGCCGGCCAGGTCACCGAAGGCGAGGTGACGGCGGGCGAGGACAAGGGCCAGCCGCTCTCCACCATTCCGCCGAACCAGGTCACCGCGACGCTCGGCGCCCGCTTCCTCGACGAGAAGCTCACGCTCGCGGTGCGCTGGACCGCGGTCGCGGCGAAGAAGGCCTCCGACCTGCCCGACAACGCGGTCTATGAGCCGACCGACAGCTTCAACCTCGTCAGCCTCTATGCCGGCTACCAGCCTTCGCCCAACACGCTGTGGCGGCTCTCGATCGAGAACCTGTTCGACGAGCAATACACCCAGTACCAGAACTTCCTGCCCAGTGCCGGCCTGACGGTGAAGGGCGGGCTGACCATCCGCTTCGGCGGCGGCGCGGTCGCCTCCGCGGCTCCGCCGCTGGTCGTGAAGTGAACAAACGAGTTGGAGTGAGAGCAATGTTCCTGGCCATGAACCGCTTCAAGGTGAAGCACGGGTCCGAGACCGAATTCGAGCGCGTCTGGCGCGAGCGCGACTCGTACCTCGCCACGATCCCCGGCTTCGTCAGCTTCGCCTTGCTGCGCGGCACGGAGCGCGAGGACCACACGCTCTATTCGTCCCACACCATCTGGGCCTCGCGCGCCGATTTCGAGGCCTGGACGCATTCCGATGCGTTCCGTGCCGCGCACCGCAATGCCGGCGAGAACAAGGTGCTCTATCTCGGCCATCCGGAAGTCGAGCTGTTCGAATCGGTGCTGGAGCTCGATCCGCTCGGCAGGGCCGCCTGACGACCCCGGCCCGCCATTCCGAACCAGGCCCTTCGGCGAGCAGCGCCTCTCCGTTGGGCTAGACGAGCAAGACTTCTCCCTCGTGCTACAGTCGCTCTATCGAGGACCAGGCACGAGGGGGAAGCAATGACGGACGATATGCGGATCGAGCTGCAGCGCGCGCGCCGGCACCTCGACCTCCTCGAGCAGGATGCGACGCACCCGCTGGAATTCCTCGTCCAGAAATCGCCGACCGCGCAGCCGCTGATCCTGCGGCCCGGCAACGGCCTGCGCACCGCGCACTCCGATGCCGAGGTCGAATACGAGCAGCTGCGCGGCGCGCTGATCGACAGCCTGCGGCGCCGGGTCGACGAGCTGACCGTCAAGCTCGCGAAGATCGAGCCGGGCTTCACCCTCGAGCAGCTCGAATATGGCGACCACACCGAGGCCTGAGCCGCGCCGGCCAAGCCGTTCGGGCCCGCCGGATAGGGCGGTTTGTCTGCGAACGCCGTAAGACGTGATTAAATTCTAGGTCGTAAGGATTCTCTCCGGAAATTCCGGAGATCTCCATGCGTCGTCTCTACCATGCGACGATCAATACGCTTCGCGGCCTCAGCTTCGCCGCGCGCAGCGAAGCCGCGTTCCGTGAGGAAATCATCCTGCTGGCCATCGCCCTGCCGGCAGGTCTTTTCATCGCGCCCGGCGCCGGCTGGTATGTCGCCATGGTCACCGCGCTCTTCGTGGTGATGGCGGTCGAGCTGCTCAATACCGCGGTCGAGAAGCTGGCCGACCATATCACCCCGGAATGGAACGCCGAGATCGGCATCATCAAGGACATGGGCTCGGCCGCCGTATTCTCCTCGCTGTGCGCTGCGGCCCTCATCTGGGTCGTCGCCGTGCTGGTGCGGGTGGACGTGCTGTGAGCGATCCGCATCCACCTCGCCGGTTCCGGCCGCTGCCGGCCTTGCTCTCGGTCTGCGCCATCGCAATCTTCGTGCTCGCAACCAATAGCGGCTTCACCCAGCGCATCGGCCTGCTCATCGAACAGGGCCGCCTCGTCACACTGATCGGCTATGTCGGGGTCTGGGGATTGTCCTGCCTCGCGCTGCTCGCCGCCGCCTTCCATCCCTCGCTCTGGGTCCGGGCGGGCTGGGCGGCGCTGATCGCGCTCACCGCGGCCGTGGGCTTTGCCTTCCACAAGGCGAGCGGCAACGAATTCACCGTGTTCGATGTGGTCTCGCTGTGGAACGCCCGCCACGAGGCTGCCCGCGCCGCCGATTTCTACCGGCAGGACATCCACTGGTTCGCGCTTGCCCTGATCGGCGGCTTTGCCGTGCTGATGCTGACCCCGCAGATTCCGGCGCTGTCCCGGCGCCCCTGGTCGCGTGCTCTCGCGCTGGCGCCGCTCGTCCCCATCCTCGCCATGGCCGCGATCATCATGGTGAAGGAGGGCGGCGGTTCGGAGGGGCTGCCGGTGCAGTTCCAGCCGCTGGCGGTCGTCGGCGTCGCCGGCGGGGCGCTCGCCGCCAATCCCCCGCCCGCGCGCAAGGATGTCTCCTGGGAGCCGACCGGGCCCAAGGTGAAGAAGATCGTCTACCTCATCGATGAGAGCATACGCGGCGATTATATCGACTGGACGCCCGACAATCCCTACACGCCCGAGCTCGCCCGGCTGAAGCCGAACTTCGTCGATTTCGGCAACGCCGCATCCGGCGGCAATTGCAGCCACTATTCCAATTCGATCCTGCGCTTCGGCCCGGCGCGCTCCGAAATCGGCCGGGACATGCTGACGCTGCCCACCATCTGGCAGTACGCCAAGAAGGCCGGCTACCGCACCGTCTATATCGACGGCCAGGCGACCTTCAATCGCAACCCCGGCAAGATGCAGAACTTCATGACGGCCGAGGAGGCGAAGTCGATCGACAGCTTCCGTCCGCTGCCCGACGACGTCGCCGCCCCCGATCTCGACGACCGGCTGCTCGACATCGTCGAGCAGGAGTTGAAGGGCGATGGTCCGGTCTTCATCTATGCCAACAAGAACGGCGCGCACTTCCCCTATGATCGCGGCTATCCGGCGGAGAAGGCGAAGTTCCACCCGACCATGAGCGAGACCGAGGGCGATACGTCGGAAGGGCGCATCAATTCCTTCCGCAATTCGATCGTCTGGACGGTGGATCGCTTCTTCAAGCGGCTGTTCGACGAGAACGAGCTGCACGACACCGTCATCATCTACACCTCGGATCACGGCCAGCAATTCATTCCCGGCCACTTCTCACATTGCAACGTGGAGGATCCAGATCCCCGCGAGGGACTGGTGCCCTTGCTCGCCATCGCGACCGATCCCGCCCTGAAGCAGCGCCTCGCCACAGGGGCGCAGGCAAGCCTCGGCCATGCCAGCCATTTCGCCATCGCGCCGACGCTCTATGAACTGATGGGCTATCGGCCCGTCGACATCGCCACGCGCTATCATGAGAGCATGTTCGCGCCCGACCGCGAGCCGCCGGCCTTCACCAGCGGCGACATTTTCGGGCTGTTCGGCAACGACACGCGCTGGCACCCGCTCGATCTGACGAAGAACTATCTCGAAAGCGGGAAATAGCCCGAGCGCGGGCGCGGCCCGTCAGTGCCCGTAGCGCCGGCCGGCCTCGATGGCGAGGCCGGTGCCGACCGAGCCGAAGGTGTCGCCATCGACCACCCGCGCGCCCGGCACTGCCGCCACGATGGCGCGGTGGACGTGCGGCAACCGCGTCGAGCCGCCGGTCATGAACACCGCGTCGATGTCCCCTATGCCGAGCCCGGCCTGCTTCAGGCAGATCCCGACCCGCGCGGCGATGCGGCGGGCAAGCTCGCCGGTATGGCGCACCAGTGCGGGGGCGTCGATGGGGACCTCGAGCTCCGGCTCGAGCCACGCCAGATCGACGAGAGTCTCGTCGGCGTCCGAGAGCGCGATCTTCGCCTCTTCCGCCTGCATCGCCAGCATGTGGCCGCGCTGCTCGGAGACCACCCGGATCAGCCGCTCCACCAGAGCGGGCTTCGCCGCCTCGCGCCGCACTTCCTGCAATTCGCGCAAGCTGCGCGCATTATAGAGCCGGTTGATGCTCGACCAGGTGGCGAGCTCGTGGAAATAGCCGCTCGGCACGTCGCGCCCGGCGCGCTTCATCGGCGAGCGATAGCCGAGCAGCGGCATCAGTTCGCCGAGGCTGAGCAGCCGGTCGAAATCGGTGCCGCCGATGCGCACGCCGTCATTGGCGAGGATATCGCCGGCGCGATCCTCGCGATCATGGCGGTCCGGGCCCAGCCGGACGATCGAGAAGTCCGAGGTGCCGCCGCCGATATCGGCGATCAGCGCAATCTCCTCGCGGCTCACCTGCTGCTCATAGTCGAACGCCGCGGCGATCGGCTCGAACTGGCAGGAGACCTCGGCAAAGCCGATCTTGCGCGCAACCTCGCGCAGCACCTCTTCGGCGCGCGCATTCGCTCCCGCGTCATCATCGACGAAGAACACCGGACGGCCGAGCACCACCGCCTCCAGCGCACCGTCGGTCGCGGCCTCCGAGCGCGTCTTCACCTTGGCGAGGAAATCCCCGATCACGTCGCGGAAGCGGACTGCGGCGCGGCCGATCTGCGTCTTCTCCTCGATCAGCGGACTGCCGAGCACCGATTTCAGTGAGCGCATCAGGCGGCCGTCATAGCCGTCGACATAGCGCCCCATCGCCGCCCGGCCGATCGCGGCGGCACCATCGCGGCCGTAGAACACCGCGCTCGGCACCGTGACCTTGTCGCCTTCCAGCGCCGCGAGCCTCGGGCCGGCCGGCGTCGCGACGCCGAGCGTCGTGTTCGAGGTTCCGAAATCGAGGCCGCAAGCGATCATGGGAACAGCGTCTCAGTGGAAATTGGGCCGCGCCGTTTGCACCAGTATTGTGGCCGCAATCGCACATGACCCCTGCTTGGCGCATGCGCTCGCCGGGACCCCGTGGACGCGCGGCGGCGTGCCCTGCATAACCCGGACGATCATGCGCCGCACGGCATCACATCGCCGCATGGACGCTGTCGCGCGCCCTCACTGGCGCCGCCTGACCGGGAATCGCCGCCATGGATTTCGCCGTCGCCGGATTGGGAGCCTGGCAATATGCCCTTCTCGGCCTGATCGCCTTCCTCGCCGCGATCGTCGGCGGCATCAGCAGCTTCGGCGCCGGCCTCCTGGTCACTCCCTTCCTGGTCCCGGTGGTCGGCATTAAGGGCGTAGTGCCGATCCTGTCGGTCGCGATGCTGTTCGGGAACTCGTCGCGCGTCTGGGTCTATCGCCACGAGCTCGCGATCCGCCCGATATTGCAGATCCTCGTGCCGGCCATGCCGGGGGTCGTACTCGGCGCCTGGCTGAACGATCTGCTGCCGCAGCAGACGCTCGCCCTCGTGCTGGGCCTGTTCCTGCTCGCCTCGATCCCGCTGCGCCGCTTCCTGGCGCAGCGTCGGATCACCCCGACACCGGCGGCGATCATCGGCGGCTCGCTCGTCTTCGGCATCATATCCGGCGCCATGCCGGGCGGCGGCGTGGTGCTGCTGCCGATGCTGCTCGGCATCGGCCTCACCGGCGGCGGCCTCGTCGGCACCGACGCCGCGATCGGGGTCTGCATCAATCTCGCCAAGGTGCTGCTGTTCGGCGCCTTCGCCTTGCTCGATACCCAGCTCATTCTCGGCGGCGTGCTCATCGGTCTCTGCATGATCCCCGGCGCCTATGGCGCCCACTGGCTGATCCGCCGGCTCGACATGAAGATGCACACCGCCTTGATCGAGCTGCTCATCATCTTCAGCGGCGCGTCCTTCATCTGGTCGGCACTGTTCGGATAACGGACTGCCACCCCTGCGACCTCATCCTGAGGCGCTCGGGCAAGGCCCGAGCCTCAATGGATGTTCAAGCCGCACGGCCGTCTCCTCCTTCAGCATGCTTCGAGGCGGCGGCACCTCGGGATGAGGTCGCGAGTGCCGTACAGCCCCTCGACCCACTTGTGCCAACCCGACATGCGGGTATATACACGCACCATGACCGAGTGCTATTGCACCTTGCTGCGAACCGCCGCGCGAAAAGCGACGAGTCTCTACGACGACGCGCTGGCGCCGCTCGGCATCAATATCGCGCAGTTCAGCCTGCTGCGGCGGATCGCGCGCCATGCGCCGATCTCGCTGACCGAGCTCGGCAAGCTGTGCGAGCTCGACCGCTCCACGGTCGGACGCAACACCAAGCTCCTGGAACGCATGGGGCTGGTGAAGACTGTGCCGAGCCGCGACCAGCGGGAAGCGACCTTGATGCTGACCGAGCAGGGGAACGGCGTCCTGCGCGACGGCGCAGCTTTGTGGGAACAGGCGCAGGTCGCGATCGAGGCTGCGCTCGGTATCGACGCGCAGCGCCTGAAAGCGCTGCTCCAGACCCTGTGATCTGATCCGGCCGGGCCCCCGCGCCGCGTGACATTGGACAGGAGGAGCATGACATGCCGCTCGCCCGCATCGACTTGCCGGCCACCGCCTCCATCGATTATGGCCGCGCCGTCGCCGACGTCGTCTATGAGGCCATGCTCGGGACGCTGAACGCGCCCAGGGACGACCGCTTCCAGATCGTCTCGCGCCGCTCGCCGGACGAGCTCATCATCGACCCGTCCTATCTCGGCATAGCGCGTAGCGCGGAAGCCCTGATCATACAGCTCACGCTGAACGAGGGACGCACCGTCGCAATGAAGCAGGCCTTCTACAAGGCGGTCGCCGACGGCTTGCACGAACGCGTCGGCCTCCGCCGCGAAGACGTCGTCATCAGCCTAGTCGAGGTGAAGAAGGAGAACTGGTCCTTCGGCAACGGCATCGCGCAATATGCGTGAGGCCACCTCATCCTGAGGTGCCGCCACAGGCGGCCTCGAAGGATGCTGGAGCAGAGGACCGCCCCTCTCCATTCGTCATGGCCGGCCTTTTCCCGGCCATCTCGGCCTCTGATGCACTGTCGGGAATCGAGATCCCCGGCACAAGGCCGGGGATGACGGTCCCAACTACAGAATTCGGGTCACCTCTGAGTCCTAGCCTCTTTCCCCCGCCACCTCGCGCTCGGCGCGGGTGCGCTCCAGGAAGGTGATCAGCGAGGCGCTGGCGCCGAGAATGTGGTCGCGGGTGAGCTCCGCCGCCTTCTCGGCGTCGCGCGCGATGCAGGCCTGCAGGATGCCTTCATGCTCGCGCCGGGCGCGCGCCATGCCGTCGGTCAGCACCAGCTGCGCGCGCAGATACCGGTCGACCCGATCGAGCGCGGCCCGGATGGTCAAGAGATAATAGGGTCGCTCCGCCGCCTCATAGAGGCTGTAGTGGAAGCTGCGATTGAGCTCGCCCCAATGCGAGGAATCCGTCTCGGTGGCGAAGGCGCCGGCATAGCGCTTGGCATTCTCCAGCGCCTCCTCCGACATGCGCTGCACCGAATAGCGCAGCACTTCCGGCTCCAGGAGCGCGCGGAACTCGAAGATCTCGCGGATCTCCTCGGTCGACAGCGTGGTGACGACGGCGCCGCGATAGCGCTGGGTCGAGACCAGCCCCTGCTCTTCGAGCCGGGTCAGCGCCTCGCGCACCGGAATGCGGCTGACATTGAACATGCGGGCGATGTGGTCCTGCCGCAGCACCTGGCCCTCGGTCACGTCGCCCCGGGCGATCGCCTCGCGCAGGGATTCGAAGATCACGTCGGATGCCGACGCCATCTGCGCGATGTCCGTAACCTTCAGCTTCACGTCGCCCGTCTCCCGGAACTCTGCCGTCGCGGCGGCGGCCCTGATTCGCTCACCGCCGATCTATCACACGGCCCGCATTTCCAACGCCCGCACACCAGTGGCGACCGGCGAGGCGAAAAGCGCTGCCGCGCCGAAAAAGGATATTGCAAATTGGATCCAAAAAACAGATGCTCCTTCGCGTCGCCGGATGGCGTCCAATTGAACAGCGCCGACGACTGCTCAGAAAATAAACCTTCCTCCAGAGGAGAGCCGCTATGGCTAAGGGATTCGGCGTTCTCGCCGCCGCGGTATTGACGCTTGCGGCCGCGATGCCCGCGCACGCGGACAAGCTCGATGACATCATCGCTTCCGGCACGCTGCGCTGCGCCGTGGTGCTGGACTTCCCGCCCATGGGTTCGCGCGATGCCAGCAACAACCCGATCGGCTTCGACGTCGATTACTGCAACGACCTCGCCAAGGTGCTCGGCGTGAAGGCCGAGATCGTCGAGACCCCGTTCCCGGATCGCATTCCGGCGCTGGTTTCCGGCCGTGTCGATATCGGCGTCGCCTCCACCTCCGACACGCTGGAGCGCGCCAAGACCGCCGGCTTCACCATCCCCTATTTCGCCTTCAAGATGGTCGTCCTCACCAAGGAAGGCCTCGGCCTCGACACCTATGACAAGCTGAAGGGCCGCAAGACCGGCTCGGTCTCCGGCACCTTCGAGGCCTTGGCGCTGGAGAAGGACGTGAAGGCGTGGGGCGCCGGCACCACCTTCCGCGGCTATCAGACCCAGGCCGACGTGTTCCTGGCGCTCGCCCAGGGCCAGATCGAGGCGACCGTGGTCACCTCCACCGTCGCCGCCGCGATCGTGAAGGAAGGCAAGTACAAGGGCCTCGTCATGACCGGCGATGCGCCCTACGACATCGACTATGTCGCGCTGATTGCGCTGCGGCAGGACCAGGGCCTGATCAACTACCTGAACCTGTTCATCAATCAGCAGGTCCGCACCGGCCGCTACAAGGCGCTCTACGAGAAGTGGGTCGGCCTCGGCGAGCCGCCGAACCTGACCGTCCCGGGCGTATATCGCTGAGCCGAAAAAAGGACGTCATGCCCGGCTTGTCCCGGGCATCCACGGTCGCAAACTCGATCGGAAGGCCGTCGATGGCCGGGCAAGCCCGGCCATGACGATTGAACTCCCGTTGATCCGCCGAGCAAGCACGCGCGATGAACTACACCTTCCATTGGCTGCCGGCGTTCCGGGCCTTGCCGGACATGCTGTGGGGCGCGCTGGTGACGCTCGAGGTCGCAGTGCTCTCCATGGTGCTCGGCGTGTTCTTCGCCGTGCTGCTGGCGCTGGCAGGCCGGTCCGAATACCGGGCGCTGCGCGCGATTGCGACAAGCTGGGTCGAGCTCGCCCGCAACACCCCGGCGCTGTTCCAGATTTACATGGCCTATTTCGGCCTCGGCTCGTTCGGCATCCACCTCGACAGCTTCCCGGCGCTGCTTGCCGGCATCACCTTCAACAATGCCGGCTACCTTGCCGAGACCTTCCGCGGCGGCCTGCGCGCGGTGCCGGACACCCAGATCCGCGCGGCCCGCTCGCTCGGCATGGGACCGATCCAGGCCTTCCGCCTCATCGTCATGCCGCAGCTGTTCCGCGTCGTCTTCTATCCGATGACCAACCAGATGGTGTGGGCGATCCTGATGACCTCGCTCGGGGTCGTCGTCGGGCTGAACAACGACCTCACCGGCGTGACCCAGGAGCTGAACGTCCGCTCCTTCCGCACCTTCGAGTATTTCGCCCTCGCCGCGGTGATTTATTACCTGATCGCCAAGCTCGTCACCTTGTCGGCTCGCCTGATGGCGTGGCGGCTGTTCCGTTATTGAGGAGGACAGACCGATGTTCTCCTCGCTGATCGAGACCTCCTTCTCGCTGAACGACCTCTGGTTCATGCTGAAGGGCGCCGGCATGACGCTCGCCGTCACCTTCTGGGCGGTGCTGGCCGGCACGCTGCTCGGCGTCGGCTTCGGCGTCGTCCGCGCCACCTCGCCCTGGTGGGTCAATGCGCCGATCGGCTTCGTGCTCGACATCTTCCGCTCGGTGCCGCTGCTGATCCAGCTGGTGCTGGCCAACGCCTTCAAGTCGATCATCGGGCTGAACTGGTCGCCCTTCACCGTCGGCTGCGTGGTGCTGGCGCTCTATATGTCGGCCTATTGCACCGAGATCGTGCGCGCCGGCTTCCTCGCCGTGCCGACCGTGACCCGGCGTGCCGCCCGCTCGCTGGGCCTCAGCTACCGGCAGGACCTGACCGAGATCGTCTTCCCGATCGCGCTGCGCGTCGCCTTGCCGAGCTGGATCGGCCTGACGCTCGGCGTGATGAAGGACACCGCCATGGTGTGGTGGATTGGCATCGTGGAATTGCTGCGCTCCTCGCAGGTGATCGTCACCCGCATCCAGGAGCCGCTGCTCGTGCTGTCTATCGCCGGGCTGATCTATTTCCTGATGAGCTTCCCCATTGCCCGCCTCGGCGCGCGGCTCGAGAAGCGCTGGCGCGAGAACGACTGAGAAGAGACGCATGTCGATCGAGATCAACGACGTCCACAAATCGTTCGGTTCCCTCGAAGTGATCAAGGGCGTGACCATGACCGTCGAGAAGCGCGAAGTGGTCTCCGTCATCGGCGGCTCGGGCTCGGGCAAGTCGACCCTGCTGATGTGCATCAACGGCCTGGAGCCGATCAATGCCGGCCGCATCCTGGTCGACGGCACCGACGTCCATGCCCGGAGCACCGATCTCAACAAGCTGCGCCGCAAGATCGGCATCGTCTTCCAGCAATGGAACGCCTTTCCGCATCTCACCGTGCTGGAGAACGTCATGCTCGCCCCGCGCAAGGTGCTGGGCAAGAGCCGGGCGGAGGCGGAAGCCATCGCCGTCGCGAAGCTCACCCATGTCGGCCTTGCCGAGAAGCTGAAGGTCTATCCCTCCAGGCTCTCCGGCGGCCAGCAGCAGCGCATGGCGATCGCCCGGGCGCTTGCCATGTCGCCGGACTATATGCTGTTCGACGAGGTGACCTCGGCGCTCGATCCGCAGCTCGTCGGCGAGGTGCTCGACACCATGCGCCTGCTCTCCTCCGAGGGCATGACCATGATCGTCGTCACCCACGAGATCGCCTTCGCCCGCGAGGTGTCGAACCGCGTCGCCTTCTTCCATAAGGGCAAGATCCACGAGATCGGCCCGCCGTCACAGGTGATCGGCAATCCGCAGCAGCCGGAAACCGTCGCCTTCCTCAAATCCGTCCTCTGACCTCACGTCACGCCCAAGCGGCAACGCTCAAAAAGGAGAAGAACCATGTGGACCGGTGTCCTTCCTGCCGTCACCGCCAAGTTCAAGGAAGACGATACGCTCGACCGCAAGGAGATGGAGCGTTGCTTCGCCTTCCAGATCGAGGCCGGCGTCGACGGGCTCATCGTCAATGGCTCGCTGGGCGAGGGCCCGATGCTCTCCCATGACGAGCGGCTCGAGGTGCTGAACATCGCCCGCGGCGTCGCCGGCAAGAAGCCGGTGCTGATGACCATCGCCGATTCCGCCACCCGCGACTGCGCCGAGCTCGGCCGACGCGCCGCCAAGGCCGGCGCCGATGGCCTGATGGTGGTGCCGAGCCTCGTCTACCACACCAATCCCAAGGAGACCGTGGCGACGCTGCGCGCCGTGGCCGAGGCCGCCGACCTGCCGGTGATGATCTATTCCAACCGCCTCGCCTACCGCGTCGACGTCACCGTCGATGTGATGGAGGAGCTCGCCTCCGACACGCGCTTCGTCGCGGTCAAGGAATCCTCCGACGACATCCGCCGCACGCTGGAGATCTTCCATCGCCTCGGCGACCGCTACGATGTCTTCACCGGCGTCGACAACCTCGCCTTCGAGGCGCTCACCGTCGGCGCGGTCGGCTGGGTGGCCGGCCTCGTCGTCGCCTTCCCGCACGAGACGGTCGCGATCTACCAGCTGATCAAGGCCAAGCGCTATGACGAGGCGCTCGCCATCTATCGCTGGTTCCGCCCGCTGCTCGACCTCGATGTGTCGACCTATCTGGTGCAGAACCTGAAGCTGGTCGAAGCCATGGTGATCGGCACCACCGAGCGCGTGCGCGCCCCGCGCCTGCCGCTGGAAGGCGAGCAGCGCGCCAAGGTCGAGCGCATCGTCCGCGAGTCCCTCGCCACCCGACCGACGCTAGCCAAGGCGGCGTGAGGTTTCTTCCCTCTCCCGCTTGCGGGGGAGGGTGGCCCGCGAAGCAGGTCGGGAGGGGGAACTCGCCGGGCACTGCCGGAGCTTTCCCCTCCCCGACCCTCCCCCGCAAGTGGGAGAGGGAGCAGACACGCAGCCAGGACACGAACTTGATCTCCACGCAGGACGAAATCGCCCAGGACGAAATCGCCATCGTCGGGGCCGGCATCATCGGGCTCGCGGTGGCGTTCCATCTGCAGCGCGAGGGCCGCAATGTGAGGCTCGTCGAGCGCGGCGGCGTCGCGGAAGGCGCGAGCTACGGCAATGCCGGCGCCTTCGCCTTTTCCGACGTGCTGCCGCTCGCCTCGCCCGGCATGTTGCGCAAGGCCCCGAAATGGCTGCTCGACCCGCTCGGGCCGCTCTCCATTCCCCCCGGCTATCTGCCGTCGATCGCGCCATGGCTCATCCGCTTCTGGCGCGCCAGCCTCCCGGACCGCTACCGCGCCAGCATCGCCGCGCAGTGCGAATTGATGCGGCTGTCCTCGCGTTCCATGGAGAACATGGTCACCCGCGCCGGCCTCACGGAGCATGTGCGCCGCGACGGCAATCTCCAGCTCTATGAGAGCGACGCCGAGTTCCGCGCCTCGCTGCCGGGGTGGGAGGCGCGCGAGCAGGAAGGCATACCCTTCGAGCATGTGCGCGGCCCATGTCTTGCCGAACTCCAGCCCGGACTCTCGACGCGCTTCATCATCGGCAGCTTCACGCCGCACTGGCAGACGGTGAGCGATCCCTACCGTTTCGCGCTCGCCTTGTTCGACACGGTGATGGCGCAGGGTGCGCGCATCGTGCGCGGTGATGTCGCCGCGGTCACCCCGGCCGAGGGCGGCGTCGCGCTGCGCTTGAGCGACGGCACGTCGAGCAGGGCCAGCGCCGCGGTGATCGCCACCGGCGCCTGGTCGCGCTCGCTTGCCGAGCCGCTCGGCGATGCCATCCCGCTGGAAACGGAGCGCGGCTACAACACCACGCTGCCGCCCGGCGCCTTCGAACTCCACCGCCAGCTGACCTTCGGCGGCCACGGCTTCGTCATCACCCCGCTCTCGACCGGCATCCGCGTCGGCGGCGCGGTCGAGCTTGGCGGGCTCAAGCGCCCGCCGAACTTTGCCCGCTCCGAGATCATGCTGAAGAAGGCCGCCGCCTTCCTGCCCGGCCTGAAGACCGAGGGGGGCAAGCAATGGATGGGCTTCCGTCCCTCATTGCCCGACACACTTCCCGTTATCGGCACTTCCAAGGCCTCGAACCGCATCGTCTACGCCTTCGGCCACGGCCATTCCGGCCTGACCCAGAGCGCGGCGACGGCGCAGCTCGTCACCGATCTCCTCGCCGGCCGGCCATCCGAAATCTCGCTCGACCCGTTCCGGCCCGACCGCTTCTGACACGTGAGAGTGCTCCCATGGCGCGACACAGCTTCTTCTGCATAGACGGCCACACCTGCGGCAACCCGGTGCGCCTCGTCGCCGGCGGTGGACCGAACCTTTCCGGCGCCAACATGATCGAGAAGCGGGCGCACTTCCTCGCCGAGTATGACTGGATCCGCACCGGCCTCATGTTCGAGCCGCGCGGCCACGACATGATGTCCGGCTCCATCCTCTATCCGCCGACCCGTTCGGATTGCGACGTCGCCATATTGTTCATCGAGACCTCGGGGTGCCTGCCGATGTGCGGGCACGGCACCATTGGCACCGTGACCATGGCGGTCGAGCACGGCCTCGTCACGCCGAAGACCCCGGGCACGCTGCGCCTCGACACGCCCGCCGGCCTCGTCGTCGCGCAGTACAAGCAGGAAGGCCAGTATGTGGAGGAAGTCCGCATCACCAATGTGCCGGCCTTCGTGCATTCCCGCGGCCTCACCGTGCAATGCCCCGGCCTCGGCGAGATCACGGTCGATGTGTCCTATGGCGGCAACTTCTACGCCATCGTCGAGCCGCAGGAGCGTTACCGCGACATGGCGGATTTCACCGCCGGTGAACTGATCGGCATGAGCGGTGCGCTGCGCCGCGCGCTCAACGAGAAATACGAGTTCGTGCACCCGGAAAAGCCGGAGATACGCGGCCTCTCGCACATATTGTGGACCGGCGCGCCGCAGCACCCGGACGCACACGCCCGCAATGCCGTGTTCTACGGCGACAAGGCGATCGACCGCTCGCCCTGCGGCACCGGTACCTCGGCGCGCATCGCCCATTGGGCGGCGAACGGCAAGCTCGAGGTCGGCGACGACTTCGTCCATGAGAGCATCATCGGCTCGCTGTTCAAGGGCCGTGTCGAGGCGGCGGCCAAGGTCGGTGACCATGACGCCGTCATCCCCTCGATCGGCGGCTGGGCCCGCATGACCGGCTACAACACCATCTTCATCGACGACCGCGACCCCTTCGCACGCGGCTTCGTGGTGGTCTGAGTGCTTGGCTAGACGTCATGGCCGGGCTTGTCCCGGCCATCCACGGACTCATCCGACGCAAGGACGTCATCCGCGGGACAAACCCGGTGATGACGTCGAGAAACTGGGACGATGCTCATGAAGATCACCGGCATCAAGGCGTGGAAGGTCGGCCTGCCGCTCAAGGAAGGCCGCTACAACTGGTCGAACGGCAATTTCGTCGAGGTGTTCGATTC
>JAQSWY010000211.1 GCA_029266425.1 Xanthobacteraceae bacterium
GCGCGGCAGAAATCGACGTCGAAGCCCGACCACTGGCCCTTGTCGTCCTTGGCCGAGAAGCCCGCGAGGCCCTGGCTGACGCCGCATTTCAGCGTGCCGCGGGCCTTCACGTCGGCGAGCGTATCGGCATGACCGAGGCCGGCCGTCACGAAGATGCCGGCCGCGGCCAGCGCAAATGCGATCTTTTTCATGTTTCCCCCAGATCGATCGATGTCGCCGGGACGCACGGAACTCTGAGACTCAGAGCTCCGGCGCCTGACGAATGACGACCTTGGTGCCGACCGGCACGCGGTTGAAGAGATCCTGCACGTCCGGATTGATCAGACGGAAGCAGCCCGAGGAGACGGCCATGCCGATGGTGTCGGGCATGTTGGTGCCGTGGATGCGGTAGACCGTGGAGCCGAGATAGAGCGCGGCGGCGCCCATCGGGTTGCCGGGCCCGCCGGCCATCCAGCGCGGCAGGTAGGGCTGGCGCTGGATCATCTCCGGCGGCGGCGTCCAGTCCGGCCACTCGGCCTTGCGGCTCACCTTCTGCAGGCCGGCCCACTGGAAGCCATCGCGCCCGACGCCGATGCCGTAGCGCAGCGCCCTGTTGTCGCCCTGCACGAAATAGAGGAAGCGCTCATTGGTGTGGATGATGATGGTGCCCGGCGCCTCGTTGGTGCGGAAATACACCGGCTGGCGGCGGAAGGCCGGATCGAGCTGTTCCTCTTCCGCCGAAGGCACGTAGCCCGGCTTCTCCGGAACGTCGACGATCTGGCTGCCCAGCGTCGCCGGCGGCCGCACCTGGGCGTCGGCGGCGGAAAAGGACAGGGCGGCCAAGATCGCCACACTCGCAGCGGCCAGCGCTGCTCCCGTCATGCGAAGACGCATTCTCACTCCCCCTTGGATGGCTGCGGCGGGCCTGGGCTGGCCGGCACCGAGTCACGGGTCGCTCCCGACTACCGATCGAACGGGGGAAATGCCAGCAAGTCAATCACAGGAAGATGAAATCTGCGCGGGCGGCGATCGCCTCGAGCGAGGCGCCCTGTTCCAGCATCGCCCTGTTCTCCGGCTCGTCCCAGCCGGCATAGCGAGCGTCGACCGCCTTCCTGAGTGCGCCATCCTCGAACATGTCGGCGGCGATCAGCAGCGCCCGCGCGCAGACGTCGATGGCAGCGGCGTGGGCGAGCACGAGGTCCTCCGGCTCGATCGACTGGCGGCGGATCTTGGCGTCGAAATTGGTGCCGCCGGTGGTGTAGCCGCCGGCCTTCAGTATCTCGTAGAAGGCGAGCGCGGTGTCCTCGACATTGGTCGGGAACTGGTCGGTGTCCCAGCCGGACTGCGCGTCGCCCTTGTTCATGTCGATGGAGCCGAAGATGCCGAGCGCCGCCGCCATGGCGATCTCGTGCTCAAAGCTGTGGCCGGCGAGCGTTGCGTGGTTGGCCTCGATGTTGACTTTAACCTCCTTCTCCAGCCCGGCGCGGCAGAGCAGCCCGTACACCGTGCCGACATCGAAGTCGTACTGGTGCTTGGTCGGCTCCTGCGGCTTCGGCTCGATCAGGATCGTACCCTTGAATCCGATCTTGTATTTGTGCTCGACGACGAGGTTGAGGAAGCGGCCCATCTGGTCGATCTCGCGTGGCAGCGAGGTGTTGAGCAGCGTCTCGTAGCCCTCGCGCCCGCCCCACAGCACGTAGTTCTGGCCGCCGAGCTCGTGCGTCACCTCCAGCACGTTCTTCACCTGCGCCGCGGCATAGGCGAAGACGTCCGGGTCGGGATTGGTGGCGGCGCCGGCCATGAAGCGGCGGTTGGAGAACAGGTTCGCCGTGCCCCAGAGCAGGCGGACCTTCTCGGTCTCCATCTTCTTCGCGAAGATATCGGCGATGGCCCGGACATTCGCGTTCGATTCCTTCAGCGACCTGCCCTCGGGGGCGATGTCGCGGTCGTGAAAGGCGAAGAACGGCACGTCGAGGATGCGGAACAGCTCGAAGGCGACCTCCGCCTTGGCCCGCGCCAGCTCCATCTCGTCGCTGCCGTGCATCCACGGGCGCAGGAAGGTCTCGCCGCCGAAGGGATCACCGCCCGGCCAGGTGAAGGAATGCCAATAGGCGACGGCGAAGCGCAGATGCTCCTCCATGCGCTTGCCGAGCACCACGCGGTTCTTGTCGTACCAACGGTAGACGAAGGTGTCCCGGCTCGTCGGGCCGGCATATTTCAGCGGCGCGATCTCGGGGAAGAAGCGGGCGTTCATGGGGTCACTCCCTTGAGGGCGGGGTACAGCGCCCGGTAAAGCGCGTGCCGTTCCGCATAGGCGGCTTGAAGAAGGGGATCGGGCGCGATGGTCTCGATGCGGCGCGGCGGCAGGCAGATCTCCTCCGGCGCCTCGCCGGTCGCGGCCATGCGGGCGAGCCGCGCGGCGCCGAACGCCCCGCCCCGCTCGCCATCCTCGACGCGGTGGAGCGGCAGGCCGAGCACGCTCGCCAGCACCGCGATCCAGAAGCGCGAGCGCGAGCCGCCGCCGATCACGTCGGCCTCGGTCAGCCTGGTGCCGGCGGCGCCGAGCGCGTCGAGGCAGTCCTTGAAGGCGAAGGCGACGCCTTCCAGCACGGCCTGCGTCATCGCCTCGCGCGAGGCGTCATGGTCGAGGCCGATGAAGGCGGCGCGGATCGCCGTGTCGTTGTGCGGCGTGCGCTCGCCGGAAAGGTAGGGCAGGAAGATCGTACGCGAGGGCGCGTCCGGCGCCTCGCC
>JAQSWY010000009.1 GCA_029266425.1 Xanthobacteraceae bacterium
GCGCGAGGCCGCTAGATAAAGGGAACGTCTAGAGCATGACGAGCGTTGCTTCCTCATGAGAGGATTGCACATGCCAAAGTATACGTTCGAGATTGAAGGCGAGAACGAGCGCCAGCATGTTTACATGGCCGACGATAAAGCTGCGTGGTCAGAGCTCGTGACTTGGGTGGGAGAACTTCTTCGCGACGTTGATGGAGAGCTTTCGCCTCGAGCGGAGATCAAGTGCCGGATGGCAAGTGAGTCCGGCAAGTGCTTGGCGACACTGCACATCGATGCGAACTGGAATGCGAGCGATGACGTGCAGCCAGGGACCGGCTTCAGTCGTCAGCATCAAACATCGCCCGGACACCAATAGCGGCAGGCGCGGGCGCCTTCGCCCGACGTTTTTCACTGCACCTTTGGCGGTCCATCGTCGGTAAGCTCGGTCCAGATCGTGTATATGAAGTCCTCGAACGCCGAATTGCTCTCTTCAGGGTCGGGGAAGGCCTGCTGGATCACCGCGGTGGCGACCATCGCGACGCGAAGCTTGAACTCCGAAATTGCTCCCACCGTCGTTCGCGACTGATCAGTCAATCAAGCGCCGGCGCGGATGCCGCGCCGGCGCGCTCCGTTCGAAAACCTTACTGAGCGCCCAGGATTGGAAGTGCCAGAATCTTGGTAACTGGCGGCGGATCCCATCGGCCCGTGAGCACCTCGGACTTCGGACCGTAGAGCCGCATTGTCAGATTGAAGCCGCTCTTCGGGGCTGGAAGCCAATTGGCCTCCTTGTCCTTGCCTGGGCTCTCGTTCTGGAAATAGAGGTCGAGCGAGCCGTCGGCATTGTACTTGAAGGGCATCCAGCTGCTCACGGCGAAGCGGTTGAGACTATTCGCGACCTGGAAGCCTTCAGGGTCATAGAGCGTAACCGACCAGAAGGCGTTCACCGGCGGCAGGGCGCTCTTGTCGAAATGCATCGTGTACTTGTTCGCGCCGTCGAGCGGCCTGCCAGCTTCGTCGCCGAGATTGAGCGGGTAGACCGCATCCTCGGGCAGGTTCGCGCCGAGGCCCTGCTGCGCGACGATGGCGCGCTTGAGATAGTAATTCCCATAGACGCCCATCGTGTCGGTGTTCATCGACCAATGGTTTGCGACCCGAGCGAGCGTCGGGAGCTTCCATTCCATCAGCTTCTGCCCGGCCTCCGGCGCAGCTTCGAGGCCCTTCTTCACGGCTGGCGGGAGCTTCTCGAAATCGAGGCTCTGGCCCGGCACGATGCCGATGCGCTTCATCTGCGCGACGATCGGCTCGTCGGTGAGGTGGGGCGGATGGAGTTTCATCAGCTCGGCGGCGTAAGCAAAGTACTTGGCCGCCGGCATGGTGTCGGCCTGAACCTTCGGTGCGGTTTTCATGTCGACGCTTGGATCGATCTTCACCTCGACCGGCTTTGGCGTCTTTCCCCAGTCTGACAGCGCTGTGATTTTGTAGCCGGCCTGGATCTTGTGAACCGCGTCATAGTCTGGCGGCCCGTCCGTCTTCGTCCGGCCGATAACCCAGACATAGGGCGTCGGCGCGGTGATACGCGTCATTCCGTCAGGAACCGTCCCGTTCCATCCAGAAGGTGTGATCAGAAAATTACCCGCTTGCGTGCCGGTCGTGCGCCATCCCGGGGATGCAAAGACATCCGTCCACATGTCGAGCATCGGCAGGAGATAGTAGCGTCCGCTGGTATCTGGCGCGGAGACCACCAGTGGTTCCTTGGTGAGATCGAGCCATGCAACGGAATAGAGCGTATCGAAGTTGACCCGCACGACTATTTTCAGATCAGCAGGGGGAAATGCCGGGACGTTCACGAATGTGTTCATCGGGCCTTTGGCGAACTCTTTCCCGGGTTCGACGTTCGTGGATTGCTTTCGCGTGATGTCCATCGAGACCAGCGGGTAGAAGTAGATGTAGGCATCGACGCCGATGGCGTGGGCCTCGGCCTCCGTAATCGCCGGCGGCACGCTTTGTGCGATCGCACCTTGCGTCAGCGCTGGGCTTAAAAGAAGACTCAAAGACAGTAAAATGGCGTTCCTCATGTCGGCCTCTCATTGTAGTGGGTCCGATTGCGCGCCAATTGAGACGCCGCCGACGCCGGCCGATCATACCGCACGGTCGTGAGGGCAGGCCGCGAGCTAAGCAGTGCCGTTCAGTTCGGTCAACGTGTGACTCGGAAAGCCGAGAAGGCGGCTCGCGACACGCTACGACAAGTCGGCAGAAAACTACCTTGCCGCTGTCAAACTCGTCGCTATCAGCATTTGGCTACGCAGTAATGAATCTACGGCCTATCATCGCCTCACGGCATCTCGGCGCCGAGCACCATGACCTCGCTCTGGTCCGCCTTCTCGCGCAGCCCCTTGTAGGAGGGATGACGCAGCTTCGGCTCGTCGGTCCAGCCGCGGAACTCGATCTCAGCGACGAGTTGCGGCTCGACGAACACCGCGCGCTTGCGCCGTAGCTTGACCGGCGGCTTCGTGGTGCGGATCGCGTCGAGTTTCTTCTTCAATGCGCCGAGTTCGTCGCGGGTGAAGCCGGTGCCGACGCCGCCGACATAGACCAGATGGCCGCCGCGCCTAGCGCCGAGCTGCAGCCGGCCGATCACACCGCGCATCTTGTCGGAGAGCTCATAGCCGACGATGGCGAAGCTATCGCTCTGCACGCACTTGGCCTTGATCCAGTCGCCGAGCCGGCCGGAGCGGTAGGGCTTGTCGCGGCGCTTGCCGATGATGCCCTCGAGGCCGAGCTTGCAGGCGTGGTGAAGCAGCACCTTGCCGTCGCCCTCGAACTCCTCTGAAAGCCGAATGAGGCCATCCTGGCCCGGCACGATGGTCTCAAGGAGCCGCCGGCGTTCGGAGAGCGGCTCGCGCGTCAGGTCTCGGCCGTCGAGATACAGCAGATCGAACGCATAGAAGATCGCCTCGCGGGTGAAGCGCTTGCCGCCGCGGCGGCCGAGCGCCTTCTGCAGCCGGCGGCCCTGCTCGTCCAGCACCACGGCCTCGCCGTCGAGGATCATGGTCGACGGGCCCCGTTTGCGGGCGGCCTCGGCGAGGTGCGCAAAGCGCGTCGTCCAATCATGTCCGCCGCGGGTGATCACCCGAACACCGCCGGGCTCGACATGGATCGCCGGGCGGTAACCATCCCACTTGATCTCGAATGCCCATGCCGGGCCGACTGGCGGCTTCGAGACGAGGAGAGCAAGGCAGGGCTCGATGCGCTCGGGCATCGGGTCCGCGGCGACGGCTTTCCGTTTCCGCGCGACCATGGCGGGACTCAACTCGGCCGGGCCGCCGGGTTCGGTGCCGATCGCCCTTCAGGAGAACAAGCCGTGATTCCGCGTGTCAGATACGTGCCGCAATAGGCGCATGTTCATGCACCGTTCTGCACGATGCGCGCGGCGTCGATTTTCGCCGGCTACGCCTAAGCAATTGTGATTACAGAAATAAACTGGTGCTGCGAGAGAGGATTGAACTCTCGACCTCTCCCTTACCAAGGGAGTGCTCTACCACTGAGCTACCGCAGCGCCGTTGCACGGGAGACAAGGCTCACCGAAGCGGGGCGACGTTTGCCACAGCGACGGCATGTGTGCAAGCGTCCGCGATGCGGGAGTGGAAAAACTGCAGCACGAGGGTATATGTTTCCAGCCATGAGCCGCGCTCCCGATAGCCACATCCCCGATAGCCGCACCCCCGATCCCGAAGCCAGCCGGGCCGACCGCCTCGCCGCGGCGCTGCGCGAGAACCTCAGGCGGCGCAAGGCGCAGGCCAAGGGGCGCGTTGCCGAAGAGCGCTCCGCTGTTGCCGGAACGACACCGGCGGGGGATAGCGCCGATCCTGCGGTAGCCGGGGAGGCCGGCCGCGTTGCCGGGTCCTCCGACAAGCGCTAGACGATAAGGTTTGGGGTGTGGGGCTGCGCTTCTCGCGGCTCTCGCCTTTATGCATGCCGGTATCCCGGGCGGCCTGTCGCCGGCCCGCGGCTTTCAGGAGGCGTTGAGCACGATGGACCGCATCCGCATCGTCGGCGGCAACCCGCTCGCAGGCAATATCCCGATTTCCGGCGCCAAGAACGCCGCGCTGCCGCTGATGATCGCCGGTCTCCTCACCGAGGAGAAGCTGATCCTCGAGAACGTGCCGCGCCTCGCCGACGTCGTCCAGCTGCAGCGCATCCTCGGCAATCACGGCATCGACATCACCGTGAACGGCAAGCGCAGGGGCGACGACGCCTATGCCGGCCAGACCATGGAGATCGACGCCCGCGTCATCGTCGACACCACCGCGCCTTATGAGCTGGTCTCGAAGATGCGCGCGAGCTTCTGGGTCATCGGCCCGCTGGTCGCCCGCATGGGCGAGGCGCGGGTCTCGCTTCCGGGCGGCTGCGCCATCGGCACGCGCCCTGTCGACTTCCACCTCGATGCGCTGCGCGCACTCGGCGCGGAGATCGAGATCGACGGCGGCTATGTCGTCGCCCGGGCGCCGAAGGGGCTGAAGGGCGCGCGCATCGACTTTCCCAGGGTCTCGGTCGGCGCCACCCACACCGCGATCATGGCGGCGAGCCTCGCCGACGGCGAGACGATCATCGAGAACGCCGCGCGCGAGCCGGAGATCGTCGATGTCGCCGACTGCATCAATGCCATGGGCGGGCGGATCGAGGGGCAGGGCACCGCGACCATCCGCATCGTCGGCGTGCCGCGGCTGAAGGGCGCCCGCCATCCCGTGCTGCCGGACCGCATCGAGACCGGCACCTATGCCATGGCGGTGGCGATGACCGGGGGCGACGTCATGCTCTCCGGCGCCCGTGCCGACCTGCTCGACACGGCGCTCGACACGCTGCGCGAAGCCGGCGCCGAAATAACCGTTTCCAATGAAGGACTGAGGGTGAAGCGCAACGGCGCCGGGCTCTCGCCGGTGGCGGTGACCACCGAACCCTTCCCGGGCTTTCCGACCGACCTCCAGGCGCAGCTCATGGCGCTGACCACCAGGGCCAAAGGCACCTCGCGCATCACCGAGACCATCTTCGAGAACCGCTTCATGCATGTGCAGGAGCTGGCCCGGCTCGGCGCCCGCATCCACCTCGATGGCCAGAACGCCACCATCGAGGGGGTCGAGCGGCTCACCGGCGCCCCGGTGATGGCGACGGACCTGCGTGCCTCGGTGTCGCTGGTGATCGGCGCGCTCGCTGCGGAAGGCGAGAGCATGATCCACCGCGTCTATCATCTCGACCGCGGCTTCGAGCGGCTGGAGGAGAAGCTCTCCGCCTGCGGCGCCGAGATCGAGCGCATCTCCGGCTGATGCCTCACGGCGGCGCCTTCCGCCCCTTGCGGCAGGACGCCGCCGTTGCCATCTGCGCGAGCATGGATGCGGCGCGGGGACAGCAGTGGAGTAGACCGACATGGGCGGCGTTAAACTTATAGCGCTCGACGGCGAGGACCTCGCCGTGATGTCCGCGCATTTGCAGGATGCCGTCATCACAGTTGGCGACATGGCGTACCTCCCGCGCGAGCGCCGCTTCGCGCTGCTCGCCAATCGCTTCGACTGGGAGGCCGCAGTGAAGGCGGAGGCGATGCTCGGGCTGGTGCCTGCCTCCGGTGCCGTCGATGGTGCTCCGGTCAAGGGACCTTGCGTGCGCCGACGCGCCGGCATGCATTTCGAGCGGGTGCTGAGCGCCAAGGTGCGCGGCATCGACCTCAAGCAGAAGCAGGCGGTTCTGAACCTCCTGGCGCTCACCTTCGACGAGACCGACGCGCCTTCCGGCGTCGTCACCTTCATGTTCTCCGGTGGCGGCGAATTGCAGCTCACCGTCGAGTGCATGGAAGTCGGGCTCGAGGATCTCGGCCCGGCCTGGGACGCCAAGGGCACGCCCTGCCACGACGCGGCGTAGTGACGACGCGCTTCATGCCCTCGTCATCCCGGAATGGCCGTCAGGCCGTATCCGGGATCGCGTGACGCGCTGCACTTTCCCGCGCTCCCAGCTCTTCGCTGCGGCCGGGACGACGACGTCGGGACGCCGCTCGCTCTTGTATTCCGAGGGCTCGATTGCGATAGGACAGTCGGACCTATCCGACTGGAACCCGACATGCCGCTTCGTCTCGACACCCGCTCGCCCGACTTCACCGCGCGCTTCCGGGACTTCCTCGGCACCAAGCGCGAGGTGGCGGAAGACGTGGTGCAGGCGGTCGCCGGCATCATCGAGGATGTGCGCTCCCGCGGGGATGCCGCGCTGATCGAGCTGTCGCGTCGCTTCGATCGGGTCGATCTCACCGAAACCGGCATCCGCGTCACCGAGGCCGAGCTCGACGCCGCCCTTGCCGCTGCCGACCCGGCGACGCTCGACGCGCTCCGGCTCGCCTATGAGCGCATCCGCTCCCATCACGCGCGGCAGCTTCCCGAGAGCGGGCGTTACGTCGATCCGCTCGGAGTCGAGCTCGGCCATCGCTGGACCGCGGTCGACGCGGTCGGCCTCTATGTGCCGGGCGGCACCGCGGCCTATCCCTCATCGGTGCTGATGAACGCGGTGCCGGCCAAGGTCGCCGGCGTTGCCCGCATCGCCATGGTGGTGCCGGCGCCGCACGGCAGGCTCAATCCGCTGGTGCTCGCCGCGGCGAGGCTCGCCGGCGTCGACGAGGTCTATCGCGTCGGCGGCGCCCAGGCGGTGGCGGCGCTGGCCTATGGCACGCAGACCATCGCCCCGGTGGCGAAGATCGTCGGCCCGGGCAATGCCTACGTCGCCGCCGCCAAGCGGCAGGTGTTCGGCACGGTCGGCATTGACATGGTGGCCGGCCCCTCCGAAGTGCTGGTGGTGGCGGACGGCGCCCAGAACCCCGACTGGATCGCCGCCGACCTGCTGGCCCAGGCCGAGCACGACACCGCCGCCCAATCCATCCTGATGAGCGATGATGACACGCTGATCGAGGCTGTTATCGCCGCGGTGGAGCGCCAGCTCACGACGCTGCCGCGCGAGGCCATCGCGGCGCAGAGCTGGCGCGATTACGGCGCGGTGGTCCGGCTCGGCTCGCTCGATGAGGCGCCCGGCCTCGTCGACCGCCTCGCCCCCGAGCATCTCGAGATCATGGCGGCCGACGCCGAGGCGCTGGTCGAACGCATCCGCCACGCCGGCGCGATCTTCATCGGCGCGCACACGCCGGAGGCGATCGGCGATTATGTCGGCGGCTCCAATCATGTGCTGCCGACCGCGCGCTCGGCGCGCTTCTCTTCGGGGCTCGGCGTGCTCGACTTCATGAAGCGCACGTCGATCCTGAAGTGCGGGCCGGGGCAGCTCCTTGCGCTCGGCCCGGCCGCCATCGCGCTGGGTGAGGCGGAGGGGCTCGACGCCCATGCCCGCTCCGTCGCCATACGCCTAAATCTCTAACGGATGCATTGATGGCCGAGGGCGATGATCCGCATCATTCGACGCGCCGCCTCGCCGCGGTGACGCTGGACGAGGCATCGATCGGCCATGCCTCCCGCGATATCGAGCACGAGCGCGCCATCGCCATCTACGACCTCGTCGAGGAGAACAGCTTCTGCCCGATCGGCGATCCCGAACCCGGGCCCTATCTCCTCGCCATCGCGCTTGCCGACAACCGGCTGGTGCTGGAGATCACCCGCGAGGATGGTGCGCCGGTCGTCACCCACCATCTCTCGCTCAGCCCGCTGCGCAAGGTGGTGAAGGACTATTTCCTGGTCTGTGAGAGCTATTACGCCGCCATCCGGACCTCGAGCCCGTCCAAGATCGAGGCGATCGATATGGGCCGGCGCGGCCTGCACAATGAGGGCTCCGAGGTCCTGCGCGAGCGGCTGCAGGACAAGATCGAGGTCGATCACAGCACCGCCCGGCGGCTCTTCACGCTGGTCTGCGCGCTGCACTGGAAGGGCTGAGATGGAACCGGCCCCCATCCTTCCCCGCGCGGTACCGCGTACGGAGCGCCCGCAATCCGTACTCTTCATGTGCGGGCAGAACAGCGTCCGCTCGCCGCTTGCCGCAACGCTGGCGAAGCACCTGTTCGGCCGCTCGCTCTATGTCGGCTCGGCCGGCGTGATGAAGGGCGAGGTCGACCCTTTCGTCGCCGCCGTGCTCGACGAGATCGGGCTCGAGAACCGCAGGCACCGCCCGCAGACGCTGGAGGAGCTGGAGGAGAATGAGGGGCTCGGCTTCGACCTCGTCATCACCTTGTCGCCGGATGCCCATCACCGTGCGCTGGAGCTCACCCGCACCAACGCCATCGCCATCGAATATTGGCCGACGCCGGACCCGACGCTGGCGATCGGAAACCGCGAACAGCAACTCGACGCCTATCGCGCGGTGCGCGACGAGCTGGAGATGCGCATCCGCGCCCGATTCCGTGCACGTTGAAGGCAAGGTTCATCCCCTGATGGCCGTCACGCCCGGGCTTATCCCGGTCATCCACGACCCTGACGGGGGGTTAGCCGTGGATGGCCGGGACAAGCCCAGCCATGACGGAGGAAATGGCGGCTCGTAGTTCCGGCGCGGAATTATGCCCAGCGGCCATCGGCAGGACCCGTTCACAGCCGCACGTCTTTCCATTAGCTTGCCCGCGCATTCGCATGCCGCCGGACCCTCCGGCGGAACAAGGAGCTCCCGCGTGAACGGCCGCCCGACCCTGGTGCTGGCCTCGGGCTCGCCGCGCCGCCTCGCGCTGCTTGCCCAGGCCGGCCTCGAACCCGATGCGCTCATGCCTGCCGAGATCGACGAGACGCCGGAGCGCGGCGAGCTGCCGCGCCGGCTCGCTCTGCGGCTCGCCAAGGAGAAGGCGCAGGCGGCGCAGACGCGGCGCGAGGCCAGCGGCGAATTCGCCGGCGCCTATCTCCTCGCCGCCGACACCGTGGTCGCGGTCGGCCGCCGCATCTTGCCGAAGCCGGAGATCACGGAGGAGGCGGCGGATTGCCTGCGCCTGCTGTCCGGCCGCGCCCACCGCGTCTATTCCGGCGTGGCGCTGGTGACGCCGAAGGGCGCGCTGCGCTCGCGCCTGGTCGAGACGAGGGTGCGCTTCAAGCGACTGTCGCGCGAGGATATCGACGCCTATCTCGCCTCGGGTGAATGGCGCGGCAAGGCCGGCGGCTATGCGGTGCAGGGCTTTGCCGCCACTTTCGTGGTCAAGCTGGTCGGCTCCTACACCAATGTGGTCGGCCTGCCGCTCACCGAGACCGTCGCGCTGCTCGCCGGTGAGGGCTATCCGATCCGCTACAGCTGGACCAACCCGGCATGAGGCGGCGCGCAAGGAGCGCTTCATGAGCGAGCCCGCAAAATCCACCCCCGAGAAGCCGTGCCCGATCTGCGGCAAGCCCGCGGTCGAGAAGTATCGCCCGTTCTGCTCCTCGCGCTGCGCCGACATCGACCTGCATCGCTGGCTGAGCGGCAGCTACGCGATTCCTGCGGCCGAGGACGACGACGAGGATGGCGACGCGCCGCCGCTCGCCCCCGACCCGCCCCGGCGTGGTTGAGGTCTTCCAACGGCCCGGTCCTCAAAGCCTGACCGAGAATTCGTTCGCGACGTCGTCCGAGGTGCCCGGCAAAGCCGGGCCTCGACGGATGTCCATTTCCGATGAACGCCTTCCGCTTCGATACCCTTCGAGGTGCGCTGCGCCCGCACTCTGGATGACGCGGTTCGATCCGGGTCGGCCTCTGAGATGCGCGTGAAGCGAGCTTCGAACGACACTGGGGCCGAGCGCGGGGCAGAAGCGTCTGGGGAAGGCTGCCATTTTCCGCTTTGCGCCGTATGGACAGAGCGGAAGCGAGACTCTATAACCCGCCCGCTCCGCACGGCCTGAGGCCGTTGCCGGCTACGCCCAGGTAGCTCAGTTGGTAGAGCATGCGACTGAAAATCGCAGTGTCGGTGGTTCGATTCCGCCCCTGGGCACCATTACCTCCCTATCAGGCCGGATCAGAGTGTCTCATATAGCATCATATCCACTTGATTTCACTAGATAAATTCTCGCGTAATCGTCTCCGACCGTATCATTTCGGCTCACGTTCGATCACCGCATCTCACGAATTTGTTGGCCTTGCTGTTGGCTCCGACCTGCGCTTTGTTGGCCTCGAAGCCAACGGGGCGGGGCGAATCATGTCTATGTCGGATGCTGCGTGCCGGGCGGCCAAGGCAGCGGAACGCGAGTACAAGCTCTCCGACGGTGGCGGCCTCTATCTGCTTGTAAAGCCGAACGGAACTCGTCTGTGGAACCAGGCGTACCGGTTCGCCGGGAAGCAGAAGAAGCTCTCTCACGGTTCCTACCCGACCGTATCGCTGGCGGACGCCCGCCGGCTGCGTGATGAGGCCAAGAAGCTGTTGGCCTCGGGCGTCGACCCAGGGGCCAACAAGCGGATCCAGCGGCTCGCCGCAGTGACTTCGGCGGGAGACACCTTTGGCGGCCTTGCGGCGGAGTACCTCGCCCGCATTGAGGACGAAGGCGCCGCGCCGGCGACCGTCTCCAAGAACCGCTGGATGCTCATCGACCTCGCCGGCCCTTCGTTGGGCACGCGGCCGATCGCGGACATCACCCCGGCGGAGATCCTGGTGCTGCTCCAGCAGATCGAGCGCACCGGGCGCCGCGAGACGGCCCGCCGGCTGCGAAGCGTGATCGGGACGGTCTTTCGGCTGGCCGTCGCCACGCTTCGCGCCAAGGACGATCCCACGCTGCCGCTCCGCGGCGCGCTGAAGGCGCCAAAGGTGAAGCACCGGGCGGCGATTACCGACGAGAAGCGCCTCGGCGCCCTGCTGGCGGCGATCGACGATTACGACGGCTGGCCGACGCTCCGTTGCGCCCTCCAGTTCGCGGCCCTTACGTTCGCGCGCCCGGGCGAGGTGCGCGGCGCCGTGTGGGACGAGATGGACATCGAGAACGCCGTTTGGCGGATCGACGGGAAGCGCACCAAGGTCCGCCGGCCACACGATGTGCCGCTCTCGCGCCAGGCGCTCGATGTGCTGCGTGAGGTGAAAGAGGTGGCGCGCGCCAGCACGCTCGTCTTCCCGTCCATTCGTTCGAACAAGACACCCCTTTCAGAGAACGCCATGAACTCGGCGCTGCGGCGGCTCGGTTTTACGCAGGACGAAATGACGGCGCACGGCTTCCGCGCCGCGGCGAGCTCCATCCTTAACGAGAAGGGGTTCCGGCCCGACGTGATCGAAGCGGCGCTAGGCCATCAGGAGAAAAATGAGATCCGGCGTGCTTACAATCGCGCGACCTACTGGCCTGAGCGCATCGAGCTGATGCAGGCTTGGGCGGATCACCTCGATTCGCTAAAGCGAATAGGTGATGCTGCAGTCGCCCTATGAACTCGCTCTTCCCGTTCTGTTGCTATAGGCGCTTAATGTTCTCCGATCGCGCCCTTAGTTCGCGCAGCCGCGTTTCGGTCGGGGCGCAGAGCAGCGCGCCGAATTATGGAGATGCCGCGTCTCGCGACATCGCCGCCGTCTCGCTGCTATCTAGGGGCAGATCGGCGCATCCAACTCATATCGGGCTTTTCCTTCGGCGGAATCTTTACTGTCTTTTGCGGCGCAAGCTTAAAATCCTTAACCGCCTTACCTTTGCAAATGTGCCTTAGAACTCGGCGAAAGAGGCGGACGTCGCCGAAGTAGTTTGGATAAGCTTCTTTAAGACTCTTTATCTTGTCCGCCTCAACCAAGACGGTTGTGTACCTCGCTCTGTGCTCCGCTACGTCGAAAGATGCCGCGCCCTCAAAGGGCCCGCTCATGGGAGACACAGCGACTTCGTCCAAATCATTGTCGTATATGATTAGATAGTACTCAGGCTGAAAGCTAGGGGATCGAATATATTCATCGATAAAATTTACTGCGTGGGCAATCTTGTCCAGAGTGTAGGAAGCCTTGAGATCTTTGTTTAGCCTCTTTATTTCTCTTATTCGATCCTTGCCGACCGATACGTCAGGCGGTTCGTTGCAGGCCTCCATAACCGCCAACTCTGCCGACATAAGCAGGAATAGTCGTCGCCATTCGGGTTTGCCGCCACCACCTTTAATATCCTCGCCCAAGAACAATCCGACGGCCTCGACCGCTGTCGCCCAAGCGTGTTGAATGCGCGTTCGAATTTGGACCTCCACCTTCCGACCCTCGAAGATCGCCGCGTCGGGATCGGCCCCAGCGGTGAACCGGAAAACTATATGGTAGGATCGGTATCCATCTTTCTTCGGCGCAGCGATGTAGTCGTCGGGTCGCGTCGCTCGGTGTGGAAATGTAAGTGAAATTTGCTGTATTAGAGAATTTACGTCTTCAATAGAGTTCAGTATTGCCCGGCATCCCGCGAGGTCTTGAATGTCATCAAGTTTGATCGGACGCTTTCGAAGCTTTTTTCGGATCGAAGGCATTCGCTTTATGCGTGCTGCGGTGAGGCCTTTCACCTTTGCACGCGCTAGATGGCCGATGAGCGCCCGCCTCATAACTGCCATCGGGTAAAGGTGAGAATCGCGCCAGCTATTCGCAATTTTGAATATTTCCCGAACATCGTCCTCAGCATCTGGCGCCCAGACGATCGCTTCGCGCAGCGCATCTCCCGCGCGCGACACCTGCTTTTTGCTGAATTCAAATTTCGGGAAGCCAATCGCACCCAATGCCTATCTCCAGGCGAATCGCCGATGAGATTCGATTGGTCCAATGGTAGCTCGGGCGCGGATTGCTGCAATCTCAAGTGGCAACCACGCCGCCTTCGGTGCGCTCCGTTTCCGTTTAGGTTGGGTGAACCTGTAGGTCTTTCGAGGCACTTGAGCCGAAGCCATAATTAACATCCACATCGATCCCAGCGATCATACTGTGAGGAAGGGGCATTTGGTAGCAGCTGACTGCCAAATGCGTAGCTTCAAATATTTTTCTATAGAAATCCAATGAAGTAATCTCGAAGCGACTACTCCTCTGATGAGGGAGGGGTCGCACTCTTATTCGCAATTCAAACGCGGAGACTGTAAGTTACGCCAATCGACAACATCCGACAGCGTGACACACATGAATTCCGCAGTTGCTCGAGCCTTCGTCACTTCACAGCCGGTTGCGCCCGGTGCCCTGTCGGTTGATCGCGCTGCCGAGTACCTGAGCATTTCCCGTGCCGGGCTGTACCGTATCTTCAAGTCGGGCGCGCTCAAGCCGGCCCGGATCGGCGGGCGCACCGTCGTGCGGCGCTTGGATCTCGATGAGTTTCTCGCAAGATCAGTTGGCGCCGATGCCTCCTCGCGCGGAGGATAGCGATGAGGCTCGACGATCCGGATGAAGAGAGCTTCATCTACTTTGCCTGCCGGTTGCGCGAGGATGATGAGCTTTGCGGAGCAGATCCTGATCTGCTCATCTCGCGCAATGATTTTACCGACGCAGGCGCCGACGCGGTTCTCGCACATGTGCGCACTGCATACGAAAGCCGCAAGCTGCTGCATCGACGTGCGCTCGAGATCGCGATCGCGGAGCAAGGCTTCGACCCTACGTCTCCAGGGACGCATATCGCAGTGGAATGCTTCGCCGAAGTGGCCGCTGCCTACAGCCTTCAGAAGTCCCTCCAGCTGCCTCACCCTCCCGAGCGCAAGCCGGATGGTCAGTGGCGACCGAGACGAAGTACCGCCCGAGCGGTGGCATTGGGGGCCTGGCTCGCGACTGGAGCGAAGAGCTATTCGGCAGCAGCATGCGAATTGAACCTGCACCGGCCTCGTGTCGAAGAGGTGACGCGCTTTGAGGTCATGCGTGCCGTAGAGAACGAGATAGCCCGTCTCGCACGCCCGCGTGGCGACTATCGAGATAGACCCCTGGAACTGTATCGGCTCGTCGCCAGGCTTGGTGTTTTCGATCATCGGGTGACGATGGCGCTCTGGGGCCACCTCCACAGCACGAAAGGCCGCAAGCGCATTGACATGCACTGGCAATCATTGAGGCGAGATGGCCAGCTGTTCGCGATGAGAGCCAAGCTGGAAGACACCGTGCTCGTAACAAGCCCCGAGTTCGATGTGGAAGTCGAAAGCGCAGCGACGACGATCCATGCGCGCGTCCTTGCCCTGCTGATGAGAGCAGCGCGCCAGCATGGGCTGTTCGAAAAAGCGGGCGAATTGGCAGGCGCAACGCACACGCCACGACAGTAGCGTTACCGCGGATGGAACAGATGCTCGAAATGAAGATCGACAGTGATCTCGTGTTCATAACCGAGGCCGCCGTGATGCTTCGCACGCAGAACGCTGGGATCCGCGTATCGAAGGCCATGGTTCGCCGTTGGCGGCGCACTGGCGCGCTCGCTGCCGCAGAGAAGGATGGCCGCCCCGCCGTAACGCGTTCCAGCGTCCGCGCCCTTTCTGTCGAGCTGCGTGCCAATCCCGAACTGGCGAAGCAGCGACGCGCGCGCCATGGCACCAAGCGGCCCCACCTGCGCCTCGTCGTCGACAACACCTGAAATGAAGCGGCCGGCCGCTCCCGCGAAGAGCGCACCGGCCGGAAAGGTCTTCAGTGAACGCGCACAACATAAAGGACGTAACGCCAATACCGCAAGGCTTGGATGCGGACGTTGCGATCGATTTTTTGAAGTCTCTCGACGCGAACGGCTGGCACAATCTCGTGTCGATTCGGTACCGTGGCAACCCCGAGACGAAAGACATTCGCGGTAAGACATTCCCGGCCGGAAAGTGGGATGAAATCCGCGCGTGGATCCTTGCCCAGGATCGAGATGCCAATCTCTATTACAGCTTGAACGAACCTAAGCCGGGCTCGCGCGATGACAAGCTGGGAAAGGCGGACATCGCTGCGATCCGCGCCGTTGCCGGCGACGTCGATCCTCACCCGGAGAACACCGCTTCCTATGACGACGCGCGGGGCGTTGTAATCGAGCGTATGGCGGGTCTCCACGTCGGCGACCTGCCGCCAACCTTCATCGTGGACAGCGGAGGCGGCGCGCAACCCATATGGATGCTGGACGAAAAGGTTGCGGCCTCGGGGCTGGTCGCTGATGTCGAGAACATCGGCCGTGCGGTCGCGCGGGCAATCGGCGGGGACGCGGTGCAGGACATCAGTCGTATTCTCCGGCTGCCCGGCACCATCAATCACCCCAGTATGCAAAAGCTTGCGCGCGGGCAGATGAAGCGCGCCACGTCCGTCCTGCACCGGTCCGACCGGCGCCACTCCCTATCCATGCTCGCCGCGGTCTACGCGCCCTTGGAAGGTGGCCCTATGGTCGACATGTCGCCGCTGGTGGCGGAGATCACTGCCGAGCTCGAATGCGCCGACCTGTACACCGTGCCGCCGGCGCTCCGCACCCGGTTCAGCGAGGCGAAGCTGCGCCATCCCAAACTGAACCTCCTCTGGCAGGGCAATCCTGAAGGGCTAATCGGCGAGGACAACTCCAGCAGCGGCTGGCGCTTCAGTCTTGCGGCGCGGCTCGGCGAAGCCGAATTCACCGCGACCGATTACGCCCACATGGCGCTGGACTGGGAGATCGCTCAACTTGATCGCAGCGGGATCGATCCCGACGCGCCCGGCGGGCTGCGACAGCTCGCGCGGGACTGGGCGCGCGGCGGGCACCCCCGGACGTCTGCCTTCCGCGCGGCGCGGTGGTTCGAAGAACCGAGCGAGCCCTTGTTTCCTGACGAGCCGACGCAATTGGCGCGCTCTACCGAGGCCGCTCCTATCCGTTGGATCAATCCCGAAGAATGGCGCGACAAGCCAATTCCTCCTCGAGAGTGGGAGGTTCCCAATTTCATTCCGCGCTTCGAGGTGTCGGCACTCTATGGCGACGGCGGTATCGGCAAGACGTTGTTGATCCACCAGTATGCCATCTGCGCGACCGCCGGCGTCCCATGGATCGGGCAGGAAGTGCGGCAGGCCCGCGTCATGTGTTTCTTCTGCGAGGACAGCGAAGACGAGCTGCAGCGCCGGCATGCAGACATACTCTCGGCGCTCACCCTAGACTTCAGCGCGACCAGCGACCGCCTGCGCCTCGCGAGCCGGCGTTTCATGGACAACGTTCTGGCGACATGGGATCGCCAATCCGGTCGAATGCAGCGCCTGGCCGTGTGGGACCAGCTTAGGGAAGCAGCACTGAACTTTCGCGCCGATGTTGTGATCATCGATACGCTGGCGGACGTGTTTGGCGGCGAAGAGCAGAACCGGATCCAAGCCACTGCTTTCATAAAAGCGTGCCTTGGGCGCCTCGCCCAGGAAATCGGCGGTTCGGTCATCGTGCTCGCGCATCCGTCGTTGAGTGGTCAGAGTTCCGGGCAGGGAACGTCCGGCTCGACCGCGTGGAACAACTCTGTTCGCTCGCGTCTCTACCTCCGTTATCCGAAGGGTGCAGCGAAAGGCGACTTTCGCGAGCTCGAAGGCATGAAAGCGAACTACGGGCCGAAGGGCGGTTTGCTGAAGCTACGTTGGAACCGCGGCGCGTTCGACGTGATCGCGGGAACGGTGCCCGGCTCGGTGCCGCGCACGGCGTTTCCGAACCTTGACCACGCTGCGGACCAGGCGGTCGTCGCGGCCCTGCTCGATAGCCCAGGGGCCCGACACTCGACGGCGCGGAACAGTCCCTACTTCGCCCCGCGAGCCCTCAAGCGCCAAGCCCCTGAAATTCTCGCGACGCTCACGGAGGCGGAGATCGCCGAGGCACTTTCCCGTTTGGAGCGACGACGCCTCATCCGCCTCGAAGGCGTGCGGCGGGACGGCTCTCGACGGGAAGTCGAAGGCTACGTCGTCCTCTTGGACAATTTGTCCGGTGAGACGGCCGGCGCGGCCGAAACGGCCTCGATATTTACGTGAAGGGTGCCCGACGATGTGCTGCAAAGTGAACCGCCACTGCTGCAATGTCTCCGCTAAGTCATTGATTTTGCTGCTGCAAGGTACTTTGCGCAAAGTCGGTGCTCAAAGCGCTGCAAAGTGCAGCAAAGCCCATATTTTTCAACGGTTTGCGGTGCTGCAAAGTGAAGTGCAGCAAAGTCCACCCCTACGGGGGAAGGCCTGGCTTCGCCGCACTGAGGCACGGCCTTCCCCGCCGGGGGTGTGGGGGCACTCGAATTCATGGAGATGCGTGGCGGACAACATGTCCGATAGCAGCTGGTGCACCTCCGAAACCCGATACCTCATGCGTCCGCTTTTCAGAAAGGCGTCGCGATGAAGCGAAAGAAGGTCAGCAAGCCACGGCCGCGCACCCCCCGGCAACAGGCATGGGCAAACTCCGCGCGCTTCCGCTCGATGGGGCGCGCCATGATGAAGCGCTTCAACAATCTACGGCGCTCCGGACCGAAATGCGGCGCGCACACGAAAATCAACGGGCACCCGTGCCAGAACCCCGCGATGGCGAACGGGCGCTGCAGGGTTCATGGCGGCGCTACGCCGAAGGGTGACGGCTGGCACAAGCCGGTGTGGCCGGATGCCAACGCCGCGAACTGGAACGCGAAGCTCGCCCGCAAGCTGACGGATCTTGAGCGGGCGGCGAAGAAGCGCGCACGACGCCTTCGATCGATGACGCCGGAACAGCGGGCCGACCACGCCGCGTGGCAGAGGAGCCACAAGCCAGGCTCCACCAAGGCACGCGAGGCCGCGAAAGCATATCGCCAACAAGAAGCAGATATGGCGGCGACGCTCCGCCGAGTTCGAGAACAGCCGATGAGTGAAGAGAGCCGCGCCATAGCGGCGCGCATTGCAGAGATTGAAGCCGAGAATGCTGTGCTGGCGGCACGCCTCGCCGAGCTCGACGCCCCAAACCCTCAACCCTCAGACGACATGGGAATATTCGGATGAGCAATGGATATGACGACGAAGACGAGTTCGAGCTGCCGACGGACGCCGTTGCGAAGGCAAAATACCGGCTTCGCCATGAAGGCGTTAGCGCGGCAGTGGACGCGCTTATTGAGGTTTGTCGCGACAAGAAGGCTCCCGCTCCGGCGCGCGCTACCGCCGGAACCACGATCCTGAGAGCGAATGGAATGCTCGCCACTGCCGCGGCGGACCTCGACGAAAAGCCGCCGGAGGAGCTGTCGGCAGCGGAGATCGCCGCACGCATCCGGCAGATCAATCTCGAAAATCAGGAACTCGCTGAGCGACGGGCACGCCTCAACGAGCAAATCGCCGCAGACAAGGCGAACAAAATGGACAAATCGGACGACGGTCTTTTCGATTGAGGTGAGTGAAGTGCAGACAAAAGTATATTTTGTCGTATTCGTCCGTCATAGTGCAATAATATCGTTTGCCATCGGACGGACAAAACGAACAAAACGGACGATTACTTATCATCAAAATTTTATACGTTGACAATACGACGGGGATAGCCAAGCCTATGTCCCACGTCGGCGCGCCGAGTTGGCGGGCCGTAATGGGGGACCGCAGGATGAATAAGTCGGCTGCGATGTGCGCTGGACTATGGCGCTATTGGTGCGAGATCAAAGACGCCCGAGACGCCATCCGTACAGGACTGCTCCCGTCGAACCTTCCCGAGCTCGACGGCGAGTTTTTCGTGATTCAAGAATTCAGCGAATGGCCCCGTCTCAAAGCGCGCGCGGCGTTCGATAAGGCGTGGTGCGAACAGATCTCGCAGCCGCGGGCAGCTCGGGGCGTTACCGGCTGAACTAGTTCGTCCTAAGCGGCGTTTCACTCACGGAGGCGCGTTGGCATTCGGTCTAAGCTCGCCCCGACTTTCGGCGTGAGCCAAAAAAGAGCACCGCGGTCCACCACAGCGCCAGTGCCGCCCAGAAAAATGGCTGGGTCTCGCTCCAAGCAGTGTCCGCGAGCCGTTTCCAGACGTCAAAGCCGTTGGTAAGTGACAATTTGAGTGGCGCCTTGTCCATCCAACTGCATGTATCAGCACGTGCATCCGGCTTTTTCGTGCGCACGCCTGCCAATGTCTGGGTAGCCCGCGAAATCGAGTAGACGTAGTCGACGCATATGGGCGACTTGTCAGTGAACACTAAGGTGTCAATAGTCCATGCTTCTATTCTGTAGTCGCTCGCGTCGACGGATAGCATGCCGCTCGCAATTTGAGCGGTCGACGAGGTGCATTGCTGGTTTCTGACACAAGTGAGGCTGGTGACTTGGAGAGGGAATGCCTGCGCCTGGCTCTCGATTATCCAGGTGCCTTCAGCGTGAACATATCCGTGGTCCCACGCATCGACGTATACACGAGGCCCAGTAGGAAGTGAGGCGCGGGGATAGTCGGTGAACAGCACCGCGAGGCAGAGAATGAGCGCCGTGCCCACAATACCCAGCGCGATGAAGCCGCACGCCCGAAGTATCCAGCGCCACATAGTTTCCTCTGCCTAACGGACGCTGGTGCCACGGTAAACCCACTGGTTTCCGTACACTAAATTCGACCTTCTCAAGCCATTGAAAATACGGCGCTCAATGAGAAGCATTCGCGTATGGTTTTCCGTACACCCCGACAGGGCAAGCCGCGGCTCGCCGCAGCGACTTGCCGCAATCTTTTGTTTTGGGTCGGACTGACGCTACGCTAGGCGTGGCTCGCCGCGCTCGGCCATGGCTGCACGGCACATCCTCCGCACTCGTGCGTTCCTCGTGCTGAGGGCTATCGAGAGTAGCTGCGCGTGATGACGGTCGGTATCTGCAGGTGACGTTGACCGCCGCAGCGCAGTAGCGTGCTCCCAAGCGGCGGCCACCTCTTGGTGTAGGTTGCCAAACCCGTCGCCGGAATGCGGGCTTGGCATCGCCGGCGCGCGTGCGGCCGGCTCGTCGTTGAGCAGCCCGGCGACATGCTCCCAAGCCATGCGGGCGAGCCGCTGCAAGCGATCCCGATCCGTCGGCGCACACTCCGTGCGATCGAGCTCGCGCCGCAGCACGTTCAGCGCCGCGACGGCGCAACGGCTGTTAGTCTCCACGTCTGCCAACATCGTTGATCCCCTTCGCTCATACATCGTGCGACCCGACCCCCGAACCCGACCCCTGGGTGGCAGTCCGGCGCCACCGCCGCCGGCGCGCTTGATGCCGCTACAAAATTTCGGGCGCTGGAACTTTTCGGACAATTTGTCCGCCGCCGACTCCTCACCCTCAGCGGCTGTTACAAGCGCGTAGCGCAATAGAGCGTGCGGTTCTGTTCGATGAAAGCGGGGTAGTTTCGAACATTCAGCATTCATATTCTTGAACGCGACGCTGCAGGAGAGCGCTCGCATGGCCGTCCCGAAAGTGGTTTCGATGTTCGCTCCTTTGTCCCCGGCCCGGTGCCGTCGGGACGGAGAGAATGGCTCGCGCCAGCGCAATATATTCGCGTGCAGCGTCCAGCTGACCGTCGAATGTTTGACAGAAGCCGGCCAGCTTAAAGAGCGGGTCGAAATAGCACTCGCGATCTCCGTTGCCCTTCTCAACTTTCGCGACATATCCAGCTCCGATCAGTTGTCACAACATCTGACGGGACAGCATCGCGACAAGGTCGTCGAGGCCTCTATCTCGGCTCAAGTCGCCGTCGAGACATGTTTCGCCGACCTGGAGTGCGCGCGGCTGGTCGATGCGCTCCGAGCTCTGAGAATGCTGGCGATCATCTTCGCCGACCCTCGCACCCGCAAGAATACACCGAGTGATCGGCTCCACGACTTGCGGGCGCTTATTCAACTTGGTCGTCACACAGCAGACGAGGTCGGTATTGTTCACGACATGGCGCTTCGTGCTGAAGCGCGCGCGATGTCCACGCTCAATTATTGCGAGGAATGGGCATGAGTACGGTCAAGACAGCCGCCGATCTCGAGCGGGCGACCGAAGCGAGGCTCTCGCACATTCGGAGCGCGTGGCAATCCTTCGCTGATGCCGCTGCTGGCATTGAGCCGCTCAAATCCGCCGCGGAGGCCTTGATGAACTTGTGCGCCGCGATCAGCACCGGCGGGGCGCACATCGAGCGGTCGGTCTATGACGACATTTCGCGCGTCTCTCGGGAAGCCATGTTCAGGGTAGTCGAGGCGGCCGGCGACGACCTTTGCAGTGACCGCATCGCGCTCTCGATGGGAACCGCGGTGAATGTCTTCTGGCTGGCCTGCGGCAAATCCGAAGAAGTCGAACACATCGAGCCGGATGAGGCCGTGGTTCTGGCGGAGGCGCTGGGTTGGATCCAGAACGCGCTGCTGGAGCTCCACTATCGCCGTCGCCTGCAGGTCAGTGGCGACAAGCTTCACCGCCGCGTGCTCGGCAATCTCGCATTCAGCCACGCCGTGCCCGGCGAGCACTTGCACTGAGGTCCCGCCATGGCAATCCGCAGCTCGAATTTCTACAATGATCCCGCCTTTGCTCAGGCGGCATCGAACCTCTCCGAGCTGTTCAAGCCGCCGAGCGGCGCGGACGCAGCCGGCTGGGCAAACGCCAACGCCAAGAACGCCGAGGCGAAGCGGCTGGCTGAGATTTACGCCTCGGCGGTCGCCCCGGATTTCAACCAGCAGGTCTTCGACCGCCGCAACATCGCCGTCGGCAATTACAGCCCGACGTCGTCCTACTATGCGCAGGACCAGAACAATTCGACCGCGCAGCGCGGCCAGGACGTCAGCGCGTCCACGGCGCGGCGCGGGCAGGACATCGCGGCTTCGACGTCGCGCGCCAACAACGCGCAGGACAACCAGCGGTCGCTGATTGGCGCCCTCTACGGGCCGCTGAGCGAGGGACAGGTACGTCCGGCCCTGCCGACCAGCATCGCCGACATGTACAAGCTGCCGGCGATCCCGCAGGCCGTCGGCGCGCCGAAGCCGCTCAGCGAGAGCGAGTGGAAGGCCAGCCAGAACCAGCGGCTGCTCGACACCGGCGGGATCAACGACCAGATGCTGATCGACGCGCTGGTCGGCGACAAGACGCCGGTGCAGGCCGTCGGGTCCAACGGCGCTCCCGTCTTCATGTCGCCCGGCGCCGCCGTGCGCCAGGGCGCACAGCCCTATGAGAAACCGCCCGCGTCGAACCTCGATGGCGACAATTACCTTGGCATCGGGCCAGATGGGCAAGAGGCTCGTTTTGTTGGCCGTCCGGATGCATCCGGCAACATCGTCGACATCAACACCGGCAAGCCGTTCCCGGGCCAGATCGTGCGCCGCGAGGGAACCGGTGGTGGCATGTCGCTCGAGGTCGGCAAGGATGGCACCGTCCGGATGGTGACCGGCAACGGCGCCGGCCAGACCAACAGCCGCGTCACCGATCTGCAGCGCCAGGAGGCTGAAGCGGGCCGCGCGGTGAACGAGCTCACTGCGCTGTTCGACACCCTGCGTCCTGATGACATCGGCGCCGCCGGCAACATCAATGAGGTTCTGACGAACTACGGCGCGCAGGTGTTTCCCGGCGTCGCACGGCCCGACGTTGCCGGCACCCGGTCGCAGCTCAACGCCACGACATTGAGCCTGGCGAAAGCGCTGTTGGGCGATGATCGCCTGTCGGACGCCGATCGGCGCGCGGCCAAAGAGGTGATGGTGTCCGGTGGTCTTGGCGAGAGCCTGCCCGGAGCGCAGGCCAAGCTCGCATCGCTGATCGCCCTGAACGCCTATCGCCAGAAGTATACGAGCTCGGTGCGCACCGGCGGCGAGGCGCTGCCGCCGCTGGATGCGCGCATGCTCGGCCGGCTTGTGGACGAAGGTGCCATCTCGCCGCGCGTGGCCCAGACCTACGCGAAGAATGTCCTGTCACGCGGTCCTCAGGCGACGACTTCGCCCGTGCCCGGCGTCAACGTCCCGACGTCGGTGTCGCCGCTTGCAGGCGCGCCTTCGACCCCCAGTGAGCTTCCCGTCGTGCGCACGCCGCAGGAGGCTGCAGCCCTCCCATCCGGCACGCGATTTCGCACGCCCGACGGCCGAGAGAAGGTTCGACCCTGATGGCTGATGTTTGGGATCAATTCCCCGATGCGCCGCCGCGCGAGCCGGCCGATCTGTGGGCTCAGTTCCCGGATGCGCCCGTCCAGGCTGCACCCGCGGTTTCGGCGGCGCCCAAGCCCGCGCCGCCTCAACCCTTCAATTCGACCGTTCCGTACAGCGATCGGCCGATCGGTGCGCGCGTGCTCGGTGCGCCGATCGACGGGATGAATTACGTGCTCGACGCTTTGGGCGCGCCCACGAGCGAGAAGCCTTTCATGGGTTCAGCGCAGTTCGATGATGTGATCCAGGCGATCACCGGGACGCGGGAAGCCGAGGACATTGCCAAAGCTCGTCCCGATCTCGCCAGCCAGGGCGGGGCCGGGGCAGGGCAGCGCGCTTACGCATCCTTCATGAACACCCCCGAGGCGCGCGAGCGCTATTTTGATAGTGAGTTCGGACCGCAAGGGCAGGGCTGGTACTACCTCAACGATCGCTTCGGTAATCGCACCGATCGCGTTGTGACACGCGGCCCGGACGGCAAAGAGACGTTGTTCAATCCGCCCGGTGTCGATATGGGCGACGTCGCCAGCATGGCGGGCGGCGTTCCGGACTTCGCCGGCGCGGTTGTCGGCGGTGCTGCCAGCGTGCCGGCATATGCGGCGGGGCCGGCGGTTGGCATCACCGCGACCGCCGCGACGAGCTCCGGACTTGCGCAGCTCTTCGGTGAGGCGGTCGGCAGGCTCTTTCCGGAGAACCGAGCGGCCGAACCCAGCGTGGTCGAAGATGTCCTCCCCCGTGCTGGGCAAGAGGCTGCCACCGATGCGCTTATCGGTGTCCTGACGGGCGGCGCCGGCCGGATCGGAAATGCTGTGCTGAACAAGGTCCGCGCCCCGTTCGCGCCGAGCGCCTCCGATCCGCTGGCCGCCGAATTCCGCGCCGCGACCGATCGCCTGCAGGGGCAGGGCTACGATGTCCGGCCGTTGCCGTCCGAGAGCGGCGCCGGCGGCTTCGTGCCGCGGATGGAAGGCATGCTGGAGAAGCTGCCGGGCTCGGCGGAGAAGATGCGGCAGAACCGCGAAGCTGGCGACCTGGCGATCAGCCGCTACCAGGAAGATATGGTCGGCGGCGCCGCTCCGGCCGCGGTCGGCCGCGATGTCGTTTCCGAACTCGGGACGCAGCGCAAGAACCTGATCATCGACCAGAACGAGGCGCTCGCTCGTGCCGACGATGCAATTGCCGGCAATGAAGCGGCGCTCACCTCGCGCCAGGGCCCGCAGATGAGCACCGAGGCCGCCGGCCAGCAGGCGCGGGGAGGGCTCGAGCGCGCGCGCAACGAGTTCCGCACGCAGACCGGCCAGCTGTATGACGCCGCGCGCAATGCGCCGGGCGGCCGCGATGCCATCGTCGACATGACGCCGGTGCGCGAGCAGGTGGCGCAGATCCGCTCCAGCCTGCCGCCGACCCGTGAGCGCATCGTCGACGGCCAGCCGGTGGCCGGCGGTCCGAGCGCCGAATTCACACCGCAGGGCCTGAACCGGCTGCTGACGGGTGTCGACGATATCGCCGACACCATCTCGATCGACCAGGCGCGGCAGATGCGCTCGATCGTCAGCGATGCGATCGACGACAAGACCATCCTGCCGGGCGTGCCGGAGCGCAATCTGCTGCAGCTCCGCCAGTCGCTCACCGCGGCGATCGACGGCAGCGTCGAGCGTGCCGGCAGCCCGGCACTGCGCAACGCCCTCGGCCAGGCCAACAGCTATTACCGGGACAATGTCGACCGCTTCTCCCGCTCCGGCGTTCGCGAGACCTATCTCGAGCCAACGCAGACCGGCTTCGTGGAAGACAACCAGATCGTCTCGCGGCTGCTGTCCGGCCGCGGCAATCCGGGCGCGATCCGCGAGATCCGCGACACCATGGGAGCGGAGAGCCCGGAATGGGCGGCGACCCGGCGCAACGCGATTGAGCAGATCCTCGATACGGGGCGCAACAAGACGCTCTATGGCCGCCGCGTCGTCGACATGAATGGCCTGAACGCGCGGCTGAACTCGCTCGACGACGAGACGGTGCAGGAGCTGTTCGGCGTCAGCAATGCGCAGCAGCTGCGCAATCTGGCGGCGGACATCTCCAACCGCACCCGCTATCTCGACGCCGACGCCATGTCGAACTCCGGCTCGCCGAGCATCCTCGGCCAGCTGCGCGCCGCCGCCGTAGCCGACGACCAGATCGCCCGTGAATATCGTGACGGCGTCATTGGTCCGTTCCTGCGCGGCGAGACCGGCGCACCGGCGAAGATGCAGCCGGAAGAACTGATCCCCTGGCTCTATCGCAAGGCCGCACCGGGTGAGGCCCGCCAGGTGTTGGACAAATTGTCCGTTCCAGTGCGCGCTCAGGTCGAGCGTGGCATTGTTGCCGACGTTGTCGAGAGCGCGATTTCGAAGGGTCGCGGCGATCTCGGCGACGTTCGCCGGCTGGTGACCGGCACAGCGAACCCGGCGGACAGCACAGGCCTTGCCGAGATCCTCGGCGCCGGCGGCGATGCGGCCAGCCGACAGCAGTCGGCGCGCGTCGAGGCGCTGCTCTCACCCGAGAGCCGCCAGGCGCTGCGCGATCTCGCGCTGATCACCGCTAAGCGCCAGCAGCGCGACGCCACGACGTCGGCGATCGGCGGCCTTGCTGCCGGCGCGGCGATGACCGGCATTCTCGCGAAGCCGATGAGCGCGCTGCATGCGGCGGCGATCTCCCGCGGCCTCGCCCAGGCCATCACCAGCGAGCCAGTGCGCCGCTGGCTGACCAACACCCGACGCGTCACCATCAGCCCGACGAGCCAGGCGCAGATGGTCGCCACTGCGCCGGCGCTGGCCGATGTGCTGGTCGGCGCTCTCGGTGAGAGCGAGGACGTGCAGGCCGCAGCCGATTGGCTTCGCGAGGGCGAGAGCCAGATTGACGCGTTGGGCAAGCGCGTCAGCCGGCCGCCCGAAGGTGCGGGGAGCTGGGAGCAGTTCTTTTCGGGAGGCGCCCAGTAGGCGGCCCCAGTCACAAACAAATCTCAGTCTTGCGGACGCAGCACGTAGCTGCAGCGGACGTTCCATGAGGATTCGAATATGCGAGGAGCTCTCAGTCTGCTGATGCGCGGCAGGAGTGGCGGTGCGCCGTCTCTTGAGCCGCTCGATCCCATGCAGGCCAGCCAGCCGCCGGCGGCGATCTACAGCGTGCGCAAGGTGAACCCGGCCTATGCCGGCGCGGCGTTCCAGATCCGCGACAGCGGCAACGTGCTGCGCACCGTCAATTTCGGCGTAGATGGCCTGCCGGACCTCGCCGGCGCGCCTGGATGGGGCAACGGCACTTTCTTCACTGTCGCGCAGTGGTACGACCAGAGCGGCAATGGCCGGCACCTTACCAGCCCGAACAATGTTCGCCCGCGCCTGGTGCTCAATGCTTTCACCGATGCGCAGGGTCGCTCGCTGCCGTGGGTCGACTATCAGGCGAAGAACGATCACCTGTGCTCGTCCGCGACCTTCCTCAACGTGGGCGGCACGAGCAACCTCGCGATCCTCGCGGTCGCGGGCACCTTCGGCTGGTCGAGTGCCGGCACGCATGCTCGAAATCCGGGCGTTTTCGGCGTCAACGGCCCGCTGATCGGCTACGGCACCGGAGCCAACAATGTCATTGTTCATGGCGCGTATCTCTCCGTCGGAGAGACCGTCATGTATTTCAAGAACGGCGAGCTGTTCGTTGAGCGCAACGGCTCGATCCCCGATCTCTCGCGCTTCCGGAATTTCTGGTTCAACCAGAAAGGCGCTGTGGTCTCCGGCGGTGCCGACACCCGGCATTTGTGGTCGGATCGCCCGCACGGCAACGCCGAGGCGCTGGCGCAGCGTGTCACCATCGGCTCGAACGGCGCGCTCAACCAGAGCCACAACGGCCCGGCGGTCGAGCTGATCTTCTTCAACCCCGTCGAGCCGGTGACGGACCTTGAATGCCAGCGCATGGCACTGGCGCAGCGCGCCGTCTTCGGCAGCCTGGCGCCGGCCCGCTACCCGGATCAATTCGAGCTCATCATGGCGGGGCAGTCGCTCTCGCTCATGCTGGCGACGGTAGATAGTGCCGCGTCGGGCGTGACCGCGGACAACGTGGTGACCCGCAAGATGACGCCGGACATCAAGGCGCGCCTTGGAATCGACGACATCAATTCGACCCTCGAGCTCTACTGCCTCGACACCGCCTATGGCGGCACGTCGCTGCTCAAGAAGTCCGATCAGACCACGGGTTATTGGTGGGATCAGGATCTCGACCAGCCCGGCGACATGGCACTGCAATGGAATACGAACGCGCTCGCGCAGACGCGCCGCGCGCCGAAGTACAAGAAGACGGCACTCTATTGGGATCAGGGGCAGGCCGACGCGCTCGTGCTCAACGGCGGCGCCGGCAGCGGCACCTATACGATCGCCAATTACAAAGCGTGCCTGATCGAGCTGTTCAACTATTTCCGCGCGCAGATCGGCGCCGATGTGCGGATCGGCATCGGCCCACTCGGCCGGCAGACCGGGCAAGATGCGAGCATGCGCGCGCTGCGCAAGATCCAAGCGGAGGTGGCGGCCGAGATGGTCGATGTCGACCTCCTCGCCGACGACTTCCACTATGCCCGGCAGGACAGCGTGCACCTCGCCAAGAGCCCGCCGGACACCGACGGCTTCGGTGCCCGCGGCGAACAAATCCTCCGCTGGTATTGCAGCCTGTGGGGCGACATGGTGCCGTGGGACGCGCCCTATATCTCCAGCGCAACGCTGGTGAGCGGCACGGCGATCGACGTGCATGTTGCCTGGCCGAACGACGGTGCTGGCGGGAACGACATCTCCCCGGCGGTGGGGATCGAGGGCTTCCTGGTTACCGGCAGGGCCTTGACGGGCGTGGTTCGGCTGAACGCGAGCACCATCCGGCTCACCGGCACCGGCTTCGTCGCCGGCGACCTGGTGCAGTACGATCCCCAGCGCGACAGCGTGACCCGCGGAAACATGGTGGTCGACAACACTGCTGGCCTGCCGATGCCGCTGCGCCCGGCCTGGGATATCGCCGCTGCGGCGTGACGGGCACCCGAGCTATAACTCCGTGCCTGCGTGCGCACACTTGCCAAACCGATCGCCGGCAGGACGCATGCCGTCGCCGCGCGGTCGACCGGGCTATCGCTATGATGGAAGCTGTAGGAGGTGAACTAACTTCCCGAGGGATATGGTGTGGCGGGCGATGGCGCGACCGTGCTTGTTGAAGCGCTTTTCAATGTTATCGAACAGGAACCTCGACACCACGAGCGTCAGCGGGAAGCGTTGCTCGTTCGCGGTTGGAGAGTTCGAACGATTGGCGCGGCGGCGAAATTCTTGTGCTCACTGCAAGAAGGTTGGGCGCCGACGTCCTCACCAGGTCCCGCTGCCTCTCGGACGTGCGTCATGCCGTGGCGAGTGGCAAACTCAGCAATTTTCTACCTGGCACTTGTGCGGCCAATTCATTCTCGCGCACGCGACCGGGCGTCGCGAGATACAGCGCTCATCATTGCAGCTAGTTCCGAAAGAAGGTCACCATGGTGCCGCTGCAAATAGCGTCTCACTGCGTCGTTGCGCGTCAATCGAGTGACATAGCCTTTGGCGACGACCAACACCAACATGGTTTCGCCAAGGCAATCTTCCACAGATCTGTAGTCCTGATAGAGCTTCTCCATCTGTCGCTCCATCCGAGCGATGTCTACGGAACTCGCCTCAGGATGGATGGGCTTCGAGCCCGCAACTAAAGCTTCGGGCCGAGAAGCCGCTAATATCATCTTGGCATATGGCAAAGTCAGTCGCTCGGCTGAGATCATCATTTCCGCCGCTTCGATCTGGCGAAGCGGCTTCATCTTGCGAAGGACGCTGAACACACCGCGGCTCACCATGCTCCTCTTCAGGAGCTCGGTTGCCTCGGGCGCGATGCCGTCGAGCAAACGTTCTCTCTCCCGAACTCGCTCGACGTCGACGTCCAAAGCTTTTGCGATCCTCTCGGGCTCTACCCCTTTGCCGAGCGCACGTACGATCATTGCATGCTCTTGGATGGGGCTGAGGCGATTGATTTGGCGGTTGTAGGTGTAGCCCTCGTCGTCAGTGGCGACGAGACAAACCGCGTCGCTAGCTTCAAGACATTTAAGCGCTTCGTACCGAAGGTGGCCATCGAGCAGTGAGTACCCGCAATTTGCATTGCCTTCAGATGGCAAGCGGTGAACGGCCAACGGCTCGATAATTCCGACTTCCTTTACCGAAGCCAGAATCTTCCGGAATTTGGACGTGCTTCTCACGTCCTTGCTCAGCGAACGGGTAGGCAGGATGCGCTCCAGAGGGATACGAATTGTTTTTGGCTCGAATGCTTGCCGGGTCATGGCAGCGCTTTCCGGACGACGCGTTGCGCGAGTGGCGTCGGCATGTCCTCGATATTCTCTGCCCTCAGAAGCGTTACGAAGTTCTCATCCGCAAGCATGCGCCGGAGAGCGGTGACTACAAAAAGCAAGCGCTCCTCTGCCATCTCGCACTTCTTGATAACTAGCTGCTGGCGATGCACTTCGGATTTGAACATTTGGGCCAGCTTGCTAGGTGTGACCCGTTGAGTTCCTTTCCGACGCAGCCCGGCATATCCGGCGCCGCTGGCTCGACGACGGTCGATAAGGTGGCGCACCTTGAGAAGCTCTTCGCCTCGGAGCAGACCATTCTGGTAGGCCTCCATCATGGCCAGTTGGACTTCATCGTCACTCAATTTGGCAATCTGCGTCGCAAGCCTTATTGGCAACCATCCCTTTTCCACCGCGCCGATGAGGCGTGCTTCTCCTCCCTTCAGGAGTTGCAGAACATCCGAGATGTAACTGGGGTCAAGCCCGGTCTTCCGACCGATTTCGGTCGGTCCATAGCCTTGGTCCTCCAGCACGCGGACCGCCTCGAGCAGGTCTCGATTCGAGTGCTTTCTGCGAGCCAGGTTTTCAATGAGGCTCATAAGAAAGCGGTCGACCTCGGAGGCTTTTATGACCACGGCAGGAATCGCGCTTTCGCCGAGCGCCTGAAAAGCCTCCAGTCGACCCTGCCCGCAAACCAAGTCGTAGTCGGACCCATCAGCCCGGCACTCTGCCACGGTAATGGGCCGTTTGAGGCCAACGGTAGCGATGCTTTCGACAATGCCGGCAAACACGCGCGCGTTACGAGCACGTGGGTTGGCAATGCGAATCCTTCCTATCGCTATCGAGGTTAAGTTTTGCTCAGCCCCGACGTGATGCGGTATGCAGGTTGCTAGCTTTTCCATGGTCAAGATACCTCGCGAACGGGTGCTCGGCGAACAAGGTCGTATAGAGCGTCGAGAGTATCAACGCGATAGGCATCAATTTCGAATTTGTTACGTGTGCTTAACGTAGTTTCTTCATTCGAACAAAGGCAGATGGCAACAAAAAGTAATCGAGGACGGTGTAATCATCTGGCTCTAGTCGCGCGACAATTGTAAGATCTGGAGATGCCGCGGGAAAGCGAATTACCCAGCGACGTGTCCCGCCGGACTTCTCGATGCACCGGCTTAGAATGAGCCTGGCCGAAATTTCTCCATTCACTGTCAAGAGACCTGAATCTCGGTCAAAGGTGAGGTCCGCGCCTACAATCTTCCCTCTCTCTAGGATTTCGGCGAGCATTTGAGCTGAGCGCAAACGCATTTGCTTGACCCAGTCTAGGAAAGTTAGATCGACGTCTTGCGTATACCCGATGAGAGAATATGCCTTGCGAAGCGTACCAAATTTCCTTGTGTACGTTGAGCTGTCGGGTAAGTCGTTGGCGTCAATGCAACGTCGAGATAGCCGACCTTGCTTTTCCAAAAGCTTGCGCAGCATCTCGAGCATAACGTCCGTTGAGAATCGTGTTCTGCGATCGAGAAGGATATTCCGAGCCTTCTCAAATTTCCTTTGATCAACAATAGCGCAAAAGGCGTCTGGCACCCGCATCCACAACGATCGGGGGTTTTGGACGCACTTGCCTCTGAGTTTCTGCGAGCTCCGGTTCCATGTATTGCTGCCGACGTACTTCTCACCCTCGAGCACGCCATTAACGGCGTTGCGAGTCCATTTTCGCCCAAGCTCGGCGCAAATGCCCTGTGCATTCAAGATCGCGGCTATCTCACGTTCATTCTTTCCATGGTCGGTAAACAGCTTAAATATTCGGCGGACTACTTTCACTTCAATGGCCGGTCCAGGAACAAGAATTACATGATCTGATTTGAGATATTTCTGATCGCCGCGATCGAGTGAAGCTTTTGTTTGCCTCGAGGCATCGAGAAGCTCGCGTCGGAGGCCGTATCCAGCTGTGCCACCCTGGCGGAAGCCAAGCTCTATTTGTCGGCATTGCCCGGCAAACGTCTTAACCGAAAGTTCTCGGCTGTATTCGGCCGCCATCTTTCGTTTCAATATTTTCTGAATATCAGAGCTAAGGCTGCCGTCATTCTCGAACAACTCAGCGCAATACTCAACGCGAACGCCAGCCCTCTTGCATAGGTATTCATAGTAGGCGCTCTCGTCGGTGTCCTGGAATCGACCCCACCGACTCACGTCATAGACGAGAATAACGCTGAAATCGGCTTGGCCAGCGGTGACGTCTGCTAGGAGCTGCCTCAGTCCATCGCGCCGATCTAATGTGAGCCCGCTCCTTCCTTCATCCGCGTAGGTGCGCACGAGAGCATAGTCGCGCGCCGTGGCATAGGCCTTGATGGCATCTGCCTGATTGGCGGTTGAGTAGCATTGGCTCTCGGTTGACATCCGCACATACTGTGCGGCTCGCGCTGACTGTTGGGGGGTGTCAGGGCCGCTCGCGGTGTTACAATTGGACGAGCCCATCACGCTTTGGCTCCGTCTACAAATCGCGACTGGCGTCCGCGTTCAATGGGCACGTGGGAGGCTCGCCGCATCTCGAAAGTCTAGCGGGATCGAGCGGAATTATGTTGCCGAAGAGGGGCAGACAACTGCCGTCGGATGGCGGCGATCCGCGGGAGCCTGTGCGTAGCTACGCAGAGGTCGTCTCCATTGCGCTTCGGAGCGAGCTTGGCGACACACATCGCGCCGTAAAGACCGTCCAACGATGGACCGGTGCGAGCGAGCGAAGCGTGAAGAATTGGTTCTCTGCTAAGTCGGGGCCGGAGGGCAAACATCTGATTTCGATGCTCATTCACTCCGACACGGTGCTGGAGATGCTGCTGCTCGCAAGTCGGCGCGTTGAACTTCTTGATCTTTTCATTGGATCCGTCACGACTTTTCGGGAACCGTCTGCCGGGGCGACGTGGAGCGGAGCAGACCGCGGTGAGACTTCCAAATTGAGGGGGCCCCGTGTTGTCCCTAATGGCGACCCTGGTCGTGACCCCGGACATGACCCTGAAGATGAATTCGACCTCAACGACCGAGAGCGCTGGTTCCTTGAGGAGTTGGGGACCGGCCGGCGCCAGACAGCCAGAGGCGTTCAGGAACGCTTCGGCGTCTCGGAAAAAACAGCAAAGCGCGATCTCGCCTATTTAAAGGCTGCTGGGCGAGTCGAGTTTGTCGGGACGCGCCGAAAAGGGCGCTACCGACTGGCGAAAAAATTGGACTAGCTCGAGGTCAACTTGCGCCGTCTGGCCGGCCGGTGTTCGGATGGATGCCTGACACATCGGGACGGAGTGGACGAGGCTCGCAGGAGGCTCATCCATCTCGCGGCGGCCCACGCCAACGACGACGGTGGTCATCGCCGCTAGCGCTCCAGCATCCAGTTGCGTGCCTCGCGCTTGTCCCTGAGCACGACGCCAACGCCAAGCTGTCCGCAGCGGCAGCGTTGGCGCTCGGCCCATACGCGAAGCGTCAATTCACGGTCGCTCGTGGAGGACTTCACGATATCGGGCGGCTGCGCGGTGCGGCGCAGGCAGCTCGGGCATTGGGTGCATATGGTGGAAAATTCGATCGTCGAGATCTTTCGATCCAGCTCGCTCACCAGCATCCCGCCAAATCCGCGCTGCTCGCCCTGCTGGAGGCGCTGGAGCTTGGCCTGCAACACCCGCACATAGAGCAGCAGGCTGCGTATCGCCCGGCGCCAGTCGCCGCCGCCCTCATGACGCACGATGTAATCGACATCGTCTTCGATGTCGTCGCGAGCCCCGTCGTCGGGCTTCTGGCCGGCCATCAGTGCACCCGCCCCGGGCGCCGGCGTACATAGCCGGACGAGACCGCGCCCTGCGCCTGTTCCTGGAGCATGGTGTAAGCGATGAACATCGCGCGCAGCGCCAATCGCGCATCGCCGCCGCACAGCGCGATTGCGGCGTCGAGGTCGTCGTCGGTGACAATGGGTGCCCGTTCGGCGGGCTGCTGCTCGCTCGGCATGGTCGCTCTCCGGATTTGATGCGGAGATGATTCCATGAGAACAAAACGAGAACAAGCCCAATGATTGACGCGTCCTGCGCGGACGATGTGGGCGATATGCGTAAAGCAGGAGATTCCGCCGATTTCCCTGCCTTTTCGCCCGCAAGCACGGAACTCGCCGCATTTCGCGCTGTTATCGCGCCAGCCAATCATGGCGGCACCGCTGGAGAGCAAGATGGGCAGCACGGCAGACAAGGCGAAGGGCATGGCCAACGAGGCCGCCGGCAAGGTCAAGCAGGGCGCAGGCCGGATGACCGGCGACCGTGACCTCGAAGCCAAGGGCGCCGCGCAGGAGTTGAAGGGCAAGAGCCAGAAGACGATCGGCAAGGCCAAGAGCGCGGTGAAGAAAGCCGCGAACCTCTGAGCGATCCGCCGTCCGGAACTTGCCCGAAGGGCCGCGTATCCGAGCGGCCCTTTTGTTTTCGCGCCAGCCTCTTTCACCGTCGGGAGCGCGCATGACCGAGATATCCATCGTCGAGCCGTCGCAGGAAATCGCCGACGAGCTTGCCGCCGCGTTTGACGGAACCGGGATCGCGATCGTCTGCGGCACGCTCGACGACGCGCCGGCCGAGGCATTCGCCATCGTCTCCACCACCTCGGGAGAACTGCTGTTCGAGATGCCGGAGCGCCCCTTCGATCCGGGCCTGCGCATAGCCATGCGACAGGAATTTGACCGCACCGCCCCCCTCCCTATCGGCGAGTGGAGAAGCTTCGTCACTGGCGACACCGGCGGCTTCTCCACCATCGTGGTTGTGCCGATGGTGGAATTTCCCGACGCCGCGCTGCTCGGCACCGGCAGCATCCTCGAAGCGATGCGCGCTGTGTTCCGCTGTGGCGAGGCGCTCGGACTAGCGAGCCTAGCGGTGCGGTTTCCATTGCTGCCCCAGCCCGGCCTGCCGGCGGCGTTCGTCATCCAGCAGGCGCGGCAGGCTTTCGCCCTGGAGCGCGAGGAAGGCACGCAAGCCAATGAGTAGTGGAAAACTGCGCAGGCGCGGAACAACTGCGCGGCACGCCCGTTTTGCCCCCGCTTGCGATGGCTTCCCCTGCTCGTCGACAGGCTGGCCGCTCCGCCCCCCGCGGAGCGGCTTTTTTCTTGGGAGGATGCTCGCTAGGCTGCGCCCATGTGCAACCTCTACAGCATCACGACCAATCAGGAAGCCATTCGCCGCCTCGCAAAGGTGATGGTGGACAACACCGGCAACATGCCGCCGCTGCCGGGCATCTTTCCCGATTACAGCGCGCCCATCGTGCGCAATGCCGAAGCCGGCCGGGAACTCGCCATGGCCCGCTGGGGCATGCCGACGCCGAAGAACGTGCTCATGGAAGCCACGAAGAAGCGCGCGGCGCGGCTGGAGGCCAAGGGCAACCAGATCGATTTCGCCGAACTGCTGCGCATGGAGCCGGACCTCGGCGTCACCAATATCCGCAACCTAGACAGCGGGCACTGGAAGCGCTGGACCGGGGTCGAGTATCGCTGCCTCGTCCCCTTCACCAGCTTCAGCGAGAACGAGCTACTGCCGAACGGCTCGCGCCCGCCGATCTGGTTCGCTCTCGACGACAGCCGCCCCCTTGCCTTCTTCGCCGGCGTATGGACCGGCTGGACGAGCGTGCGCAAGGCGAAGGAGGGCGAGGTGACGGCGGATATCTTCGCCTTCCTCACCACCGAGCCGAACGGCATCGTGCAGCCCTATCACCCCAAGGCGATGCCGGTGATCCTCACCACCGAGGAAGAGCGCGATGTCTGGATGCGCGCCCCATGGGGCGAAGCGAGGATGCTCCAGCGCCCGCTGCCCGATCACATGCTGAAGGTCGTCGCGCGCGGCGCGAAACAGGACCCGCCGCCGGCCGTGGAGCCGGCGCCCGTGCCGGAACAGCCGACGCTGTTCTGAGCCCGCCCTAAACGCCTGAGCTCGTCGCGTCTGCCGTGCGGCGCGCTCCCGGCCGAGCCCTGAGACGCTTCGCGCTCAGGGCAAGGGGCGCTCGGCTCGTCAGATAATTCGGCCTGTCACTGGTTGTTCTGCTGCTGGCAGTAGTTGCCGACGAGGCATTGCGGGTTGTCTGCCGTCTGTATCCAGGCCGGCGCGATGAAGGTGTTGATGTCGCAATATTCCTGGCCCGATACATAGCGGCCGAGGACGTTCGGCCCGTTCCAGAGCACCACGACGCCCTGCTGCTTCACCATTTGCTGCGCGGCCGCGCAGCTCATGGTGGACGCGTTCGGGCCGCCCTGCGCGAAGGCTGCACTCCCCACGAGTATGAAAGAGATAGTGAGAATATAAGACCGCATTGTCAGCCTCCCCTATAACGGCGCGCACTACCTCGTCGCACCCAGCCGACGGTAGCGTCAACGATTGAAGCTTTCGTGTAGTTAACAAGTGTCGCGCCGCGGCGTTAACCCCCGCCGTGGAATCAGCGGAACCACTCCTCGATTTCCTTGCAGCGATAGACCGGGCAGCGCCGCGCATCCCGCGTGCGCACCCAAGTATAGTCGATCGTCTCGCCGCCCATGCAGAAATAGGGGCTGGAGACGAAGCGATCGAAGATATCCGGCCCCGAGCCGATCACAATCCCGCCCCGCTGCTGGATGAGCGCCTGCACGCTCGAGCAGCTCATGGCCAGAGAATTCGGCCGACCCTGCGCAAGCGCCGCATCGGCCATCATACGCATGATCCAGCCTCGCCCATGACTCAGCCTATATTACAGCCTCGCCTGCACCTTGCGGTAGAGGCGCCGGGATGACGCCTGTGTGAAGTGCGTTCAGCGCATCGGCCCCTCGACCTGCTTGCAGCGCTGCCCGACGAGGCAATCCTGCTGGTCCTGCGTGGGGATCCAGGCTGGGATGGGATATTCGTCGCGCTGGCATTGCGCCTGACCGACGACGAAGCGATCGAAGATGTTAGGGCCGCTCCACATGACCACCGCGCCGCGCTCCTGCACCAGCCGCTGCGCGCTGGCGCAGCTCATGGCCAGCGAGTTCGGCCCGTCCTGCGCGAAAGCCGCGCCGGCGAAAAGAACAAAAGGGATAGTCAAGATAGTAGTCCGCACGTGCCAGCCTCCCCGATAACGCGCTTACGCTGAGGTAGCGTACAGGGATGAAGCTTTCGTGAGGTTAATACCTTATCGACAGGACCGTGTAGTCGTAGGGCGAACGCTTCCAGCGGCATCGGCTGACATTTCGATCCGAAGATGCTTCGGCCTGCCGCTAGAGCGAGCACCCGCTTAATCCGCCGTCGTCGCCTGATCGCGGCCCACCGCGCTCAGTTAGAGTTTGTCGATATGGGCGGAACGCTACATAGATAGCCCCGGAATATCCGGGGTGACACATCGACATGAAAATCGACGACATGGTCGCAGCACGGGCACCGCGGTGGACCTGGGGCTGGCCGCTGCTTGCCTGGTTGATCTTGCCGGCCACCTTCATCCTGGGCGGCGGCGGGGTGATCGTCTCGATCGCTGCGATTGCACTGTTTGGAACCGTGTTCGCCGCGGTCTACCACGCAGAAGTGGTTGCGCACCGCGTCGGCGAGCCCTTCGGCACATTGATCCTGGCGCTCGCCGTGACGGTGATCGAGACGGCGCTGATCGTCTCGGTCATGATCGCGGCGCCGGAGGAGAAAGCCGGGCTGGCGCGGGACACGGTGTTCGCCGCCGTTATGATCGTCTGCAACGGGATCGTCGGGGCGTGCCTGCTCTGGGGCGGCGCCCAGCATCGCGAGCAGGGATTCCAGCTTCAGGGCGCCAGCGCCGCGCTCGCGGTCCTGGCTGCGCTCACCAGCCTGACCATGATCCTGCCGAACTACACGGCCGCCGATCTCGGGGCCCGCTACAGCACGTCACAGCTCATCTTCGCGGCGATCGTGTCGCTGGTGCTGTACTGCTCGTTCGTGTTCGTCCAGACCGTGCGGCACCGCGACTATTTCCTGCCCGTCAAGAGTAGCGAGCCCGAGGCCCACCTGCCTCCTCCGACCGGCAGAGCAACCGCTGCGAGCGCCGGCCTGTTGCTCGTCGCGCTCGTCGCCGTCGTCGGCCTGGCCAAGGTCCTGACCCCCATGGTGGAGCTTGGGATAAGCTATGCCGGCGTTCCGAAAGCCGTGGTGGGCATCGTCATCGCCGGGCTGGTGCTGCTGCCCGAAGGTCTCGCCGCGCTCAAGGCTGCAGGGAGCAACCGCTTGCAGACCAGCTTGAACCTGGCGCTCGGGTCGGCACTCGCGACTATCGGCTTGACCATCCCGGCGGTGGCCGCAGTCTCGCTCCTGATCGGGCAGCCGCTCGATCTGGGCCTCGATGGCAAGGAGCAGGCGCTGCTGGCCTTGACCCTGTTCCTGGGCGTGATCACCCTCGGCACCGGGCGGACCACTGTGCTTCAGGGCATCGTCCATCTGGTCATCTTCGCCGCCTTCCTGTTCTTCGCGGTGGTGCCGTGAACACCTCGGCTCGTTGACGAAAAGCCCGACGGGCGCCCCGGCCGGCGGGCCAGGGCGCCAAGGGTTCGCTCAACGCAAGGCAGGTCGCCTGCTTTAGGCTCAGCGCCGGCGGATGCGACGCTCGACACAGCGCCGGCCGACCAGGCACTCCGGCTCGTCCGCCGTCGCGATCCACGCTGGCTCGGCCTTCTGCGTGAGTGTGCAGTAGCCGGCATCGACCACGAAGCGATCATAGAGGTTCGCCCCGGTGCCGATGACTATAGCGCCCGTGTTCTGGACCAGGCCGCGCGTGGAAGCGCAGCTCATGGCTAGGGAATTCGGGCGCGCCTCGGCAAGCGTCGCGCTTGCGATGAGGATAAAGGGTACAGTGAAAAGAACGGTTTTCATGTTTCCAGCCTCGTCCACGACCCAACCGCACAAACGGTGCCCATTCGGTAGCGCCGGCCAGATGAATGTTTGGTGAAGGTCGCCTTCCGCTCCCAAAATCAGCATCGCCGACATATTAGCGGGTCGACAGTATCGCCACGGCCAAGGACGCGCGGCTGGTCGAGTTCGATGCCAGCAGCGCTGGCAGTGCAGCGACGAAGTCGGCGATGCGCTCGCCGTGAACTGCGCCGATGTGGATACCGTGTTGTCCGATCCTGCGAAATACGGTTTCTGACCAAGCCCTGATTGTCGAAACTGTACTGAGATGAGAGGGAGCGGACGCTGGCGGCGTGGAGTGTGTCGCAGGTGTGACGAGCAATCTCTAGATTTGGGGAGTCGGGTGCTCACAAGAGTTAGATCGGGCGGGCCGCCGATGCGCAGTTCTCGACCGATCTTCAGACAATTATCGATACGGCGCTGTCGGCGTTGAAAGATACTCCCGATGGTGGACATCACCGAACTATTCGGATCGTGGGGCGCGGCTTCGGCGGCGGGTTACACGGTCGACACCTTCCACCCCGTCAACCAGTGGCTATGACCTAATCGCTGACCAGTACGTCAGCATGCTGCGTCACACCGAGGCCGGCGTCTGAGCCGCGCTCTCTACCGGATGCCGCGGCGCAGGCCTTGCAACTCTTCGAGTTGCGAGCGCACGACCTCGAAATCGCGATTGGTCCGCTGAATGTGCGCCAGCAGCAATTCGCCAGCGCTGGTCAGCCGCATGCCGCGCGCGAGGCGCTGGAAAAGCGGGACGCCGATATTCAAGGTCGAGGATCTGCCGGTTGACCGCGGAGGCGGCTATATTCAGCACGTCGGCGGCGCGCCGCACCGATCCGTGCTTCGCCACGGCAGCGAAGTATGACAAGGATCGGGAAGTGCTCTCCGCCTTCAATCTCGCGAGTCCAATCTGCACGCATTCACGGTGATAGACGTAATCGTGTCGCACGTCGCCCGCGGGAAGGCGCCCGCGTATCGGCGTTCTACTGCAATGGCGGGCTCCGTTGGCGAAGGGTTGATCTTCGCGGGCGATCGCCGGCTACGCGCCGCCGGTGCGAGCAACGCGGGATCAGGGGCCTAGTCCCTGCCCCGCGCAAGACACGGCAATGCGCCCGGTCAACTTTCCGGCAATTTGAACTCGCACAGAAAACTAGGCTTGTGGGATAGAGACGACGATTTTTCCGGCACCAGTCCCGCTGACGACCGCAGCATAGGCATCCTCGACCGCCTCGAGCCAGAAACCGCGCGGATCCACGCGAGGGCGAAGCTTTCCGGCTTCAACTAGGTTCGCGGCTCTCTTCAGAATGTCGCCATAGTGAGCGCGGCCGACACCAGTCAACAGCGGTGCAAGGGTGAACACTCCCGAATAACTGCCATTCTTGAACGACAAAGGCGCGAGGGAATGCGTGCCCCAGCCAAGGGCGCTGACCACATGGCCGAAGCGCTTCACAGCTTGGAAGGAGGCGTCTAGGACGGCGCCGCCGCCAGTGTCGTAGATGAGATCGAAGCCTTCGCCCCTCGTGTGACGGGCGACGTAGTCCTCAACGGACTCGCTCGCGTAATCGATGGGCGTCGCTCCCACGGAGCGGATGTAATCTGCGCCAGTCGCACTTCCCGTCGCAAAGACCTTCGCGCCAGAGGCGAGACCGATCTGCACCGCGACATGCCCAACGCCACCCGCGCCACCCTGCACCAGCAAGGTCTGATTGGGCTGGAGCTTTGCGCGGTCGACCAAGCCCTCCCAAGCAGTGATAGTCACGAGCGGCAAGGCCGCGGCCTCTCGCATGGTTAGATTGGCCGGCTTGATCGCCAGCAGGTCGGCATCGACAGCTGCGTATTCCGCCAGCGTCCCTTGGATGCCACCGACACCTCCCGTCATGCCATAGACTTCATCACCTGGACGAAAGGCCGTGACATCAGGCGCAACGTCCTCCACCACGCCGGCGAGATCTAGGCCGAGAATGGCGGGAAGCGGATGACGCGCATGCTCTGCAACGCCCGCCCTGATCTTGATATCCAAGGGATTGACGCCGCTCGCGTGGATGCGCACGAGGACCTCGCCGCCGTTGAGGGTCGGACGGTCGAGCTCCGTCACCCGGAATGCGCCGCCCGCCTCCTCTACGAGAGCGGCCTTCATCGTCTGTCTTGACCAAGTCATTGTGTCGTCTCCTTTTCGGACCGAATTTGGGCTAGACGAGACGGCATGGCGAGAATAAGTTCTGTACATCTTCCATACAGAATTGCATGGGCGTGTAAGGCGTGCGGAGCCTCGAGTGGAGCGACCTTCCCATCTTCCTAGCAATCGCGAGGGAAGGCACGCTGGGAGCAGCAGCCCGACGCCTTGGTCAGACGCAGCCGACCATGGGCCGTCGACTTCGTGCGCTTGAGGAATCGATCGGCGCCACGCTGTTCCAGCGCACCAGCGACGGCTTCGTCCTGACGGATGAGGGCCAGGCGATGTATACGCACGCGGTGCGCATGGAAGACGAGGCGCTCTCCATGCAGCGTCAGCTGGCCGGCAGTGCTGGCGGCCTCGAAGGCCTCCTGCGGCTGTCCTGCTCGGACTGGTTCGGGACGACCCTGCTCAGCCCGGTGCTGGCGGAGTTCGCGGACCTTCATCCGAAGGTCACGGTCGAGCTGCTGACAGATCCCCGAATCTACAGCCTTGCGCGGCGCGAGGCGGATCTCGTCATGCGCATCACTCCTTTCGACGAGCCCGAGGTAATCGCGCGCAAGCTGGTGACGATTTCCTACGGGCTTTATACCGGGTCCGATCGGTGGACGCCGCAGGCAGGCAACGGCGACGGGTGCCGGCTCGTTCTGATGGACACCGCGTTTGGAGGAATGCCGGACGTCGGATGGGCAAGACGCGTCCTGCCCAACGCGACGATCATATCCCGCAGCAACAGTCGCGAGGTACAGGCCCGCCTGTGCGCCCACGGTGCCGGGCTGGCGGTGCTGCCGCGCCCGCTGGGTGATGCCATCCCCAGCATTGCCCTTGTTGACCTGGGAGAGCAGCCACCATCCCGCGACACCTGGATAGGCTATCATCGGGACTTGCGGAGGCTGCCACGCCTGAGGGCACTCCTCGACTTGATTATCGAGCGGATCGCGCGTGACTGATCGCTGCTGCGCGACGACATTTTAGGTGCACTTTTGCCGAGGTGCGTCGGCGTCCGGCACCGCTGATCCTTCATTTCGACGAGGCTGCCTCGATGATTGCCGCGGCCACCTCCCTGGGATGGCTGAGTGCGGCTGCGTGATCGCTCTCGAGGCGCGTCACCTTGGCCTTGATCTTCTGCGCCATCGACTCCTGCAGCGCCGGCTGGATCATCTGGTCCTTCCCAGTCAGCACGAACCAGCTCGGCTTTGTCTTCCAGGCGGCATGCTGGACCTTCTCGCCGAAACTTGCCGCCTTGATCGGTCCCTGGGTGGCGATGAGAAGCGCCTGCTCGGCCTTGCCAGCCTGCGGCGCGAAAAACTCGCGCACACCCTTGGCGCTCAGTCGGGCAAACCCATCCTTATCGGCGACCACCTCAGCAAGGCCCGGGGCGGGCGGGAACTTGCCGGCGAGATCCTCGAAATTGGTGTTCTCGTCATTGGCGAATGCGGTGACATAGACGAGTGCCTTCACCTTGTCCGCCGTTCCTGCCTCGGTGATCACCGAGCCGCCCCAGCTGTGTCCGACCAGTGTCACCGGACCCGAGGCGCGCGCGATCGCGCGTTGCGTGGCGGCCACGTCATCGGCGAGTGAGGTGAGCGGAAGCTGGACGGCGATTACCTCCAGCTTTCTCTCCTCCAGCAATGGGATGACCTTACTCCACGACGAGCCGTCGCCGAACGCGCCGTGGACGAGGACGATAGAGCCCGTCGCCTGAGCGGCTGCGGGCGAGAAGGGCGCCAAGACGGCCGCGGCAATCAAAGTGAGTGCCGCAAAGGCGGCAGGAGGCATGGTCCGTAACATGTTTGCGTCCTTCGACGATGTTCAGGTGGCGGTTTTCATTCAACCAGGGAAGCCTTCCAGCACGGCCTTTCCGCGCGCACGCCCACTCTCGACGAAGGCATGGGCGTGCTTCAGGTTTTCCGCGCTGATTGACCCGAAGTGCTCCGCGAGCGTGGTTCGGATCGTGCCGGCGTCGACGAGACGGGCGAGCTCATCAAGGAGATGCGCCTGCTCGATCATGTCGGCAGTCTTGTGCATCGGCCGCGCGAACATGAGCTCCCAGTGAACGGAGACCGTCTTGATCTTGAGCGGAACGATGTCGAACACCTCGGGATCATCGATCAAGGCGAGACGTCCCTGCGGCGCAATGAGCCGGGTTATCTCAGGCAGGTGAGCCTCGGTGTGCGTCGTCGAAAACACGAAGCCGGGGGCCGAGAGCCTGGCCGCCTCGATTTCCGCGGAGAGCGGCTTCCTGTGGTCGATGACATGGTGGGCTCCAAGTTGCGCGACCCATTCGCGCGTGTCCTGGCGCGAGGCGGTGGCAATGACCTCGAGGTCGGTCAATTGTCTTGCAAGCTGAACTGCGATCGACCCGACGCCACCAGCTCCGCCGATGATCAGAAGGCTGTTCGCACCGGAAACAGAGCGCTTCACATCTAGCCGATCAAATAGCGCTTCCCAGGCCGCAATGCTGGTTAGCGGCAGCGCCGCCGCCTCGGCCCAGCCGAGCGAACGGGGCTTGTGGCCGACAATCCGCTCGTCGACGAGATGGAACTCCGCATTTCCGCCGGATCGGGTGATGTCGCCCGCGTAGAACACCTCGTCCCCATGGGCGAACATTGTCACCTCTGGCCCGATCTCGACCACGATGCCCGCGACGTCATAGCCAAGCACCTTCCACTCTCCGGCGGGTGGCCGCGCGCTGGCACGAAGCTTCGTATCAGCCGGATTTACTGAGATTGCCCGAACCTGGACCAGGATGTCGCGGCCGGCTGGCTGAGGGCGCGGCAGCTCAATATCGAGAAGAGAATCGGGCCGGTCGATCGGACCAGGAACGGTGTATCCCACGGCACGCATGCGCATCTCCGATTGCCGATATCGGTGGTCCGCCGGCAGCCGAGCTGGCGGGTTTTCCGTTCCCGTGAGTTCAGGGCGCGGTCGGCGGCACGGACGCGGCAGCGGAAGCGCGGCCATCCAGCCAGTCCTGACGGGCGGGGGCGAAGAAATCGATGTCGACGGTATCTTCCGTGCACACGAACTCGTGGGGCACATTGGGCGGGATGATGAGAATGGTCCCGGTCGTCATCACGAACATCTTGCCCTGCGAGTAGACTTCACACCGTCCCTCGGTGATCCAGGTGATCTGCTCGTAGGCGTGATGATGGAGAGCGAAGGTCCCACCCTTCTTCACCGTCCACTTAACGAAGGTAGATTGCGAGCCACTGAGGAACTGCCGCTGCACCAAAGGCGAGATCTGTTCAATTGGCTGCTTGTCGAGTTCGTATAGCATCGGTAGAGCGGCCATGTGGCTGCTGACGCTCGGGATGATGCCACGTCCCGGCGCATCTACGACCGCCGGAGGCGTAGTAATCGCAGGCGCGGGTGCTCCCTGAGCCAGCGCTGCGGAGGTGGATGTGGTTATGGTCATGAGAAGGAGCAGCGCCGCGCTGCAAAGATTCAAAGGTGTCATTTCTTCAGTCCCAGATCGATGCGGAAGAGCTGGACCGGCCATTGGATCTTAGACTTGGCGCCGTTGAACAGCGCCACCCGGTCCATCTGCGGCACTGGCAGCCACATGGCGCCCACGTCATCAATGAAGGGCGCATCGACCCAGTGCAGTCGCGGATCCTTCACGATCGTCGTCACCTCGCCGTCCGGAGCACGCCGCTTAAGCGCGTCCTCTGCAAGATCGGTGAAATAAAAGTCGCCGCTCGCCGCCATGGCGGTGCCGCCGACCGGCGGAATGTCGGCCCAAGGCTCGACCTTCATGGCGAGCTCGGCTGACGGCATGGCGGGATCGTCGAGCCATCGCGTCTCAATGCGTGACCATGGCCCGGTCAGCGGGCCGTAATAGAGCCATTTGCCGTCGGGCGAGAGTTCGAGCGGGTCGCTGTGCACGCGCAGCGGCGAGCCGTCAGGTGCCTTCAAAACTGCGCCGCCGAGAACGATCGGCCGGTTAGGCGGCGCGGTGGTAGAGGGATGATCATCCAGCACCCGGCGCGCCTCGCCCGTAGCAGTGTTGAAGATGATAAGTCCGGGACGGCCGGCATCGGTCAGATAGCCGATGTCCCCTTTCAGGCGGATGTCATCGACATAGCTGCCAGCCTTGGCGACTTCAGGTCCAAGCGGATAGATGCGTGCTACGCGATTGGTGGCGAGGTCGATCTTCACGAGTTTGGCGCCGCCGGGCAGCGGATCCCTGCCGAAGTCCGGTGATCCCGTATCGACTACCCAGAGGGCGCCCGCGCGATCGAGATGGATTGCGTTGATGTTGACGAAGGCGCTCCTTGTGTCAGCCCCTGGCCGCCAGCCGTTCCAGTCTTCATCGGGATAGGGCAGGGGTCGACCTTGGCCATCGATGAGGGCGAGCCCCGGTCCTCTCGTGCCAGTCCAGCGCGGGCCGGCAACGAAGATGCGCCCGCGGTCGACCGCGACCGCATTCCAGATCATATCCGGACTTTCGGCGGCCACGGTGAGTGCCGGCGCCACCGGTTGAGCGAACATGGGGTGAGCGGCGAGGAACGCCGTGCTCGCGAGGAGCGCGGTCAGCAGGGTCGGCTTCATCTCAGCCTCTCGTGACGGGTAAAGGGGAAGGCTGCTGCGCCTTCTTCGAGATAGGCCGGGATGATCCGGCCAGGGCGGTTACGGCGATGCCGGCAAGAATAGCGAGGGAGCCGGCGGCAAGTCCCAAGGTCAGCGGCTCGCCAAACAAGGCGACCGACAAGGCGACACCCGTGACGGGCACGCCGAGCATCGCGGTGGACATGGTGCCGGCGGGCAGCCAGGTGCTCGCGGCATTGACCACGCAGAAGCAGAACGCCGTCGCCAGTGGTCCGACGAAGAGCAGGATGGCCCAGAAACTCATTGAGCCGTCGCCCGTGAACGGCCCTTCCACGTAATTGGCGCCGATGGCAAGCAGGCCGGCCGCCAGCAGCATCTGCCATGGTGCCAGTTCGAACGCCGAGGATGGGCTGCGGAAGTAGCGCAGATGCAATATGCAGAGCGCCCAGCAAAGCGAAGCGGCGAGCAGCATTGCGTTTGCGCCGGCGATGCTGCCGTTGCTCCAGTCGATGGTTGCCGGGTTCATCAGGACGACGATCCCGGCCGCGCAGATCGCCACACCTGCGACGACACGGATTGAGGCCCGCTCCCCGAAGATCAGCATCGAAGCCGGCACAACCCAGAGGGGCGTGACATAGGAGAGCATCGCCGAGCGGCCTGCCGGCAGATGCGTCATCGCCGCCGCGCCAAGCGCGGTGAAGGCCAACATCTGCAGTAAGCCGACCGAGGCGATGAACGGTGCGTCGCCGCGGCGCGGAAGACGAATCTCTCCACGTATTGCCTGCCAGACGAAGAGACACAGCGAGCCCGAGGCAAAACGCAGGCTGGAGAACCAGAGTGGCGAGACGTGGTCCAGGCCGATCTTCATCACGGGCCAGTTGGCACCCCAGATCGCGATGGCCGCGACGAGCGCGACGAAGCCCACTTTCGACGATCCCACCGTTGGCGTCAGCCACAATGGCGGCTCAGTGGCGCGCAAAGCGCAGCTACCGAGCGTGCCGACGCACGGTTCTTCGAGGTTAAGACGCATGGGTCTGTTCCTGCCGCCCCGCGAGAGGACGGTCTCAATTGATGTCGATGACGATCTTTCCGGTCGCGTGGCCGGACTCGAGATGCCGGTAAGCGTCAGGTACCTGCTCGAGCGTGAAGCGGCGGTCGTCGATGAGCGGGCGCAGCTTGCCTGCGTCAGCGAGGGTTGCGAGCTCGCGCAGGACACGTCCGTGCCATTCGCGGCCGATGCCGTAGAGCATCGGGATCATGACGAAGACGATGCTGAGCGATAGCGCCTTGCCGTGCATCGGCGTCAGATCGTTGGTGCTCCGGCCGGCAGTGCCGACGATCCGGCCATAGAGCGCAGCCGCTTCGAAGGACCTGTCGAGATTTGCACCGCCGACGGTATCGATCACGACGTCAAAGCCGCGTCCCTCCGTCAGGCGTTCAACATAGGCGGCGACAGCTTCGCGAGTGAAGTCGATCGTCTCGTCCGCACCGAACGTGCGGGCAACCATAGCCGCTTCGTCCGAAGGAACAGTCGTGGCCACGCGAGCCCCGCGGGCCTTGGCAAGCTGAACGCCCACGTGCCCCACGCCGCCCACGCCGCCATGAACCAGCACGTGGTCTCGAGTCCTGACCTCGGCGCGATCAAGAGCATCCCAGGCGGTTATCGAGACGAGTGGCAGCGCTGCTGCCTCGCGCGTCGACAGGTTACGAGGCTTTGGCGCGACCAGGCGAGCGTCAGCCAGAATATACTCGGCGAGCGCGCCACCGTCCTGCCCCTTCACGCCGCCGGCGAAGCCGTAGACGACATCGCCTGGGTGGAAGTCGGCGACGTCATCGCCGACAGCAACCACCTCGCCCGCGAAGTCCGAGCCGAGTATCGACGGCAGTTCTGCCCCGATCGGCAGCCCCTCGCGGATGCGAACATCGATGCGATTGATCGCCGCCGCGACGATCCGCACGAGCACCATGCCCGCCCGAATGACCGGCCTGTCGACATTCTGGAGCTCAAACTTCTCCGGGCCGCCATGGGATTTGAGAACCTGAGCCCGCATCGCTCGCCCCAACCGTTCTATTGACGTGGGGAGGCTATGTGCGGATTACTTATAAAGGAAACGCATTGTTCTAATTGCAGCAATCGGCCGATCAACTAGATCGCGTCGCTGGGAAAAGGGGTACCGAAGTGCGCTATCCGGATCTTGAGATCGATCTATTGCGCGCCTTCGTGGCCGTCGCGGAGACCGGTAGCTTTACTGCAGCGGCGGAGGTGGTTGGCCGCTCGCAGTCGGCGGTTAGCCAGAAGATATTGCGCCTGGAGGAACTGCTGGGAAGACGGTTGTTCGAGCGCACGAGTCGCTCGCTCAGTCTGACGCGTGATGGCGAGGCATTCCTTGTCTCCGCACGGCGCATGCTCGAGCTCAATGACCTGACGATGCGCAGCCTTCTGGAACCTGCGCCTATGGGAAGCTTACGACTCGGGGTTTCTGAGGACTTCATTCCGCGTCAGCTTCCGGCGGTACTCGCGCGCTTCCGGCGGCTCTACCCGCAGGTCAATCTGGAGCTGAAGACCGGGCTTAGCTGCGACCTGCTCGATGCTTATGACGCGCAGGCGCTCGACGTCGTCATCGCCAAGAAGGACGGACGTGCCCAGCGCGGCCGGGTAATCTGGCGCGAACCGTTGGTGTGGATGGCGGCGGCCGATTTCATGCCCGACGTCACGCAACCCGTGCCTCTCGTTCTGCTTGCTCCCCCCTGCACCTATCGCGAGGTCATGGTTCGTGTGCTGGGTGAATCCCGGCGCGAGTGGTTCGCGGCTTGCACTGCGTCCAGCCTGATGGGTGTCCAGGCGGCCGTCGAGGGTGGTTTGGGAGTTACGGTCCTGGGCCGCTCCTTCGTACAGGATGGCATGCAGGTTCTTCAGTCGCCAGAGCACTGGCCGCCTTTGCCGATGACCGAGATCGTCCTCCTGGGGGAGGAAACGGCGCAATCTGACCTGGTGCGACCTCTGCTCTCCTACGTGACCGAGAGCCTTTCGACGTCGAAAACTCAATCGGATTACGCAACCTTGCTCAGATGGCATTGAGCGACGCCCTGCTAGGCTAGCACTCTTAAAAAGGCCCGATATCGGACTATCAATTCGTTTATTCGCCCACCCGATTGCTGCAATTAAAACTATGCGTTTCTAATTACCGACCGCTCCCGGCAATAGTTTGTCCCGAATTCAGGCCACGCGCTTAGATCAGCGGCGGTCTGTGGCTCTTTTCACGCTTCTGTACGTCTCTTGAACGAGTCGTGCGGCACGCGACCAGGGATCCCGTCAAATGCCACATGCTGAATTGCTCCAAACGACGCGACAGCTAACTTATGCCGCGGCCGTCATCGGCGTCTCCGCCGCGGTTGCAAAATCCCATGAGATCGGAGCGCCCGAGTGCATCGCCATCGTTGACGCGGCTGGCCACCTTCTCGCTTATGCGCGCGTGGAGGGAGCGGCCACGCTGGCGCTTGAACCGGCCGTCGCCAAGGCCGCCACCGCTGCTGCTCTCGGCACGGCAAGCGGCACAATCCCCTTTGAATTTGGCATCAACCTCGGCATCGCCAGCCGGAACGCCATCGTCAATCTCGGGGGCGGCTTGCCGATCATCCATGATGGCCATGTGGTTGGCGCCGTCGGCGTCGGCTCGGGTACAACCGAACAGGACATGGCTGTGGCCGAAGCTGGGCGCGATGCCATACTCGCGGCACTGGCGACTGACCAACCGATCGCGCGCTGACATAGAACATGGCCATGCCTCTATCCAGACGCACCGTAATCATGTCGGCGCTTGTGTCGACTGTTCCGATGAGCCTCGGTTCCCGCGAGGCCCTAACTGAAACCCGTGGAGACGACGGCATGATTGCAAACGCATCCGCCGCGGCAACCCGTAAATTTGCAAGCGATCGCACGATCGGCGAGATCGAGCCGATGTTCGAGTTCTACGATGCCATGCCAACGGGCGTGACCGTCGCCGCCGATGGACGCATCTTCGTCAACTACCCACGGTGGGGCGATGACGTGCCTTTCACGGTTGCCGAGCTCCGTGACGGCAGGGCCGTTCCGTTTCCCGACGCGGCGAGCAACGTCTTCGATCCGGCACGCCCCGACAAAACGCTGAGCAGCGTCCAGAGCGTCGTAGTTGATCCGGCGAACCGGGTGTGGCTGCTCGACACGGCCGCGCCTGGTTTTGCCACGCCGATCGAGGACGCCGTCAAGCTGGTCGCGGTCGACCTCGCGACCGACAAGGTGAGCCGCACGATCGTCCTGTCGGGTCCTGCCATCTTCCCGACCACCTACGTGAATGACGTGCGCTTCGACTTGCGCAAGGGCGAAGCCGGTGTCGCTTACATCACCGATTCCTCGATCAGCGGGCCGGGCGGCATTATCGTCGTTGACCTCGCCAGCGGCGAGAGCTGGCGAAAGCTGAGCGGCCATATCTCGACCTCTCCGGACCCGGCCTTCATCCCGGTGGTGGAAGGCAGCCGCTTCGCGGTACGCGACAAGGGAAAGCCGCCCGCCTCGCTCACAGTAGCCTCCGATGGAATCGCCATCTCGGCAGACGGCGAGACGCTGTATTACTGCCCACTTTCGAGCCGTCACCTTTATTCCGTTCCCACGAAGTTGCTGTTGGACCGCTCAGCCTCGGAGGAGGTGGTTGCTGCCGCTGTCCTCGATCTTGGTGAGAAGGGTGCCTCGGACGGGCTGGAATCGGACGATCAGGGCCGTGTCTATGCCGGTGATTATGAGCGCAACAGCATCCGACGCCGCGGGATCGACGGTGAATGGGTCACCGTCGCGCATGATCCACGTATCCTCTGGCCCGACACGCTGTCAGTCGCTGCCGACGGTTATCTCTACTTTACCGCCAACCAGCTACACCGGCAGCCCCAATTTCACGAAGGGGACGATCAGCGCGAGAAGCCTTATGTACTGTTCCGCGTTCGCATTGATGCCGCTCCGGTACTGCTCAGATAGGGCTCGCCGCGCGGACTGGCTGCGGGAGGGCGAGAGCAAAATCGATGCGCTGGCCGGGCGCGTCGACCGGTCGCCGAACGGTGCGAAGAGCCGGGAAGAATTTTTCTCGGGAAGCGATCGATGATCGCTGCTGTAGATGCCTCGGCATCTCAATATTGATTGTCTCTTGGCTCCCCTACACGTGCTGCGGTGGAGCGGCGCCGGGCGAGGTTGGGCACTGCGCGAGCGCACCGGCGGCGGAAATCGCCGGCTTCATCTTGCATCGATGCATTACGGGTCATTCCTTCACGATGAGGTTGCACGCAGGAACGACCTGACGCTACGGAACTTATCGATGTCTTACATCGAGAAAAGTCGATGTAAGCTTCGCTTTATTTCTATTTTCGACCAGCTCGTTTTGGTCGATCATGCGTTCAAATCTCAATAATAACTGGAATTCTACCCGGTCCGGGGAAGCACTACGCCAATGAAAGCGACGTATTTCTAAATAGAATACATCACTCATGCTGCGGGGGCAAAAGACATGACACCTTCTTGCGGGCTCAGGGATAGCCGTCCTTCGTCGAAGATCGTTGCGACCATAGCGGCTTCGTGGCTGTGCTTGCTTCCGGGCGCTTATGCGGAGGCAAAGGATGCCCTGTCTTCCGTTAAGGCAAACGGGAAGATCGTCTATTGCAGCGACCTCTCCGCACCGCCCTTCATATATCTCAACCCGACCTCGATGCAGCCCGATGGCTTCGATGTCGACGTCGGGATCGCGGTCGCGAAGGAAATGGGCGTTATCGCCGAGTACAAGAACATGGCGTTCGAGGGGCTCATCCCGGCTCTGCAGGCCGGCCAGTGCAACGCCATCTTGTCCTCGCTGTACGACAAGCCGGCGCGGCGCGCCATCGTCGACTTCGTCAATTATGCGCTGGTCGGCAATGCCGTCATCGTCAAGTCGGACAGCACTCTCGCGGTCAAGGATCTGCTCGGGCTGTCCGGCAAGAAGGTCTCGGTCGAGCGCGGTTCGGTGAACGAGGAAGAGGCGCTCCAGGCCAGCAACGAACTGAAGAAACAAGGCAAGCCGCCGATCGACGTCGTCTCGCTGCCGAAGGTGACGGATGCCATCCAGCAGCTTCTCGCCGGCCTGGTCGATGCCTTCTACAGCGGCACCGCCACCGAGGCGGATTTCAACAAGAAGAATACCGTCAAGGTCAAGCTTGCCGGCCCGCAGACGACGACCTTCTATACCGGCATCGCCACGCTGAAGGACGATGCCGATCTGCACACCGCCATCGATGCCGCCTTCAAGAAGGCGCAGGCCGACGGCAGCTATGACGGCATCATCAAGAAGTGGAGCTTTGAGTCGATGGCCATCGCGCCCTAGCAATCCATCCGGGGACGCAAGGGTTACGCCCGATGGATTTCGGCTACTTCCTCAACTTCCTGCTCAACCCTCCCGCCATCGTGTGGGAGGGGCTGCTGGTGACCATCTATATCTCGGTGCTGGCGCAGGCCTTGGGCGTGGTGCTGGGGCTCGGGGTCGCTTTGGCGCGGCTCTCCACCAGTTCCTGGCTGCGTGGCTTCGCGATCTTCTATGTCTGGTTCTGGCGCGGCACGCCGCTACTGGTGCAATTGATGCTGGCCTATACCGGCGTCGCTGCCGCGGGCATCTACCGTTATCCCGACCTGGTGCTGGGGCCGTTCGTCTTTACCGGGCCGCTGCAGGCGGCGTTGCTCACGCTGGCGCTCAACGAGGCCGCCTATATGAGCGAGATCTTCCGCTCCGCCATCTCGACCATCGACAACGGCCAGACCGATGCCGCGCGGGCGCTCGGCATGAGGCCCGCCGTCTCGTTCCGCTGGGTGATCTTTCCGCAAGCGCTGCGGATCGTCATCCCGCCGCTGGGCAATGAGTTCACGCTGATGATCAAGGGCACGTCACTGCTCAGCATCATCGGCGTCCGCGAGTTCTTCGGGACGTTGCAGAACATCAATTCGGCGACGTTCCGGACCTTCGAGCTCTTCCTCTACGCCGCCATCTGGTACCTGATCCTGACGACGATCCTCGGCTTTGCGCAGAAATCGCTTGAGCGCCGCATGGCGCGGCACGAGGCGCCGGGCGCGCGGCGCCTGTCTGCTGCGCTTTCCAAGCGGTCCTTGCTGGCGGGTCAGAGATGAGCCTCGCCGCGGTCGCATCCCCGCCAGAGTCAGCGCCTGTGCTGCGCGTGGTGGACGTCTCGAAGAAGCATGGCAGCAACTGGATCCTGCGCGGTGTCTCGCTGGAAGTGGCGAAAGGCGAAGTGCTTGCCGTCATCGGTCCCTCGGGCTCGGGCAAGACCACGCTGGTTCGCTGCATCAACCAGCTTGAGCCCATAGACGGCGGCCGCATCTATCTTGACGAAAGCCTCGTCGGCTATCGCGACCGCAATGGCCGCATGGAGCGGCTCTCCGAGCGGCAGATCGCCGGCCAGCGCACCCACATCGGCATGGTGTTCCAGCGCTTCAACCTGTTCCCGCACATGGACGCGCTTGCCAACGTCATGGTGGGCCCGTTGCGCGTGCTGCATCGCCCGGAGCCGGAGGTCCGGCCGGAGGCGATCGAACTGCTGCGGCGCGTCGGCCTCGGCGAGAAACTGCACGCCTATCCCGGCCAACTCTCGGGTGGCCAGCAGCAGCGCGTCGCCATTGCCCGCGCTTTGGCGATGCGCCCAAGGCTGATGCTGTTCGACGAGCCGACCAGCGCGCTCGACCCGGAGACGGTCGGCGAAGTGCTCGACGCGATGCGTGAACTCGCCATGTCCGGCACGACGATGATCGTCGTGACCCACGAGATGGGCTTTGCCCGCGATGTCGCCGACCATGTGATGGTCATGGACGCCGGGGTCGTCATTGAACGCGGGCTATCGCGCGAAGTCTTCGCCAGACCCGCGCACGAGCGAACCCGCGCCTTCCTCCAGGCGGTACGCTGAGCGAGCGCGGCATGAGCATCCCGCAGAGCGGGCCGACCTGGCCGCACCTCGACGCCTATGAGCAATTCCCTCAACTCGCCGGGCACCGGCCGGTACTGGGCACGCGGGGCATGGTCTCCTCGCCTCACGCGATGGCCTCAACCATCGGCTGCGATGTTCTCAAGGCGGGCGGCAATGCGGTGGACGCCGCCATCGCGACCAGCGCCGCACTGATGGTCGCCTGTCCGATGCAATGTGGTCCCGGCGGCGATGCCTTCTGGCTGATCGCGGAGCCAAGCGGGGAGGTTCACGCGCTCGATGCCTCCGGCCGCGCCTCGCGTCATGCCGACGCGGGAAGGCTGCTCGCGCAGGGCCATCCCGCCATCCCGCCGCGCTCGGGGTTCGCGGTGACCGCACCGGGTGCGATCGACGGCTGGAGCGCGGCGCATCGGCGCTTCGCTTCGCAGCCGCTCGCCGGGCTTCTGGAGCCGGCCGCGGCACTGGCTGAAGGCGGGGTGGTCGTCTCGCGCCACCTTCATGCCAGCTTCCAGATCTGCACGGCCGAACTCGCCGCCAAGGATGCGCTGCGCCTCTGGGGCGGGAAAGGCCCGCGTGTCTATGATCGGCTGAAGCAGCCGGCACTGGCGGCGCTGCTACGCGGCATTGGTCGCAACGGCGCCGGCCATTTCTATGGCGGCGCCATGGCTGGTGCCGTCGCCCGCGCCGTCGCGACTGCCGGCGGCTGGCTCGATGAGGCGGACCTCGCCGCGCATGCCAGCGACTGGGTGGCGCCGCTGCAGGGCCGGTTCCGCGACCTCGACGTCCTCACCACCCCGCCATCGTCGCAGGGCTTCAGCCTGCTGATGGCACTGGGCTTCGTGGAGAGCGTCCCTAGCGGCACTGGCCGGTTTGAACTGGCGAACCTGCATCTGGAGATCGAGGCGGTAGCCGCCGCGCTTGCCGAGCGCGATGCCATCAATGATGACCGCGCGCGGCTTGCCGTGCCGATAGAGCGCACATGGGGAAGTGAGCGCCGCGTCGCTTTTGCCCGCGCCTTCGGCATGCAGGCTCGCAGCGTGGCAGGAATGCAGGGTACCGATCGCATCACGCGGGGCGATACCGCCCACCTGTGCGTGGTCGATGGCTCCGGCATGGCGGTGTCCCTGATCCAGAGCCTGTTCTTCGATTTCGGCGCCTGCATCCCGGTGCCTGAAGGCGGCTTCGTGCTGCAGAACCGTGGTGCCGCCTTCACGCTCGACGGCCCGGTCGCACGGCTCGCGCCCGGCATGCGGCCACCGAACACGTTGATGCCGACCATCGCGTTGCGCGAAGGAAAACCGGCCATTGTGCTCGGCTGCATGGGAGGTGACGGACAGATGCAGGCGCAGCTGCAATTGCTATTGGATCTGTGCGACGGCGGGCTCGATCCCCAACAGGCGGTATCGCGGCCGCGCTGGTATCTCGACCGCTCGGCACCAGGCGGGCCCCGCCTCATGATGGAAGACGGCCTTGACGAGGTTCTCATCGACGGCTTGAGGGGGGTGGGCCACAAAGTCGAACGCCTCGGGCGGTTCGAGGACCGCATGGGCCACGCGCAAATCATCGCAATCCGGGACGACGGCGTCCTGGTCGGGGCCGCGGATCCCCGCTCTGACGGACAGGTCGCCGCATTCTAGGTCACCGGCCGCCTTTACTTCGAAGCCTGGGCGGCCCGACGAGGCCAGGAGCAGCAAGCTTCCCGATCGGCAAGCCTTGGCATGTCTGAGCCGGCAACTGGGTCCCGGCGGGCGAGTATCTTGTCTATCCGCCTGGCGTCCATATCGACGAACGGCAATGGGAAGTCGGATGCACAGTATTCGATGCTGCGGCGCGTGATGCCTCCGCCGTTACCAGCGCGCCTTATCCTTTGGTCACACCTTCAGCAGATGTCTGGCTGCGGTCTGGCCGGGCGCTAAATCATGCACGTGCCATCTGATTTGGGTCGGCGCGGCCGATGGAAGCGCTGCCCAGTAGCCTAGCCCCCACGGGGCGGCGCTTCTCCGGCCTCTATGCGCAGGCTGTTGCCGCCCGCGCCTGGACCGAACACTGATGACGTGGTGCATGCCATAGTGGTGAGAGGTGCTAGTTCGCGACCTCCGACGCTACTGACCGGTGCTTGGGGACTCCAGTATTTCCTGATCCCAACCGCGAGAGCAGCGCACGCGAGCTCGACTGTTCGGGGAATAACCACACGCCGCCCTTCGGGTCGTGCGCCGGCTTCATAGCTCTGCACCGCGCCGCTCGAAAGATCGAGTGCTTCGGCTGCCTCGCGCAGCGTGTAGCCCATGTAGGCACGCCACTCTCTAAACTGTTCCGGCGTCATGGTCAGATTCCCCCGCTGTGCCGTTGACCCCAGTCGGTTCCCGCGGACAGAAGGCGGCGCCCCTCGGGGGTCAGCGAACCGAAGAGCACCGCCTGCCGAAGACCCGCCCCGCGCGCCTTGACCCGTCGACATTCCTGCAAGCATGCTCGGTACGATGTGACCGCCATCACGAAATGCCCCTTTGTTGCGCGATTCGGCATGTCAGGCTGTTCGCCACCATGGGCGCCCTGTAGGAGCCTGGCACCACCGTAGCGACGGTTCGCCCCTGAACGACGAAAACGCGCCGGCCAGACACGTCGTAGGCATCAGACGGTGTGAGCCCGGCCCGCGCCGAGAACTCCGCCATTGTCAGCCCGACGACGCTCTGCATCTGCGCTTGTTGGGCCTGTTGCACCTCGGCAGCCGTCTGACATCCGCCGAGCGTCATCGCCAGGAGCGCCAGAACGAGAAGCGCCAGCACTGTTCGGATCGGCCGTCGCCTCAGCGGGCCTGGCGCCCTTTCCGCACCGCTTTTTGATTCCCGTAGGGGAGAAAAATCGGCTGTTGGCCTCGGCGCGGGCCTCGACCAAAACCACACCGAGAAAGTTATATGAAAATCAATGTCTTGTGAGACATTTGCGATGACGCCCCTGGCACCATTACCTCCCTATCAGGGCGTGGCCGCATCTAGATCTTCGTCAGAGACAATGGGCTGCTGTTCGGCAAGTGGTGCTCGCTCGGCATGGTCTTGTCCAGCTGGATCTGGAGATTGGTCCCACGAGAGCAAAACGAGAACAGTGACAATATGCAGCCTGGCCTCCGGTTTCTGAAGGGCGGCCGCGCTACTGGGCGCGCTGCCAGGTCTCGCTGCTGCAAAGAACCACCATGACGCAGCCCTCCAGCCTCAACCCACTGTCGCGCAAGGTTATCGTACCCGCGTATCTTTTCCCGCTTTCGACGTCGATGAGTTCGCCTTTCCAGGTGCCGTTGCCCATTGGTTTGGCACCATCAAGAATGTGCTTGCCTATGGTGGTCGTGTCGGACTTGTCGTCGACCGACACTATTTTCCCGCACAGATTTCCGCCGCAGTCGTAAAACTCCACGGTTGTGTCGGAACCTGGTCGCGTGAATCTTCCAAGATCGGCGGCTTCCGAAGTCGCGCACATCGCTATCGTAAAGAGGAAGATTCCGACCGCGCGAGTCTGATCAATCATCCGGCACCTCCCCTTCCATGCAGTGGCATCTTACGATGCGGCGCCCGACTCGCCTAATAGAGAGCGAAACTGAGCCATCGGACCTCGCAAGGGCGGGCCCGTCGCGTGCGCTCCCGCTTTCGCCTGGTGCCTGAGCAAACGCGATCCCGTTGTGCCCGGTACATTCTGGCCATAGGCTGCTAATGGAGGCATCGGTGTGGGCACGCGATCGGATGTCACCTTGGTGACGGGCGCGGCGGGCTTTGTGGGTTCGGCCGTGGTGCTGGCGTTGGGCGCAACCGGGCGACCGGTGCGCGCGTTCGTCCGCAATCCAAATGCTTCGCTCGAAATTGCACATGCATGCGAACTGTTCGAAGGCGATCTGCGCGACACCGCCAGCGTCCTGCGAGCGATGGAGGGAGTTCGCCATGTCTTCCACGTCGCGGCCGATTATCGGCTCTGGGCGCGCGATCCCGAGGAGATCGTGCGCAATAATCGCGAGACGACGCGCAACGTGATGGAAGCGGCGCTTGCCGCCGGCGTCAGGCGGGTCGTCTACACCAGCAGCGTCGCCACGCTGCTGCCCGACCCCACTGGTGCCGCGGACGAAACCCGGCCGGCCAGCGAAACGACGGTAATCGGCGCCTACAAGCGCAGCAAGGTGATTGCTGAGCGACTCGTCGAGGCGATGGTAGCGGAGAAGGGGCTCCCGGCGGTGATCGTCAACCCCTCGACGCCGATCGGCCCGCGCGATCCACGACCGACGCCGACCGGCCGGATCGTCGTCGAGGCCGCCAACGGCAAGATGCCGGCCTTCCTGGACAGCGGCCTCAATCTGGTCCACGTCGACGACGTCGCCGCAGGTCATCTGGCTGCGCTCGAGAATGGGCGCATCGGCGAACGCTACGTGCTGGGAGGGCAGGACGTGAGCCTGGCCGAGATGCTGCGCGAAATCGCCGTGCTGGTCGGTCGTCGCCCGTCGACGCTGGCTTTGCCACGTGCGCCCCTGTTCCCGCTCGCCTGGGCCAATGAGCAGGTCGCGCGCGTCACCGGGCGCGAGCCCTTCCTCACGCTCGACGGGCTGCGCATGGCGAAACACCACATGTTCTACAGTTCGGCCAAGGCGGAGCGCGAACTCGGCTACCGTGCGCGGCCTTATGCCGAGGCACTGGCCGACGCGATCGCCTGGTTCCGCGGTGCGGGGATGGTGCGTTGATCGGCATTGCGATCGGTGTCGCCGTGCTGGCGATCTGGTGCGGGCTGCTGGCCGCCAATGGTGGCTTCTGGCTGGCGCGCGAGCGCGATACCGCCCCGCTGCCGGCGCCTGACCCGTGGCCCGAGGTGGTGGCGGTGGTGCCTGCGCGCGACGAGGCGGACGTGATCGCTCATGCGATCGGCAGCCTGGCCGCGCAAGACTATCCGGGGCCGTTCCGCATCGTGCTGGTCGACGATGGCAGCAGCGACGACACCGCCGAGCGGGCTCGGAGCGCCGGCGGCGCGCGCCTCACGGTGTGCACGGGCGCGCCGCTCGCACCCGGCTGGACCGGCAAGCTCTGGGCGGTTTGCCAGGGCGTCACTGCTGCCGGCGCGCCGCGATACCTGTGGCTGACCGATGCCGATATCGTCCATGCGCCGGACACGTTGCGCTCTCTCGTCGCGCGGGCAGAGCTGAACGGGCTGGCGCTGGTCTCGCTGATGGCGAAGCTGCGCTGTGCGACGCTCGCCGAACGCACGCTGGTACCGGCCTTCGTGTTCTTCTTCCAGATGCTCTATCCGTTCGGCCGTGTGAACCGGCCGGGACGCACCGCGGCGGCCGCGGGCGGCTGCATGCTGGCGCGGCGGGACGCGCTCGAGCGCGCCGGCGGCATCGCAGCGATCCGTGACGCGCTGATCGACGATTGTGCGTTGGGGGCAATGCTCAAGCGGCAGGGGCCGATCTGGCTCGGCCTCACCAATCGCTCGCGGAGTATTCGCGCCTATGAGGATTGGGGATCGATCGCCGACATGATCGCCCGTTCCGCCTATGCCCAACTCGGCTACAATCCACTGGCACTGCTCGGCACGCTGCTGGGCCTGGCTTTGGTCTATGCCGCGCCACCGTTGCTTGCCCTGTTCGGCCATGGTCTCGCGCAGGGGCTCGGCCTTGCCGCCTGGTTGCTGATGGCGATCTCGTTCCAACCAATGCTGCACTTCTATCACCGCTCGCCGCTCTGGGGAGCGGCGCTTCCGCTCATCGCCGCCTTCTATGCCGGCTGCACCTTCCTGTCGGCGCTGCGGCACTGGCAGGGGCGCGGCGGCATGTGGAAGGGCCGCGTCCAGGCGGCGGCGGGCCGATGAACGCGCGCGCCACCGATTTCGCCTCGGGCAAGGGGCATCGCGACGAGAATTTCCCCGTCGCGAGCTGGCTGATTGCGCCCGCCCATCGCGCACCGATCATGGCCTTCTATCGCTTCGCCCGCGCCGCCGACGATATTGGCGACCACCCGACAGCCACGGCCGAGGACAGGCTGGCAGGGTTGGCGGCGATGCGCGCCGGGCTGAAGGGCGAAGGGGCAGCGGAAGCCGAGGCGCTGCGCGAGGTGATGGCGGCGCATGGCATCGACCCGGTACATGCCCACGAATTGCTCGATGCCTTCGAACAGGACGTGCGGGTCAGCCGCTATGCCGACTGGCCGGGCCTGATGGCCTATTGCCGGGTGTCGGCGGCACCGGTCGGGCGCTTCGTGCTCGACGTGCATGGCGAGGACCGGGCATGCTGGCCGGCCTCCGACGCGCTGTGCGCGGCCTTGCAGGTGATCAACCATCTGCAGGATTGCGGCAAGGATTACCGGGCGATCGATCGCGTCTATCTACCGCTAGACCTGCTTTCCGCGAACGGTGCGCGCGTCGAGGATCTCGGTGCAGCTTCGGCTACACCGGAACTGCGTGCGACGATCGTGGCTCTGGCCGCCCGGACGCAGGGATTGCTCGCGGCGAGTGCGCCGTTCGCGTCCATGATACGGAGCCGGCGGCTGGGGATGGAAGTGGCAGTGATCCAGCGGCTCGCCGAGAGCCTGGTCGAGCGGCTGCTCGTGCACGATCCATTGAGGGAACGCGTGCATCATAGCAAGGTCGAGGCTGGTCTGCTGGCGCTGAGCGCGGCGGCGCGGCGTTGCTTCGCGGGAGGGCCGAATGAGTGCCGAAATGTCTCTGGCGACCGTGCACGCGCGCGTCCGCGGTAGCTCCTTCTATGCCGGGATGCGCGCGTTGCCTCGTGCCGAGCGGGAGGCGATGTATACGATCTATGCCTTCTGCCGCGCGGTCGACGACATCGCCGACAACGAAGAGGGCACGCGCGAGACACGAGCTGCAGCGCTCGAGTCCTGGCGCGCCGATATCGATTCGCTCTATGCCGGTGGTGAGCCGGGGCGGGCTGCGCTGGTCACTGAGGCGGTGCGGCGCTTCGGGCTCGACCGCGCCGACTTCCACGAAGTGATCAATGGCATGGCGATGGACGTGGCGCGCGATATATGCGGGCCCACGGCCGCGGAACTCGACCTCTATTGCGATCGCGTCGCCTCGGCGGTCGGGCGGCTGTCGGTGAAGATATTCGGCATGGAGGAAGCGCCAGGTACGGCTTTGGCGCATCATCTCGGCCGCGCGCTGCAACTGACCAACATTCTGCGCGATATCGACGAGGATGCCGCGATCGGTCGCGTCTATCTGCCCGCGGAAGGACTGGCTGCGGTGGGAATCGAGCCGGTCACGCCGGCACAGGTCATCGCCGACGCGCGCATCGATGGCGTCGCGCGCGGCCTCGCCAAGCAGGCCGAGGCCCATTTCGCCGAGGCGCAGGCAATCCTGGCGCGGCGCCCGTGCGGCCATCTGATCGCGGCGCAGCTGATGGCGGCGGCCTATTCCCGGCTGCTTGGGCAGATGATGAAGGCCGGATGGCTGCCGCCGCGCCGGCGGCTGAGGGTCTCGAAGTCGCGGCTGCTGCTGACCGTCCTGCGGCTGTTGGTGGCACGTTGAGCTTTCGGCATGTGACGGTCGCGGGCGCGGGCCTCGCCGGGCTTTCGGCCGCGGTGGCGCTTCGCAGCGCCGGGCTGGAGGTGGCGATCGCCGATTCGGCGGCGCAGGCGGGCGGCCGCTGCCGTTCCTATGACGACCCGCAGATCGGTCGCATGATCGACAATGGCAATCACCTGGTCTTGTCGGGGAACCAGGCTGTTGCGCGCTTCCGTGCCGCAGTCGGCGCGACCGTGCCGCTGGCCGGGCCGGATCAAGCCGACTTCGCCTTCCTCGATCTCGCCGACCGCACAAGTTGGACCGTGCGTATCAATGACGGCCCGCTCCCGTGGTGGATCGCCGCGCCGTCGCGCCGCGTGCCCGGCAGCAGGCTCGCGGACTATGTGCCCCTGATCGGCCTGCTCCGTGGCGGCGAGGGGCGCCTCGATGCCCGCATCGCGACGCGCGGGCCGGTCTGGAAGAAGCTGCTCGAGCCGGTACTGCTCGCCGCGCTCAACACCGCGCCGGGCGAAAGCTCCGCCCGGCTTACCGCAGCGGTGCTGCGCGAGACGATTGCCAAAGGCGGCAGGATGATGCGCCCGCTGATCGCGCATCCGACGCTATCGGCGGCCTTCATCGATCCCGCAGTCGACTGGCTCGCCCGGCACGACAGCCCACTCGCGCTCGGCAGGCGGCTGCGCGCGATCGGGTTCGCGGGCGATCGGGTTGCGAGCCTCGACTGGGGCGCGGGGCCGGTACCGGTTGCTCCGGACGAAGCCGTGGTGCTTGCTGTGCCGTCCTGGGTGGCGGCCGGCCTGGTGCCCGGCCTCGTCGTGCCCGACGCGTTCCGCGCTATCGTCAACGCGCATTTCGACTTCGCGCCACCCGCCGGGACACCGCCGATGCTCGGCCTCATCAACGCCACAGCCGAGTGGATCTTCGCCTTTCACGACCGGCTTTCGGTGACAGTGAGCGCCGCAGACCGCCTGATCGACACCGAGCGCGAGGCACTGGCGCGGATCTTCTGGGCCGATATCAGTACCGCGCTCGGCATCACAGCACCGCTGCCGCGCTGGCAGATCGTCAGGGAGAAGCGCGCGACCTTCGCCGCCACGCCGGAGCAGAACGCCAAACGCCCGGCCGCGCGCACACAATGGCGCAATCTGTTCCTCGCCGGCGATTGGACAGACACCGGCCTGCCGGCGACCATCGAAGGTGCGCTACGCTCGGGCGAAGCCGCGGCACGCTTGGCATCGGGCCACGGATCGGCGTAAGGGCAGCCATGTTCGACACTCTTGCCTCCGCACCGTCGCTCGATACCGTCGACCGCGCCGTCGAGCGCGCGGCCGGGGCCTTGGCGGCGGCGCAGCGCCCGGACGGTCACTGGGTATTCGAGCTGGAGGCGGACTGCACCATCCCTGCCGAATATGTCCTGCTCCGCCATTATCTCGGCGAGCCGATCGATGTCGTGCTGGAGGCCAAGATCGGCCGCTATCTGCGCCGCATCCAGTCCGGCGCGCATGACGGCTGGGCGCTCTACCATGATGGCGGTTTCGACATCAGCGCGAGCGTGAAGGCTTATTACGCGCTCAAGATGATCGGCGACGACATCGAGGCACCGCACATGGCGCGCGCCCGCGCGGCGATCCGGGCGAGGGGTGGCGCCGAGGCGGTCAATGTCTTCACCCGCATCCAGCTCGCTTTGTTCGATGCCGGCACATGGCAGGTGGTGCCGACCATGCCGCCCGAACTGATCCTGCTGCCGCGCTGGTTCCCGATCCATCTGTCGAAGATGAGCTATTGGGCGCGCACGGTGGTGGTGCCGCTGCTGGTGCTCGGCGCGCTCCAGCCGGTTGCGCGCAACCCGCGCGGGATCAAGGTCGACGAGCTCTATACAGGCCGCGCCGCGCGCCGCATTTCGCAGGCGGCGGACCCGAAATGGCTCTGGACCAAGGGCTTCAACGGGCTCGACCGGCTGCTCAAGGCCGGCAATGGGCTGTGGCCGAAAAAGCTGCGCGCGCGGGCGATCCAGGCGTGTGCCGACTGGGTGGTCGAACGGCTCAACGGCCATGACGGACTCGGTGCGATCTATCCTGCGATGGCGAACAGCGTGATGATGTTCGACTGCCTGGCTTATGCAGAGGACCATCCGGCGCGCGCGGCCGCGCGGCAATCGGTCGAGCGGCTGCTGGTGATCGGCGCGGAGGAAGCCTATTGCCAGCCCTGCGTCTCGCCGATCTGGGACACCGTGCTTGCCGCGCATGCGATGATGGAGGCCGGCGGTGGCGCCAACGAAGCGCGCGCCGACGCCGCGCTCGCCTGGCTCGAGCCGCGACAGGTGCTGGATGTCGAGGGCGACTGGGCCGAGGAGCGGCCCGGCATACGCCCGGGCGGCTGGGCGTTCCAGTATCGTAACGATCACTATCCCGACCTCGACGACACGGCGGTGGTGGTGATGGCGATGGACCGGGCGAGGCACCGTACCGGCCGCCATAGTGAGGCGATCGCTCGCGGCGTCGAATGGACGTGCGGCCTGCAGAGCGCGGACGGTGGCTGGGGCGCGTTCGACGCCGACAATGCATACCACTATCTCAACAATCTGCCCTTCGCCGACCATGGCGCGCTCCTCGATCCTCCTACCGCCGACGTGACGGCGCGCGCGGTCTCGATGCTTGCGCAGTTGGGCGAGCGTCAGGGGCCGCGGATGCAGGCGGCACTCACCTGGCTCAAGCGCGCGCAAGAGCCGGATGGCAGCTGGTTCGGCCGCTGGGGCGTGAACTATGTCTACGGCACCTGGTCGGTGCTGTGCGCGCTCAACGCGGCGGGCCTGCCACCGAGCCATCCGATGGTGGCGCGCGCGGTTGACTGGCTCAGAGCGATCCAGAATCCGGACGGGGGATGGGGCGAGAGCTGCAACAGCTATGCGCTCGACCGCACGGGCCACGTTCCCGCCCGGTCGACGGCCTCACAAACCAGCTGGGCGGTGCTGGGGCTGATGGCGGCGGGCGAGGTGGGTTCGCCCGCGGTCGAGCGCGGCATCGCCTGGCTCGCAGCCAACCAGGACGCAGACGGTCTCTGGGGTCAGGAGATGTACACCGGCGGCGGTTTTCCGCGCGTCTTCTATCTGCGCTACCACGGCTATCCGAAATACTTCCCGCTCTGGGCCATGGCGCGCTACCGCAACCTGAAGCGCTCGAACCATGCGGCGGTGGAGCACGGCATGTGAGCCAGGGCATCGCACGGGTCATCGTCGTCACCGGCACGAGGCAGGAAGCCGCGACGCTGCGGTCACCCGCGCTGGTGGTGATCGCAGGGGGAGGCGATGCGGCGAGCCTGCGCGCCAAGCTGGAAGCGGCGGTGGCAGGGGCGGTGGAAGGTGCGGCCGGTATCATCAGCTTCGGCATGGCTGGTGCGCTGGCCGATGGCCTCGCGATCGGCGACTGGGTCGTAGGCGACCGGCTGACCGGCGAAGTCGAGCGCGACTGCGATCCGGCGTGGTGCGATGCGCTGCTGGCATCGCTTCCCCGCGCCCGCGCCGGCACCGTCTATGCCGACGGGCGGATGATCGACACCGTGGCGGAAAAGCGTGTGCTGGCAGCGCGGCACCATGCCCTGGCCGTTGACATGGAAAGCCACGTCGCAGCCGCTATTGCCGGCGCGAATGGCCTGCCCTTCGCGGTCGCGCGCTGCATTTCCGACGGCCCCGACCACGCCTTGCCGCATGCGATCACGGTGGCGATGCGCCCCGGCGGCGGCCTCGACCTGCAGGCGATGCTGCGCTCGCTCGCAACCCGCCCCGGCCAGGCCGCAGACATCGCACGAACCACCGCCGGCTTCGCCAAGGCGATGCGCGAACTCAAACGCGGCGCCGCCCGGATCGGATCACGGATGGCGCTCGATTGAGGGGGATGCGATTCTCTCGAACGAGGAGGATCAGGCCGCGCGCTCGGTCCGCTTCAGCCCCTTGGGATTCTCTGCAATGATTCTCGCCAGTTCACGCTCCACGTGGGTCGAATAGACGTTTTCCGCCGGTCGCTGGTTGCTCAGGTCGATATCCGGCGCCATCGGGCCTTCGGTGCGCACGCCCTTGCGCGCCACGTTGAACATCTTCAACGGATGGCGGATCGCATCGGTCGCCGCCGTGCCCTCGAAGCCGCAATGGACCATGCAGTTGGCGCATTTCTCATACTTGCCGACGCCATACTGCTCCCAGTCGGTCCCTTCCATCAGCTCCTTGAAGGTCCCGACATAGCCTTCGCCGACGAGATAGCAGGGCTTCTGCCAGCCGAACACGGTGCGCAGCGGCATCGACCACGGCGTGCATTCATAGCTCTGGTTGCCGGCAAGGAAGTCGAGGAACAGCGGCGAGTTCGTGAAGTCCCAGGCCTTGCCGCCGTCGCCGCGCTTGAACACGTCACGGAAGAAGTTCTTGGTGCGCTGGCGGGTGAGGAAATGCTCCTGGTCGGGCGCGCGCTCATAGGCATAGCCGGGCGAGACGGTGATCCCGACGCCCAGTTCCTTCATCGTGTCGAAGAAGGCGGCGAGCCGGTCCGGGCTCGCCCCGTCGAACACCGTGCTGTTGACCTGCACGCGGAAGCCCTTGGACTGGGCAAGCTTGATTGCCTCGACCGCGACCTCATAGGTGCCCGCTTGATCGACGGCATGGTCGTGCATGGCCTTGTCGCCATCGAGGTGGATCGACCAGGTGAAATAGGGCGAGGGCTTGTAATCGTCGATCTTCTTCTTGAGTAGCAGCGCATTGGTGCAAAGGATGACGAACTTCTTCTTCGCCAGATAACCCTCGACGATCTTCGGCATTTCCCGGTGCAGCAGCGGCTCGCCGCCGGCGATGGAGACCGCGGGCGCGCCGCATTCGTCGATCGCGTCCATGCACTGCTGGAAGCTGAGCCGCTGGTTCAGGATCGGATCGGGATAATCGATCTTGCCGCAGCCGGGGCAGGCGAGATTGCAGCGCAGCAGCGGCTCGAGCATCAGCACCAAAGGGTAACGCCCGCCCTTCAGGTGCTGGAGAACCGTGTAGGTAGCGATACGCAGCATGGGAGCGACGGGAAGTGCCATGCAATCAGGTCCTTTGCGCGGCAAGAGGTGCAGCGAGAGGGAACGCCTCTTCGTGGCGCAGTTCGGGGGGCTGCCTGAACTCGATGTTTTCCTCGACGCCATCGAGCTGCGTCACTTCGATGCTTCGGAGACGGCCGAGCGCGGCAATCACGCTGTCGACCAGCGCGTCGGGCGCCGAGGCGCCGGCGGTGATGCCCACCGTCTTCACGTTGGTCAGCCAGGCCGGATCGACGCCGCTGCCATCGTCGACGAGATAGCTCGGCAGGCCCATCTCGACGCCGATCTCGCGAAGCCGGTTGGAGTTCGAACTGTTGGCGGCGCCCACCACGATCAGCACGTCGCAGAGCGGGGCAAGCTCGCGCACGGCCGTCTGGCGATTCTGCGTCGCGTAGCAGATTTCGGAGACATCCGGCCCGACCATGTCGCTGAACCGCTCGGACAGGGCCGCGATGATAGCGCGCGTATCGTCGACGCTCAGCGTCGTCTGCGTGATATAGGCGATCGGCGCATCGGTCGGGACGGGAAGGGCGGCGACGTCGGCGACGGTTGAGACGAGATGGATCGGCCCGTCTACCTGGCCCATCGTGCCCACGACTTCGGGATGGCCCTCATGTCCGATCAGTACGAGCGTACGCCCCGATTTGGCGTAGCGCCGGCCTTGGACATGGACCTTGCTGACGAGCGGGCAAGTAGCGTCGATCACCGGGAGTTCACGACCGCGGGCCTCGTCCTGGACCGATCGGGCGACGCCGTGAGCGCTGAAGATGGTCAGCGCTCCGGGTGGGATCTCGGAAAGTTCCTCGACGAAGACCGCACCCTTTTTCCGCAACCGCTCCACGACGTGGCGATTGTGAACGATCTCGTGGCGGACATATACCGGTGCCTGCGCCCGCTCCAGCGCCCGCTCGACGATCTCGATAGCACGGACCACGCCGGCGCAGAATCCCCGCGGCTTGGCGAGAATGACTCGAAGAGCGGTCCGCGGCTCTTGATCCGCCTGCACCATCCGGCGCGCCTTTCGCGGTTGTTTCCGTCAACCTTTGATCGATGCAATGTAAGGCATCAGGGGTTCAAGCGCAAAACGCCCGCTTTATAAATTCGAACGATGATCGGCCAGGGCATTCCCTAACGTCAACGCGAAAGGACGAATGTCTAGTTTGCCTGCCCAGCATATCGGCCCCTTGAAAACTGCGAAGACCGTCGAGATACACTGGGACGTCGCGCGGGTTCCCGACGGATGGGCCTGGGCACATGAGCCCTGGTCGCAGGCGTAGCACCGGAGGACAAGCTGGCCGTTCCTGGCGCGAGGCTTTCCCTCATGACACCAGAATCGAACAATCGTCTGGCCGATCCAGCCGCGGAAGCGCTTATGGCCGCATCGCTTGAGACCGTGGTTACGCGCGAGCCTGCTCCTTCGGCCGCGGCGGGCCCAGCAGCGCGGGCTCAAAGATCAGAGCGCAGATCAGCGTCCAGACCAGCGAGATCATCAGGATCTTGCCCATGCTCGCGGTGCCGGGATGGTGCGACAGCCACAGGCTGCCGAACGCAGTGCCGGTTGCGAGCGCGCTGAACAGCACCGCGCGGGCCAGGCTCGATTGCAGCAGATTGGTCGCGCCGGCGCGCCACGCCATCACGAAATAGATGTGGAACGCGACGCCGACGCCGAACAGCAGCGGAAAGGCAATGATGTTGGCGAAGTTGATCGGCTGGCCGATCAGCACGCAGGTTCCGAGCGTGAGGAAGATCGACAGGATCACCGGTGCCAGCGTGAACGCGACTTCGCGGAGGTCGCGCAGCACGGCGATCAGCAACAGGCTGACCAGAATGAAGGCGATCACGCCGGCCTGGACAAACGCCCCGGCGATCGTCGATGCGGCCGCCTGGGTCACGACCGGCAGACCCGATATCGCCGGGGTCACCTGGCTGACCGCGTCGCGGAAGCGGCGCAGGACGCTGTTGTCGTCGGCCTCGCCCGACGGGAAGACTTCGAGGCGATAGCGGCCGTCCGGCGTGCGCCAGTCGCGTTCCAGCTCGGCGGGCAGCGTGTCGAGCGCGACAGGGCGCGCCTGCAAGGACGCGCGCATCTGTTTGAGCATCATGTCGAGCGGCTGGCTGAGCGTGGCATTGAGAGCCGCGCGCTGCGCCGGCGTGCCATTTTCGAGGCGCTGCAGCGCGCTCGCCAGCTGTCGTGCCGTCTCGGCACCGGGGCCGGGGTGCGCGGTGGCCGCGCTGGCGAGCTTCGGCGCGAGCGCCGCCAGCGACTGTACCAGCGCCGCATCTTCCGGCGGCACAGCGTCCGGGGAATCGGCGGAGAGGTTGAGCGACTTCGAGGCCTCGCCGATCGCGGCGAGCTTCGGCGCCTGATCCTCGGGCACGAAACTGTCGAGCCAGACGACCTGCCGCACTTCGTGGAGCGCCCCGAGCCGGGTCGCGAGCTCCTGTGCCGCAGCGCGGTCGGGCGCCAGCACGCTGATGGTGTTCGGCGTGCGGTCGCGGTCGCGCGTGAGATCGGTCAGCGTGCGCATCGCCGGCCCGTCGGGATTGCGCATGTGCAGCGGGTTGAAGTCGAATTCCACCCAGGGGAGCAGGGCGATGCTGACGGCCATCGACACGCCGAATATCCAGAGCACGGCCTTGCGCCGCGTCGCAAGCAGCCGGTCGACAGGCGCCAGTTCGGCGAAGCCCACTTCCCCGCGCGGCGCAGGGGGATCGAGCAGCGTGACCAGCGCCGGCAGCACGGTCACGCTGAACGCCAGGGCGACCACCATGCCGATGCCGGAGATCACCCCCAGTTCGGCTATGCCGACATAGGCGGTAGGAAGGAACGCGCCGAAGCCGAGGAAGATCGCGGCCGCCGCCAGCGAGAGCGGCGCGGCAAGCGCCGTCGCCGCGCGGCGCAGGGCTTCCGGCGTCGATGCTCCTTCGGCGCGCTCGGCACCGAAGCGGACGCAGATCTGGATGCCGAAATCGACGCCCAGCCCGACGAACAGCGGGATGAACGCGATCGAGATGAGATTGAGCGATCCCACCGCCAGCAGCCCGACCGCCAGCGTCGTTACCAGCCCCAGCACGATCGTCGCCATGATCGCGCCGACCTGCCGGATCGATCCAGTCGCCAGCCACAGGATGAGGAGCATCGCTCCGATCATCACCATCCCGACCAGTCCGATGTTCTCCTCCAGCGAGGCGAATTCCTCGTCGGACAGCGGGACGTCGCCGGTGAGCCGCACCGAGACGCCGTGGGCCGCGTCAAGCTCGAGCCGCGCTGCGGCAGCGTGCACCGCCTTGCTTGCCGCCGCGCCGGGCGTGATCGAATCGAACTCGAGCACCGGCCGGGCAAGGATCAGCCGCCGCGTCGGCGCGTCGAGCGTGGACGCGCCGCCCGCGAACAACCACTGCCAGGAGAAGAAACCCGGCTGGCCGGCGAGCGCCTGGTTCGTCGCTTCGGTCAGCGCGGCCATCGGCTTGTCGATATCGGCGAGCTTCACGGCGCCCATATCGACGCCGTCGAGCATGGTCGAGAAGAACGTGGCGATGCCGCGCAGCGACGGGTCGGCGGCGAGCGGGGTCAGCACGGGCTGCGCCTCGGTCAGCCCGCCCATCGCGGACGTCACCTCGGCCGTCGAGCCGAACAACAGGCCCTGGCGGGCGAAGAATTCGCCGCCGTCCGGACGGCGGACCACACGGAAATGGGCGGGATCGCCATGCATCGCTTCGGCGAGGCGCGCGGCGCCGTCTTCCGCCAGTTCAGGCGTGGCGCCGTCGACGACGACCACCATGGAATCGCGCAGCTGCGGAAAGGCGTCGTCGAACGTGCGCTCGTGCGCGCGCCATTCGACGTCGGCGGAGATCAGTGCAGCCGTGTCGGTGGACATGTCGAAATGGCTGGCGACATAAGCAAGCGCGGCCACGGTGACCGCCAGCGCCGCCGCCAGCGTCATCCAGGGGTGGCGGGTGGTCCACGCGACGGTGCCGGGAATGAACAGCTTCATGTGCCCTCAGCCTGCCGGGGTTCAGACGGCGCTGACGTCATTGTAGCGCAGCGCCTTGAGCACGCTGTCGACGATATGCTCGGCATTAAGGCCGGCTTCGGCGTACTGGAGCTCCGGCTTGTCCTGGTCCTGGAACAGGTCGGGCAGGCGCATGGTCCGGAGCTTGAGCCCATCGTCGATCAGCCCGGCATCGCTGGCGAGCGTGAGGACATGTGCGCCGAGGCCCCCGATCGCACCTTCCTCGATCGTCACGGCCACTTCGTGCGTCGTCAGCAGCCAGCGGGTCAGCTCCTCGTCGAGCGGCTTGGCGAAGCGCATATCGGCGACGGTGGTCGAAAGCCCCCTGGCCTCGAGCACGTCGGCCGCCTTGAGCGCTTCGGCCAGCCGCGTGCCGAGAGACAGGATCGCGACCTTGCGCCCGGTGCGCAGCACCCGGCCCTTTCCGATCTCGAGCCGCTCCGGCACCTCGGGCAGCGCCACGCCGACGCCGGAGCCGCGCGGATAGCGCACCGCGATCGGGCCGTCGTCGTGCAGCGCCGCCGTGTGCGTCATGTGCACCAGCTCGGCCTCGTCGGCCGCCGCCATCACCACGAAATTGGGCAGGGTTGCGAGATAGGTCACGTCGAAGCTGCCGGCATGGGTTGCGCCATCGGCGCCGACCAGGCCAGCACGGTCGATGGCGAAACGCACCGGCAGGTTCTGGATCGCCACATCGTGCACGACCTGGTCATAGGCGCGCTGCAGGAAGGTCGAGTAGATCGCGCAGAATGGCCGCATGCCCTGCGCGGCGAGCCCCGCGGCGAACGTCACCGCGTGCTGCTCGGCAATGCCGACGTCGAAGAAGCGCTCCGGATGAACCCTGGCGAACCGGTCGAGCCCGGTGCCCGAGGGCATGGCGGCGGTGATGGCGACGATGGCGGGATCGCGCGTCGCTTCCTGGATCAGCTGGTCGGCGAAGACATTCTGATAGGCCGGCGGTCCCGGCGGCGCGTTTGCCTGGACACCGGTGATGACATCGAACTTCTGCACGCCGTGATATTTGTCCGCAGCATTCTCGGCAGGCGCGTAGCCCTTGCCTTTCCTGGTCACGACATGGACCAGGAACGGACCTTCCTCGGCATCGCGGACATTCTCCAGCACCGGGATCAGATGGTCGAGATTATGCCCGTCCACGGGCCCCACATAATTGAAGCCCAGCTCCTCGAACAAGGTGCCGCCGGTCGCCATGCCGCGCGCGAACTCTTCGGCCTTGCCGGCAGCCGCGCTCAGGCGGCGCGACACTTTCCTGGTCACCCGTTTGGCCAGATTGCGAAAGCCCAGATATTCCGACGACGAGATCAGCCGTGCGAGATGGGCCGAAAGCGCGCCGACGGGCGGGGCGATCGACATGTCGTTGTCGTTGAGGATCACAACCAGCCGGTTTCCGGCCGCGCTGGCATTGTTCATCGCCTCATAGGCCATGCCGGCACTCATCGCGCCGTCGCCGATCACCGCGATCGCCTTGCGCGGGGTGCCGGAGAGCTTGCTGGCGATGGCGAAGCCAAGCGCCGCCGAGATCGAGGTCGATGAGTGCGCCGCGCCGAACGGGTCATACTCGCTCTCGCTGCGCTTGGTGAAGCCGGAAAGCCCGCCTCCCTGGCGCAGCGTGCGGATGCGATCGCGACGGCCGGTCAGGATCTTGTGCGGATAGACTTGATGCCCGACGTCCCAGATCAAGCGGTCATGCGGCGTCTTGAACACATAATGGAGCGCAACGGTCAGCTCGACCACGCCCAGTCCCGAACCCAGATGGCCGCCGGTCACTCCAACCGCCGAAATGGTCTCCGCGCGCAATTCGTCAGCCAGCTGGCGCAACTGCTGGCGTTCGAGCCGACGAAGCTCGTCAGGCGTGCCTACAGTGTCGAGCAACGGCGTCTGTGGAGGCACGTGTGTCGTCACTGGCGTTCCTCACCCTCGGTACGACTTTGTTCTGCAATGGGTTTTACGGCGCAATTTTGGCGCAACGAACCTCTGGTCACACCTGATCGGGTGGCACTGAGCGCACGCGCCTCGCTGGCCTGCCAGGCGACCAGTGCCGGAATTCCGATCACGAGATCACGCGCGCGCTTCGCGAGCGACAAGGCAAGAGCCTCTTCCGCAGGCAGGCCGAGCAGCGGCCCGAGCAGCACATAGGCAACCTCCTGCACGCCGATCGCGCCCGGCAGCGCGAAGGCGACGCTGCGCAGCACGAAGATCAGGCTCTCCATCACCAGCACCGTCACGAGCGGCAGTTTCACGCCCATCATGACAAGCGCGATCCAAGCGCCCGCAGCGGACGCGACCCAGGCGGCGAGATTGAAGGCGAGCGCAAGCGCGACCCTCCCGGGCTGTGCATAGATCCGGGCAAGTTCGGCGCGGGCGTCGGCTATACCGCCGCTCACCGCCGGAAGCATGCGTACGAGCAGCAGTTCCGCGATGCGCAGAATGCGGCTCTGCGCAAGGAAGAAGGCGGTCATCAGCCCGACCATCACCAGCGTACCGGCGAGGATCGGCGTCATCAGCATGTCCGGATCTGCCCCGCCCGAGCGGAGCACGACAAAGCCGGCGATGCCGAACAGGGTGAAGACGATCTGGGCGGCCATTTCGGTGGCAAGGTCGACCAGCACCGAAGCATTAGCCAGCGGCGTGGGAATGGCGCGGACGATCAGCAGGCGGATGCCGATGACCAGTCCGCCGACCTGCGAAAACGGCAGGATGTCGGCGGCGGCTTCGCGCACCAGCCGCGCCCAGCCGAACAGCAGGAAGCTGTCGCGAATGCCAAGCGGCGGGGCGGCGCTCGCCCATGCGGCACCGAGCAGCGCGACGGTGCCGAGCGAATAGGCGCAATAGGCGAGGAACCCGCCGATACCGAAACGGCCGATGACGTCCAGCACCTTGTCGATGCCGGTCGCGCTCAGCATCCAGCCCGCGACCGCGAGCCCGCCGATTGTGGCCAGCAATAGCCAGAAGCGTCCCCTGCTCATCAGGCGACGGCCTTCTTCACAGGCGTCACGTGTGCGCTCCGACAAAATCCGCGGAACAGCCGAGCCGCACGCCCCCCGCCGAGAACGCCGCGCGCGCGGCGGGCGCCACCAGCGCGTCGCGCTAGGCCCGGTGGCGATAGCCGGGGTTCGTTGAAGCCGTGGGAAAGCCCTGCGAGCGCGCGTGCAGTCCGCACCGTGTCCATTTGGCCACTATTGGCGAGACCAAAGATCGTTCCGGGTGGCGACAGGCCGGCTCGTGTGGGCGGCAGGCCTTTGGCGGCGTAGTGCGCCTCGATCTCGCCCGAGAGCTGGCTCCGGGCGCGAGGGCTCAATGCGAAACGCAGGCCCATCAGGCTCGCCGCCGTCAGGACGCCTTCGCGATACGCCGTTTCGACCGCTTCATTGACTGCCAGATCAGCACCGAAATCGTCGGCCGTGACGACCAGCTCAATCAAGCGGCTTCCTTCCGCTGGCGCAGGAAATTGAAGAACTCCACGCCCTCGCGCAGCCGCCGCTTCATCATGTCCCAGTCGCGCACCATCTCACTCACGATCGCCCCGATCTTGCGCGGGCGGAAGTAGAAGCGCTTGTAGAACTCCTCGACCTTGTCGAAGATGACCGGCGCCGGCAGGTGGGGATAGCTGAGCTGCGCGATCTGGGCGCCGCCGTCGGTCAGCAGATGGTCTGTGCCGTCGAACCAGCTGTTCTCGACGGCCTGCTTGTAGAGGAAGGTGCCCGGATAGGGCGCGGCGAGGCTGACCTGCAAGGTGTGCGGGTCGATCTCGATCGCAAAGCGGATCGTCTCCTCGATCGTCTCGAGCGTCTCGCCGGGCAGGCCCAGGATAAAGGTGCCGTGGATGACGATGCCGAGCTCGTGGCAGTCCTTGGTGAACTGCCGCGCGACATCGACGCGCAAGCCCTTCTTGATGTTGATCAGGATCTTCTGGTTGCCGCTCTCATAGCCGACGAGGAGCAGCCTCAGGCCGTTTTCGCGAAGGATCTCGAGTGTCTTGCGGGGCACGTTGGCCTTGGCGTTGCAACTCCAGGAGACGCCGAAGCCCGGCTTGCCGAAGCCGAGCGCCCCGAGCGCGCGGGCGAGTTCCTCGACACGCGGCAGGTTGTCGGTCAGCGTGTCGTCGTCGAAGAAGATCTCCTTCACCTCGGGCATTTCGCGCAGGATGTATTTCACTTCTTCAATGACATGGGGAATCGAGCGCGTACGGTAATTGTGCCCGCCCACGGTCTGCGGCCAGAGGCAGAAGGTGCAGCGGCTCTTGCAGCCGCGGCCGGTATAGAAGCTCACATAAGGGTGCTTCAGATACCCGCCGAAATATTTCTCGATCGTCAGGTCCCGCTTGTAGACCGGGGCGACGAACGGCAGCAGGTCCATGTTCTCGACGACGGCGCGGTCCTTGTTGTGGACGATGGTGCCGTCGGCTGCCCGATAGCTGATGCCGTCGACCTCGGTGAGCGGCATGCCGTTGGCGATGTCGACGATGGTGAAGTCGAATTCGTTGCGGCAGACGAAGTCGATTGAGGGCGCATCGCGCAACGACTTCTCAGCTTCCACGGCCACCTTGGCGCCGATCATGCCGATCAGCGCCCCGGGGTTACGCTTGCGGATCAGGTCCGCGGTATGGGAGTCCTGGCGGAAGCTGGGCGTCGAGGTGTGGAGGATCACCAGTTCCTTGTCGTCGACCTCATGCTTGATGTCGTCCCAGCCGAGGTCGTGGGCGGGCGCATCAATCAGCCTGGAACCGTCTACCATCGCGGCGGGCTGGGCGAGCCAGGTCGGATACCAGAATGAGCGCACCTCGCGTTTCATCTGATAGCGCGCACCTGCGCCGCCGTCATAGCCGTCGAACGAGGGCGCCTGGAGAAAGAGCGAGCGCATCATTGTCCCATATCCTCTGGAACGGAAATTCGGCCTTCCGGTTCGAGCTTGATATCAGCCCCGCGCCAATCTACCGACCGGGTAACGAAGGCCATGATAAACATAGCGAAGGAAAGCAGATCGCGCAGCGGGATCAGCAAAATCGCGACAAAATGGTAACCGGCGGGTCGGCCCGGGGCGTCGAGATGATCCGTCGCGAGTGCCACGCTCGCGCGCGCCGCGATCGCCAGCAGGCTGGCGCCTGCCGCAACCATGCCGCCACCCGCGACCCAGGCGATGAGCGCGAGCGGTAGCGGATGGAGGATGATGCTGCCGGCATAGCCTGCCGGGTCAATGCCTAGAATGGTAGCGTTCCAGCGCAGTTCCTGCCGGACCACACGGGAGAAGGTAGTGTCGGCGCAGGCGTGGGTCAGGACCATCGCTGCCACCACTACTTTACGCCCTGTGGCCCGGACCGCCTCTCCGAACGCATAGTCATCCGCCAGAGTGTCGGCGAAGCGGCCGAAGCCTCCGATCTCCGCCAGCGTATTTCGGTGCAGCGCGATGGTCGAACCCATGCATGGCCGCCCAAGTCCGGTCGCCAACGCGATCATCGTGGCGGGCACGAAATGGGTGTCGATACCGGCAGCGACCAATCGCGACCAGAAGCCGGCATCACCCCGTCCTACGTATAGGCAGGTCACCGCGCCCGTGCCGGACTGGTCGAGTAGGCCCACGAGCCGGGTGATATAGTCTGGTGACACCACGATGTCGCTGTCGGCGAAGACCAGCACGTCGTGATTTGCCGCGGCCATGAGATTGATGAGGTTCGAGACCTTGGCATTGGCGCCCCAGCGCCGGGGATCGACAATCAGCCGCAGATTGGCGGCTGGAAAGTCGGCGCGCAGCGATTCGACGGTCGCTATGGCAGGGTCGTCGTTGCGGGCCACGCCGCACACCATCTCGATGCGACCTGGATAATTCTGCGCAAGCGCCGTTGCGAGATTGTCAGCCAACCGCGGCTCGGCACCGTGGAGCGGCTTGAGCAGGCTGACGGTCGGCATGTGGGTGCCATGCGGATCGACGGCCGCCGCGCGGCGACGAATGAGCCAGGCTGCCCAATACAGCAGGGCCGATCCGATCAGCGAGAGAATGAGGAGTAGCGACGCGGCGACCATGAGCAACACAAGTGTGATCCACTTGGGCTGACGAGCCAATAGCGCCTTAGAGCTTTCCCGATCAGATGGAATCATCTGATCGAAGAGGAATTGCTCCAACTCATTGAATCTAGAGCGTTTTCTTATCGTTGGGATGTTTCCATCCGAACGGAAAGGGCTCTAGTCACGCGAAGACGGGGATTCGACTTTTTCGACCACCAGCGGGCTTACGAGCATGCCGCGCAGTCTTGTTTGGCGCGTAGCTCTTTGAGCGAGCCACGAAAACATTCGGAGCCGTATGCGCGTTCGCGACGGTCGATGCGCCATAGGAGCAACCGCCCGCCCGAGCACCACGAAGACGCGGCCGCCGACGCGGCCGCTCAGAAGTACGCGCAGTGGCCCTTCGACCCGCAGGTGTGCTCCTCCTCCCATTCGGCGGCCGGCAAGGCGACACCATCGCGCGATAGCCGCTCGGTGCGTTCCGGTGCGCACGCCTGCCGGTCGCAATCGGCGCTCAGGGAGGTCTCGACGCTGTAGCCGGGCTGCACCCGGTCCTTGCTGGAAGCCGGATCACCGCTGCCAAGCGCGATAAGGCCCAGAACAGCGACGACGGACAGAAGCCAGCCAGCGGCTACATCTCGCCATTCGACCCTGAACTCGTGCGGGTCATAGGACATGTGAACCTCCATCGGGACGCGCAGGCGCAACCGCGCCGGCCGTTCCTCATTCCGAATGATGCCGATGGAGAGCGTACCGGTCGAATGTCGCTCGTCTTTCCCTGCGGGCGGGGAGTTTGTCTTGGACTGTCGCGGTCCCCTCGACCCGCACGCTTTGATACATTTTCGGGGAATACCCCGATACGCACGCGAATGCTGTCTGGGCGCGATGCACTCCGCTATGCTGCGCGCGGAGCTCATCGATCGAGGCGACACCGGCGCATGAAGGGTTTCATACGGATCGTATTTGCGATCGGTGCCGTCGCTCTGATGGCGGTTGCCGCGGCGTTGATGATCTACGCCTTCTATGTCGCGGTGCATGACGGCTATGGCGGCGTCGAATCGCTGGACGATGTGCTGCTCAACACCGTCGGCTATCTCATCGTGGCGATCGCGCTGTTCGACGTCGCGAAATACTTCTTCGAAGAGGAAGTGCCGGCGGAGCGCGAGAAGCGCAGCGCCGCCGACACGCGGCGCGGCCTGACCAAGTTCGTCTCGACCATCATCATCGCCATTTTTCTGGAGGCGCTGGTGCTGACCTTCAAGCTCATCCGCGAGGATGTCGGCCAGTTGGTGTATCCGGCGCTGCTGTTCGCGGCGGCATGTGCGACGATGATCTCGCTCGGCGTCTTCCAGCGCCTCAGCGCCGCGGTGGAACGCGAGGTCGGCGCCAAGGACCGCGCCGAGGAGCGCCAAGGCGGCGGGTAAGCATCCCAGGCACGAAGCTCAAATCACGGTGAGCCCGAATGCGCGACCTCGTTTCGCGCCGGATTGGGCGCTACTCACGCATTATGCATCGACGTCGCTTTCTCGCTTTGCCGCTGCTCGCCCTGGTGCCCGCGCCGGCGCTGATCAGGCGGGCGCACGCGCAATCGCGGCCCTCCGCCGAGCCGGCGCTCAGCCAGGTGCTCGATGGCGCCGAGACGCTGGCACCGCTGCGTTGCGTGATCATCGCCCGCGATGGGCAAACGCTGGCGGAGCGGGGCTACAAGGGCAGCTCGCCGGTCGGGGCGACCAACATCAAATCGGCCTCCAAATCGGTGATCTCGGCTCTCGCCGGTATCGCGATCGAAAAGGGCGTGATCGAGGGCGTCGACCAGAAGATCGCGCCCATCCTCGCGCGCGACCTGCCGTCCGATCCCGACCCGCGGCTCGCCGAGATCACCATCGGCAATCTGCTCTCCATGCAGGCGGGGCTGGAGCGCATGTCCGGCGCGAATTACGGGCGCTGGGTCTCGAGCCGCAACTGGGTGCGCTTCGCGCTCGCTCGGCCAATCGTGGATGAGCCGGGCGGTGCGATGCTCTACTCCACGGCCTCCACCCATCTCGTCTCGGCGATACTGACGCGGCGCAGCGGCAAGTCGACGCTTGCGCTGGCGCGCGAATGGCTTGGCCCGCTGCCGGGCTTCTCCATCGCCGCTTGGGCGCGCGATCCGCAAGGCATCTATCTCGGCGGCAATGAGATGGCGATGAGCCCGCGCTCGCTGCTCGCCTTCGGCGAGCTCTATCGCAGTGGCGGTCGCACCCCGGAAGGGCGGCAACTGGTGCCGGCCTCATGGATCGCCCGGTCGTGGGAGGCACGGACGAATTCGCGCTTCACCGGCGATGCCTATGGCTATGGCTGGTTTCTGCGCGACATCGCCGGCACGCCGGTGCGCTATGCCTGGGGCTATGGCGGGCAGATGCTCTATGTCGTGCCTGACAAGGCGACGACCATCGTCATGACCTCGCTCGACGACCACCCCGCCGCGCGCACCGGTCACCGCGACGATCTCCACGCCCTGGTGGAGCGGATCATCGTGGCGCTCGATGCAGCGTGAGGTCCGTGACGTTTCGGGGCGTTCATCCCTTGCTTGGAAGGAGGCAGCCGCCGCGGCTGTCGAGCCGCGGCGGCTGCCGTATCGTTCAGCTCACCGGCTGCGGCGGTTGCTCTCGATCTGCCGGGCAATATAGGGCTCGACGCCCTGAACCTGGGGTGCCGACGGCGACGCCGCATTGCGCCCCTCGGTCACCGGCGCGGCCTGCGAGTGTGCAGGCTGACTATTGGTGACGCTCTGCTTCCAGCCGTCGCTCCAGGTGCGGTCGCGTCCGGCGGCATCTGCGGCGGCGGCGGAGCCGAACAGGACGGCTCCCGCTCCAACGAGCGCGAGTATGGTCGTCTTCATGAGTACAGTCCCTTATCGAGCGCTCCTCGCCTGGGAGGGCGCTGGTTTGTGGGAAGTTCGTTGCCGGCTGTGGCAACGGTGATGAGCGCGATATAGGGATGTCGAGGGTGACCGCGAGTGCGGTGCAGCGAAACTCACTGTTCGCCGGACGGAAACAATCGCATGTGCACGTGCAATAGGAGAGCAGACAGCTCGCCGTCTGTAGTTCAGCATGCGCCTGTTTAAATCGGGCCTGCGCAGCGTTGGCCACTCTCATCGAAGCTGCAGTCGCCATACTCGGCGCGCTGCTTTTTGTCGGGGCATTGCCATGAGCCAAACCTTCGACGCGATCATCATCGGCGCCGGACAGGCGGGGCCCTCGCTCGCCGGACGTCTGACCGCGGCCGGCATGAGCGTCGCCATCATCGAGCGCAAGTTCTTCGGCGGCACCTGCGTGAACACCGGGTGCAAGCCGACCAAGACGCTGGTGGCCAGCGCCTATGCGGCCCGGATCGTCGCCCGAGGCGCCGAGTACGGCGTGCTGATCGACACCCCGACGCGCATCGACATGGCGCGGGTGAGGGCGCGTGCGGCCAAGGTGACGACCGATTCCCGCGCCGGGATCGAGGGCTGGCTCGGTGGCATGGCGGGCTGCACCGTGCTTCGCGGCCACGCCCGCTTCGAGGACGCGCGCACGATCCGCGTCGGGGAGGAGTTGCTCACCGCGCCGCGCATCTTTCTCAATGTCGGTGGTCGCGCTTTGGTGCCCGACATGCCCGGCATCGACACCGTGTCCTATCTGACAAACAGCGACATGGTCGAGCTCGATCACGTACCGAAGCATCTCATTGTCATCGGCGGCAGCTATATAGGGCTCGAATTCGCGCAGATGTATCGCCGCTTCGGTGCCGAGGTCACGGTCATCGAGAAGAGCGAACGCCTGGTGCCGCGCGAGGACGAGGACGTCTCCCTGGCGCTGGCCGACATCCTCGCGGGCGAGGGCGTCGGCATCCGCCTCAATGCCGAGTGCATCCGGCTCGAACGACAAGGCGAAGGCGTCGCGGTGGCGGTCGACTGCACGAGCGGCGCGCCCGAGATCGTCGGATCGCACATCCTGCTCGCGGTTGGCCGCCGCCCCAATACCGACCATCTCGGCCTCGAGGCCGCCGGCATCGAGGCCGATCCGCGGGGCTATATCAAGGTCGACGACAGCCTCGCCACCAACGTGCCGGGCATCTGGGCATTGGGCGATTGCAACGGGCGCGGCGCCTTCACCCACACTGCCTACAACGACTTCGAGATCGTCGCCGCCAATCTCATCGACGGGCAGGACTGGAGGCTGAGCGAGCGCGTGCCCGGCTATGCGCTCTATACCGACCCGCCGCTCGGGCGCGTTGGCATGACCGAGTCGGCCGCCCGCAGCAGCGGCCGCCCCTTGCTCATCGGCAAGCGGCCGATGACGCGGGTCGGCCGCGCCGTGGAGAAGGGCGAGACGCAGGGCTTCATGAAAGTCGTCGTCGATGCCGAGACCAGGCAGATCCTCGGCGCCGCCATCCTCGGCACCGGCGGCGACGAAGCCATTCATGGCATCCTGGACATGATGAATGCCGGTGCGCCCTACACGAAGCTGCAGCGTGCCGTGCCGATCCACCCGACGGTCTCCGAGCTGATCCCGACCATGCTGGAGGAAATGAAGCCGGGGTAGGGCGCGGCGCTCACGCGTTGACGGGGCGAGTACGGGATTGCGATGAGGCATTCCGCTTTCACCGATGTCAGCGCTATCATGACGCTTGGATTCGGTTCGGAACGCATTGATGCGGACACGGAGAAAGGGCGGTCGCCCCACGATTGCGGACGTCGCGGCGCGCGCCGGCGTCAGCACGATCACCGTGTCGCGCGCATTGCGCGATCCGGCACGTGTGTCGTTGGAACTGCGCGAGCAGATCGACGATGCAGTGAGGGCGCTCGACTATGTGCCGGACCAGCACGCCCGGGCGTTAGCCTCCGCACGGACCAACATCATCGGCGTCATCATCCCCTCGCTCACCAACAACGTCTTCGCCGATGTGCTGCGCGGCATCTATGACAGCGTCGCCGAGAGCCCCTACCAGGTGCAGCTTGGCAATAGCCGCTATTCGCCGATCGAGGAGGAGCGCCTGCTCGGCATCTTCCTCAGCCAGCGCCCGGCGGCGCTCATCGTCGCCGGTGTCGACCAGACCGAGCGGGGGCGGGCGCTGCTCACCTCCGCCGGTTGCCCGGTCGTGCAGATCATGGACCTGAGCGAGGACCCGGTCGACATGATGGTGGGCTTCTCCCACAAGGCGGGGGGCCATCTCGTCACCAGCCATCTGGTGGCGGCCGGCTATCGGCGGATCGGTTTCCTTGGCGCCCGCATGGACCCGCGCACGCAACGTCGCCTCGAGGGCTATCGCGCCGCGCTGATCGATGCCGACCTCTATGATCCGAGGCGCATCACGACGACGCCGGCTTCCTCGAGCGTGTCGCTCGGGCGCGATCTGCTGCGCGATCTCCTGGCGCGCATGCCCGATACCGATGCCGTCTTCTGCAACAATGACGACCTCGCGCTCGGAGCCTTGTTCGAGTGCCAGCGGGCGGCGCTGGCGGTGCCCGCGAGCATCGGCATCGCCGGCTTCAATGATCTGGAAATGATGGAAGCGGCCTACCCGGCGCTGACCAGCATCCGCACCCCGCGCTACGAGATGGGGCAGCGTGCGGTTCAGATGGCGCGCGCCGCCCTGGCGGGCCAGCGTCCGGAGCGCAGGACCATCGATCTCGGCTTCGAGTTGAAAGCGCGCGCCAGCACCTCGCGGAACGACTGAACCCCGCCGCACGCGTGGGAGCCTGCTTTACACGGCAAAATGACAGCGCTATCATCTTCGCAAGAATGAGGATGAGCAGAGCCAGTCTGCCATTGCTGGCCCACAAGGCCGTGGAGGAGACCCATGCCTGACAGCGCTAACCGCCGCGCGAGCGCGATCCCGTGACGTCCTCGCCATCGTCATTGCCGCCGATCATCGTCGTCATGGGCGTTGCCGGCAGCGGCAAGTCGAGCGTCGGCGCGGCGCTCGCCGCGCGCCACGGCTGGACTTTTCTCGAAGGCGACGATCTACATCCCCCGGCGAATGTCGCGCGCATGGCGAGCGGGCTGCCGCTTAGCGATGCGGATCGCGAGGAATGGCTGGCGACCATCGCACGCCGCATCGCGGAAGCCGACCGCTCGGGCACCGGGCTCGTCGTCGCCTGCTCGGCGCTGAAGCGCCGCTATCGGGACCAGCTCTCCGCCGCGAGCGGCCGCGTCGTCTACCTTTTCCTGTCGGGCGACAAGCCGACCGTGGTGGAGCGCATGTCCCGCCGGGCAGGGCACTTCATGCCGCTGAGCCTGATCGACAGCCAGTTCGACGCCCTGGAGCCGCCGCAGCCGGATGAGCGCGTGCTGACGCTCCCCATCACCCTCAACCCGGACCAGATGCTGGAAGAGGCCGACCGGCAGCTCGCAACCCTGCAGGTCGCCGGCCTTCGGCAAGGAGAGGCGACGCCATGAAGAGCGTCATCGACCATGTCCAGGCCGTCATCGAATGGACCATCGGCCTGCTGCTGGCCGCCATGGTGCTGCTGGTGTTCGGCAATGCCGCAGGCCGGTACATCCTGAATGCCGGCGTCGCCGCCTCCGAGGAACTGGCCCGGCTCGGGTTCGTCTGGCTGATCTTCCTCGGTGCCGTGCTTGCGGTGCGCGAGCGCACCCATGTCGGCGTCGACATGATGGTGAAGCTGCTGCCGCGGGGCGTGCAGCGGCTGTGCCTTGCCGGCTGCAATCTCCTGATCCTCTACGCGCTCTGGCTGTTCGCGAAAGGCAGCTGGCAGCAGGTTCTGGTCGGTCTCAACAGCGAGCTCCCGGTCACCGGCATTTCGCTCGCCGCCTTCGCCGCCGCCGGCCTCTTCGCTTCGGTGGCGATGGCGCTGCTTTTCCTCACCGATCTGGTGCGCCTCGTTCTCGGCCGCATGTCGGACGAGGAACTGATCCAGGTCAAGGAGAGCGCCGACGAGGAGATCGTCGAGCAGGAGCGGCAACTCACGTTGAAGGCAGAGCCGGCAAGCGCGGGGAAGGTGCCATGACCATCGCCATCTTCCTCGGTTCGCTGCTTGGACTGATGGCGTTCGGCATGCCGATCGCCTTCGCGCTGATGCTGACCGGCGTCGCGCTGATGTTCCATCTCGATTTCTTCGACGCCCAGCTGCTCGCCCAGAACATGCTCGGCGGCGCCGACAATTTCCCGCTGATGGCGGTGCCGTTCTTCCTGCTGGCCGGCGAATTGATGAATGCCGGCGGCCTGTCGCGCCGCATCGTCAATCTCGCCGTTGCCTTGTGCGGCCACATCAAGGGCGGCCTCGGCTATGTGGCGATCGGCACCTCGGTGGTGCTCGCCAGCCTCTCGGGATCGGCGATCGCCGACACCGCAGCCATCGCCGCGCTGCTCATCCCGATGATGCGTTCCAACGGCTACAATCTGGAGCGCTCCTCGGGGCTGATCGCCGCCGGCGGCATCATCGCGCCGATCATCCCGCCGAGCATGGCCTTCATCATCTACGGCGTCGCCACCAACGTCTCCATCACCAAGCTGTTCATGGCCGGCATCGTCCCCGGACTGCTGATGGGCCTGACGCTGGTGCTGATCTGGTCGCGGCTGGCGCTGCGCGAGAACGTGCCGGTGCAGCCGCGCCGCTCCTGGGCCGAGCGCTCCAGGGCGCTGGTCGACGCGTTGTGGGCGCTGGTAATGCCGGTGCTGATCGTCGGCGGCATGCGCGCCGGGCTCTTCACCCCGACCGAGGCTGCGGTGGTTGCCGCCGTCTATGCGCTGCTGATCGGCCTGTTTGTCTATCGCGAGCTCAGCCTCAAGGATCTGCCGCGGCTGTTCATCACCGCGGCCAAGACCACCGCGGTGGTGATGTTCCTGGTCGCCGCCGCCATGGTCACCGCCTACATGATCACGCTCGCCGAGCTGCCGGGCCAGGTCATCTCCCTGCTCGAGCCGATGCTCGACCATCCGAAATGGCTGATGGCGGCCATCGTGGTGCTGCTGACCCTGGTCGGCACGGCGATGGACCTCACCCCGACAATCCTGATTCTCGGCCCGGTGCTGGTGCCGCTCATCACCCGTGCCGGCATCGACCCGGTCTATTTCGGCGTGATGTTCGTGATGGTCGGCGCCGTCGGCCTGCTCACCCCGCCGGTCGGCACGGTGCTCAACGTCGTGTGCGGCGTCGGCCGGGTGAGCATGGAAGGCATCATCCGCGGCGTCTGGCCCTATGTCGTCGCCTACACCGCGCTGATCGGACTGTTCGTCGCCTTCCCGGAAATCATCACCGTGCCCGCAAGCTGGCTGCACTGACCGAACGTGGCAGCGACAGCCGGTTCCATATCGCAGGAGGAAACAGGAATGAACAAGCTTCTCATGTCCGCCGCGGTCGCGGCCCTGGCCCTGGTGGCCGGCGCGAGCGCGTCCTACGCCCAGAACGTCCAGCCCCGGCTGATCCGCTTCGGCTACGGCCTCAACGAAGACAGCAACCAGGGCCGCGCGGTGCGGTTCTTCGCCGAGGAGGTGAAGAAGCGCAGCGGCGACAAGCTCAAGGTCCGCACCTTCGGCGCCGCCACCCTCGGCCCGGACGTGCAGATGCAGAACGCGCTGATCGGCGGCGCCCAGGAGATGATGGTCGGCTCGACCGCGACGCTGGTGGGCACGGTGAAGGAATTCGCGATCTGGGACGTGCCGTTCCTGTTCGCCAATGAGAAAGAGGCCGACGCCGTGCTCGACGGTCCGGTCGGACAGAAGCTGCTGGCCAGCCTGCAGGCCAAGGGCCTGGTCGGCCTCGTCTATTGGGAGAACGGCTTCCGCAACCTGACCAACAGCCGGCACAGAATAGAGAAGGCCGAGGACATTCAGGGCATCAAGCTGCGGGTGATGCAGAACCCGGTCTTCCTCGACACCTTCAAGGCGGTCGGCGCCAATGCGGTACCGATGGCCTTTGCCGAACTATTCACCGCGCTGGAGACCAAGGCGGTCGACGGCCAGGAGAACCCCTACACCACGATCGTCTCCTCGAAATTCTACGAGGTGCAGAAGTACCTGACCGTGACCAACCACGTGTACAGCCCGTGGGTGGTGCTCGCCAGCAAGGCCTGGTGGGACAAGCTCTCCGAGGATGAGCGCAAGATCCTGCTCGACGCCGCGGTAGCCTCGCGTGAGTTCGAGCGCACCGACACCCGCAAGGACGCGCAGAAGGCGCTCGACCAGCTCAAGACTTCGGGCATGGAGATCACCGTCATGCCGGAAAGCGAAGTTGCCAAGCTGCGCGAGAAGGCGGCCCCCGTCGCCAAGACCGTGATCGACAATGTCGGCCAGCCGCTGTGGAACGAGGTCCAGGCCGATATCAAGAAGGCCCGCGGCACCAACTGAGGGCTGGTCGTTAGCGCCTGACTATCACCGCCAATACGGCCGTCATCCCCGGCCTTGTGCCGGGAATCTCGATTCCGACAGTGCATCAGAGGCCGAGATGGCGGCACAAGGCCGGCCATGACGGCGGAAATGGGGTGCTGCACCTGCCGTGACAGCACCATGCGTCAGTGTTTGGCCAATGTCGTGACCACCCGTCTTCCCGACAGCGTGCGTTCCACCATGAGCGGCACGCCATAGAGCCGGCTCAGCCTCTCGCCGGTTAGCATTGCTATGGCATTGCCGGTAGCAAAGGGCTGGTTCGGCTCAAGCAAAGCTACGCCATTGGCAATGGCGAGTGCCTGCTCCGGCTCATGGGTCGAGAGCAGCACCGCAAGTCCCTCATTGGCCAGCGCCTGCACCGTGTCCAGCACCAGCACGCGGTTGCCGAGATCGAGGCTGGCGGTCGGCTCGTCCATGACGATGATGCCGGCCTGCTGCGCCAGCGCCCGCGCGATCAAGGCAAGCTGGCGCTGGCCGCCGGAAATCCGGTTTGCGTCGCGCTCGGCGAGATCCGCGACACCGAGCCGTTCCAGCGCCTGCATGGCGATCGCAACATCCGCTTTGCCGGGCGGGGTGAAGGCGCCGAGATGAGCGGTGCGGCCCATCACGACAAGGTCCAGCACGGTATAGGCAAACGCGCCGTCATAGCTCTGCGGCACATAAGCGATGCGGCGCGCGACGGCGTCGCGCGACATCGCGCTGATGTCCGCCTCGCCCAGCATCACCTTTCCGCCGAGCGGCGGCAGCAGGCCGAGCAGCGTCTTGAACAGCGTGGTCTTGCCGACGCCATTCGGCCCGAGCAGGCAGGTGACCTCGCTTTGCGGCAAGGCGAGATCGATGCCGGCCGCGACCACGCGCCCGCCATAACCGATCGACAGCCCCTCGGCCTGCAACGCGCTGGTCGACGCATTCATGGCAGCGTCCTCCGGCGGCCGCGGGCGAGCAGCCAGACGAAGAGCGGGCCACCGATCACCGCGGTCAGCACGCCGAGCGGGATCTCGATGCGCGCGCCCGAGCGCGCCAGCGTGTCGACCGCCACCATGAAAGCGGTCCCCAACAGGATCGAGGCCGGCAGCATGCGGTCGAAGCGCGGGCCAACCAGCAGGCGCGCCATGTGCGGCACCATCAGCCCGACCCAGCCAACGACGCCGGAGATCGCCACCACGCTGGCGGTGACGAGCGTCGCCGCCGTGATGACGATGGCGCGCAGCCGGCTGACCTCGACGCCGAGCGCGCGGGCTTCGTCATCGCCGAGCGAGAGCACGCCGATGCGCCAGCGCAGAAGCACTAACGGCGCGAGGCCGATGACCACTACCGGCAGCGTCGCCGCCACATCGCCCGGCTTCACCCCGGCGAGGCTGCCGAGCAGCCAGAAGGTGATGGCGGGAAGCTGCTCGTAAGGGTCGGCCAGCACCTTCACCAGCGAGATCGCCGCCCCTGCCAGAGCGCCGACCACGATGCCGGCCAGCACCAGCACCAGGATATCGCCGCCGCCGCGCAGCGCCTTCGCCAGCGCCGCGACGATGAACACGGTGGCGAGGCCGCCGCCGAAGCCGAGGAACTGGATCGCCGCCACCGGCAGGCCGAGCAATATGCCGAGCACCGCGCCCAGCCCGGCACCGGTGGAGACCCCGAGAATGTCGGGCGAGACCAGCGGATTGCGGAACAGGCTCTGATAGGCGGCGCCAGCGGCAGAGAGCGCGGCGCCGACCAGCGCCGCCGCCAGCACCCTCGGCAGCCGAATCTGGAACAGCACGGTGTCGATCGGCGCCGGGTTCGCCACGCCGACGAGGCGCCGCGCCAGCGCGACGACCACGTCCTGGGGAGGGATGCGATAGGGCCCGATGCCTGAGGCGATGATCGCGACGCCGAGTAGCAGCATCGCCAGGATCGGGAGCACGGCGGCGTTGCGCATCTATCCGCCGGCGCCGTCGAGCACGCGGGCAAGCGCCGCATCGTCGAGCTCGACCTGGTAGAACAACTCATAGAAGTCCCGGACCTGCGGCTTCAGATCGCCCGGCGCCTTGTCGGGATAGAGCGTGTGCAGGAGCCACGTCAGGCCGATCAACCGGTTCACCGAGGGCGGCGCGTCGATGACCCCGAACGGCAGGCTGGGCGCGAGGAAGACACGGCTGTCCTTAACCGCCGGCACCGGCTGCCAGGGCGGCTTGCCGGCGACGGCGTCAAAGAACGAACGGTCGAGCGTGATGATGGTGTCGGGCGCAAAGGCGATGAGCTGTTCGGCCGAGACATTCACCAGCCCGCCTTTCTTGCGCAGCCCTTCGACGACGTTCACTGCGCCCACCCGCTCGATGATCTCGGTGTTGATCGATCCGCGCGAACCGCTCTCCAGCCCTTCCGGTCCGCGCGCCAGATAGACGCGCGGACGTTTTTCCGCGGGCACGGCGGCGATCACCGTGTCGACCTCTCTGAAGATATTCTCTGCCGCGCTTGCCAGTGTTTCGCCGCGGTTCTTCACGCCGAGCATATCGGCGAGGAGGCGCAGCGCGGTGGGCGTGTTCTCGAAGCGGCCATCGATCAGCAGATAGGGGATGCCGGTCTGCGCCTGCACCCGGTCGGCGAGCGATCGATAGGTGTCGCTGATGGTGCCGAAATCGATGACGATATCGGGCTTGGCCGCGACCAGACGTTCCAGATTGAGCGTGTCGCCGCGTCCGGTAAGGCGGCCGAGTTCCGGCAGGTCGCGCACCGCGCGCAGGAGATACGGCTTCTCGGCCTCGCGCGGCGCGCGCACCCAGCCGATCATCTTCTCCGGAGCGACGGCATAGAGCAGGGTCGAGGCCGGCGGCCCGGCGGCGAAGACACGGGAGATGGTGTCCGGCACCTCGACGGTGCGGCCGGCGGAATCCGTCACTGATCGGGTGAGCGCGGGCGTGGCGAGCAAGCCGAGGGTGGCCAGCACCGCGCCGGCAGCGAACAGGCGCCGCGGCCATTCCATAAGTCGCTCGACGCTGCCGCTCTCGTCTTCGCGGGCCATGCGTGTCAGTCGACCGCGACCATGACGTCGGAGGCCTTGATCACCGCATAGGCCGGCGTGCCCCTGGCCAGGCCGAGCTGATCCACCGCGTCATTGGTGATGGAGGAGGTGACGATGACGCCGCCGCCGATGTCGATCTTCACGTGCGAGGTGGTGGCGCCCTTGGTCACGTCGAGGACGGTGCCCTTGAGCCGGTTGCGAGCGCTAAGCCTCATGATCGTGTCGTTCTCCGACTGCGGTGCGACGTTGCTCCAAGCTATATACCGGGACGACTAGGAATTGTCCCCGCGGCCGATCTCACGGACGCGTCAGAATAGGAGCGGAAGTGCATCCGAGAGTGCCAGAACGACCTCATCCTTCGAGGTTCGCCTCCCGGCGGGCGCCTCAGGTGAGGTTGTATCCCTGCGTCATACACTCGATGAGCAACCGCAATCCATACCGGTGCAGTATGACCCGATGGTGAAACAGCATTTGCGCCCTTAGCCGGCCCATGGTCCGCTTCCGCCCAATACGGAAACAGCCCAAGGGACGGAGACGAGATGAGGCGGACGAATGTTGCGATGCCGGAGTGTCGCGCGCTTCTGACAGAAGCGGGGGCGTTGTGATGCGCCGTACCACGCCCAAGGGCATCGGCCTTGCCATCATCGGCGCCGGACGCGTCGGCCTGTTCCGCGGCGCGGTCGCCGCCCGGCATCCGGCGGTGGAATGGATTGGCCTTGCCGAGATCAATCCGGATCGGGGGGCGAAGATAGGTGCCGAGATCGGCGCCGATTTCGTCACCACCGACCATCGCGAGCTCCTGAAGCGCCCGGAAGTCACTGCGGTGATCGTCGCCACCGACGAGCATCTGCATGTCGATCCGGTCATGGCGGCGCTGGAACGCAAGCTGCCGATGCTGATCGAGAAGCCGCTGGCGACGCATCTCGACGATTCCGCCCGGGTGCTGAAGGAGATCCGCGCCTCCGGCGTCGATGCCGTGGTCGGCTACACCCAGCGCTTCCGTCGCCGCTGGCTGGCGGCCAAGGAGAAGGTGCGCACCGGCGCGCTCGGCGACGTCACCATGGTCACCTCGCGCGCCTTCATGAACCGGCTGGTGGCGATCGACAATTACCGCCGCTCCAACGCGCCCGAGACCATCTCGCCGATGGTGATCTCCGGCACCCACGCGCTCGATATCGTCATGTGGTACCTGGAGGCCAAGACCCCGGTGGAGGTCTATGCCCGCTCGGTCGACAAGGTGCTGGGTCCGGACTATCGCGGCATCGACGGCACCGCCGGCATGATCATGATGAGCGACGGCTCGATCTATCACCTCAACATCTCCTGGGCGCTGCCGGTCACCTGGCCGGGCGCGGTCTACAGCCTGGAGGTCGGCATCGTCGGCACCACCGGCGTGCTCACCATCGATGACACCCATCGCGACATCGTGCTGGCGGTGTCCGCGCCGCAGGCCGAGGGGTATCTGCCGGACCAGAGCCGCCTCGTCGATTTCCTGGGCTCCTATCCACCCGGCGACATGGCGCTCGGCGAATTGCGCGGGCCGATGCGCACCGAGACCGAATCCTGGCTCAACCGCATCGCGCTCGACCTGCCGACCCAGCACGCCACGGCTGCGGAGGCCCACAACCGGCTGATGCTGACCAAGGCGCTCGATCTCTCGGCGAAGCTGAAGCGCCCGGTTCCGCTGCCGCTCGATGTCGAGGCGGAAAGGGAACTCATGCGCGAGGCCGCAATGGCCTGACGGCACGCATCCACCGAAACGACGGCGTCAGCGGCAAAAACCACGCGGCGCCCCACCATTTCCCTGGGAGGGAACCGATGACCAAGCTTTTCGGCAGACGGCAAATACTCAGCAAATTCGTACTTGGTGCAGCCTTCGCGGCGGCGGGCATGCTCGCGGCGCCCGCCGCTTTTGCCCAGTCCGACTATCCGAACCAGCCGATCACCATGATCGTGCCGTTCGCGCCCGGCGGCGCGTCGGACTTCGCCGCGCGCCTCCTGCAGCCGCGGCTCTCCGCCATCCTCGGCCAGCAGGTCGTCGTCGAGAACCGCGACGGTGCTGCCGGCAATGTCGGCATGGACCTCGCGGCACGCGCCAAGCCTGACGGCTACACGCTGTTCCTCGGCAATGTCGGCACGGTCTCGATCAACCCGTACATCTTCTCGAGCCTGCGGGTGAAGCCGCTGCAGGATTTCGTGCCGATCTCGATCGTCGCCGACACTCCCGGCCTGCTGATCGCCAATTCCAGCTTCCCGCCGAATAACGTCAAGGAGCTGGTCGAATATGTGAAGGCGCGGCCCGGCCAGGTGAATTTCGCCTCGCCTGGAACGGGGAGCGTGAACCGGCTGGAGATGGAAGCGTTCCGCCGCGAGGCGGGCCTCGACATGGTGCATGTGCCCTATAAGGGCGGTGCCGGCCCCGCCACTGCCGACGTCATGGGCGGCCATGTCAGCCTGATGTTCGTCACCATCTCCTCGGGCATCAACCATGTGAAGGGCGGCCGCCTCAAGGCGCTCGGCGTCTCCACCAAGCAGCGCGTGGCCCAGCTTCCCGACGTGCCCACCATGACCGAGCAGGGCTTCCCGAAGAGCGTCTCGTCGTCCTGGCAGGGCATCCTGGTGCCCGCCGGCACGCCGCAGCCGATCATCGACAAGCTGCACGCCGCCGTCGTCGAGGCGATGAAGGACGAGACCATCCGTGCCCGCATGGGCGAATCCGGCGTCATCGCGGTGTCGAGCGCCTCGCCGGCGGAGTTCAAGCAGTACATCGAGGCCGACGCCGCCAAATGGAGCGCGGTCATCAAGGAGATCGGCGCCAAGGCGGATTGAGCCGGTACGCCGCCTTCTGCTTCAGCATCCTTCGAGGCCGGCCCAAGGCCGGCACCTCAGGATGAGGTTCATCTTTAGGAGAGACCTCATCCTGGGGTGCGAGCACCAGCGAGCCTCGAAGGATGCCCCAGCAGAGCGACGCTCTGCTCACGTCTCCGAAGGCATTTGCCCGAACGCCCCCTGGAGCCGCTATGAATATCCGTCTTTCCACCGATTTCCTCACCGGCCTGCTGTTCTGCAGCCTCGGCGCCACCGCGATCATCATCGGGTCCAAATATCCGCTCGGCACCGCGGCGCGCATGGGGGCGGGCTATTTCCCGCTGATCATCAGCATCGGCCTCATCCTCCTCGGCGGCATATTGCTGGCGCGCTCCTTCCTCACCGAGACCGACGAGGTCGGCAAGGTCGATCCGCGGCCGCTCCTGGTGCTGCTCGCCAGCGTGCTGCTGTTCGGCCTCCTTATCGAGGATTGGGGCTTCCCTCTGGCTGGCCTCGTGGTGGTGGTCGGGGCGAGCCTTGCGGGGCGCGAAGCGAAGCTGCTGGAAACCGGTCTGCTGGCGGTCGGCCTCGTCGTCTTCTGCACGCTGCTCTTCTCCTACGGGCTGGGGCTGAACCTGCCCGGCACGCATTTCCATTGGTGAGGGCGGCATGGAACTCTTCAACGAACTGCTGCTCGGCTTCTCCGTCGCGCTGACGCCGGCCAACCTCGCTTACGGCTTCCTCGGGGTGCTGCTCGGCACCATCATCGGGGTGCTGCCCGGCCTTGGTCCGGTGGCGACCATCTCGATCCTCCTGCCGGTCACCTTCGCGCTGCCGGCGCCGGCAGCGCTGATCATGCTGGCCGGCATCTATTACGGCGCGCAATATGGCGGCTCGACCACGGCGATCCTGGTCAACCTGCCGGGCGAGAGCTCCTCCGTCGTCACCGCGATCGACGGCTACCAGATGGCGCGCCGCGGCAAGGCTGGGCTCGCGCTCGCCACCGCCGCGCTCTCGTCCTTCATCGCCGGCACCATCGCCACCGTCATCATCGCAGTGGCGGCACCGGCGCTTGCCGAGGTCGCGCTCGATTTCGGCCCGGCGGACTATTTCTCGCTGATGCTGTTCGGCCTGATCGCCGCGGTGATCCTCGCCCATGGCTCGGTGGTCAAGGCAGTGGGCATGATCCTGGTCGGCATCCTGCTCGGCACCATCGGCATCGACGCCAATACCGGGCTGGAGCGCTACACCTTCGGCATCCCGGCATTCGGCGACGGCATCGACTTTGCCGTCATCGCCATGGGCATGTTCGGCATCGGCGAGACCATCTCCAACCTCGAGCGTCGGGACGAAAGCCGCACCTTTCTCAACGAGGTGCATGGGCTCTGGCCGTCCTGGACCGACATCAAGTCGTTCATCAAGCCGGCGCTGCGCGGCACCGCGCTCGGCGGTTGCCTCGGGCTGCTGCCCGGTGGCGGCCCGGTGCTCGCCTCCTTCTCCACCTATGCGCTGGAGAAGAAGCTGTCGAAGGAGCCGCAGCGCTTCGGCCATGGCGCCATCGAGGGCGTCGCCGGTCCGGAGGCGGCGAACAATGCCGCCGCCCAGACCGCCTTCATCCCGATGCTGACCCTCGGCCTGCCCTCATCCGCGGTGATGGCGCTGATGATCGGCGCGCTGATGATGCAGGGCCTCTCGCCCGGGCCGCAGTTGATGAACCAGCGCCCGGACCTGTTCTGGGGGCTGATCGCCTCGATGTGGCTCGGCAATCTGATGCTGGTGGTGCTGAACCTGCCCCTCGTCGGCATCTGGGTGAAGCTGCTCTCGGTGCCGTACCGCATGCTCTATCCGGCGATCATGCTGTTCTGCTGCATCGGGGTCTATTCGATCCACAACAACGCGCTCGACGTGGTGCTGGCGGCGATCTTCGGCGGCTTCGGCTTCATCTGCTCGCGGCTGCGCTGCGAGCCGGCGCCGCTGCTGCTCGGCTTCATCCTCGGCCCGATGATCGAGGAGACGCTGCGCCGCGCGCTCCTGATCTCGCATGGCGACCCGCTGGTGTTCGTGCAGCGGCCGATCAGCCTCTCCTTCCTCATCCTCGCCTTCTGCCTGCTCATCGTGCTGGTGGCGCCGATGATCCGGGTGACGCGGGAGAAGGCGTTCGAGGAGGGGGCGGAGTGACATCTCACTCCAGGCTGTCATCCCCGGCGGAAGCGCAGCGTAGCGGGCGATCCCGGATACGGCCTGCGGCCGTTCCGGGATGACGGCTTGTGGGGAGAACTAAAAAAGGCCGGGGCGCGAGCCCGGCCTTCCTTTTGATCTAAAAGCACCTCACGCCGCGCCGACGAGCGTGCGCTCCACGGGCATCTGCCAGGCCGAGCCTTCCGACAGCGCACTGAAGATGCCGCGCTGCGCCAGAGAGTCAATCTCGGCGCGCAAGAGCCCCATCACGGCCTGCGCCGCCGCGCTCACCTGGTCGCCGACATGGGCGAGCATGATGGTGCGCGACAGGTTCACCCCGCCGACCGCGAGGCCGGTGAACAACCCGTCGTTTATCTCTTTGCGGAATGCCGAGATCGGCATGATCGAGGCGCCGCGGCCGCGCAGCAGCATGCGGCGGATCGCTTCCACGGCATCGATCTCGCATTCCACCTCGATGCACACGCCGTGCGAGGCGAGCTGCTCGTCGACCATGGCCCGGATGCCGCGCGTCACCAGCATGGGCATCGAAGCCAGCTCATCCAGCGTCACCACCGGCGACACCCCGCGCTGGTGGCGCGGCATGACGACGACGATCGGCTCGGTCAGCACCGCGGTGAAGCGCAGCGCGCGGTTCGGCGGCGGGTTGGTGAGCAGCGCGAGGTCGACCTGCCCGTTCAGCACGTCGACCTGCAGCCGGCGGGTGAATTCCTCGATGATCTTGAGCTGGATGTTCGGGAAGCCCGAGGTGCAGCGCTCGACGAGGCCAGGCACCAGCAGCGGGCTCAGCGTCGGCGAGATACCGACGACGACGCGCCCGGTGGGGCCCTCGCTGCCGATGTTCAGCTCCTCGGTGGCGCGGGCCACCTCCTGGAGGATGCGGCGGCTGTGCTGCAGGAAGCGCCGCCCGGCGAAGGTGAGTTGCACCCCGCGTGGCAGCCGCACCAGGAGCGGCGTGCCGATCTCGGTCTCGATGCGCTGGATGTGCCGGCTCAGCGCGGGCTGCACGATGCCGAGGTCACGCGAGGCCCGCGTGATGCTGCCGAGTTCGGCGACGCGAACAAAGGCTTCGATGCTGCGCAGTTCCATGTCGGCTTCCTCCGGTCGGGAGCGCGTATCTCGCGGCGCACCCGTTGATTATGGCGGATCCTCACGCCGATGCCGGCACGCGGAACACCCGCAGCGCGATCGCCAGCATCGAATAATAGCCAAGCAAACCAGTGAGTTCGACTACCGTACGGCGACCAAATCGCGCATTGGCCGCGGCGAACAGATCGTCCGGGACCTCGCGGTCGCGATAGAAGGCGGCCGCGAAATCATGCACCAAAGCGGCATCGGGATCGCTGAAATCCGGCCGTCGCTTTTGCGCCAGCGCCTCGATCTCGGCCTCCGGCACGCCGGCCTTCAGGGCTTCCCGGGAATGGACGGCGAACTCGTATTCCGCGCCCCAATAGGCCGCGGTGGTGAGGATCGCGGTCTCGGAGAGGCGCGGGGAAAGGCCGGTGCGGTAGCGGCAGAAGGCGCCGACCGCCTGCACCAATTCGCACAGCTCCGGGTTCTCCAGATAGACATGGAACGGCGCCGGCACCGCGCCGGCGCGGGGTCGGGCGATGTTGTCGAAGACCCGGCGCTGCTCGTCGTCGAGCTCGTCGCGGGTGAAGGCGCGGTAACGCTGTTCGTTGGTGGCGGTGTTCATCTTGCCCCTCACGCGCTCGCGGCGGCGCGGCTGGGCTCGCTTGCGGCCCCGACCGCCACCGGCGCATTGGTCGCGACCGAGCGGCAGATCGCCTCGAGCACCGCAATGTTGCCGATCTTCTGCTCGTCGGTGAACACGTAAGGCGTGCCATGCTCGATCGAGCGAGCGAAGGCCTCGAGATTGGCCTTCACCGTGTCGGCCCACTCATAGTCGCGCACCTCGATGCGGCCGTCCTTGTGCTGGACGGAGAGCGTGGTCTTGCCGGGGGTGTCGGGATGGGTGTGGTTGCGCGCCTCGACCCAGGCGTCGGAGCCATAGACCGTGATGCCGATATAATTCGGCGTGACGAGGATGGCATTGAGATAGCCGGTGGCGCCCGAGGCAAAGCGCGTCAGCACCGAGACCACGTCGCCGTTCGGCCGGTTCGAGGCGCGCTGGGCGGTCGTCGCATAGACCTCGGTGATCGGCCCGAACAGGTCGATGAAGCCGTCGGTAAGATGGATGCCCATCGCCGTCATGCCGGCGGCGGGTGCGTCGACCGGCGAGGCGCGCCAGTCGCCGGCCGGCACCTCGGCGAGCTTGTCGTGGCTGAAATTCGCCTCGACATGCATGAAGGTGCCGAGCGTGCCGCTGTCGACCAAGCGCTTGATCTCCAGCATGGCCGGCTCGTAGCGCCGCTCATGGCCGATGCCGAGCTTCACTCCGGCGGCGCGGCAGGCCTCCACCGAGCGTTCGGCATCCGTGCGGTTGAGCGCCAACGGCTTCTCGCAGAACACATGCTTGCCGGCCTTGGCGATGGCCAGCACCTGCGCGGTGTGCAGCGAGTGCGGGGTGCACAGGATCACCGCGTCGATGCTCGGGTCGCCCAGCACCTCGTCCCAGCGCGTGGTGACCGGAATGCCGTACTCGGCGGCGAAGCCGGCCTGCGCATCCGACACGTCGATGGCGACGACGATGCGAAGCTCGGTGGAATCCGCCATGCGGCGGATCATGTGCTTGCCCCACCAGCCAAGGCCGGCGATTGCGGCGCGGATCATGCGGTCTCCTACCCTGTTCGTTGCAACGTTTGTTCTCAGCCCCCGGCGGCCGCCTTGGAGGGATTGATAGTTTCCGGATGTGCGGCCGGGACCCAGAAGGCGCCGGTCGAGAAGATCAGCGGCTCGCCATCGCGGTGCATGGCGCGCTCGACCCGGCCGAGAAAGATCAGATGGTCGCCGCCCTCGATGATGTTCTCGGTGCGGCACTCGAACCGGGCGATGGCACCTTCCACCAGCGGGCAGCCATTATTGCCGAGCCGGTGCTCGACGTCGGTAAACTTGTCCTCGCGCGGCGTCGAGAAGTGCCGGCAGAGCTTCTTCTGGTGGGTGGCGAGCACATTGACCGCGAAGCAGCCAGCCTCCTTGAAGCTCGGAAGCGAGGGTGCCCGGCGCTGCAGGCTCCACAGCACCAGTGGCGGATCGAGCGAGACCGAGGAGAAGGAATTGACCGTCAGCCCTTCGAGCTTGCCTTCGGGCGTGCGGGTGGTGACCACCGTGACCCCGGTGGCGAAGCGGCCGAGCGCCCGGCGGAAATGGCCATGGTCCTCGGAACTGCGAAAGTCGATGACATGATCGCTCATGACGAGAAGGTAGGACGCCTTTCCTCGCTTCAGAAATGATATGATCTGCTTTCCCTCATCAGGAAACATGATGCCGCTATGAGCGACACACTGCGCGACATCCGTCTTTTCGTGGCGGCCTATGAAGAGCGTTCCTTCACGGCGGCGGCGGAGCGCGAGCATGCGACGCAGTCCGGCGTCTCCCAGCACATCCGCAAGATCGAGGATCGGTTCGGGGTCAAGCTGTTCGCCCGTGGCAGCGGCATGGTGCGTCCGACCCCGGCCGGCGACAGCTATTACCGCCACTGCATCGAATTGCTGCGGCTGAACGAGGTCGCCAGCCGCTCGGTGGCCGGCTATGGCGAGGGGCTCGACGGCGACATGGTAGTCGGGCTGATGCCGACCATGACCCGCAGCGTGCTGGCACCCGCGTTAGCGCGCTTCGTCGAGGCGCATCCCAACGTCGTGGTGCGGGTGCTGGAGGCCTTCTCCAACACCTTGACCCAGCAGGTGAGGAGTGGCGAACTCGCCTTCGCCATCGTGCCGGCCTCATCCGGCGTCGTCGGGGTGAAGACCACGCGCTTCGCCTATACGCCGGAAGTGCTGGTCTCCGGGCTGGCGGCGGGCCGGCGGCACATGGAGCCGGTGCGGCTTGCCGATCTCGGCCCGCTCAAGATCGTGGTGCCGAGCGCTCAGAATGTGCGCCGTGCCAATCTCGAAACCTATTTCAACGCTACCGGCGTGCAGATCGAGCGGCTGCTCGAGCTCGACGCCATGATGGGGGCGCTCGATTTCATCGCCAGCACCGACTGGGTGGCGATCCTGCCCGGCCTGATGATGGCGGAAGACGCCGTGAGCCCGGCGCCGCGGCGCTGGACCGTCAACCCGCTGGCCGATCCGCCGGTCGGCATCGAGCTGGTGCTGATCGAGCCGGCGCGCCGCCCGCTGATCCCGGCGGCCGCGGCCTTCCTGGATTTGCTCCGCGAGGAGACGCGGCAACTCGCGACTGTGTGGGCGCCGGGCCGCCCGGAGCCGGAAAGTCTCTCGCCGCGAGACTGAGCGTTCGAGGGCTTTTCTAGTGCGGGCGGCCCGTGATGGAGCGGAGGGCCTCCAACCGTCCCTGCTGCACCGCCGGACACGCGACATCGCCATAGCGGCAGAAGACGCAGCACTCGCCCCGCTTCGACCGGAGCCTCGCTCCGCAGGAGACGCATTTGTAGGAGATCAGGCAGGCATCGGTCGGCATGGTCTCCTCGGCCCGATGCCCGCACATCGGACACGTGACGACACAGACGGTCTTCACCTCGGCGTCCATGGCCATCACCGTATCGGTTGCGCCCGAGAGCGGGCGCCAGCCATGCCGATGGAATTGATATCGGGTGCGGGCGCGGGAACGTCATGCCCATGCGGGAGCACATTCCCGCGACGTCGCTGCGCGCCGATGGCTGGCGCTAGTCAGTACCGCCGCGAAACCGGGCCCTGAGCGGTACCAGACCAACAAGGGTAAGAAGCGCAAAGGCCGCACCGGCGAGGAAGGTGCCCTGCGGCCCGGTCAGGTCCCACAGCAGGCCGGCCACGGCGCTGGCGACGAGCAGGGCGAGGCCGGTGACGAGATTGAACATGCCGAAGGCGGTACCGCGCAGCTCCAGGGGCGCGACATCGGCGATGAGCGCCGAAAGCAGGCCCTGGGTGAAGCCCATATGCAGCCCCCAGAGCACGACGCCGACGATCAGGCCGGCGATTCCCGGCATCAGCGCCAGCACGAGGTCGGCCGCGATCAGCAGTGCGAGGCCGACGGCGAGCATGGCGCCGCGGTCGACGCGGTCGGAAAGCGCCCCGGCCGGATAGGCGGAGAGCGAATAGGCGAGGTTCATGACGACGAGGACCGCCGGCACCAGCATCAGCGGCAGGCCGTCGGATTGCGCCCGCAGCACCAGGAAAGCCTCGCTGAAGCGCGCCAGGGTGAACACAGTGGCGAGTGCGACGATCCACCAATAGGTCTTGCCGAGGCGGCCGAGCTCGACGCGCTGCAAGGGCATGCGGACCCGGCGCAGCCCGTCCGCTCGCTTCGGCTCCTTCACCGCGACGATGAGCAGGGCGACGGCGAGGAAGGCCGGGATCACGGCGACCCAGAACACCGCCTGGAAGTGGTCGGCAGTCAGCCACATCAGGCCGATAGCGGCCAGCGGGCCGAGGAAGGCGCCCACCGTGTCGAGCGATTGGCGCAGGCCGAAGCTCGCGCCGCGCAGATGCGGCGGCGCGATATCGGCGACGAGCGCGTCGCGGGGTGCGCCGCGAATGCCCTTGCCGACGCGATCGATGAAACGCGCGGCGATGAGCCAGCCGATCGAGTTCGCCAGCGGGAAGATCGGCTTGGTGAAGGCGGCGAGCCCGTAGCCGACGACGGCGAGGAGCTTGCGCTTGCCGAGCCAGTCGCTGAGCGCCCCGGAAAACACCTTGGTGATCGCGGCGGTGGCCTCGGCAATGCCCTCGATGATGCCGACGGCGAGCGCCGAGGTGCCGAGCACGGCGACCATGTAGACCGGCAGCAGGGCGTGGATCATCTCGGACGAGATATCCATCAGCATCGAGACGAAGCCGAGCGCCCAGATGCCGGCGGGAATACCCTGCCTCCGTGGCACCGCTTCGGAGTGTGGGTCGTCAGCGATTTTCGTCATGGGCCTCGAACACGCGCTGCGCGTAGCCGTCGAGCAGCGCCTCGCATGCCTTCAGCCGTTCAGCGGCCTCGCCGGCCAGGCCCGCCCCGTAGAAGTCGAGCTTGCGGATCTTCTCCAGCCAGCCCTGGAGTTTCCGGAGGTCGGCGTCCTCCTCCTCGAGCTCGGCATAGGTGAATTTGTTGACGGCGATCTCCTTGGCAATCTCGGCCTCGAAGTCCGCGCAGCGCCCAAGGAATTCGCGATACTGCTCGTCGCGGTCGGCGTTGAAGCGGGCGAGGACCTTCTCCTCGTGCCCGCGATCGAGCGCCACCGTCTCCAGTATGACCGCCTCGCCGCCCATCTCGGCGACGTCATTCTCAAGCATCTTCAGCCGGCGGACATGATCCTCCGTCTTCGGCAGCAGGCAGACGCCGTTCTGCAGATAGACGGCGCCCATGCCCTTCAGCTTGCGCCACAGCGCGATGCGCCGGGCAGCCGGTTCGGGCGGCACCTTATAGGTGAGGAGGAGCCATGGTATCGTTACCATGGCTCATTGATAATGTTACGGCCGTTTCATATCAAGTGAAATGCGTTTTAGAAATCAACGTTCGGAACGACCTCATCCTGAGGTGCCGCGAAGCGGCCTCGAAGGATCCCCGAGGATGGCTTGAACATCCTCGAGGCTCGCTGCGCTCGCACCTCAGGATGAGGGTAGGAATTAAGCGTGACTTACCCTTCGCTCCCCGGGCCGTAATAGCCGCCCGTCGCCTTGCCGTCCGCCGGATTACCCGCGATGCCGTGGGTCAGGTCCTTCACCACGAAGAAGATCACGTCCTCTTCCGGCAGCGCCACGGTGGCGTGGATCACGTTCGGCGGGAAGTAGATCAGCGTGCCGGGGCCGGCGATCCGGTCTTCCTCGCCCTCGATGCTGACCCGGAGGCGTCCCTTGACAACGTAGTTCCACTGCTCGTTCGGGTGCGAGTGCGGCCGCGCGCCCGTACCGGCCGCCTTGTGCATGAGCCCGCATTGGGTGCGGACGCCCTCCACCACGCTGCCGAAGGCGGTGGAATAGGCGGCGCCGCCGGGAATGCCTTCCAGCTCGGCGAGTTGGAACAGATAGGCGCCTTCACCGGCCTTGAAGGCGCCCTTGTTGATGGTCTGCTGTGAGGCGTCATTCATTGCGGGACTTCCTGTTCAGGGCTGGCGGGCGGCGAGGGGGGCGATGCCAAGCTGGCTTGCCAGTTCATCGAGCTGGCGCTGCAAAGGCTTCGGGATCGATACGCCCTGCGCCCGGCGCTCGTCGCGGCGCACCGCCCGCTGGTCGCCCGGTATGCGGATCTCCTCGACCCCTGGCAGCGGCGTATCGTTGCGCAATTCGTCGAGCTGGCCCTTCAGGAGGCTGGCGAAGGCCGCCATCGGCATGAAGCGCTCGACATCGAGTGCGAGGATGAAGTGGCCGGTGTTGGTCTCGGTCGATGAATCGGCGTTGAAGTCGACCACCTCGCTGCCGAAGGCGGCGTTGTTCAGCGTGCCGGCCAATATGCCGAGCACGAGCGCCAATCCGCTGCCCTTGTGGCCGCCGATCGGCAGCAGCAGCCCGTCGCTGGTGCGCTTGGGGTCGGTGACCGGGGTGCCGTCGCGCTTATTGACCAGCCAACCTTCCGGCAAGGTCTTGTCCTGCATGACATATTTCTTGACGGTGCCGTAGGAGACGATGGTGGTCGCGATATCGAGCACCACCGGCGGCTCGTCGCCGCAGGGTATTCCGACGGCCAGCGGATTGGTGCCGAGCAGCGAGGAGGTGCCGCCCCACACCGCCATGTGGTTGGAACTCGCCACCACCGAATAGATGCCGACCATGCCATGCTTCACCGGCATCTCGGCATAGAGCGCGGCGGGACCGGCATGGTTGGAGCGGCGCACCCCGACCCAGGCGACGCCGGTATAGCGCGCCATCTCGACTGCGGTCTCGGTGGCGACGCTCATCACCAGATGACCCATGCCATTGTCGCCATCGACAAGGGCGACCGCGGGTCCCTTGCGGGCGACGGTGATGTCGGGTGTCGGGTTGACCCCGCCGGCCTTCAGCCGGCGGACATATTGCGCGAGGCGGAAGATGCCATGGGCGTCGGCGCCGGTGAGGTCGGCCTCGACCATCAGCTCGGCGACCTTGGCGGCGTCCTGTTCGGGCAGGCCGCAGCTCTTCATGGCATCGGTGATCAGGCCGGCCAGCACGTGCGGCGCGAAACGGCCTACAGTGCGGGCCGGGGCTTCGGGAGGGGCATCGACGCTCACTTGCGGTCTCCCGCATGCAGATCCTTCGCGTGCTCGGACGCGATGGTGTGGGTCTTGCCGGTTTCCATCAGCGTGCGCGTCGCCTCGACATCCGCATAGGTCCAGAAGATTTCGAGCTTGTCCGTCTCCGACACGTTGCGGAAGCGGTGCGGCACGTTCGGCGGGATCCAGGTAGTGTCGCGGGCCTTGAGCGCATATTCGACACCGCCGATCTCGAAGACGGCCTCGCCCTCGAGGACGATGACGCTCTCTTCGCAATTGTGGCAATGCAGCGGGATCGCCGCCCTGGGGCCGAAGCTGGTGATGCCGTTGAGGATCTTTTGCGAGCCGAGCTCGCCGGTGACGAGCCGCACCGTCCGGGCGCCGCCGCCGCGCTCGGTTACGGGCAGTTCGTCCGGACGGAGCACAGCGGCGCTGGGATTGGCGGTGCTCATGCGATCGCCCTCGCCTTGGCGCCTTCCCTGACGCCGAAGAAGCTGGCCGCGGTGCCGCCGAGGATGGCGTCGCGATCGGCTTCACGCAGGCCGGCCTCGCGCACCTGGCGGGCGCATTCCAGCGTGCCCATGTCGAACGGATAGTCGCTGCCCAGCAGGATATGGTCGCTGCCGAACGTGTCGGTGAGGTAGCGCAACGCCGGGCCGTAATGGGTCAGCGTGTCGAAATAGAGCCGCCGTATCGAGACTTCCGGGCTCTCCTTTATGAATTTGCGGCACTCCGGCCGCTCCTTCCAGCCATGGATCATGCGCCCGGTCTGGAACGGCAGGAAGCCGCCGCCATGCACGAAACAGATCTTCAGGTTCGGGTAGCGCTCCAGCACGCCGGAGAACACCAGCGAAGCCGCGGCGATGGTGGTCTCGAGCGGATTGCCGATCAGGTTCTTGAGGTAGAAGTCCTTCGTGCGCTCGCCCGCCGCGGTCTTCTGCGGATGCACCAGGATGAAGGCGTCGAGCTCCGCCGCTGTCGCCCACACCGGCTCCAGCGCCGGGTCGTCGAGATTCTTGCCCTCGACATGCGAACCGATCTGGATGCCGCCGAGGCGGAGCTTGACCACCGCGCGGCGCAATTCGTCGGCGGCGCGCTCCGGCGCCTGCAGGGCGACGGTGCCGATGCCGAGAAACCGGGTCGGGTGCTTGGCGACGAGGTCGGCGATCGCCTCGTTCTGCACCGCGGAGAGCGCCGCGGTCAGCGAGGGATCCTGCTCATAGAGGAAGGTCTGCGGGCAGTTCGACAGCACCTGCAGGTCGATGCCGGCGAAGTCGAGGTCGGCGAGCCGCTTGTCGACATCCCAGCCGCCGCGCGGGAAGGGGCGCTGCACGATGTCGGCGACCTTGAGCACGCCGCCTTCGGCATCGACCTCGCTCAGGCGCGGGCCGATGCTTGGGGCCTCGTTCCGCATCAGGCGCATCATCTCCTCGGTGAGGATATGCGCATGGACATCGATCACGGGGGTCGCAGTCATCGGAGCTCCTAGTCGGACGAATTGGAAATGAGGGCGTCAGGTTGTGCGCGGCGCGCGGCGCGCCGGCTCATCAGGGCGTTGAAGATCGGCAGCACCAGCGAGGCGATGACGAGCAGTGCCAGCACCGCGGAGAGCGGGCGCTGCACGAAGATCGACAGCGAGCCTTCGGAGAGCATCAGCGACTGGCGCAGCGAGGTTTCCATCAGCTGGGCCAGCACCACCGCCAGCACCACCGGCGCGCGTGGTATGTCGGCGCGGATCATCCCGTAGCCGACCACGCCGAAGAACAGCGTCAGCCCGACATTGAACAGGCTGAGGCTGGTGGCATAGGCGCCGACCATCGAGATCATCAGGATGCCGGGCACGAGGTAGGAATAGGGGATGCGCAACACCGAGGCGAAGATCGGCGCCATCGGCAAGTTCATGATCAACAGGAACACATTGCCGATGAACATCGAGGCGATCAGCCCCCAGACCAGGTCCGACTGCTCGGTGAGCAACGCCGGACCGGGGCGGATGCCGAGCAGCACGAGCGCGGCGAGCAGCACCGCGGTCGAGGCCGAGCCGGGAATGCCGAGCGCCAGCATCGGCACCAGCGCGCCGTGCGCCGCCGCGTTGTTGGCGGACTCCGCCGCGGCGACGCCGTCGAGCGCGCCGCGGCCGAAGCGCTCGGGATGCTTCGAGGCCTTCTTCTCGACCACATAGGCGAGCAGGGCGGCGACCGTCGGCCCGGCGCCGGGCATCAGGCCGATGAAGAAGCCGATGATGCCGCCGCGCAGCACCGCCATGCGGCACTCGGCCCAGTCCTTCGCAGTCAGCCACATGTCGCGCAGCCGGGTCTTCATCGGCTCGACATGCTGGGTCTGCTCCATCGAGACCAGGATCTCGGCAATGCCGAAAATGCCGATCGCGACGGGCAGGAAGTCGATGCCCTCAAGGAGGTCCAGCGAGCCGAAGGTGAGGCGCGAGGTGCCTTGGATCGGATCGGTGCCGACGAGGGCCACCATCAGGCCGAGCACCGCGCCGATCATCGCCTTGATCGGCGAGCCGGTGCCCATGCTGGCGGTGGCGGTGATGCCGAGCAGCGCCAGCAGGAAATATTCCGGCGCCGAGAAGGACAGAGCAAAGGTGCTGAGCGCCGGAGTGAGGAACACCAGCGCGGTGACGGCGGCGATGCCGGCAAGAAAGGAGCCGATAGCCGCAACCGAGAGTGCGGCGCCGGCGCGTCCCTGTTTCGCAAGCTGGTTGCCATCTACCGCGGTCATCACGCTGGCGGCTTCGCCCGGCACGTTCACCAGTACCGAGGTGAGCGTGCCGCCATACATGCCGCCATACATGATGCCGGAGAGCATCACGAGAGCTGTCACCGGCTCGAGGCCGAAGGTGACGGGGAGCAGCAGCGCCATGCCGGCGGAAGGCCCGATGCCGGGCAGCACGCCGATCAATTGGCCGAGCGTGACGCCGATGAGCACGAACAACAGGTTCGTCGGCGTCAGCGCGACTTCGAATCCTTGGAGAAGCGAGGCCAGTACGTCCATGGTCCGTCCGGTTCTGGTGTGCGGGCGTCAGATGCCCAGCACCCCTTGCGGAAGAGAAATGCCGAGCCAGGCGATGAAGACGCCGTAGACGATGCCGACAGTGATCGCCGTGGTCGCCAGGCTCGGGATGAGAGGCCGCCTTTCGACAGCCAGCAGCAGGAACAGGCAGAGCGCGACGCCGGAGAGGATGAGCCCCAGCACCGGCACTGCCAGCAGCATGATCCACAGCGCTGCGGCCACTTCGACAACGCGCAGGAAGCCGTGGCGATCCGGGAAGCCGTGCGGCTCGTGCTGATCGCGGCGCAGCGTGGTGAGGAGGAGCAGGACCGCCAGCACGATGCCGGCTACCGCGACCCAGAACGGCGCGAACGCCGATCCCGGGGCGAACTCCGCCCAATAGTCGAGCTGATGCGTGCCGATCATGACGGCGACCGACAATGCGAGCACGATGAGCGCCGTGACGATGTCGACCGCCTTCATGTCCGTCTCCTCAGAATCCGACCCGTAATGCACCAGGCAACCCGTCATCCCCGGGCTTGTCCCGGGGATCCACGTCCGTGACGAGCAAGCGACCGTGGATGGCCGGGACAAGCCCGGCCATGAGGGGGAACTGGTATTTTCGGCACGCTCACTGACCGGCCGGGGTCTTGGCGAGGCCGAGATCCTTCAACAGCGCGAGGTGCAGGTCATGCAGCTTGGCGAGGTGGGCCTTGGCCTGCGAGGCCGGGATCATCTCGCTGCGCAGAAAGTTCTCCTTGATGCTCGCCTGCCATTCCGGATTGGCGACCAGCTTGGCGATGGCGTCGTCCCAGAACTTCACCGTGCCGGCATCGAGATCCGGCGGACCGGCGAGGCCCCACGCCTGGCCCCACACCACGTCGAAGCCCTGTTCCTTGGCGGTGGCGAGGTCCTTCAGCTCCGGCTCGGTGCGGCGGTTCTCTGCGAGTATGGCGATCATCTTGGCCTTGCCGCTCTTCACCAGCGGCAGCGCCTCGGACGGGGTCAGCGTCATCAGGTCGACATTGCCGCCGAGGAAAGCCGCCTGCGCGGCGCCACCGCCGTCGAACGGCACATAGTTCAGCTTCACCTTGCCGGCCTTCTCGACCAGGCCCGCCACCATGTGGTCGGTCGAGCCGCTCTGCGCGCCCGCGACCTTGACGCCGCGCTCGCGCTGGCCGGCGAGGGTGATGAGATCCTTGAGGTTGTTGACCGGCGAGGAGGGCTGCACCACCAGCACCAGGTCGCCCTGGATGAACATGCTGATCGGGGTCAGCTTGTCATAGACGGTGGCGAGCCCCTGGGTGATCGGGGTGGTCAGGATCGGCTGGGCGATGCACAGCACGATGTTCTTGTCGCCCTTCTTGCCGAGCACGAAATTGGCCGCGACCATCCACGAGCCGCCGGTGCGGTTCTGCACCACCAGCGGATTGGTGATGATCTTCTGCTCGTTGAGGATCTTCGCGGCGCGGCGCATCAGCACGTCCGGCGTGCCGCCGGGGCTGGTGCCGGTGGTGATCTCGATCGGACCGGTCGGCGCGGTCTGCGCAGAGAGCCCGGTCGGCAGGGCGGCAAAGGCAAGCGTGGCACCGAGCGCGGCGAGCGCGGTGCGCCGCAGGCGGAAATGCTGCGTATCACGAATGGGCGTGTGACGAAGGGTCATGGCGTTCCTCCATTGGGCCTTGCGGCGACAGCGTCGTTTTCGACGTCTTCCGCGGAAGCTAAGGACGATGACGCACATGTGTCAAGTTGTCGTTCTTGTGTTCGCAGATAAACTCCCATGTCGAAAAAGCATGCATGTAGTACAAATTGGCATGTGTTTAGATGTAATGAAATGGGATATGAATATATCGGCCAGGTCGATCCTGCTTTGTGCGGGATTATCTGCATCAGTGAAGATGTTTCCGTTGAAGGCGGCAGATGCGCGAGGGGCTCGCCTTCAGCATCCTTCGAGGCTCGCTGACGCTCGCACCTCAGGATGAGGTCGTCTTCTAAGATGAACCTCATCCTTCGAGGCCCGGCGACGCCGGGCCTCGAAGGATGCTGAAGCCGAGCGCCACAGACGCGAACCACATTAGAACTCCTGATCGGGTGCATCAGTTCTTATCGTTTCTGTTAATGCAGCCCCGCCGCTAGCGTCCGGCTTGAACGGACACGCGCGGAGAGAGCGGCGATGCAACTCGGCTTCTTCACCATGCCCATCCATCCTCTCGGGCGGGACTGGCGCGAGACCCTGCGGGAGGACCAGGAGGCATTCCTGCTCGCGGACGAACTCGGCTACAGCGAGGGTTATGTCGGCGAGCACGTCACCGATCTCGCCGAGAACATCACCAGCTGCATGGTGTTCCTCGCCAGCCTCGCCGGGCGCATCAAGCAGATGCGGCTCGGCACCGGCACGGTCAACATGCCGAACATCCACCCGGCGGCGGTGGCGGCGCAGATCTCGATGCTCGACCATCTGCTCGACGGCAAATTGAACTTCGGCATCTCGCCGGGCGGCCTTCTGTCGGACGCGGAGGCGTTCGGCAATCTCGATGCCGACCGCAACGCCATGTTCCTGGAAGCCATCGATGCGGTGATGACGATCTGGACCGGCGAGGCGCCCTACAGGATCGACGGCAAATACTGGAAGATCACCACCGAGCGCACGCTGCTGCCGGAGATCGGCCAGGGCATCATCGGCAAGCCGCTGCAGAAGCCGCACCCGCCGGTGGTGATCACTGCGGTGGCGCCCTTCTCCAAGGGCGTTAGCGCCGCCGCGGCGCGCGGCTGGGAACCGATCTCGGCCAACTTCCTGATGCCGAAATGGGTCGCCACCCACCGCACCTCCTATGAGGAGGGCTGCCGCCAGGGCGGCCGGCCGGTCGATCTTTCCAACTGGCGCGTCGCCAAGAGCATCTTCGTCGCCGAGGATTCCGCCACGGCGCGCGAATATGCGCGCGGCGCGGGCAGCCCCTATGTGCACTACTACAATTCGCTCTTCACCAAGCTGGTGAAGAACGGCCGCGCCAACCTCTTCAAGGAAGACCAGTCGATGCCGGATTCCGAGCTGACGCTGGACTATGTGCTCGACCGCCTGGTCATCCACGGCACCCCGGACGAGGTGGCCGACCAGTTGCTCGGCTTCGTCGACGAGGTCGGCCCGTTCGGCACGCTGCTCTATGCCGGCCACGACTGGCGCGATCCGGTGCTGGCCAAGCGTTCGATGCGGCTGATGGCGGAAGAAGTCATGCCGCGCATCAATGCAGCGCTCGGCGAAGAAGCCTCCGCCGCGGCGGAGTAGTTTCTTATTCGACCACAGACGTCATCCCGAACGGCCGGCACGGCCGATCCGAGATCGCGTGCAGGAGGGAGTGCACTTTCGACACGCGATCCCGGCTCTCCGCTTCGCTGCGGCCGGGATGACGTCCTAGTTCTCGTTCTCCCGCCACGGGAACAGCGCGCGCGGCGACGGCTCCGCGCGGTCATAGTCGATCGCGGTATAGGGGCCGCCCTGGTAGCGCGCCGAGACAGGATCAGGCTCCGGCAGCGCTTCGAGCTCGCCGGCGAAGATTTCCGCATCGTCCTGCGGCTGGTAGCCGAGTCCGTCATCGTGGCGCCGCCACCAGCTGCGGCGATTGTTCGAGACGCCCCAGGCGATCCGGCAGCCGAGCGGCTCGACCGTTAGCCCGGCCTCGATCAGCCGGATGAGATCGTCATGGCTGAGCCAGGTCGACAGATGCCGCGCCTGCGTCGGCCGCTCCGCGCAGGTGCCGATGCGCAGCGACAGGCTCTCCAGCCCGTGCTTGTCCCAATAGAGCCGCGCCAGCAATTCGCCATAGGCTTTGGTCAGGCCGTAATAGCCGTCCGGCCGCATCGCGCAGTCTTCGTCCAGCGTCACCGCGCGCTCATGGAAGCCGATGGCGTGGTTGGAGCTGGCGAAGATGATCCGCGCCTTGGCGGCGCGGGCGAGATCGAACGCATTATGCGCGCCGATGATGTTCGGCCCGAGCACGTCCTCGAAGGCATGCTCGGTGGAGAGGGCACCGAAATGCAGGATCGCCGAGACCTCCGGCGCCAGCGCCAGCATGGCAGCGCGGTCCGCGAGGTCGATGCGGCGGAACTCGCATTCCGGCGGTACCACTTCCGGATAGTCGGCGACGTCGGTCAGCAGCAGCGCGCGCCCGTTCGAAGCGAGGCGGCTCGCCAGCACTCGGCCGAGGGCGCCGGACGCGCCGGTGAGCAATATGCGCCGGCTCAAGGCAGGTCGTCCGCGAACAGGCCGACCTTGGCCCCGGCGACACCGGGATCGAGCACCAGCACGTCGCCGGAGGGCGGCGGCGCGTCGGGGCTGCGGCGCAGCGTGGTGAGATAGAGGGTGCGCAGCCCCTCGCCGCCGAAGCAGGGCATGGTCGGCGCCGGCACCGGGAGCGCGATGTGGGCGATCATCATGCCGTCCGGCGAGAAGCGGTTGAGGAAGCCGGCGGAGACGCCGGAGCTCCAGTAATTGCCCTCTGCATCGCAGGCGCCGCCATCCGGGCGGCCCTCCTCGTTCGAGGGCGTCGCGATGCGGGTGCGGTTCGAAATAGTGCCGCTGGCGGGATCGAAATCCCAGCGGTCGATCCACGGCCCGGCGGAATCGGTGTGGAACATGGAGCGGCCGTCCGGCGACCAGGCGAGCCCGTTCGAGACTTTCACCCCCTCCACCTTTCGTTCCACCGTGCCGTGGGCATCGACGCGGTAGAGCGCCGCGATCGGCTTGCGCTCAGTGGAGGCGACATCGTGCATGGTGCCGATCCAGAAGGCCCCGTCGGGGCCGACCTTGCCGTCATTCACCCGCAACTCCGGGAAGTTCGGCTCGATGGTGGCGAGCAGCGAACGTGCGCCGGTCGCCGGGTCGAACATCACCACGTCGCCGCCGACCGCCACCACCAGCCGCCCGCTGCGGGCGAGGCCGAAGCTGCCGACCGGGCGGTCGAAATGCCATTGCCGGCGCTCGCCGGTCGCAGGCGTGAAGGCGTGGATGATGCCGGCCGGTATATCGGCGAACAGCAGCCGGCTATTGGCTTCATCCCACACCGGGGATTCGCCGGTCGAGCAGCGGGCCTCGATGGCGACGCGGATTTCAGGGTTGCTCATGATTGCGCCTCAGCGTGCGAGCCAGCCGCCATCCACCGGAATGACGGTCCCCGTTACATAGGACGAAGCAGGGGAGGCGAGGAAGAGCACGGCGGTGGCGATGTCGTCCGGCTGACCCCAGCGCCCGGCCGGGATCCGGTCCAGTATCTGCCGGCTGCGGCCCGGATCAGCGCGGAGCGCAAAGGTGTTGTCCGTCTCCATATAACCGGGCGCGATGGCGTTCACCGTGATGCCGCGCGGCGCCAGCTCGTTCGCCATCAGCTTGGTGAGGCCAACGACGCCGTGCTTGCTCGCGGTGTAGGAAGGCACGCGAATGCCGCCCTGGAAGGCGAGGAGCGAGGCGATGTTGACGATCCGCCCTTGGCTCATCCGCAGGCTCCAGCGCCGGGCGAAGGCTTGCGAGAGGAAGAACAGGCTCTTCAGGTTGATGTCCATCACCGCGTCCCAATCCTCCTCGCTGAAATCGAGCAGGTCGGCGCGGCGGATAATGCCGGCATTGTTGACGAGGATGTCGATGGCACCGGCCTCCTCCTCGATCCGGCCGACCATGGCATCGAGGCCGGAGGTGTCGGCAAGGTCGCGCACCACCTCATGGAAGCCGACCCCGATTTCGCGGATACTCGCCGCGGTCTCCGGCATGGGCTGCGAGCCGAGCCCGATGATGTCGGCGCCGGCGCCCGCCAGCGCCTCGGCGACGGCGCGGCCCAGCCCGGTACGCGCCCCGGTGACCAGCGCCCGGCGGCCGGTGAGGTCGAACAGCTCCACGCCGCGCATCAGGCCAGCTCCGCCATCGGCACGAAGTCCATGTCGGCGAAGGACTGGTTGTCGCCGGCCATCGCCCAGATAAAGGCATAGGCGCCGGTGCCGGCGCCGGAATGGATCGACCAGGGCGGCGAGAGCACCACCTGCTCGTTGCGCACGATGAGGTGGCGCGTCGCTTCCGGCCGGCCCATCAGATGCACGACGAAGGCGTCGGGGGTGAGCTCGAAATAGAAATAGCTCTCCATGCGCCGGTCATGGGTGTGGGCCGGCATGGTGTTCCACACGCTTCCCGGCGCGAGGCGGGTCAGCCCCATCACCAATTGGCAGGTCGGCAGCACGCCGGGGTGCAGATATTTGAAGATGGTGCGCTGGTTCGAGGTCTCGAGCGAACCCATTGGCTGCGGCGAGGCGTCCGCCTCGCGCACCACGCGGTTGGGATGGCGCATATGGGCGGGGGCGGAGTTGGCGTAGAGCTTTGCCGGCTTTGCGCTGTCGAGGTTCTCGAAGGAAAGATCGCGCACCCCCATGCCGATATAGACCGCCTCGCGCGGGCCGACGATCAGTTCCTCATTGTCGGCGCGCACCCGGGCTGCGCCCTCGCCGACATTGATGGCGCCGAGTTCGCGGCGCTGCAGCAGGAATTCGGCGCCGACCAGCTTGGCCAGCACCGCGTCGGGCGCAAGCGGCCCGCCATCCGGCTGGATGCCGAGCACCAGCATGCGGTCATAATGAGTATAGGTGGCGCGGATCTCGCCGGGCGCGAAGATGCCTTCGATCATGAAGTGCCGGCGCAGCGCCGCCCCGTCCAGAGCCTCCGCCTGCCCGTAATGGATGGCGTGACGTGTCTCCATTGGCGTCTCCTCGATGGGTTCGGGTGCCGTCGGTCGGCCGCCGCTTGTGTCAGATGAACAGGTCGCGATGCGCCGCCTGTACAGTCGGCAACGCCTTGAGAATCTCGGACAGATGCGCCTTCAGCGCCGCCTCGGCGCGGTCGGCATCGCGGGCGTCGACCGCTTCGATGATGGTGCGGTGCTGGGCGATGAGGTGCGGCAGCGTGGTCACTGATGGCAGCGTGAGGTGGCAGACCCGATCCATATGGGCCTTGATGTCGTCGATCACGCTCCAGGCCGAGGGGCAGCCGGCGCCCTCGGCGAGTGCGGCATGGAACATCTCGTCGGCGCGCTGGAACTCGTAATGCGCGCCGGCCTCCGCCGCCACGGTCTGCGCGTCGAGATAGAAGTCGATGCGGGTGCGCACCCGCGCATCGAAGCGCTCGCAGGCGCGGCGCACCACGGCGACCTCCAGCGACTCGCGGATGAAGCGGGCCTCCAGCATCTTCTCCAGCGAGATCTTGACGACGAAGGTGCCGCGGCGCGGCAGGATCTCGACGAGGCCGGAGCGGGAGAGGGAGATGAAGGCCTCGCGCACCGGTTGGCGCGAGACATTGAGCCGCGCGGCGATATCCTGCTCGGAGAGCGGGGCGCCCGGCGGAATCTCCATGGTGATGATCGCCTTGCGGATCTCGTGCTCGACGCGGCGGGCGCTGGTCACCCCCACATCGCCGGTCTCGACATTCACCGAAAGTCTCCCAATGTCGTCCTTCTTTGTGCTTGACGGTCTACCATACCAGAGGCACTATCTGCCATACCAAAAATGAGCAATCGAGCGATTAACGCTCCTATGGGTGGAAACCATGCCCCACTGGCCTGACGCCAAAGGCACGGCGGAGGAGTTCATCGCGGCGCGGCGCGAGGTGCGCGTGCTCGATGCATTCCCGGGCCCGCTGCCGGCCACTCTCGACGACGCCTATGCGGTGCAGGAAGAAGTGCTCCGCCTGACCGCGCGCCGCCTCGCCGGGTGGAAGGTCGCGGGCATCCCTCAGGGATTCCGCGCGCAATATGACGCCGAGCGCCTCGTCGGGCCGGTCTTCGCCGACGCGGTGCAGGAAGTGGCGAAAGGCGGCCATGCGACCGTCGAGGTGCATGAAGGCGGCTTCTGCGCGGTGGAGGCCGAGTTCGTGGTCCGCCTGCTTGCCGATCCGCCGGAAGGTGCGCTCAGTGCCGATGACATCGCCGCGATCGCCACTTTGCATGCCGGCTCGGAGATCGCCTCCAGCCCGCTCGCCACGATCAACGATCTCGGGCCCGGCGCGGTGATCTCCGATCACGGCAACAATTCCGGCGCCATTGTCGGTCCCGCCATTCCGCGCAGCGCTTTCGACCATTGGAAGGCGCTGGCCTCGCGCACCTATGTGAATGGCGAACTCGTCGGCGAGGGCAGCGCCGCGCGGGTCGTCGGCGGGCCTTTCGCCGGCGCCGCCTTTCTCGCCGCGCAGCTCGCCACACGCGGGCGGCGGCTGAAGGAGGGCGACATCATCCTCACCGGCATGACCACCGGCGTCCATCCGGTCCCGGTCGGCGCCCATGCCCGCTTCGAATTCGAAGGCATAGGCAGCTTCACCCTCGATGTCGCGGCGCGCCGGGCAGCGCGTGCGACGCCGTGGGCCGCGTCCGGCTGATCCCTCGTTCCGCGCCGGCAAAGACCGGCGTGCTCTCGCGTTCAAGGCGGGCCAACCGCCACGACATCAGGAGGAAAACCCATGAAGACGCCGAGCCTTCTCTGCATGGCCGCGCTTGTCGCCAGCCTCATGACGGCGCCCGCGGCGGCGCAGAACCTTACGCTGCGCTCCGCCGACATCCATCCCGACGGCTATCCGACGGTCGAGGCCGTCATCTATATGGGCAAGCTGGTCGAGGAGCGGACCAAGGGCCGCATCAAGATCCAGGTGTTCAACAATGCCGCGCTCGGCAGCGAGAAGGACACCATCGAACAGACCCGCTTCGGCGTCATCGACATGAACCGGGTGAACACCGCGCCGTTCAACAACCTGGTGCCGCAGACCCAGGTGCTCGGCATGCCGTTCCTGTTCCGCTCGGTCGATCACATGCACAAGGTGGTGGACGGGCCGATTGGCGACGAGATCCTCGAAGCGTTCACGCCCCATGGCATGGTCGGCCTCGCCTTCTATGATTCCGGCGCGCGCTCCTTCTACACCACCAAGAAGCCGATCAAGGGCCTTGCCGACCTCAAGGGAATGAAGATCCGCGTCCAGCAGTCGGATCTGTGGATCGCCATGATGAAGGCGTTCGGCGCCAATGCGACGCCGATGCCGTTCGGCGAGGTCTATTCCTCGCTCGAGACCGGCGTGGTGGACGGCGCCGAGAATAACTGGCCGTCCTATGAATCCTCGCGCCATTTCGAGGTTGCGAAGAACTACACCCTCACCGAGCACTCGTTGGCGCCGGAAGCGCTGGTGATCTCCAAGATCAGCTGGGACAAGCTCTCGCCGGACGACCAGAAGATCGTCCGCCAGGCGGCGAAGGACTCCGTCGGCAAGATGCGAGAACTGTGGACGGCGCGCGAGAAGGCCTCCGAGGAGAAGGTGCGCGAAGCCGGCGTTACCGTGACCAAAGTCGACAAGCAGCCTTTCGTCGATGCGATGAAGCCGGTCTATGACAGCTTCGTCACCGATCCGAAGATGAAGGACCTGGTCGCCCGCATTCAGGCGGTGCAATGAACGCGCCCGTGCGCCCGGCTGAAGCCGGCTGGTCCGCCCCGGACGATGCTCCGGGGCGGTCCGCCTCATCCACAATGGATGCCAAGCCGATGAACGCCACCCTGCTCGGCGTCCGCCGTGCGCTCGGCTTCGCCTCCAGCCTGGCTCTCTGGATCTCCGGCATCGGCCTCGTCGCCATGACCGGCGTGGTCGGCTGGCAGGTCTTCGCGCGCTACGTGCTGAACGACACGCCGAGCTGGGCGGAGCCGCTTTCGCTGCAGTTCATGGCCTGGTTCATCCTGCTCGGCGCCGCCGTCGGCGTGCGCGAGAGCGTGCATCTCGGGCTCGACTTCGTGCGCGTCGCGGTGCCGGAGCGGGTGGGGCTGGCGATGGATCTCGTCAGCCTCGGCCTCGTCGCCTTCTTCGGCGTCGCCATGACCTATTACAGCACCCTGCTCGCCATCGGCACCTGGACTGCGACAATTCCCGTGCTCGGCATTCCCGGTGGCGTGGATTTCTTCCCGCTCATCCTCGGCGGCGTGCTGATCGCGCTGTTCGCGCTGGAGCGCGCCGTCGACGTGCTGCTCGGCGTCGCCCCGCCGGCCGAGATCGAGATCACGGAGACGGTGTGATGGCGTACTGGATCCTGTTCGGCAGCTTCACGGCTCTGATGCTGATCGGCACGCCGATCGCCTTCTGCCTCGGCATCGCCTCGCTCGCCACCGTGCTCTATATGGGCCTGCCGCCCATCGTGGTGTTCCAGCAGCTCAATTCCGGCATCAACGTGTTCGCCATGATGGCGATCCCGTTCTTCATCTTCGCCGGCGACCTGATGATCCGCGGCGGCATCGCCGCCCGCCTCATCCGCTTCGCGGCCGGCCTCGTCGGCCATCTGCGCGGCGGGCTCGGCCAGGTGAACATCGTAGCCTCCACCTTGTTCGGCGGCATTTCCGGCTCGGCGGTGGCGGATGCCTCGGCGGTAGGCGGGCTGATGATCCCGCAAATGGCCAAGCGCGGCTATGACCGCGACTATGCGGTGAACGTGACGGTGAACGCCGCCATCATCGCCCTGATGATCCCGCCCTCGCACAACATGATCCTCTATTCGATCGCCGCGGGCGGCAATGTCTCGGTGGCGGACCTGTTCACCGCCGGCATCGTGCCGGGCCTGCTGCTCGCCGGTGCGCTGATGGTGACGGCATGGTGGGTGGCGGTGCGGCGCGGCTACCCCTCCGAGCCATTCCCCGGCTTCGCCCGGGTCGGCTACTATCTCGTCGCCTCGCTGCCCGGCCTCCTGCTGATCGGCATCATCTTCGGCGGCGTGCGCTCGGGCATCTTCACCGCAACGGAAAGCTCCTGCATCGCCGTGCTCTACGCGCTAGTGGTGGCGATCTTCGTCTATCGCGAGCTGGATTGGTCGGGCTTCGTCGAGGCGACGCTCGGCGCGGTGCGCACCACGGCCATGGTGCTGCTGGTGATCGGCGCGGCCGCCTCGTTCGGCTGGCTGATGGCCTTCCTCCAGGTGCAGCAATCCGCTATCGCCGCCATCCGGGCGATCTCCAGCGATCCCATCATGGTGCTGCTGCTGATCAATCTCGCGCTGCTGCTGCTCGGCACCTTCATGGATATGGCGCCGATGATCATCATCTGCACGCCGGTGCTGCTGCCGATCGTCAAGGCCTTCGGTATCGACCCGGTGCATTTCGGCGTGGTGATGATCCTGAACGCCGGCATCGGCCTGAACACGCCGCCGGTGGGCACGGTGCTGTTCGTCGGCTGCGCGGTCGGCGGGATCAGCATACGCGAGGCGATGCGCACCATCTGGCCGTTCTTCGGCGCGAGCGTCGCCGTGCTGCTGCTGGTCACGTACGTGCCGGCGCTCTCGCTCTGGCTGCCGGCACAGTTCCGCTGACGCGGTGACACTAGCCGCAAGGCGCCGTTCTCAGGCATAGAGCGGCGCCTCGCTGGCGCGCAGCCGCTGCACGTCGCGGATCGGCGGCGCGCCGAACAGGCGGCGGTACTCGCGGCTGAACTGCGAGGGGCTGTCATAGCCGACGCTGTGGCCGGCAAGCGCAGCGTCCATGGCCTGGGCGAGGATGAGCCGGCGGGCCTCCTGCAGCCGGAGCTGCTTCTGATATTGCAGCGGGCTCATGGAGGTGACGGTCTTGAAGTGCTGGTGCAGGGCCGAGGGGCTCATGCGTGCCTCCCGGGCGAGATCCTCGATGCGGAACGGCTCGCGGAAGTTTCGCTTGAGCCAGGAGATGGCGCGGCCGACCTGCTGGAGCCGGCTGTCGGCCACCGCGATCTGCCGGAGCCGCGCGCCCTGCGGGCCTATGAGCAGACGGTAGAGGATCTCGCGCTCCGCCACCGGCGCCAGGATCGGGATGTCGCGCGGGCTGTCCAGCAGCCGCACCAGCCGCACCGCGGCGTCGAGCAATTCGCTCGTGACGTCGGAGAGGAACACGCTCGCTTGCGGCTCGCCGGGGCGCGGCGCAGGCAAGTTCGCCTCCATCATCAGCGCACCGACGATGCCGACATCGAGGCTGAGCAGGAAGCAGAGGTAAGGCCGGTCCTTCGAGGCTTCGATGATCTGGCCGACTATCGGCACGTCGACCGAAACCACGAGATATTGCGCGCGGTCATAGACGAAGACATTGCCGCCCGACATCACCTGCTTGCGGCCCTGCGCAATGATGCAGATTGCGGGCTCGTGCAGCACGTGGATCGGCTCGCTCGCCTGCGAGGCCCGGATCAGCGACACCCGCGGCAGGGCTGTCGGATGGATTCCATCCGTGTGTGCGGATCGTTCAATAAGCTTTGCGAATTCGAGCTGCGCGTCGCTCACCGGAGCATCCCCGATCTCGTTCACAGGCAAGGAATTGTACCAAGGTCAGCATGGAGCCGGCATCCTTCCGATGGAAGGAGAAAATGGCGAGACTGGAGGATCGTGCAATAAGGCAGGCCGATCTGTCTATCGCCTGTCCGGTCCGCGGCGGTACTGTGCGTGCACACCGCCGGCGACCTCGCCTCGCGGCACGACCAACCCGGACATAGGCGGATTCCCATGAGCAAGATCTGGTTCGTCACAGGCGCCGCGCGCGGCATCGGCGCCGAGATCGTGAAAGCGGCACTGGCCAATGGCGACAAGGTGGTCGCCACCGGTCGCCGCATCGAGGCGCTGGAGGCAGCCTTCGGCAGCGGCCCCGATGTGTTGCCGCTCGCGCTTGATGTCTCCGACGAGGCCGCGGCGAAGCGCGCGGTGGACGCGGCCCTCGCCCGCTTCGGCCGCATCGACGTGCTCGTCAACAATGCCGGCTACGGCCAGCTCGGCTTGTTCGAGGAGATCGAGCCGGCCGACATCGAGCGGCAGTTCGCCACGAATGTCTTCGGTCTTTTCCACGTGACCCGCGCTGCGCTCCCGGCGATGCGCCGGCAACGCTCCGGCCACATCGTCAATCTTTCCTCGATGGCCGGCGTGCTCGGCTTCACCGGCGCTACCGTCTATTGCGCGACGAAGTTCGCGGTGGAAGGCTTCTCGGAATCGCTCGCCACCGAGGTGGAGGATTTCGGCATCCACGTCACACTGGTCGAGCCCGGATTCACCCGCACCGATTTCCTGGAGGCCAGCTCGGTCGCCTATGGCACCAGGCACGTCGCCGACTATGACGACACCTCGGCGCGGGCACAGGCGAATTTTCACCAGTACAACGGCCAGCAGGCCGGCGATCCGGTCCGGCTCGCGGCGGCGCTCGTCACCATTGCCGGCACCAATGAGCCGCCGCTGCGTCTCGCTACCGGTTCGGATGCGGTTGCCGGCATCGGCGGCAAGCTCGACCGCGCGCGGGCCGAACTCGACCAGTGGCGCGACCTGTCGGCCTCGGTCGACCGCGCCGCGTAATCAGGCGAGAAAGCCCGTGGCCGCCGCCTCCTCGACGATGTGCCGCCCGATGGGCAGGGCGGCCGTCGCCGCAGGAGAGGGGGCGTTGCAGACATGGATGGAACGGTTGGTGCGGCGGATGAGGAAATCATGCGCCAGCGTGCCGTCCGCGAACATCGCCTGCGCCCTGACCCCGCTGCGATAGGGCTGGAGATCCTCGAGCCTCAGCTCCGGACAATAGCGCTGGCAGAGCTCGAGATAGCGCTGCCGGCTCAGCGAATTGCGCAGTTCGCCTATTCCGTAGCGGAAATTCCTGGCGAGGAAGCGCCGGAAGCCGGGGAAGCGCACGATGTCGGCGGCATCGCGGGCATCGAAGGCGAGGGTCGAATAGCCTTCGCGCTTGAGGCTCAGCACCGCGTTCGGGCCGACCGTCACATAGCCGCCGATCATCCGCGTCAGATGCACGCCGAGGAACGGAAAGGCCGGGTCGGGCACCGGATAGATGAGGTGGCTCACGATCCTGTCGCGCGTCGCCGGCAGGCGGAAATATTCGCCGCGGAACGGCACGATGGCGAAGTCGAGCGCGATCCCGGCCATCGCCGCCAGCCGGTCGGCGTTCAGTCCGGCGCAGCCGATCAGATGCCGGGCCTTCAATTCGCCGGTCGCCGTCGCGACGATGATGCAGTCCGGCTCCTCCCTCAGCCCCAGCACCTGCGTGCTGCACGAAATGGTGCCGCCGATGGCGGTGAAATCCGCGGCCATGGCGCGGGTAAGGGCCGGAAAGTCGGTGATGCCGGTCTCCGGCACATGAAGCGCGGCAATGCCGGCAATGTGCGGCTCGCGCTCGCCCAGTTCCAGAGCGTCGATCCGCTCGATATCGAGCCCGTTGCGGCGCGCCCGCTCCTCCAGGATGGCGAGGCGGGCAAGCTCGTCCTCGCGCGTCGCCACGATCAGCTTGCCGCAGCGCTCGAAGGCAATGCCGTGCTTGGCGGCGAAGCGTGCCGTCGCGTCATTGCCCTCCCGGCAATAGCGCGCCTTCAGGCTGCCCGGCTCGTAATAGACCCCGGCATGCACCACACCGCTGTTTCGCCCGGTCTGGTGCGCGGCGAGCTCGGCCTCCTTCTCGACCAGGAGGATCGCGGCGCCCGGGGCACGGCCGGCAAGCTGCATTGCGGTGGAAAGGCCGATGATGCCGCCGCCGATGATGATGAAGTCGAGCATGTACAATCAGTTCCCGCAGTCGCTTGGCGCCGGCGAATCGGCGAAGCGGTCGGCAATCCATTCGATGGCTGCCCTGGCCGAGCGATAGCCGGCAAAGCCGTGGCCGACGCCGGGAAGCTCGACGAGCTGCACACGCACGCCCGCGCGACACAGTTCGTCGCGATATGCGTAGGTCACATTCGGCTCCACCACCCTGTCCGCCGTGCCCTGGGAAAGGAAGACCGGAATCCGGGCCGGCAAGGCACCGGGCGTGTTGGCCTCCATGATGCCGCGCCACGGCTGGATCTCGGTGAGATCGCTGACATCGAGGAATTCGCGGGCGAGGAAGGCATCGGCCATGTGCCGCTCAAAGAAATCCGGGATCGAGCCGATGCACTCCTGCGCCAGCATGTCGACCCGCGGAATGGCGGCGGGATCGACCACGCTGTCGATCGGCGCGCCGAACACCCGCGACCACGACCAGAGCGTCATCGAGGTGAGGTTCTTGCCGGCGGGCGAGGCGAGGTCGTCCTTGAATAGTGTGCCGAGTTCCGTTGCCGGCGCCGCGGCGGCTACGCCGACGAGATTCAGCTCCGGCGCATAGCGCTGGGCAAGGATACCGGCATAGAGCACGGCCTGGCCGCCCTGCGAATGACCCCAGACCGCGTAGCGGTTCGAGGCACCGACGCCCGGCACGTCGCGGGCCGCGCGCACCGAATCCAGCACCGCGCGGCCTTCGCTGTCGCCGACGAGGTACGGGTGCGGGCCAGGCGTGCCGAGGCCGGGATAGTCTGTGGCGGCGACGACGTAGCCCCGCCCGATCATGTCGCGCAGCCCCGGGATCAGCGGGAACAGAAAGGGCGAGAGCGAGGGCGCGCAGCGCGGCACGACGCCGGTGGTCGGGTGCGCCCATGCGATGACCGGCCAGCCGCCGGCCGGGGTCGGGCCGGGTGGCACGATGACGACGCCGGACACCGCGATCGGCTCGCCTCCCAGCCCCGTGGAGCGGTAGAGCACGCGCCAGCTCGCCGCCCCGCCCGGCGCGCCAAACATCTGCTCGGCTCGGATCACCGAGCCGGGTGGGCCGGCGATCTCGCCGGGCGCGGCGATGTAGAAGGCGGTCTGGGCCCTTGCAGGGGTGAGAGCGGTGGCGCAGATGCAGGTGAAAAGGGCGGCGGCAAGCACGCGCAGGATCGGAAGGCGACCAGTCATCTCACGCCTCAAGCGGCGACGCCGCTGTCGGGCGCCGCATAAGGCTTAGCGCGGCTCCGGGTTCTCGTCATCCCGGAACGGCCGACGAGCATACCGGAAGCGCGCAAACATCGGAGAGCGACCACGGCCTTCCGCTGCGGAGCCCGGTCCACGGGCTTGGCGGAGGCAGGCCGTGGGGCCGGAATGACATCTTCGAGAGGTTATCCCCGGAACCGCCGCGCCAGCGCTTCCGAGCCGCGGGCCAGCAGGCCGGCGTCGGAACCGACGGCAGTGAAGATGCAGCCCGCCGCGATGTAGCGCTTCGCCAGCGCTTCGTCGCCGGTGAGGATGCCGGGCCGGTTGCCGGCGGCGACGATGCGTCCCGTGAGTTGCTCGATCAGCGAGACCACCTTCTCATTGCCCTGGTCGCCGAGATAGCCGATGGCGGCGGAGAGGTCGCCCGGTCCGATGAACACCCCGTCGACGCCGGGCACTGCGCAGATCGCCTCGACATTCTCCAAGGCGAGCTCGGATTCGATCTGCACCAGCACGCAGATCTCCTCATGGGCGCGACTGTAATAGTCCTTCACCCGGCCGAAGCGCGAGGCACGGGAGGCGGCGGCGAAGCCACGCACGCCGTGCGGCGGATAGCGCGTATAGGCGACCGCGGCGGCGGCCTGCTCGGGGGTGTCGACCATTGGGATCAGGAAGCTCTGCACGCCGGCATCGAGATAGCGCTTGATGATGACCTGGTCGTTCACCGGCGGGCGCACGATCGGCTGGACGCTGTTCTCCATGCAGGCCTGAAGCTGCGAGAACACCATGGGCAATTCGTTGGGCGAATGCTCGGTGTCGATGAGCAACCAGTCATAGCCGGAGCCGGCGAGGATCTCGACGGTGAGGTGGCTGGCGAGGCTGCACCACAGGCCGATCTGCTGTTCGCCGGCATAGATGCCGCGCTTGAAGGCATTGACGGGCAGTTCCACGTGAAATCCTCTGCTGATCAGAAAATCGCGGGCTCGCCGACCGGGGCGCCGAACGAGGTCTTCAGGAAGTCGAAGTCGCAGCCCTCGTGCGCCTGGCCGATGTGGCGGGAGAACATCCAGCCATAGCCGCGCTCGAAGCGCGGCGGCAGCGGTGTGAGTTCCGCGCGGCGGCGGGCGAGCTCGTCCTCGCTTACCTGCATGTCGATGCGGCGGGCCTCGACGTCGAGGGTGACGAGGTCGCCGGTCCTGAGCAGCGCCAGCGGCCCGCCGACATAGCTCTCCGGCGAGACGTGGAGGATGCAGGCCCCGTAGCTGGTGCCGCTCATCCGCGCATCGGAAATGCGCACCATGTCGCGCACGCCTTGCTTCACCAGCTTTTTCGGGATCGGCAACATGCCCCACTCCGGCATGCCCGGCCCGCCCTGCGGTCCGGCATTGCGCAGCACCAGCACATGGTCCGGGGTCACGTCGAGATCGTCGCTGTCGATCACCGCCTTCATCGCCGGATAATCGTCGAACACCAGCGCCGGGCCGGTGTGCTTCACGAGGTGGGGAGCGCAGGCGCTCGGCTTGATGACGCAGCCTTCGGGCGCCAGATTGCCGCGCAGCACGGCGAGCGCGCCCTCGCGATAGATCGGATTGTCGAGCGGGCGGATGACGTCGTCATTGTGCACCTTCGCTCCGGCGATGTTCTCCGCAACCGTCTGCCCGGTCACGGTCAGCGCATCGAGGTGCAGCAGCTCGCCGAGCCGGCCCATCAGCGCCGGAAGGCCGCCGGCGAAGTAGAAATCTTCCATAAGGTAAGCATCGCCGCTCGGGCGGACATTGGCGAGCACCGGCACGATGCGGCTGGCGCGGTCGAAATCCTCGAGCCCGATGTCCGCGCCGGCACGCCGCGCCTGTGCGATCAGATGGATGATGGCATTGGTCGAGCAACCCATCGCCATGGCGACGGCAATGGCATTCTCGAAGGCGGCGCGGGTCTGGATGCGGGCCGGCACCAGGTCCTCCCACACCATCTCGACGATGCGCCGGCCGGATTCCGCGCTCATGCGGATATGGTTGGCGTCCGCCGCCGGAATGGAGGAGGCGCCGGGCAGCGTCATGCCGAGCGCCTCGGCGATCGCGGTCATGGTGCTGGCGGTACCCATGGTCATGCAGTGGCCATAGGAGCGGGCGATGCCTCCCTCGATCTCCCGCCACTCCGCCTCGCTGATATTGCCGGCGCGGCGCTCGTCCCAGAACTTCCAGGCGTCCGAGCCGGAGCCCAGCGTCTTGCCCTTCCAGTTGCCGCGCAGCATCGGCCCGGCCGGCACATAGATGGACGGCAATCCGGCACTGGTGGCGCCCATCAGCAGCGCGGGCGTGCTCTTGTCGCAGCCGCCCAGCAGCACCACGCCGTCGACCGGGTGGGAGCGGATCACCTCCTCCGCCTCCATCGCCAGCATGTTGCGATAGAGCATGGAGGTCGGCTTCAGGAAGGTCTCGGAGACCGAATGCACCGGCAGTTCCAGCGGGAAGCCGCCGGCCTGAAGGACGCCGCGCTTCACATCTTCGACCCGGTGCTTGAAGTGTGCGTGGCAGGGATTGAAGTCGGACCAGGTGTTGAGGATCGCGATCACAGGCTTGCCGACCCAGTCCTCCGGCCCATAGCCCATCTGCATGGCGCGGGAACGATGGCCGAAGCCGCGCAGATCGTCGGGGGCCAGCCAGCGGGCGCTGCGCAACGTGTCGGGGCTTTTGCGGTCGGTCTTCATGGCGGTCTCGATAATACGCGGGCGGCGACAAGCGGGCGGCGCAAAGCGGACGGCGTCTTGCTGCCGCCCGCTCACTATAAACCTGTCACTGGGTGGCGATATCGCCGGCCTTCACCACCGCGCGCCAGCGCGCTTCTTCCGCGGCCTGGAACTTGGCGAATTCCTCCGGCGTGTTGGCGACCACCTCGAAGCCGATATCGTTGAACTTGGTCTTGGTCGCCGGGTCCGACAGCGCGGCGGTGAGCGCCTGCGAGAGCTTGGCCTTGACGTCGGCCGGCAGCCCCTTCGGCGCCGCGGCGGCCTGCCAGGAATAGACCACGAGATCGTTGATGCCGGCCTCCTTCATGGTCGGCACGTCGGGGAAAACCGGGTGGCGCTGCTCGGCGGTGACGCCCAGGATCTTCAGCTTGCCGGCCTTGATGTGGTTGGCGACGGCGCCGAGATTCTGGAAGGAGACGTCGGCGTGGCCGCCGATGAGATCGGCGATGGCCGGGCCGCCGCCCTTATAGGGAACGTGGATGCCGGTGGTGCCGCTCTTCTGCCAGAACAGCGCGGCGGTCAGATGGTCCGAGGAGCCGGCGCCGGACGAGGCGAAGGTCACCTTGTTCGGGTTCTTCTTCAGATACTCGACCAGCTCCGCCACGTTGTTCGTCGGGAAGTTCGGATTGGCGACCAGCACGTTCGGGGTGCGCACCGCTACGGTGAGCAGGTCGAAATCCTTGCCCGGATCATAGCCGAGCTTGGCATAGAGCGCAGGATTGATGGCGTAGACGCCGATCGAGCCGACGAGCAGCGTATACCCATCGGCCTTCTCGTTCTTCACATGGGCGGCGCCGGCCCCGCCATTGGCGCCGGGGCGGTTGTCGATGACGACCGGCTGGCCGAGCACTTCCTGCATCTTCGGCGCGAGGAATCGGGCCGTGCTGTCCGAGGCGCCGCCGGGCGGGAACGGCACCACGACGGTGACGGTCCGCTCCGGATAGGCGAGGGCAGGTGTAACGGCGGGGAGCGTGGCGAATGCCGCCAGCATGGCGAGCGAGGCGATCTTCAAGCGGGGCATGTTTCCTCCTGTGACATGGCGTGGACGCGCATGGCGGAGGAGCCAGCCGCCGCAGCGGCGGGGCCTCGTCTCCTCCCTTATCACCCCGTCTGTGCGGGGCTTCGTTTGATCGACTAGAGCGCTAATGCATTAGTGAAGTCAAGCGCGGTCTCGTATAGGATGACCTCATGGATATCGCCGCTGTCCCGTCCCGCCCGCCGCGGGATCCCTATCGCCACGCCGCGCCGCAGGTCTTCGACTATCTGCGCGAGCGCATCATCGGGCTGGAGATGCCGCCCGGCACGCTGATCGCGCGCGCGGAGCTGCAGAAGCTGTTCGGCTTCTCCTCGACCCCGGTGCGCGACGCCTTGCTGCGCCTGCAGGAGGAATCGCTGGTGGAGATCTTCCCCCAGCACGCCACTGTGGTGAGCCCGATCGACCTCAAGCTCGCCCGCCAGGCGCAGTTCCTGAGACGTTCGATCGAGCAGGAGGCCGTGCGCACCATTGCCTCGACGGCAGAGCGCGCGGCGGTGGTGGACCGGCTGGAGACCGCCATCGAGGTGCAGCAGGCGCTGCTCGCGCGCGGCGACCTCGAGGCCTTCCATGCCGCCGACCGCGACTTCCACCGCATCTTCTTCGAGGCGGCGGGCGTTCCGGACCTCTGGGTGATGGTGCGCCGCCATGCCGGCCATATCGACCGCATCCGCCGCCTGCATCTGCCGATGCCCGGCAAGGCCGAGCAGGTGATCGCCGACCACCGTGCCATCGTGAAGGGGATCGCGTCCGGCGACCCGGCCCTTGCGCAGGCGGCGCTGCGCGAGCACCTGTCGAAGTCGCTGGCATTCACGCCGGACCTGCGGGCGCGCTGGCCGGACTATTTCCGCGATTGAACCGGGAACTCTCCCTATATAATTGCGTCATCGCACTATCCCGTGGCGCGTGCGCCCTCCGCCGGACTGGAAAGCATGCCGTTCGACGCTGATCGCAGCACGCATGACGAAAGCACCGAGGCGTGGCACGCCTTGCTCGCTGCTCGCCGGCGCGGCAGCGTGGCGTCGCTTCCCGCGGACAGCCTGTTCGGCCCGCTGCTGCATGTCCCGCGCGATCGCTCTTATGTGATCGCCCAACTCGGCCAGTCGCTGGACGGGCGCATCGCCAACGGCTCCGGCGAATCCCGCTACATCAATTGCCCGCACGGCATCACCCATCTTCACCGGCTGCGGGCGCTGGTCGATGCGGTGCTGATCGGCGCCTCGACCGCGATCGCTGACGATCCGCGGCTCGATGTCCGCCATGTCGAGGGCGATAATCCGGCCCGCGTGGTGCTTGACCCGCGCGGACGGGTGCCGGCGGGCCTGCGCCTGTTCCGCGACGACGGCGCCCGGCGCATCGCCGTGGTCGGCGAAGAGGCGACAGTCGACCTGCCGCAAGGCGTCGAGGTGCTGCGGCTGCGGTGCGAGGAAACCGGTTTCGCTCCCGCCGACGTGGTCGCGGGGCTGCATGCGGCGGGGCTGAGGCGTCTTCTGGTGGAAGGCGGCTCGCGCACCGTCTCGCGCTTCCTCGATGCCGGCGCGCTCGACCGGCTGCATCTCATCGTCGCGCCGCTCCTGCTCGGCGACGGCCCGGCCGGGATCAGCCTTCAGACGCCGCGCGCGCTCTCAGACTGCGTGCGCCCGCCGACCCGGGTCTATCGCGTCGGCGGCGATGTGCTGTTCGATTGCGACCTCGCGCCCATCTCCGCCTTAGAGCCCTATCCGCTCGGATGGAATCATCCGAGCGACAAGTTAGTGCTCTAAATTCAATGAGCTGGAGCATGTTCTTATCGCAAAAGTCTTTCAACTTTTGCGGAACATGCTCTAGCGCGGCAGCGCGAGCAGGTCGACATGGCCCACCCGCACCTCGAGTGAGTCCCCGGCCGCTTCGACTTCGCGGCGTCGTGCCCAGCGCAGCAGATCGGCCTCATCGATGAGTCGGGTCTCGCGCACTGCCTCGACCCAGCTCTCCAGCAAGGCGGCGCGCAACTCCGGCTGGTCGTCGCCGACGCGCCAGTCGGCGGGTGCCAGCGTCACCTCGTAGCCTCCAGCCTCGAAGTGCCGCACCGCCGCCTCGGCAGCATTGGTGCCGAGCGAAGGCCCGAACCCCTTGTCGCCCTGCATATGATGGCGAAATGCGGCGAACACGGCTTCGTCCAGCGGATCGTCCGGCAGACACGCCATGCGGCCGTCGACGGTGAGCGCGGCATGGATGGCCGCGCCCTTCGCCGCGCGGGCGAGCCTCACGATGAAATCCGTGCTGACGAGATCGAGCAGCGCCGACATGGTGACGAGATCGGCCGCGGCGAGGGCATCTTGCCATCCCGGCTGCGCGAGATCGTGGAGCACGGTTCGCACCGCAAGCGGCCGGCCGTCACGATCGCGCAGCATACCCGCCGAACCCTGCGCGGATGCCAGCAGCAGCGGATCATTGTCCACCAATAGCCAGTTCTGCGGCCCCGGCAGTAGCGGCGCCAACGCGCGGACATTGGCGCCCGATCCGGTACCGAGATCGATGATGGCGAGGCTCTCCCGGCCGGCAAGCGCGCCAGCGAGCTGGTCGAGCAGGCCGGCATTGCGAGCCGTGCGATCGGCCGGCTCGCGCAAGGCCAGCCAGGAGGCGGAGAAGCCGCTCAAAATGCCTCCGCCCGTGCGATCTCGATGGCGTCCGTGACCCGTCGGGCGGTGTCGGCCCAACTCGGCAGCAGCGGTGCCGCGGCCCGTGCCGCCTCCGCGCGCCGGGCCCGGTGCGCCGGATCGCTGATGAGGGCGGCGAGCACCGCCGCCAGTGCCTGCGGATGGCCGGGCGGCACCAGTTCGCCGGCCGTGCCGATGGTCTCGGGAATCGCGCCGCCGGTGGTGCCGACCACCGGCAGGCCGCGGGCGATGGCTTCCGCATAGGCCATGCCATAGCCCTCATAGTGCGAGGCGAGGACGAAGACGTCGGCGCCGTCATAGAGCGCGTCGAGCTCGGCATGGCCGAGCGGCCCATGAAGGAAGACGCGCTCCGACAGTGCGTAGCGATGGATGGCGGCGACGATTTCCGCCGTGTGGGCCGGATCGAGGCCGGGATCGCCGACGAGGTCGAGCCACCAGTCGAGCGCGCGCAACTCTTCGAGCGCGGAGAGCAGGTCGAGATGGCCCTTGCGCGGGATCAGCGAGCCGACCGCGATCAGCTGCACGCCCGGGCCGCCGGAGCCGCGCGCGAAGGTGGCCGGATCGGTGCCCGGCACGGCGACGACGATGCGCGTCGGCGCCGCCTCGAAATCCTCCACCAGCAGCGATGCGGTGGCCGGGCTGGTGACGACGATGCGTGTGGCATGAGCGAGTGCGGTCCATTCGCTGGCCCGCAGCGCCGCCGCGCGCTCGGCCGCGATCCCCGTCTCGTGGGCGAGCGGATGGTGCACCAGCGCGATAAGCGGCCCGCGCGCGGCCAGTTGGGCAGCTTCACGGTCCATGACGCCGAAGGCGAGGCCGTCGATCATCAGCGGCGTGCCCAGGGGCAGCGCGGTGAGCGCCGCCAGCGTCTCCTCGCGCTCGCTCTCGGATGGGTAGGGAAAGCCGCCAGCCAGGGGAACGTATTCGACCTCCCAGCCGAGCGCGCGGAGCTCGGCGATCAGCCGGCGATCATAGCCATAGCCGCCGGTCGGCGCGTTGATGTCTCCGGGAATGGCGAAGGCGAGCTTCCGCCCTGCCGCGTCGGCGAAGCGCTGCTCAGCCAAGATCGGCCTCGTACCAGGCTCGGGCGACATGGCTCTCATGGAGCGCCACCTTCAGCCGGGTCACTCGCCGTCCGCCTTCGCCGAGCTTGCCCGCGGCGATGGCGGCAGCGATCTCCTGATAAATATGCCGGGCGAGGAATTCCGTCGTGGTGTTGCGCCCAGCAAATTGCGGAATCTCATCAAGATTCCGGTAGTTGAGCGGCGCCAGCGTCGCCTTGAGCGCCTCGAGCGCAAGGCCGATATCGACGACGATGCCGTCCTCATCGAGCTCCGGCCGGAAGAAGGCGACATCGACCACGAAGGTCGCGCCGTGCAGCGCCTGCGCCGGGCCGAACACGGCGCCGCGGAACGAATGGGCGATCATGATGTGGTCGCGGACTTCGACGGCGAACATCGGCACCTCGTGCTTCAAGGGTTACGCGCCGCCATCATAGGCGATCAGCGGGCAGGGATCAGGCCCGGCGAGCATGCCTGCCATGCGTGCCGGCAGTGTGGTGAACGGCACGGGCTTCGAGAGCAGCGCGTCGAGCGCCGGATCGCGCAGCAGTTCCAGTGCTTTGGCGAGACGACGGCGATGCGGCCAGCGCGGCCGGCGGCCAGTGGAGACCCGCCCGACCTGGCTGGAGATCAGCCGCAGCCGCAACGCGTGGAAGGCGCCGCCGAGCGGCGCCGCGACCATGCCTTCGCCATACCAGCTCAGCTCCACCACGCTCGCCTCGTCGCCGGCGCAGGCGAGAGCGGTCGCGAGCCCTGCCGCCGAGGCGCTGGCGTGCAACACCACGTCGGCACCCTGCGGCGCCGCGTCCGGGAGCGCGAAGCCGACGCCGAGCGCGCGGGCCAGCGCCGCGCGGGCCGGGTCGAGGTCGATCAGCGTGGTCTCGGTGCCCGGCATCCGGCCCGCCAGAAAGGCAACGAGCGACCCCACAGTGCCGGCGCCCACCACCACGATGCGATCGCCCGGCCCGGCGCCGGAATCCCACAGCGCGTTAAGCGCGGTCTCCATGTTCGCGGCCAGCACCGCGCGCGCCGGCGGCACGCCGTCGGGTACCGGCAGTACGGCATCCGTCCGGAGTTTGAAGTGGTCCTGGTGCGGGTGCAGGGCGAAGACGACCTCGCCCGATCCGGCGACGCAACCGACTGCCGCATAGCCGTACTTCACCGGAAACGGAAAATCGCCCCCCTGCATGGGCGCGCGCATGCGCCCGAACTCGCTTGCCGGGACCCGCCCCTCGAACACCAGCCGCTCGGTGCCGCGGCTGATGCCGCTGTACAGGGTCTCGACCAGCACCTCGCCCGTCCCCGGTGGCGCCAGCGTCTCCGAGCGCAGTTCGCCCTCGCCGGCGGCGATGGTCCAGAAGGCACGGGCTTCAAGCGTCATCGTCGCGCAGTCCTTCGGTTCAAGCGGGCGTCATTGGCGCCCGTGGCTGCAATGTCGTAAGGAAACCCACCTGGCGGCCGGATTCCGCCGTATTGCCCGTCTTTGAATCGAGCGCCCTTCCGTTCGGACGGGACTCATCCGAACGTCGAGAAAAGTGCTCTGAAGTCAAAACTCTAGAGCATGTTCCGAGTGCAAGGGTCATTCAACTTTTGCGGAACATGCCCTTCGCAACCGGGTTCCCTTCCTATGTCGTTCGTGCTTGAGACCGTCAGTGACGCAGACGCGTCGATCCGCGAACATGCGGGGCTGCGGCGGGCGGTGGTGCGGCGCCGTCTGGCCTTCACGATCGCCTGCATCGCGAGCTGGGCGGGGCTCGTCGCTCTGTTCGCCGCCGCGCTGGCGCCGGACGGCATCGATGCGCTCGATGCCGCGATCCTGATCATCTTCGCGCTCTATGTGCTGTGGCCGCTGATCGGATTCTGGAATGCGCTCGCCGGCTTCATCCTGATGCGCTTCGTGCGCGATCCGGTTGGCCTCGTCTGCCCACCGGCGCGCCTCGTTACCGGCGAGGAGCCGATCGTCGGGCGCGTCGCGCTCGCGCTCTGTATCCGCAACGAGGATCCCGCGCGCGTCTTCGGCAATGCCAAGGCCATACTGGCCGAGCTGTCGGCGACGCCCTTCGCCGGGCATTTCCGCCTGCACATACTGTCCGACACCGACCGCCCCGACATCGCCGCGCTGGAGGCGCGCGCGGCGGCCGAGCTCCAGGCCGCATCGCCGGGCCGCATCGCCGTCGCCTATCGGCGGCGCACCTCGAATGATGGCTTCAAGGCCGGCAATGTCCGCGACTTCTGCGAGCATCATGCCGGCGATGCCGATCTGATGCTGGTGCTCGACGCCGACAGCCGCATGTCCGCAATGCGGATCCTCAGGATGGTCCGGGTGATGGAGGCGAGCCCGCGGCTCGGCATATTGCAGAGCCTCGCCGTCGGCCTGCCCTCGATGAGCCCCCTGGCGCGGCTGTTCCAGTTCGGCATGCGGCTCGGCATGCGTTCCTACACCTTCGGCAGCGCCTGGTGGCATGCCGATTGCGGCCCCTACTGGGGGCACAATGCGCTGCTGCGCATCGAGCCGTTTCGTCGCCATTGCGATCTCCCGGTGCTGCCCGGCAGCCCGCCGCATGGCGGCGCGATCCTCTCGCACGACCAGATCGAGGCGGTGCTGATGCGCAGCGCCGGCTATGAGGTGCGGGTGCTTCCTGAAGAGGGCGGCTCCTTCGAGGAGAACCCGCCCGACCTCATCGAGCACATGCGGCGCGACGCCCGCTGGTGTCGCGGCAACATGCAGTATCTCAGGCTGCTGCGGCTGCCGGGCCTGCTCCCGGCAAGCCGCATCCAGCTCGTCCTGGCGATCCTGATGTTCCTCGCTTCGCCCGCCTTCATCGTGCTGCTCGCTTTGCTGCTGGTGCAGGCGCTTCGCCATGCGGGGCTCGAGGCCGCGGCCTGGCTCGATGCTTCGGCGAGCTGGCTGCTGCTGGTGCTCGCGCTCGTGGTGATGTTCGCGCCAAAGATCGCCTCGGCGCTCGACGTGCTGACGCGGGCTCGGGAGCGCGCCCTTTTCGGCGGCAGCCGGCGATTTCTCGCCAGCCTCGCGGCGGAGACGCTGTTCGCCATCCTGGTCACGCCGCTTGCTGCGGTGAGCCATACGCTCACCATCGGCGGCATCGTGCTTGGGCGCCGGGCCAATTGGGGGGCGCAGATGCGCGACGCTCATGGTGTGCCGCTCTCCTCCGCCTTTGCGCGCTTCTGGCCGCACACGCTCGTCGGGCTCGCTGCGTTGGCGGGGCTCCTGATGCTCGGCCCGATGGCGGCGCTCTATGCCGCGCCGGCCTATGCCGGGGCGCTGCTCGCCGTGCCGCTGGCCATGCTCACGGCGAGTCCGGTCTTCGGACGCTGGATGCGGCAGGTCGGCCTCTGTGCGATCCCTGAGGAGGTCGGCCCCCGGCCATCCGCAATCACGACGAATATGACCTTGGAAACATTACAGGAAGGGTGAATTCGCCGCGCAACGGTGTCATTCTCCGTGGCGCGGCCGAAGGCCGGCCTGTTTCCGGGAGTGCGCGATGCAGGACGGAACCATCGCTGTGACCGAGGGCTACATTGCCGGTCGCTACCGCTGGCCGGCTCGGCTGATGCACTGGCTGGTCGCCCTCCTCGTACTGGGCATGATCCCGGTCGGGATCACCATGGGCCGTCTCGACAGCGGCCCGTTGCAGGACTGGCTCTTCTTCCTGCACGAGGCGTGCGGCTTCGTGGTGCTGGTGCTGGTCCTGATACGGCTCGGCTATCGGGTGACGCACCCGCCGCCGCCTTTGCCGATGAGCGTGCCGCGCTGGCAGCAGTTTGCCGCCGGGAATGTGCACACGGCGCTGTATGTGCTGCTGATTTTCCAGCCCATTATCGGCTGGCTCGGCGCCAATGCATTCGGCGCGCAGGTGAGCATTTTCGGCCTGTTCAACCTGCCGATGCTGGTTGCCAAGAGCGAGCCGCTCGCCGAGCGCATCCTCACCGTGCACGATTATGTGGGCTACACGATTGCCGGGCTGCTGGTGGTCCACATCGGCGCGGCGCTGATGCACGGGTTCGTCCGCAAGGACGGCGTGCTCCAGCGCATGTGGCCGCCATAGGCGCCTTGCATAGAAGGCTTGCATACCAGCGGCCTTTGCCGGGCATGATGGGCGCAAACTCGGCTACGCCCGGAAACCGATTCCATGCTCGCCCTTCTGCTGCGCCATCCCGTCCGGCTGATCCTTGGCGCCGCCGCGCTGCTGTTCGTGCTCTATGAGATCAGCGTCGGCTTTTTCGCCTATACCGGCGACGCCTATGTCACCAGCGACATCGTGATCGTCTCCTCGGAGATCGAAGGCCCGGTCTCGAAGCTGGCGGTCGAGGACAATGCGACGGTCAAGGCCGGTGAGCTTCTGTTCGAGATCGAGCCGACACCCTATCGCCTTGCCGTCGACGAGGCCGACGCCGCCCTCGTCCAGACCAAGGCCAATGTCGAACTTGCGGGCGACGAGGTGGCCTCGGCCAAGGCGGGTCTCGTATCCGCCCAGGCGGTCGAGGCCAATGCCAGCACGTCGATGGACCGCGTCCGCTCGCTGTCGAAGGACGGCTTCTCCTCGGAAGCCACTCTCGACGTCGCCACCCGCGACCTCGCCACCGCGTCGGCGAACGTGCTGGTGGCGCAGTCCGCGCTTCAGGTGGCGAGCCGGCGCGTCGCGGTCAGCACCGCCAGTGTCGCGGCGTCGGCGGCCACGCTTGCCAAGGCGAAATACGAATTCTCCAAGACCGCGGTGACGGCACCGGAAGCGGGACGCGTCGCCCCCTTCACCACCCGCCAGGGCGACTACGTGCGCGCCGGCACGCAGGTCATGGCCATCGTCACCGATACCCGCCGCCGAATCGTCGCCAACATCGCCGAGCGCCATCTCTCGCACATGAAGCTCGGCCAGAAAGCCTGGGTGACGTTGGGCGCGCAGCCCTGGGTGATCCATGGCGGCAGGGTGAGCGGCATCTCCGCGGGCGTCGCCCGTTCGCCGGACAGTCCGCGCATCGTCCCCTATGTCGAGCCGACCACCGATTGGGTACGCCTGCCGCGGCGCTTCCCCGTCGAGATCACGCTCGACGAGTGGGAGGGCACCCCGCATTTCGTCGGTTCCGATGCCCGCGTGCTGATCTGGTTTTAGGGGGCGGGCCGTTTGCGTTCGGACGACTTCGTCCGAACGACAAGAAAGTGCCATTGTCGCTGAGTTGGAGCATGTTCTAATCGCAAAAGTCATTAACTTTGCGGAACATGCTCTGCGATGGACGACATTAGCCGCCAGGCCCTCGCCACCGCGGTCGCGGTCGTCGCCGCGGTCTATATCGCCATCGCGATGGGCCTCGAGCAGCCTTACTGGGCGGCCCTCAGCGCGGTCATCATCGCCAATGTCGACCGCGGCGCCATGTTCACCAAGGGCGTGCTGCGCATCGCCGGCACTGTCGTCGGCGTCACCGGCGGCTATGCGGTCGCGCTGTGGCTGGAGGGACAGCCCATTGCCCAGGCGCTGCTGCTGATGCTACTCGCCGGGCTCGGCACCTATGGCCGCCAGCGCAGCGACTATGGCTATGCCTGGTTCTATGGGGCGCTGAGCGCACTGCTGGTGCTGTTATGCAGCATGACGACGCCGGAGCAGATCTACGGCTTCGCGCACTTCCGCTGCTACGAGATCGTCATCGGTGTCGCCGTGGCGACGCTTGCCAATTGGGCGCTCGGCCCGCGGGCCGGCGAACTGCCGAGCGGGCTCACCGCCGCCCCCACCGGGGTCAGCGCCGAGAACGCCGCCTGGCAGGGCCTTGCGGCTGCTCTTGGCTCGCTGGCGATCCTGTTCGCCTGGGTGGCGTTCGATCTGCCGGCCCTGACCCAGGTGCTGATCTCCAGCCTCGTCGTTGTCGATGCCGACCCTGCTGCCACCCGCCATCGCGGCTTCCAGCGCATCCTCGGCTGCGTGATCGGCGGGGCCACCGGTCTCCTTGTCATCGGCATCGACGCCACCAACGTGGTGTGGTGGACGGCGAGCCTGTTCCTGCTGACCTTTCTGTTCGCGCGCGTGCATCTCGGCAAGAGCGCGAACACCTATGTCGGGACCCAGTCGGCGATCGCTTTGCTGGTCACCATGGTGGATTCCGGTCCGCCGGTCAGCGTCGCCGCCCCGCTCGAGCGCCTGGTCGGCATCATGATCGGCGTCGCGCTGATGACCGCGGTGGTGTGGCTGATGAATGTGAAGCCGCCGGAGGCGAAACCTGCTGCCGGTGCAGAGATTCCGTGAGGTTGTCATCCCCGGGCTTGTCCCGGGGATCCACGTCTGCCGCCGAGCGGGATGGCCGGGACGAGCCCGGCCATCCCGCTCTCATTCTTAACGCAGCAGCCGCCGGCTGCGCAGATAGTCGGTGGCGACGGCGCGGGCGTCCTCCCCGTTGATCTGCACCCGGGCGTTCAATTCCTGGAGCCTTTCCTGCGTCAGCCCCTCGAAGGCCGTGGTCAGCACGCGGGGCAGTTCGGGGTAGGCCTCCAGCACCTCGGCGCGCACCACCGGTGCCGGCTGGTAGACCGGCTGAACCCCCTTGGTGTCGCGCAGCACCTTCAGCCCCGCCGCGGCGATGCCGCCATCGGTGCCATAGACCATGGCGGCATTGACGCCGTAGCGGCCCTCCGCGGCGGCACGGATCGTCACCGCGGTATCGCCGCCTGACACGATCATGATCTGCGACGGCGCGAGCGTGAAGCCATAGGCTTTCTGGAAGGCAGGCAGTGCTGCCGGGGATGCGACGAACTCGGCGGATGCGGCGAGCTTCACCTTGCCGCCGCCCGACACCCAGCGGGCGAACTCGTCGAGAGTCGGCGCCTTGTTGGAACCGGCGACCTCCCGCCGGACCGCGATCGCCCAGCCATTGTCCGCCGGCGCAGGGGTGAGCCAGACGAGCTTGTTGCGGGCGTCGAGCTCCTTGGCCTTGGCGAAGGCGGTGGCCGGCTTCTTCCAGGCCGGATCGGCGGCCATGTCGAAGAAGTAGCCGGCATTGCCGGTATATTCGGGATAGATGTCGATGCCGCCGGCGAGGATCGCCGAGCGCACCGCATTGGTCGGGCCGAAGGACAGCTTGTATTCGACCGGAATGCCGGCGCGCTCCATCAGAAGGCCGATGATGTTGCCGAGCAAGGCACCTTCGGTATCGCTTTTGGAGGCGAGAATGACGGGCTTGCGGGATTGGGCAACGGCGGCCGGCGGCCCGATCGCGAGCAGCAACGCAGCCAAAAACAATGCCCCACCGCCACGGACAACCGTCCGCCGGCCATGACGTCCTGTCATAGACCCGCACCCCGTACGCATTTTCATTCGTCGCGCCGGCTGTTTTTGTCCGGCTTACCCCGAGACTTATGGAACGCAGGGTAGCACGAAACGCATCTTGCAGGTGCTCGCTTGATCAGACGCGCGCGAAAGGTCGCAGTTTCGGGTTGTTGGTAATCTTTGTTCCCTCTCCCGCTTGCGGGGAGGGATGGTGAGGAGGCCGTGGCGACCGCGCCCGGTCCTCCCCCTCCCGGCCGGCTCCGCCGCCACCCTCCCCCGCAGGCGGGAGAGGGGAAGGAAGGGACTCCCCAAAAAAGTGCGGAGCCTTGCGGCCCCGCACTTCGGTCTCGTTCGACTGACCCGGCCTATTCGGCCGGGCTGGCCTGGTGGCCAGCTGCTGATTCCGGCATCGGCAGCGCATCGCCGTGCTGGGTCAGCTTCCTGTTGCCGGCGAGCCGCCGCAGCAGCACGTAGAACACCGGGGTGAGGAACAGGCCGAACATGGTCACGCCGATCATGCCGGCGAACACCGCGATGCCCATCGCCTGCCGCATCTCGGCGCCGGCACCGATCGAATAGACGAGCGGCACCACGCCCATGATGAAGGCGAACGAGGTCATCAGGATCGGCCGCAGGCGCAGCCGGCTCGCCTCGATCGCCGCCTGCACCGGGGTGCGCCCGGCAAACTCCAGCTCGCGGGCGAACTCCACGATCAGGATGGCGTTCTTGGCCGACAATCCCACCAGCACCACCAGACCGATCTGGGTGAAGATGTTGTTGTCGCCGCCGGACAGCCACACCCCGGTCAGGGCGGCGAGCAGTCCCATGGGAACGATCAGGATGATCGCGATCGGCAGCGTCAGGCTCTCATACTGGGCAGCGAGCACCAGGAAGACGAGCAGGATCGCCAGGGGGAACACCAGCACCGCCGAATTGCCGGCCAGGATCTCCTGATAGGTCAGGTCGGTCCATTCATAGTCGAAGCCCGGCGGCAGCACCTCGGTGGCGATCCTCTTGGCCGCATCCTGCGCCTGCCCCGAGGAATAGCCCGGGGCCGGGGAGGCATTGAAGTCGGCCGTCAGGAAGCCGTTGTAGCGCTGGGCGCGCTCCGGCCCGGCGGTTGTCTCGACCCTCAGGAGCGCCGACAGCGGGATCATCTCGCCCGAGTTAGAGCGCACCTTCAGCTTGCCGATGTCCTCGGGATGGGCGCGATAGGCGGCGTCCGCCTGCACCCGCACCGAGTAGGTGCGGCCGAACTTGTTGAAGTCGTTCGCATAGAGCGAGCCGAGATAGATCTGCAGGGTCTCGAACACCGACTGGATCGGCACGCCGAGCTGGCGGGCCTTGACCCGGTCGATATTGGTAAAGAGCTGCGGGACATTGATCTGATAGGTGGTGAACTGCCCGGTCAGCTCGGGCGCCGCCATGGCTTTCGCCATGAAGGCGCTGGTCACCTCGCTCAGCGCCTCGTAGCCGCGCCCGGCCCGATCCTCGATCTGCAGCTTGAAGCCGCCGACCACGCCGAGGCCCTGCACCGGCGGCGGTGGGAACATGGCGATGAAGGCGTCCTTGATCACCCCGTACTTCTGGTTCAGCGACATGGCGATGGCGCCGGCGCTGAGCGAGGGATCGCGGCGCTCCTCGAACGGCTTCAGCGTCGAGAAGACGATGCCGGAGTTCGAGGAGTTGGAGAAGCCGGCGATCGACAGGCCGGGGAAGGCCACCGCGCTCTCGACGCCGGGCTCCTGCATCGTGATCTCGCTCATGCGGCGGATCACCTCTTCGGTGCGGTCCAGCGTGGCGCCGTCCGGCAGCTGCGCGAAGCCGACGAGGTACTGCTTGTCCTGCGCCGGCACGAAGCCGCCGGGCACCGCCTGGAACAGCCAGTAGGTGGCGCCCAGCATGACGGCATAGACCAGCATCACCAGCGTCTTCTGGGTGAGCACGCCCCGCACGCCGCGCGAATAGCCGTTGGAGCCGCGCGCGAACACCCAGTTGAAGATGCGGAAGAACCAGCCGAACAGGAAATTTATGATCCGCTGCAGGCGGTCCGGCGGCGCATGATGGCCCCTCAGCAGCAAGGCGGAGAGGGCCGGCGACAGGGTGAGCGAATTGATCGCCGAAATCACCGTCGAGATGGCGATGGTCAAGGCGAACTGGCGGTAGAACTGGCCGGTGAGGCCAGTGATGAAGGCGAGCGGCACGAACACCGCGACCAGCACCAGGGCGATGGCGATGATCGGCCCCGAGACTTCGGTCATCGCTCGGTAGGACGCCTCGCGGGGAGTCAGTCCGGCCTCGATGTTGCGCTCGACATTCTCGACCACGACGATGGCATCGTCGACCACGATGCCGATCGCCAGCACCAGGCCGAACAGCGTCAGCGCGTTGATGGAGAAGCCGAAGAGGTGCATCACCGCGAAGGTGCCGACGATCGATACCGGCACCGCGAGCAGCGGGATGATCGAGGCCCGCCAGGTCTGCAGGAACACCACGACCACGATGACGACGAGCAGCACGGCTTCGAGCAGCGTGTGTATCACCGCCTCGATCGAGGCGCGCACGAACTGCGTGGTGTCGTAGACGATGGCGTAGTCGACGCCTTCCGGCATCGTCTTCTTGACCTCCTCCATCGTCGCACGGACGTTGTCGGCGATCTCGAGGGCATTGGAGCCCGGCGCCTGGAATACGCCGACGCCGACTGCCTGCTTGTTGTCGAGCAGCGAACGCAGCGCATAGTCGGCGGCGCCGAGCTCGATGCGCGCAACATCGCGCAGCCGCACCACCTGGCCGTCGGTGCCGGTCTTCACGACGATCTCGCCGAACTCCTCCTCGGTCTCCAGGCGCCCCTGGGCGTTGACGGAGAGCTGGAGATCGACGCCGGGAACCGACGGCGAGGCGCCGATGATGCCGGCCGCGGCCTGGATGTTCTGCGCGCGGATTTCGTTCACCACGTCGCCGGCCGAGAGGCCGTGCTCGGCGATCTTCTGCGGGTCGAGCCACACCCGCATCGAGTAGTCGCCGGCGCCGAATATGTCGATCTGGCCGACGCCGGAGATGCGCGCGAGGCGATCCTTGACGTTCAGCACGCCGTAATTGCGCAGATAGGTGATGTCGTAGCGATCGTTCGGCGAGATCAGGTGCACCACCATGATGAAGTTCGGCGAACTCTTCGCCGTGGTGATGCCGAGGCTGCGCACTTCCTCCGGAAGGCGCGGCTCCGCCTGCGCGACGCGGTTCTGCACCAGCTGCGTCGCCTTGTCCGGGTCGGTGCCGAGCTTGAATGTGACGGTGAGCGTCATCACGCCGTCGGTCGTCGCCTGGCTGGACATGTAGAGCATGTCCTCGACGCCGTTGATCTGCTCCTCGATCGGAGTGGCGACGGTGGCGGCGATGACCTTCGGGCTGGCGCCCGGATAGGTGGCGCGCACGATCACCTGCGGCGGCACCACCTCCGGATATTCGGAGATCGGCATGACGCGCAGCGCCAGCAGACCGGCAACAAAGATGAGGACCGACAGCACGCCCGCAAAAATCGGCCTGTCGATGAAGAATTTGGACAAGTTCATAACGGCCTCCCCCCAAGGGAGCAGCCCCCGGAGGGGGCGAAGTCAGAGTGTTGAATGGGACGGGCGAAGGGCGATCAGCCCCCCGCCACCGCCGTCTTGTCCTTCGCCGGGGCGCTGGCCGCGGCTCCGGTCATCGGCACTTCCTCCGGCGCCAGGAGGGCGCCGGGCCGCACGCGCTGCAAGCCGTTCACGACGATGCGCTCGCCGGCCTTGAGCCCGCTCGCCACTACCCGGAGCCCTTCGGACGGGGCGCCGAGCTTGACCTCGCGATAGGCCGCCTTGCCCTCGCCATCGACGACGAAGACGAACTTCTTGTCCTGGTCGGTCCCGATGGCGCGCTCATTGATGACGAGCGCCGGCTCGGTCTTGGCGCGGCCCATCTTCACCCGGGCGAACTGGCCGGGAATGAGGCGCCCGTCGGGATTGTCGAACACCGCGCGCATCCGGAAGGTGCCGGTCGCGATATCGACCTGGTTATCAACCAGCTGGAGATGGCCGCGCATCGACTTGCCGCTGGTCGCCGTGGTGATCTCGACCGGAATGCGGGCGAAGCTGTCGGTCGAGCCGGCCGCCTCGCCGAGCGAGGAGAGCGCCCGACTGACGGCCTCCTCGTCGGCGTCGAAGCTGACATAGATCGGATCGACCGAGACGAGGTTGGTCAGCACCGGCGCGCTCGGACCCGAGGCGACGAGGTTACCCACCGTGATCTCCAACCGGCCGACCCGGCCGGCGACCGGAGCGCGGACCTCGGTGAAGCCGAGGTTCAGCTTGGCTGTCTGCACCGCCGCCTGGGCGGCGCGCAGATTGGCCTGGGCTTCCTTGAAATTATTGGTGCGGTTGTCGAGGTCCTGCACCGACACCACGCGGGCATCGACCAGGCGCTGGCCGCGTTCGAGCTCGTTCTTGGTCAGCGACACCCGCGCTTCGGCGGCAGCAGCCTGCGCCTCCGCCCGGTCGAGCTCGGCCTTGAACGGATCCTGGTCGATGGTGACGAGCAGGTCGCCCGCCTTCACCAACGCACCCTCGCGGAAATGCACGGTCTCCACCGCGCCGTCGACCCGCGAGCGCACGTCGACGCGCTCCACCGCCTCGAGGCGGCCGGAGAATTCCTCCCAGGCCATGGCGTCGCGCGGCTGCACCACCGCGACGGAGACGGGGGTTCCCTGCGGAGCGGCGGCGGCCGGCGCGGGATCGGTCGCCCGCGCCACCTGGCTCGGCCAGCTGACGAGGAAGGCGCCGCCCATGCCGACCGTGAGGCTGAGCGCGAGGCCGGTGCCGAGCAGGCGACTGCGAAGGGACTTGGTGCTCATCGGAATTCTCCCGGCCCTCAGGCCCGAATGCTGTGTTCGCTATGTACGGATGCGGCGGATCCGAGTGGATTCGCCAGGAATTCGGAGACCAGCCGGCCGACCGGACCCATCCAGTCCGGCTCGACATTGGGTCTGAGGCCGAGAGCGTCCGGCCAATTGGTCGGTCCCGGCAACACGATTTCGCGGACATCGACCTCGCAGGCGACAAGCCGCTTGGCGTAGGCGACGCTCTCATCGCGCAGCGGATCGTCCTCGGCGGTGACCACGAGCGCAGGCGCGAGATTCTGCAGGCGGCGCGAGCCGAGCGGGGCGGCGTAGGGATGGGCGCCCTTGTCGGCGGTGCCCAAGTAGCGGTGCCAGCCATCCGCCCATTTGCATCCCACCGAGCCGGCCTGCGCGTCGCGGATCGAGCGCGTGGCGAGGCACGGGTCGAGCATGGGCGAGAGCAGGATCTGCCCGGCGAGCGGCGGCGCACCCTGGTCGCGCGCCATCAAGGCGAGCGCCGCGGCGATATTGGCACCGGCCTCCTCGCCGGCGACGAACAGCGACGAGGTACGGCCCGCCCACTTCGCGCGCTCCTTATAGAGGGCGCGCAGTCCGCCGAAGGTGAGGTTCAGCGCCTCGGGGAAACGGTGCTCGGGTGCCAGCGGATAGTCAGCCGACACCACCGTCGCCCCGGCCTTCGCGATCAGCGAAGCGACCGGCTCGCCGCAGGCGAGGCAACCAGCGACGAAAGCCCCGCTGTGCAGATGGAACACCAGCGGTGCGGAGCGCGGCGTGCCGGCGGCGCGATAGACCCGCACGCGCAGCTCGGCATCCCCGCCGGTGCGCAGCCTGTCTTCGGTCCAGTTGCTCGACACGTTCGCCGACATCATATCCGCCTCGCAGGCCGGATCGCCCGGCCCTACATGCTGCGATGCGGTGGAACTTATGCCGGCCCGCGGCGCGAATAAATACAAAACGAGTGATAACATTATTCACATACGGAAATAATGGCGCCATAACCGGGTGCCCGCCGCGGGCGACACGGAGGTGTCATGGACCAGATTGCTGCAATGCGCGCGTTTGTACGGGTCGTCGAGGCCGGCACATTCACCCGCGCCGCCGATCTGCTCGACATGCCGAAGCCGACGCTTACCAAACTGGTGCAGCAGCTCGAATCGCATCTGCGTACGCAGCTCCTCAATCGCACGACGCGCCGGGTCGGCGTCACGCCGGACGGAGCTGCCTATTACGAGCGAGCTGTCGCTTTGCTGAACGACCTCGACGAGCTCGACGGCAGCATGGCCCGCTCGCAGGCGAGCCCGCAGGGCCGGCTCCGGGTCGATGTCGGCACCGCTTTGGCGCTGCACGTCATCATTCCGGCGCTGGCGGATTTCCACGAGCGCTATCCGGATATCCAGATCGACCTCGGCGTGTCCGACCGGCCGGTGGACCTGATCGGCGAGAATGTCGATGTGGCGATACGCGGTGGCGAACTGCTCGATCCGACCCTGATCGCCCGGCGCATCGCCGAGATCGAGCTCATCACCTGCGCGACGCCGGACTATCTCGCCCGGCATGGCGAGCCGCAGCATCCGCGCGAGCTGGAGAACGGCCATCGAGGGGTGAATTTCTTCAGTCCGCGCACCGGGCGGAGCTTCCCGTTCAGCTTCGCCCGCGGCAATGAGTATTACGAGTTCAGCCCGCCGCACATGCTGTCGGTGAACGATTCCCTCGCCTATGTCGCCTCCGGGCTCGCCGGGCTCGGCATCGCCCAACTGCCAGTCTTCCTGGTACAGGATCAGCTGAAAGCCGGCACGCTCAGGCACATACTGCCCGACTGGAAGTGCGAGACCGTCGTGATCTATGTGGTCTATTCGCCGAACCGGCACTTGAGCAGCCGGCTGCGCGTCTTCGTCGACTGGATCGCCGAGACTTTCTCGACCTCGCCGGTGCTGCGGGGGCGTTAGATCGTGTCGTCATCCCGGCCGGAGAGCCGGGATCGCTCACCAATGTTTGCGCGATCCCGGATCGGCCTGACGGCCGTCCGGGATGACGATCGTTGGAGGCTCACTGCATCCCGAGAAACTGCTTCAGCTCCGGCGTGCGCGGATTGGCGAACACCTCTTCCGGCGGGCCGATCTCGTGCACGCGGCCCTGATGCATGAAGACGACGCGCGAGCACACGTCGCGGGCGAAGCGCATCTCGTGGGTCACCATCATCAAGGTCATGCCCTCGCCGGCGAGTTCCTTCACCACGGCGAGCACCTCGTTCACCAGCTCGGGGTCGAGCGCCGAGGTGATCTCGTCGCAGAGCAGGGCGATCGGCTGCATGGCGAGCGCGCGGGCGATGGCGACGCGCTGCTGCTGGCCGCCGGAGAGCTGGTCGGGATAGGCGTCGAACTTGTGGCCGAGTCCCACGCGCTCCAGCATCGTCTTCGCCATCGTCTCGGCTTCGGCCTTCGGCGTCTTCTTCACCACCATCTGCGAGAGCATCACGTTGCGCCCGGCGGTGAGGTGCGGAAACAGGTTGAAGCTCTGGAAGATCATCCCGACCTTCAGCCGCAGCGCCTTCAGGTGCAGATCGTCGGGCAGCAATTGCGCGCCGGCCACCGAGATTGAACCTTCGTCGATAGTCTCCAGCCCGTTGATGCAGCGCAGCAGTGTAGACTTGCCGGAGCCCGACTTGCCGATGATGGCGATCACCTCGCCCGGATCGACGTCGATATTGATGCCCTTAAGCACTTCGTTGTCGCCGAAGCGCTTCTTCACTTCAGTGATTTCGATGAGCGACATTGAGTTTCCTTTCCAGCACCTGGCTCGACTTGGAGAGCGGCCAGCACAGGCAGAAATAGATGAGCGCGACGAGGCCATAGACGGTGAAGGGCTGGAAGGTGGCGTTGGTCACCACCGTGCCGGCCTTGGACAGCTCGACGAAGCCGATGATCGAGGTGAGCGCGGTGCCCTTCACCACCTGCACCGAGAAGCCGACGGTTGGCGGCACGGCGATCTTGAGCGCCTGCGGCAGGATCACCCAGCGCATCTGCTGGATATAGCCCATGCCGAGACTGCTCGAGGCCTCCCATTGCCCCTTGGCGATCGCCTCGACGCAGCCGCGCCAGATCTCGGCGAGGAAAGCGGCGGTCCACAGGATCAAGGCGAGCCCCGCCGCCAGCCAGGCCGGCACATCGATGCCGAACAGGCCGAGCCCGAAAAAGGCGAGGAACAGCTGCATCAGCAGGGGCGTGCCCTGGAACAGCTCGACATAGGCTTTGGCAAAGCTCTGGCCGAACCTGTTCTTGCCGATGCGCAGGAGCAGCAGCAGCGCGCCGACGATGCCGCCACCGACGAAGGAGACGAGCGAGAGCAGCACGGTCCAGCGCGCGGCGAGCAAGAGATTGCGGAGGACGTCCCAGGTGGTGAATTCGCTCATCTCGCCACTCCGCGCTTCGGGAAGATGGTCCAGCCGAGGCCGCGCAGCGCCTGGCGGAGCAGGATCGCCAGAGCGAGATAGATCAGGGTCGAGACGATATAGGTCTCGAACGCCCGGAAGGTGCGGGACTGGATGAAGTTCGCCGCGAAGGTGAGGTCCTCCGCCGCGATCTGCGAGACCACCGACGAGCCCAGCATGACGATGACGATCTGCGAGGACAGCGCCGGCCAGATGCGTTGCAGAGCCGGCACCAGAACGACGTACCAGAAGGTCTGGATCCGGCCCATGCCAAGGCTGGCGCCGGCCTCGAACTGGCCCTGCGGCGTCGCCTGTATGCCGGCGCGGATGATCTCGCAGCCATAGGCGCCGAGATTGATCACCATGGCGAGGTTCGCTGCCTGCAGTTCGCTGAGGCGCAAGCCGAGCGAGGGCAGGCCGAAGAAGATGAAGAACAGCTGGATCAGGAACGGCGTGTTGCGGATCATCTCCACATAGGCGCCGATGATCGGGCGCAGCCATTTCGGCCCAAGCGCCCGCGCCCAGGCACAACCAATCCCGAGTGAGACGCCGAGCACGCCGCCGATCAGGGTGAGCTCGAGCGTGATGCCGATGCCCTTGAGCAGCACCGGCCAATATTCCACCAGCCAGCCGAAATCGAATTGATAGGCCATAGCCTGCCCCAGCCCCTTCTGTTGTCAGGACTCCTCATCGACCGTGGGGCGGGAGCACGCCCGCCCGGGTGTGGATGCGTGGTTCATGTGGATGCGTGGTTCAGAGGTCGGTGGGCAGCGCGGTGCCAAGCCACTTCTGCGAGATGGCGGCGAGTGCGCCGTCGCTCTTCGCCCCGGCGATGATCTCGTTGACCTTGGCGAGCAGGGCCGGCTCGTTCCTGTTGAGGCCGATGAAGCAGGGCGAGTTCTTGATCAGGAACTTGATCTCCGGCTTCTTCGGCGGGTTGCGGGCGAGGATGGCGGCGGCGACCACATTGCCGGTCGCAACCACGTCGACCTGTCCGGAGAGGAAGGCGGAGATGGTGCCGTTATTGTCCTCGTAGCGCTTGATGATCGCGTCGGCGGGCGCGATCTTGGTCAGCTCGAGGTCCTCCACCGCGCCGCGGGTGACGCCGACGGTCTTGCCGGCAAGGTCTTCCGCCTTGCTCACCTTGGCGTCGGCTGGGCCGAACACGCCATTGAAGAACGGCGCATATGCGCTGGAGAAGTCGATCACCTTCTCGCGCTCCGGGTTCTTGCCGAGACTGGAGATGACGAGATCGACCTTGTTGGTCTGAAGGTACGGGATGCGGTTGGCGCTGGTCACCGGCACCAGCTCCAGCTTGGCGCCCAGCTTGGCGGCGATCAGCTTGGCCACGTCGACATCGTAGCCCTTCGGCTCCATGTCGGCGCCGACGGTGCCGAAGGGCGGGAAGTCCTGCGGCACCGCGATGCGGATGGTCTTGCGGGCCATGATGTCGGCGAGCGTGTCGGCACTCGCGGCGTGCGGCGACGCGAGGCCGGCAGCGAGGACGCCGCCGGTGAGGAGGGCGAGGAGGGTGCGGCGATTCATGTGCGGCTATTCCTTGATCCGTGGCGGGGAAGGGTGGGCATGCGGCGCCCCGTTCGCATGCGCGCGATGCGCGGAAGATTGGGGCATGGAGGGCGGTGAACCCGAAAAAGTCGACGGCGTGAGCAATTCGCGCAGGTCCGCGAGTGGGTCCGGCTTGGTGTCGAGGTCGAGGCCGGCTTCCACATTGTCGATGTGCTCGGCCATCAGCCGGGCAGCGCGCTGGAAATCGCCGGCCTCCAGCGCCCCCACGATGTCCTCGTGGTCATGGCTGGATTCCTTGGCTTTTTCGGTCGGCTGGTAGAGCATCGAGATCAGCGTGGTGCGCGCCGTGAGATCGCGGATGATCTCGGTGAGCAGCCGGTTGCCGACGACATCGGCGAGATGGATATGGAAGTCGCCGAGCAGGCAGGCGCGCGAGCCGACATCGCCGCTCTCGATCGCCTCGCGCTCCATGACGACGTGCTGCTTGAGGCCGTCGAGCGCCTGGGGCGATATCTCGCGGACGGCGTGCAGCAGGCCGGTCTCGATGACGCGGCGGCTATGGAAAGCCTCGCGTGCCTCTTCCGCCGAAGGCTCGACCACATACCAGCCGCGCCGGGCGCTGACCTGCACCACGCCGCGCGTCTCCAGCCGCATCATCGCTTCACGCACCCGGGTGCGGGAGACACGGAACAGATCGGCGAGCTTCTGCTCGCCGAGCCGCGTGCCCGGGGCGATGCGGCCGGCGAGGATGGCCGAGAGAATGGCTTCCTCGATATTGGCGGTGGCGGGGTTCATCAGGCCTGCTCACAAAACTTGTATGCAAGCTTGTACGCAACGCCCGTGCCAAGGTTCGGGAAGTTCGCCGGATACGACTAAGTGTCATCGCGGAATGGCCGTCAGGCCATATCCGGGATCGCATGCCGCTCTCTTACCTGACGCGATCCCGGCTCTGCGGCTACGCCTTCGGCCGGGATGACGGCTCATGTTGAAGGGAAATATGTACTGTCTGACCAAGAGTCAGGCAGCTGATTGCCGGCTATGCAGCGATTGCAGTCATTGCGCTGCGCGCTGGGCGTAGCCGAGGCGCTCATTGAGCTTGCGGATCAGTTCCTCGGCGGCGTCCGGGATCACGGTGCCCGGCGGGAAGATCGCTTCCGCCCCCGCCTTGCGCAGCGTCTCGTAATCCTGCGGCGGCACCACGCCGCCGACCACGATCATGATGTCGGCCCGCCCCTCGGCGGCGAGCGCGGCCTTCAGCTCCGGCACCAGCGTCAGATGTCCGGCTGCCAGCGAAGAGACGCCGACAATATGCGCGCCGCTTGACGCCGCCTGCTTCGCCGCCTCCTGCGGGGTGGCGAACATCGGGCCGATATCGACCTCGAAGCCCATGTCGGAGAAGGCGGACGCGATCACCTTCTGGCCGCGGTCGTGGCCGTCCTGCCCCACCTTGGCGACCAGGATGCGCGGGCGCCGGCCCTCATCGGCGGCAAACGAGGCGACCATCTCCTCGACCTGCGCCAGCCGGTCGACCATGGTGCCGGCCTCGCGCTTGTAGACGCCGCTGATGACTCGGATCTCCGCCGCATGCCGGCCGAAGGCGCGCTCCAGCGCACCGGAAATCTCGCCGACCGTCGCCTTGGCGCGCGCCGCATCGATGGCAAGCGCCAGCAGATTGCCGCCGCCCGCTGCGCCATTGGTCAGCGCGGTGAGCGCCGCCTCCAGCGCGTTGGGATCGCGCTCGGCCCTCAAGCGCTTCAGCTTCTCGATCTGCGCCGCGCGCACCGCCGAGTTGTCGACCACCAGCACGTCGAGCGGCGCTTCCCTCAAGGGCCGGTGGCGATTGACGCCGACCACGGTCTGCGCCCCGGAATCGATCCGCGCCTGCGTCCGTGCCGCGGCCTCCTCGATGCGCAGCTTCGGAATGCCGCCCTCGATGGCCTTCGCCATGCCGCCGAGCGTCTCCACCTCGTCGATATGGGCAAGCGCGCGTGCGGCGAGATCGGCGGTCAGCTTTTCCACGAAATAGGAGCCGCCCCACGGATCGATCTGGCGCGTGATGCCGCTCTCCTGCTGCAGCAGGATCTGGGTATTGCGGGCGATGCGGGCGGAGAAGTCGGTCGGCAAGGCGAGCGCTTCGTCGAGCGCATTGGTGTGCAGCGACTGGGTATGGCCCTCAGCGGCCGCCATCGCCTCGACCATGGTGCGGACCACATTGTTGAACGGGTCCTGCGCGGTCAGGCTCCAGCCTGAGGTCTGGCAGTGGGTGCGCAGCGGCAGAGATTTCGCATTTTTCGCCCCGAGCTCGGTCATCAACCGGGCCCAGATGAGGCGCGCGGCGCGCAGCTTCGCCACCTCCATGAAGAAGTTCATGCCGACCGCCCAGAAGAAGGAGAGCCGCGGCGCGAACACATCGATGTCGAGCCCGGTCCTGGCGCCGGCGCGCACATATTCGACGCCGTCCGCCAGCGTATAGGCGAGCTCCAGATCCTGCGTCGCCCCGGCTTCCTGCATGTGGTAGCCGGAAATTGAGATGGAGTTGAACTTCGGCATCTCGCGCGAGGTGAAGCCGAAGATGTCGGAGACGATCCGCATCGAGGGCCCGGGCGGATAGATGTAGGTGTTGCGGACCATGAACTCCTTGAGGATGTCGTTCTGAATGGTCCCGGAGAGCTGGGCCGGCTTCACGCCCTGCTCTTCCGCCGCCACCACATAGAGCGCCAGCACCGGGAGCACGGCGCCGTTCATGGTCATCGACACGCTCATCCGGTCGAGCGGGATACCAGAGAACAGCGTGCGCATGTCGTAGATCGAGTCGATGGCGACGCCTGCCATGCCGACATCGCCGGCGACGCGCGGATGGTCGCTGTCATAGCCGCGATGGGTGGCGAGATCGAAGGCGACCGACAGCCCCTTCTGTCCGGCCGCGAGATTGCGCCGGTAGAAGGCGTTGGAATCCTCCGCCGTGGAGAAGCCGGCATATTGCCGGATGGTCCAGGGCTGGGTGGTGTACATGGTCGGATACGGCCCGCGCAGGAAGGGCGCGATGCCGGGGAACGTGTCGAGGAAGCCGAGGCCCTCGACGTCGCCTGGTCCATAGGCCGGCTTCACCGCGATGGATTCGGGCGTCTGCCAGGGCTCGCCGCCATTGACGGGCGGCAATGCCGGCTTCTTCCACTCGATCGCGGCGAAATCCGGAATGCGGGTCATCGTGCTTGCCAGAATACTCGCATCACGCCTTCCGCGCGACCCAGGAGCCGCTGCAGCTCGACTTCACCGACGACCAGTCGCCGGAGGCGGTGTCGCCGCGCACCAGGCCGGTCGCCTTGACCCGCTGGCCGGCACCGGCGATCTCCATCCGGATGAGGCCGAGATCATTCACCCCGCCCGTCGCCTTCACCGGGAACATGCCGGCATAAGACACCTTGCCGTTCTTCACCGCGACCGAGATGTCGTAGTTGGTGCCGCATTTTCCGGCCTCGGCCGAAGTCTTCACCTTCCAGACGCCGTCATGTGCCGGGGCCGCATGGAGTGGCACCGCGGTTCCGGCAAGCAGCAAAGCAAAGGTAATCGTACGCACGATGGGGGGCATGGCAACGTCCTTCAGGGATGTGTTGTGGTAGCTTCGCCCGGGTTCCCGCGGGCGGCGCGCAGGATATTCGCACTACAACTGGGCGATGTAGTGGCAGATCAGCGACGTTCCGCCGTCCAGTTTCCCTTGCAGCTCTTCGAGGCCCAGTTGCCGGCGCCGGTGTCACCCCTTGCCGCCCCCCTCGCGACGAGGACTTGTTCGCCGCGGGCGAAATTCACCCGCACCCGGCCACCGCGATCCACCGAGCCGGTCGCCGTGGTGCTCGCCGTGCCGGCATAGCTGATCTTGCCATTGGTGACCCGGACCGGGAAGCGATAGGCCCGGTCGCACGTACCGCTCTCAGTGACGGCGAGGATCGACCAGTTGCCGTCGAACGGTGTCGCGGCGTGGGCGGGACCCGCGAGAGGCAGGAGGGCGAGGGCAGCGAGGGCAAGCTGTTTCATCGAAATTCTCCGACGGAAGGAGTGCTGAATGCTCCAACGCGTGATCTCACAGGCTGTTCAACCCCAGATGACGGTGGGCGGACGTAATTACCGCCAGTGCGTCGCAGCCGGCGAAGATGAAGCCGTCGACACCGCCCTCCGGAGCCGCCTCCGGCTTTCCCGCGAGCCAGACCGCATGGGCGCCCGCTTGCCTCAACGCGGCGACGGCATCGGTGGCGTGCCCGCCATAGAACTCGTCGGATGAGCACAGGCAGACGAGCCGGGCATTGGAGGCGCGGAAGGCGACGACAGCGTCCTCGATCGTGGCGAAGCCGCTGTTCATCGGGGCGAGGATGCCGCCGGCACCGAACAGGTTGCGGGCGAAGCCGGCTCGGGCCGCGAAGGCGGCATGATCGCCGAGATTGGCGAGGAAGACCTGCGGCGGCGTCGGCGCCCGTTCGGCGGCGTCGCGCAATTGCTCGAAAGGCTCGGCGAGGCGGTGCGGCTGCAATGGTTCGCACAACAGCGCACCCTCCGGCGGTGGGCCGGGAGGGGGAGCCGCGGCCGGCGCCAGCACGGCGGTTTTCGCCTCGCCCAGCAGCGGGAATTCCGAGGTGCCGGTGATCGGCGCGCGCCGGGTCGCGATGTCTTTCATGCGCGCGATGCGCGCCTGCTCGATCATTGCCTGCCACATGCCGGAGGCGAGCGCTTCGACCATGCCGCCCTTGCGCTCGATGGCGCGGAACAGTTCCCACGCCGCCTCCGAGAGCTTGTCGGTGTGCTCCTCCACCGCGCCCGCGCCGGCGGCCGGGTCAGTGACGCGATGGAGGTTCGATTCCTCCATCAGCACGAACTGGGTGTTGCGGGCGAGCCGGCGGGCAAACCCGTCCGGCAGGCCCAGCGCTTCGCTGAAAGGCAGCACGGTGAGGCTGTCGGCGCCCCCGACGCCTCCGGCAAACGCGGCAAGCGTGCTGCGCAGCAGGTTCACATGGGCGTCGCGCCGGGTGAGGCTGCGCCACGCCGTCTCGGCATGGATGGCGAGCGGCGGCGGCTCCGTCACGCCGCATGCCTCGAGCGCCCGCGCCCAGAGCAACCGCAGCGCGCGCAGCTTGGCCATGGTGGCGAACTGCGCGACGTCCGCGGTGATTGCGACCTCGATGCTCCGCGCCGCATCGACGAGATCGAGACCCGCTCCTTCCAGCGCCCGGAGATACGCGAGCGCAGTGGCGAGGACGGCCGCGAGTTCCTGCACATCGGTGGCGCCGGCCGCGTGATGGATGCGCCCATCGGCCCGCACCATCGGCGCGCGATAGGCCCGCGAGCGTAGCGTCGTCACCGTCTGGCCGAGCCGGGCGGACAGTGCCTCCCATTCGATCGGCGCGGCGCCGAGCGCGGCGAAATCGCCGATCGGATCGAGCCCGAAGCGGATGTCGAGCGTGGTCGGCGGTAGCCCCTGCTTCTCCGCCAGCGCGGCCAATGCCAGCGCGATGTTCCGGCCCTGGAATTTGCCGACCTCGACCCTCAGGGTCGCGAGATCGAGCATGACGGCGTCGAGCGCACGGGAAATCGCTTCCGCCGTTTCCGGCAGGCCGAAGCCGCGGGCCGAAGGGGCGGAGGCGAAGATCAGCGCAATGCCGTCGGAGCCGCCTTCGAGGTCCTCCAATGCCTGCGCGTTCGCCGCGACCGGGTCGGGATCCTCGATGCGGGAGATTACCCGCCAGCGCGCCCCCGGCGCCCGCCCGGCGATAGGCGCGGCATCGGAACGGCGGGGCGGCAGGGCGTCGAGGGTGAAGCCATCGCGGGTGCGCGTGACCAGACGCTTGTCGTACGGCGCGCCCTTCAGCACGGCTTCGACAAGGCGCAGCCAGTCTTCGCGCGTCGCCTCTGGGAAGCCGTGCTCCATCAGGCGAACTCCAGGATCACGGCATCGACCGCGAGGCTGTCGCCGGGCTTGGCCAGCACCTTCTTCACCGTGGCGTCGCGCTCAGCGCGCAGCACATTCTCCATCTTCATCGCCTCGACGATGGCCAGCGTCTCGCCGGACTTCACCTCCTGCCCCTCGGTGACGGCGATCGAGACCACGAGCCCCGGCATCGGGCAGAGCAGCTGCTTGCCGCTGGCGCTGGCGATCTTCGCCGGCATCAGCGCGGCGAGCGCCGCCTCGCGCTCGGTATAGACATGGGCCTCGACGGCAACGCCGCGATGGGCGAGCGCGACGCCGTTCAGAAGCGGGCGAACCTGCACCGCAATGGTCTCGTCGTCGAACGCCCCCTGCCATACCGGCTCGCCCGGGTGCCAGGCCGAGCGCAGCTCATGGGTGCCGGCCGGCTTGCCGTCGGTTTCGAGGAAGGTGACCAGGAACGCGCCGGCGGTGCGATCGACTTCGCACGCAAGGTGCTGTGCGCCGAGCCGCACCACCCTTTGATGCTCGAACACCACCGGACGGCCCGCCATCTGGGTGCTGATCTTGCGCTTGCGGGCATTCTCGACATTGTCGATCACCGCCGCCACGGCGGCGAGCCGGCGCGCCAGCTCGCCTTCCGGCGCGTGGGCGTGGAAGCCGCCGGCATATTCCTCCGCGATGAAGCCAGTGGAGAGCCGGCCCTCCTGCCAGCGCGGATGCGCCATCAGCGCGGCAAGGAACGGGATGTTGTGCTGGATGCCGTCTATCGCAAAGGCGTCGAGCGCTTCCGCCTGCGCCCGGATCGCCGCCGCGCGGGTCGGCGCATGCGTCACCAGCTTGGCGATCATCGGGTCGTAATAGAGCGAGATCTCGCCGCCCTCATAGACGCCGGTGTCGTTGCGCACGGTGATGCCGCTCTTCACCCCTTCGCTTGGGGGGCGATAGCGGGTGAGACGGCCGATCGAAGGCAGGAAATTGCGGAACGGGTCCTCCGCATAGATGCGGCTCTCCACCGCCCAGCCGTCGAGCTTCACGTCGGACTGGGCGAAGGCGAGCTTCTCGCCCGCGGCGACGCGGATCATCTGTTCGACGAGGTCGATGCCGGTGACGAGCTCCGTCACCGGATGCTCGACCTGGAGTCGGGTGTTCATTTCGAGAAAATAGAAGCTCTTGTCCTGCCCGGCGACGAACTCCACGGTGCCGGCACTGTCGTAGTTCACCGCCTTGGCCAGCGCGACCGCCTGCTCGCCCATCTTCCGGCGCGTCGCCTCATCCAGCAGCGGCGAGGGCGCTTCCTCGACGACCTTCTGGTTGCGGCGCTGGATCGAGCATTCGCGCTCGCCGAGATAGACCACGTTGCCGTGCTTGTCGCCGAGCACCTGGATCTCGATGTGGCGCGGCTCGACAATGAACTTCTCGACGAACACCCGGTCGTCGCCGAAGGAGGATTTGGCCTCCGAGGTGGCGCGCTCGAAGCCGTCCTTCACCTCCTCACGCGAATGGGCGACACGCATGCCCTTGCCGCCGCCGCCTGCCGAGGCCTTGATCATCACCGGATAGCCGATCTCGTCGGCGATCTCGGCGGCCTGTTCCGGGCTTTCGATCACGCCGAGATGGCCGGGCACGGTGGAGACGCCCGCGGCCGCCGCGGCCTTCTTGGATTCGATCTTGTCGCCCATCGCCTCGATCGCGCCGGGGTTCGGACCGATGAAGACGATGCCGGCCGCTTCAAGCGCCTGCGCGAAGGCGGCGCGCTCGGAGAGGAAGCCATAGCCGGGATGCACGGCTTCGGCGCCGGTCTGCTTGCACGCCTCGATGATCTTCTCGATCACGAGATAGGACTGCGCCGCCGGTGGCGGGCCGATGTGCACGGCCTCGTCCGCCATCTCCACATGGAGCGCATCCTTGTCGGCATCGGAATAGACCGCGACGGTCGCAATTCCCATGCGCCGGGCGGTCTTGATGACGCGGCAGGCGATCTCGCCCCGGTTCGCGATCAGGATTTTGGAGAACATGCGTTTCTTCCTTGATCGCGTGGCGCTTCATTTCCCGTCATGGCCGGGCTTGTCCCGGCCATCCACGTCTGTGCGGCCGGTTCGTGGATGCCCGGGACAAGCCCGGGCATGACGGCGGGTGGATTGCTCATAACGGCAGATTGTCGTGCTTCCTCGCCGGCGCTTCGACCTTCTTGGTGCGCAGCATGGCGAGCGCGCGGGCGATGCGCTTGCGGGTGGCGTTGGGCGCGATCACCTCGTCGATATAGCCGCGCTCAGCGGCCACGAAAGGCGATAGGAAGCGCGCCTCATATTCCTTGGTACGCGCCGCGATCTTCTCCGGGTCGTCGATGTCGGCGCGGAAGATGATCTCCACCGCACCCTTGGCGCCCATTACCGCGATCTGCGCCGTCGGCCAGGCATAATTGACGTCGCCGCCAATGTGCTTGGAGGCCATGACGTCATAGGCGCCGCCGAACGCCTTGCGGGTGATGATGGTGACCAGCGGCACGGTGGCCTGCGAATAGGCGAACAGCAGCTTGGCGCCGTGCTTGATCAGCCCGCCATATTCCTGCGCGGTGCCGGGCAGGAAGCCGGGCACGTCGACGAAGGTGATGATCGGGATCTCGAAGGCGTCGCAGAAGCGCACGAACCTTGCCGCTTTTCTCGATGCGTCCGCATCGAGCACGCCGGCAAGCACCATGGGCTGGTTGGCGACGACGCCGACGGTTCGACCCTCGACCCGGCCGAAGCCGGTGACGATGTTCTTCGCGAAGTCGCCCTGGATCTCGAAGAAGTCGCCCTCGTCGAGCGTCTTGGTGATCAGTTCCTTGATGTCATAGGGCTTGTTCGGATTGTCGGGGATCAGCGTGTCGAGGGAGGGATCGAGCCGCTCGCCATCATCGAAGCTCGGCCATTCCGGTGAACCCAGAGCATTGTTCAGCGGCAGGAAGTCGATCAGCCGGCGCATCTGCAGCAGGCACTCGACATCATTGTCGAAGGCGCCGTCGGCGACCGAGGATTTCGAGGTGTGCACCTTGGCGCCGCCGAGTTCCTCGGAGGTCACCGTCTCGTTGGTGACGGTCTTCACCACGTCCGGCCCGGTGACGAACATGTAGGAGGTGTCGCGCACCATGAAGATGAAATCGGTCATGGCAGGGGAATAGACATCGCCGCCGGCGCACGGGCCCATGATCACCGAGATCTGCGGGATGACGCCGGAGGCGGCGACATTGCGCTTGAACACCTCGCCATAGCCGCCCAGCGCCGCCACCCCTTCCTGGATGCGGGCGCCGCCGGCATCGAACAGACCGATGATCGGGGCGCGGGTCTTCAGGGCGAGGTCCTGCACCTTGATGATCTTCTGCGCATGGGCCTCGGAGAGCGAGCCGCCGAACACGGTGAAGTCCTTGGCGAAGACGAAGACCTGCCGGCCGTTCACCGTGCCCCAGCCGGTGATGACGCCGTCGCCGGGGATCTTGGATTTATCCATGCCGAAATCGGTGCAGCGGTGCTGCACGAAGGTGTCGAACTCCTCGAAGGAGCCGGTATCGAGCAGGAGTTCGATGCGCTCGCGGGCGGTGAGCTTGCCGCGCTTGTGCTGTGCCGCGATGCGCTTTTCGCCGCCGCCGAGCCGCGCGCCGGCGCGGCGCTGCTCCAGCTCATCGAGAATGTGCTTCATGCGCGTCCCAGCTCCCGCGGCGGCGCCTCTCGGATCGGCGCGGCACTCTTATCCGTTTTCCTGAAGCTAGCGGCAAATGATTGCTAGCGGAATCGGCCCTTGGGAGGGAGCGGTGTCAATTCTGTAACGCGCCGGCTGGCGCCCGTGCGTCGCTTCATGGGCCGGTGTGCTGTCCGCTTTCGCCCTCTCCCCATTGGGGAGAGGGCTGGCGCGAGGGGCCTTCAACGTTCCGCAATGACGCTCCCCCTCACCGACCCGCTTCGCGGGCCACCTCTCCCCGTCGGGGAGAGGAACTGCGCGCCAGCCTCAGATATCCAGCGTGTTGTCGCGCTCCCACTGGGTGAGGTGGCGGGCATAGGCGTTCCATTCCTCGCCCTTCAGCTTGAGAAAGCCGTCGACCAGCGGGGCGCCGAGGGCGGCGCGCAGCACATTGGAGCGGGAGAGCGCGCGCAGCGCGTCGAGCAGGTTCAGCGGCAGCCGCTTGGCGCCGCGCACCCTGTGGCCGTCGGTGTACATGTTGATGTCGAGCCGCTTGCCCGGATCGCGCTGGTTCTGCACGCCGTCGAGCCCGGCGGCGAGCACCGCGGCGGGGAGCAGATACGGGTTAGCCGCGCCGTCGGCGAGGCGGAACTCGAAGCGTCCGGCATCGGGGATGCGGATCATGTGGGTTCGGTTGTTGCCGGTATAGGTCACGGTGTTCGGCGCCCAGGTGGCGCCGGAGACGGTGCGCGGCGCATTGATGCGCTTGTACGAGTTCACCGTCGGATTGGTGATGGCGCAGATCGCGTCGGCGCTATGGATCAGGCCGCCGATGAAGTGGTAGCCGAGTTGCGACAGGCCGAGTTCGCCATTCGGATCGGCGAACACATTGTCCTCGCCCTGCCAGAGCGAGGTGTGCATGTGGCAGCCCGAGCCGGTGAGGTCGATGAACGGCTTCGGCATGAAGGTGGCGCGAAGGCCGTGCTTTTCGGCGATCGACTTGACCATGTATTTGAAGAACACGTGGCGGTCGGCGGTGATCAGCGCGTCGTCATAGGACCAGTTCATCTCGAACTGGCCGTTGGCATCCTCATGGTCGTTCTGGTAGCAGCCCCAGCCCAGCGCCAGCATGGCGTCGGAGATTTCGCTGATCACGTCGAAGCGGCGCATCAGGGCGGATTGGTCGTAGCAGGGCTTGGTGGCATTGTCGGCCGCGTCCGAGATGCCCGAGCCGTCCGGGGTGATGAGGAAATACTCGCACTCGACGCCGGTCTTCATCTGGTAGCCGATGGAATCGGCCCCCATCATCGTGTTCTTGAGCACATTGCGCGGTGCCTGCGGCACCAGCTCGTCATTCATCACGAGGTCGGAGGCGAGCCAGCCGATCTCCGGCTTCCAGGGCAGCTGGATCAGGCTCAAAGGATCGGGCACCGCGAACAGGTCGGGATCGGCCGGCGTCATGTCGAGCCAGGTGGCGAAGCCGGCAAAGCCGGCGCCCGCCTTCTGCATCTCGCCGATCGCCTGGGCCGGCACCAGCTTTGCCCGCAGCGAGCCGAACAGGTCGACATAGGAGATGAGGAAATACTTGATGCCGCGGTCCTTCGCGACCTTCGCCAGATCGTTCGCCATTCGTCGGTCCTGTTCCCCTGCGGCCCGTTTCGGGCTCGTATGCTCATGCATTTATAAGGCCGTCATCCCGGCGGAGCCGCTCTGCGGCGCAGCGCTGGGATCGCGCGAAGTCCTTCGCATCAATCGTCTCGCGATCCCGGCTCTCGCTGCGCTCGCCCGGATGACGACAAGTCAGAAGGCCGCGTTCTTTCCCGGTATCCAGTCGGTCCCCGCCAGCGGCACCTGTGCCATCGCTGCCGCCTCGATGGTCAGCGCGACGAGATCCTCCGGCTCCAGATTGTGCACATGGCTCTTGCCGCAGGCGCGGGCGATGGTCTGCGCCTCCAGTGTCAGCACGGCGAGGTAGTTGGCGAGCCGGCGGCCGGCGGCGACGGGATCGAGCCGTGCCATCAGCGCCGGGTCCTGGGTGGTGATGCCGGCGGGATCGCGGCCCTCGTGCCAGTCGTCATAGGCGCCGGCGCGGGTGCCGAGCGCTTCGTATTCGGCGGCGTAATGCGGGTCGTTGTCGCCGAGCGCCACCAGCGCCGCGGTGCCGATGGCGACCGCATCCGCCCCGAGCGCCAGCGCCTTGGCCACATCGGCGCCGTTGCGGATACCGCCGGAGACGATGAGCTGCACCTTGCGGTGCATGCCGAGATCCTGCAGCGCCTTCACCGCCTGACGTACCGCTGCCAGCGTCGGAATGCCGACATTCTCGATGAAGACTTCCTGGGTCGCTGCGGTGCCGCCCTGCATGCCGTCGACGACGACGACGTCCGCGCCCGACTTCACCGCGAGCGCCGTGTCGTAATAGGGCCGCGCGGCGCCGACCTTCACATAGATCGGCTTCTCCCAGTCGGTGATCTCGCGCAGTTCCTCGATCTTGATCTCGAGATCGTCCGGCCCGGTCCAGTCCGGATGGCGGCAGGCCGAGCGCTGATCGATGCCCGCCGGCAGCGTGCGCATCTTGGCGACTCGCTCGGTGATCTTCTGGCCGAGCAGCATGCCGCCGCCGCCGGGCTTGGCGCCCTGGCCGACCACCACCTCGATGGCGTCGGCGCGGCGCAGATCGTCCGGGTTCATGCCGTAGCGCGAGGGCAGATACTGATAGACCAGCTTCGAGGAGTGGCCGCGTTCCTCATTGGTCATGCCGCCGTCGCCGGTGGTGGTCGAGGTGCCCATGGCCGAGGCGCCGCGCCCCAGCGCTTCCTTCGCATTGGCTGAGAGCGAGCCGAAGCTCATGCCGGCAATGGTGATCGGGATCTTCAGCTCGATCGGGTTCCTGGCGAAGCGAGTGCCGAGCACGACCTCGGTGGAGCACTTCTCGCGATAGCCCTCCAGCGGATAGCGCGAGATCGAGGCGCCGAGGAATAATAGGTCGTCGAAATGCGGGACCTTACGCTTGGCGCCGCCACCACGGATGTCATAGATGCCGGTCGCCGCGGCGCGGCGGATTTCCGACAGCGTGTATTCGTCGAAGGTCGCCGAAGCGCGGGGCAAGGTCTGCGGCGGCTTGCGCGGCGTGTTGGTGATGTCGTTCATCGCCGGCCTCAGTAGCTCGACACGTTGTCGACGTGGAAATGATAGAGCGTGCGGGCCGAGCCGTAGCGGCGGAACTCGTCGGTATCGACCTCGCCCAGCAGCCCGGCGGCTTCGAGCTTCGACGCCAGCAGCGCGCGGTGCTCCTCGCGCATCTCCTTCTCTATGCAGTCGGCGCCGAGGCTCGCCACCGTGCCGCGCACGAACAGCTTCGCTTCATAGAGGCTGTCGCCGAGCGCCTCGCCGGCGTCGCCCAGCACGACAAGCGCGCCGGCCTGCGCCATGAAGGCGCTCATATGGCCGACCGAGCCCTTCACCACGATGTCGATGCCCTTCATCGAGATGCCGCAGCGCGCCGACGCATTGCCCTCGATCACCAGCAGGCCGCCGCAGCCGGTGGCCCCGGCGGCCTGGCTGGCATCGCCCTTCACCCGGACGAAGCCGCTCATCATGTTCTCGGCGACGCCGACACCGGCATTGCCGTTGACGATCACGGTGGCGAGCTTGTTCATGCCGGCGCAGTAATAGCCGGCATGGCCGTCGATCTCGACGGTGACCGGGGCATCGATGCCGGCGGCGAGCGCGTGGCGACCGCGCGGATTGAGCACCTGCCACCTTGTGGCGTTGGTGTCGGGCATCGAGGCGTGGAGCGCGGCGTTCAACTCGCGCACGCTCGAGGTCGAAAGGTCGACCACGCGCGCGCCCGTCGGCGTATCGAGTGCCGTGACGTTCATCATGCGTGTTCCCAGAAATAGACCTTGCCCGGCTCCGGCTCCCAGACCTTCGCCTTCTCGATGCCCGGTAGGTCGACGAGGGCGCGGTATTCCGAGCCGAAGGCGACATACTGGTCGGTCTCGGCGAGCACCGCCGGCTTGCAGGCGATCGGATCGCGCAGCACGCCGAAGCCGCTCTCGGTGCCGACCACGAAGGTGTAGAAGCCGTCGAGATCGTCGAGCGAATGGCTCAGGGCCTCCCCCAGTGTGTCGCCCGCCTTCATGCGGTAGGTGAGATAGGCGGCAGCCACTTCGCTGTCATTGTCGGTGGCGAGCCTGAGGCCCTCGCGCTCCAGCTCGCGGCGCACCCCGGCATGGTTCGACAGCGAGCCATTGTGCACCAGACACTGGTCCGGGCCGGTGGAAAAGGGGTGGGCACCGTCGGTCGTCACCGCGCTCTCGGTCGCCATCCTTGTATGGCCGATGGCGTGGGTGCCGCTCATGGTGTCGAGCGCGAAGCGGGTCGCCACATCCGAGGGCAGGCCGACCTCCTTGTAGAGCTCCATCCGCGAACCCGTGCCGACCACGCGCATCTCCGGCGCCAGCTTGGCGAGCGCCGCTCGCACTGCGTCCTGCTGGGCCTCGGGCAGGCTGAGTACCGCGTGGGTGGCACGCGGCGAGACCGCGATCTCGACGCCCGCCTCCGCCTTGAGCTTGTCCGCGAGCGCGGCGAAATCCGCGCCTTCGGGGCCGCGCACGGTGAGCTTGATGCTGCCCGGGGCGCCGGCGCCATACACGGCGAAACCCGCCGAGTCCGGCCCGCGGTCGCACATCACGCCGAGCATGCCGGCGATCAGCGCGCCGAGCTCCGGCTCCAGCGTCTTGTCCTTGAGAAACAGGCCGACGATTCCGCACATTGGCGGGGCCTCCGAATGGTCGGGGAGATCTGATGACGCTTGTAGGCGGGCGCGCGCGAGGCGTCAACGGGAGGAATATAAGTTTCTTTTAGAGAAACTAATCCATCCCGTGCAACGTCATCCTCGGCCTTGTGCCGAGGACCTCGATTCCTGACAGCGCCTCGGGAATCGAGATGGCAGGCACAAGGCCGGCCATGACGTTGTCCAGTTTGGCGATCACCGCACCTCGCGCGGATAGACGATGATCGACAGATACGTCATCGGCCGCACCAGCAATTCCTCGGGACCGTGATTGGCGCCGCTGTCGAACAGCAACGAGTCCCCCGGCCGCAGATGATAGACGCGATCGCCGTGGCGATAGATCACTTCGCCGCTCAGCATGTGGATGAACTCCACCCCGGCATGGCGGAAGCCGGTATAGGGCACCGCCTCCTCGCTCAGCGTGATGAGATAGGGCTCGACCGCTACCTCGCCGCCGAGCGCATGGCCGAGCAATTCGTACTGGTGCCCGACCTTGGTGCCGCGCCGCTCGATGTGTACGCCCTGGCCGGCCGGCACGAAGGAGCAGTCGCGTTTCTCCTCGAAGCCGGCGAACAGTGTCGAGAGCGGCACGTTCAGCACGTTGGAGATCGCCTGCAGCGTGCCGAGCGAGGGCGAGATGAGCCCGTTCTCGATCTTGGACAGCATGCCGACCGAGATGCCCGCCGCGCTGGCGAGATCGGAGACGGTGAGGTCGAGCCCCCGGCGCACCGCGCGCACCTGGAGGCCAAGTGCCTGTTCGAGGGTGCGGTCGCTGGCGGCCGGCGCGCCCGAACCGGTGCGCAATTCGTCGACGGTGCTCTCGGCGATCTTGGTCTCGCGCGGCTTGGTCGACACCTTGTCCGATCTCCCGATTCACCCGGCGGTTGATGGCCGAGCTTACGCGACAGGAAAGCCGGCTGATAGGACGAGCCGGTGCGCGTCATGCGCGCACCGTCACAGTCGCACCGTCACAGTACCTTGGCATTCATCGTGCATCGCTCGGCGTTGCAGCCTACCGGCTGCTGAACCTCATGTGAAAAGCTCCATGTACGATTACGACATGATCGTCATCGGCAGCGGCCCGTCCGGGCGCCGCGCCGCCGTGCAATCCGCCAAACTCGGCAAGTCGGTGCTGGTGGTCGAGAAGGGCCGCCGGGTCGGTGGCGTCTCGGTGCATACCGGCACGATCCCCTCGAAGACGCTGCGCGAGACGGTGCTGAACCTCTCCGGCTGGCGCGAGCGCGGCTTCTATGGCCGCTCCTACCGGGTCAAGCAGGACATCGAGGCCGCGGACCTCCTCGCCCGTCTGCACAAGACGCTCGACCACGAGGTCGAGGTGCTGGAGCATCAGTTCAGCCGCAATGGCGTGAAGATGATGCGCGGCGAGGCCCGCTTCACTTCCCCGCATTCGGTCGAGGTGATGGGCGAGAACGGCGACAACCATGTCGTCACCGGCGAATATCTGCTGATTTCCTGCGGCACCAAGCCGTTCCGGCCCGACTACATCCCGTTCAACGGCCTGAACGTGTTCGATAGCGACGAGATCATCGAGCTGCCACGCCTGCCGCGCAGCCTCACCGTGATCGGCGCCGGCGTCATCGGTGTCGAATACGCCACCATCTTCTCCGCGCTCGACGTCGCGGTGACCCTGATCGAGCCGCGCGGCAGCTTCCTCGATTTCATCGACAAGGAGCTGATCGAGGAGTTCACCCACGAGCTGCGCGACCGCAACGTCGCCCTGCGGCTCGGCTCCAAGGTCGACGAGATCCGGTTCGACTCGCAGGGTCGGCCCGTCGCGCGGCTGTCCGACGGGCGCACCGTGGTCTCCGAGATGCTGCTGTTTGCCGCCGGCCGCGTCGGTGCTACCGACAGCCTCAATCTGGAAGCCGCCGGCATCGAGATAGACCATCGTAACCGCATCAAGGTCGATCCGAAGACGCTGCAGACCTCGGTGGAGCACATCTATGCGGCAGGCGACGTGATCGGCTTCCCGAGCCTCGCTTCCACCTCGATGGAGCAGGGCCGGCTTGCCGCCTGCCATGCCTTCGGCCTCGCGCCGCCGCCGCCGCCGGAATTCTTCCCCTACGGCATCTATTCGGTTCCGGAGATTTCGACTGTCGGCATGACCGAGGAGGAGGTGCGCAAGCGCGAGATCCCATACGAGTGCGGCATCGCCCGCTTCCGCGAGACCTCGCGCGGCCACATCATGGGGCTGAACACCGGGATGATGAAGATGATCTTCTCGGTGAAGACGCGACGCCTGCTCGGCGTGCACATCGTCGGCGAGGGCGCCACCGAATTGATCCATATCGGCCAGGCGGTGCTGAACCTCAAAGGCACGATCGACTATTTCATCGAAAACACGTTCAACTATCCGACGCTTGCCGAGGCCTACAAGATCGCCGGGCTGGACGCCTGGAACCGCATGGCGCGGGCCTAGGCCGGTAACGGAAGGCACGTCCGACACGAAATTTTGTGTCGTTCGGCCCGCGAATACGACCATGGAATTATGTTGAGGCCGTTCAATCCGACGGCCGGAGGGTATATGACGGCGCCCAGTCGCTTGCGGGCGCCGGGGCGTTGAACGCCGGCCCGCCAAACTTTCGGGCGCAAATACCGGCCTGAGCCGCGCCCCGTTCGGAGCCTTCCTGTCCATGTCCCTCGCTGCAACGGCGGAGCGGCCTCCGCTTTCCGTCGCCAATCCTCGCTCCCGCGTCATTCTCGCGAGCCTGATCGGCACCACCATCGAGTTCTACGATTTCTACGTGTACGCCACGGCGGCGGTGCTGGTATTCCCGCATCTGTTCTTTCCGTCGGGTGACGACACCGTAGCCCTGCTCGCCTCGCTCGCGGTGTTCGGCGCGGCGATGGTGGCGCGCCCGCTCGGCGCGATCTTCTTCGGCCATCTCGGCGACAAGCGGGGCCGCAAGGTAACCCTGGTGGGGGCGCTGCTCACCATGGGCATCGCCACCTTCCTGATCGGCGCGCTGCCCACTTATGCCATGGCCGGCTGGATCGCCCCGGCGCTGCTGGTCATCCTGCGTCTCGCCCAGGGCTTTGCGCTGGGCGGCGAATGGAGTGGCGCGGCGCTGGTCGCCACCGAGAATGCGCCCGCCGGCAAGCGCGCCATGTACGGCACCTTCCCGCAGCTCGGCGCGCCGATCGGCTTCATCATCGCCAACGGCCTGTTCCTCGTGATCGCGGCGCTGCTACCGTCCGAGGATCCGTCCCGTCCCTCGCAGGCCTTCCTCGACTGGGGCTGGCGCATCCCGTTCCTGTTCTCGGTGGTGATGGTCGTGGTCGGCCTCTGGGTCCGGCTGAACCTCGTCGAGAGCACTGCCTTCGAGAAGACGGTGAAGGCCGGGCAGGTAAAGCGCGTGCCGCTGGTCGCCGCGTTCAAGAATCACTGGCGCGAACTGGTGCTCGGTACCTTCTACATGCTCGCGACCTATGTGCTGTTCTACCTGATGACGACCTTCTCGCTGAGCTATGGCCGTGCGGCGCCGTCGGGTCTGGTCCCCGGACTCGGCTATGACTACCGCACCTTCGTGCTGATGATGATCGGCGGCGTGGTGTTCTTCGGCATCTTCACGCTGCTGTCCGGCCCCTGGGCGGACCGCTGGGGACGCCGGCGCACGCTGATCTGGATCACGCTTGCCATCATGGCGTTCGGCCTCGTCTGGGTGCCGATGCTCTCTGTCGGACCCGTCGGCGTCATGGCTTGGCTGATCCTCGGCTTCAGCCTTATGGGGATGACCTTCGGGCCGATGGGCGCGCTGCTGCCGGAGCTGTTCCCGGCCAATGTGCGCTACACCGGCTCCGGCATTTCCTACAATGTCTCTTCGATCCTCGGCGCCGCGGTCGCGCCCTTCATCGCGGTCGCGCTGTGGCAGGCGGGGGCGGGAAGCCCGTTCTGGGTCGGGGTGTACCTCTCCGCCATGGCATGCCTGACGCTGATCGCCCTGCTGCTAGGGAAAGAGACCCAGCACGTCGACATCGAGGCGTGAGGACGAACGCCCTCTGCTTCAGTATCCTTCGAGGCTCGCTATGCTCGCACCCCAGGATGAGGTCGCTTTATTGATGAATCTCATCCTGAGGTGCTCGGGCAACGCCCGAGCCATGTTCACACAAAGCGCGCTTCGACGATCCGCCGCGCCGCCGTCAGCGTGTTCTGCAACAGGCACGCGATGGTCATCGGGCCGACACCGCCCGGCACCGGCGTGATCGCCCCCGCAATGCCCTGCGCTTCCTTGAACGCCACATCGCCGACGAGGCGGAACTTGCCGGCGTCCCCCGCCACCCGGTTGATGCCGACATCGATCACCGTGGCGCCCGGTTTGATCCAGTCGCCGCGCACCATTTCCGGGCGGCCCACCGCGGCGATCAATACATCCGCCTGCCGGCACTCGCCCGGCAGATCGCGGGTGCGCGAATGCGCGATCGTCACTGTGCAATCCTCGCGCAGCAGCAATTGCGCCACCGGCTTGCCGACGATGTTGGAGCGCCCGACAACCACCGCCTTCAGCCCGGTGAGCGAGCCCAGCTCATGCTTGAGCAGCATGATGCAGCCGAGCGGGGTGCAGGGCACCAGCGCATCCAGCCCTACCGCGAGCCGGCCGGCATTCACCACATGGAAGCCGTCGACATCCTTGGCCGGATCGATGGTGGCGAGCACCTTTTGCGTGTCGATGTGCTGTGGCAGCGGCAATTGCACCAATATGCCGTGCACGCCCGGTTCGCGGTTGAGCTGCTCGATCAGGGTAAGCACCGAGGCTTCCGGCTCGTCCGCCGGCAACTTGTACTCGAAGGAGGCCATGCCGGCCTCAGCGGTCTGCTTCGCCTTGTTGCGCACATAGACCGCGCTGGCGGGATCCTCGCCCACCAGCACGACGGCGAGGCCGGGGCGTACCCCGGTCTGCGCCAGGAAGACCGCCGCCTCGTCGGCGACCCGCGCCCGCAGCCCCTCGGCGAACGCCTTGCCGTCGATGCGCTTCGTCTCGATCATGCCGCTCAATCCCGGAACACGACGGTCTTCTGCCCGTTCGCCAGCACCCGGTCGTCGAGGTGCCAGGCGAGCGCCCGCGCCAGCACGCGACGCTCGATGTCGCGACCCTTGCGCACCAGGTCCTCGGCGGAATCCTGGTGGCTGATGCGCTCGACATCCTGCTCGATGATCGGGCCCTCATCGAGGTCCGACGTCACATAATGTGCCGTGGCGCCGATCAGCTTCACGCCGCGCGTGTGCGCCTGGTGATAGGGCTTGGCACCCTTGAAGCCGGGCAGGAAGGAATGGTGGATGTTGATGCAGCGGCCGGCGAGTTTGGCGGAGAGTCCGTCGGAGAGCACCTGCATGTAGCGCGCCAGCACCGCGACCTCGGAGCGCGAGGACTGGAACAGCTCCCAGAGCTGCGTCTCCTGCTCCATCTTGGTCGCCTTGGTCACGGGCAGATAGTGGAACGGGATCCCCGAGAAATCGAGATGGGCGTAAGTCTCGCGCGGATAGTTCGAGGCGATGGCGGCGATCTCCATCGGGATCTCGCCGATGCGCCAGCGATAGAGCAGATCGGCGAGGCAATGGTCGAACTTCGAGACCAGCAGCATCACCCGGCGCTTCTCGGCGCGCGCGCGCATCTGCCAATCGAGGCTGAAATGTTCGGCGACAGTGCCGAAGCCCTGCTTGATGGCGTCCAGCGTCGCGATGCCCTCGACCCGGTTGAACACCACCCGCATGAAGAAGCGGCCGCTCTCGGTGTCGTCGAACTGCTGGGCCTCGAGGATGTTGCAGCCCTGCTCGAAAAGGAAGGTGGCGACGCCAGCGACGATGCCGGGCCGGTTCGGGCAGGAGAGCGTGAGCACGAAATGTTCGTCGGTCATCGTCTTTTCTCGTCGCAGCCCCGCGGCAGCGCGGCCGAGGTTCAGGCGGCGCGATGCCTCTCACGGGCGGTATTAGGGAAAATGCGGGCGGGAGGGAAGCGCGCACCGCGCCGCCGTCAACCTCGGCCGGTATTTGCCTGCGGATCGAGCCGGATGCCGTATTCCGCCGCGCTGACGATGAGGAAGCGCAAGAAGGCGGGGGCGAAGCTGCGAGCGACCAGCAGCCGCCAGGCGTCTTCGTTCGTGCGCCACAGCGTCGCGCCGATATGGGCGATGTCGGTCACAGTGACATCGCAGGACTTGAAGACCTCCGGGTGGAGGTCGATTGCGACGCCCTTGGCGAGCAGGTCGAGGACGCGCGGACCGGAAAGGTCGCACGCGATCAGCGCGTCGCTCTGCTCGGTCACAGTGGCGTGCCCACCGAGCGCGCCGATCAGGTCGCCGGCGAGATCGACGCGCGTCTGCGAGACGGCGAGCCAGCGCCCGGGCGCCGTGCCGAGCAAGGCGAGGTCCGGCCCGCCGACGGCACGCGGCCCATCCGGCAGTGCGAGGCCGAAGCCGGCGGCGACGCTCACCTTCAGCGCAGGGATGCCCCCCTTGCGCGCGGTGAGCGTGGCGAACCCGACATCCTCGCGCAGCACCGCGACGACGCCCGGCTCGCCGGCGCGGCCATAGGCGCCGAACGGCGGCAGCGCATCGAGCGGTAGTTCCTCGAGTATGTGGGTCATGTGACGGCTCTTTCACCTCTCCCCGTCGGGGAGAGGTAAGGCGCGAAGCCTGCCATGTGAAGCATCTCATCCACGCAGCCGCTCCCCTTCCGGATCGACGAAGCCGGGCGCGCAGACTTCCACCAGCGCGTCACCGCCGCGCACCGGGTCATAGGCCTGCACCCGCTCTCCGATTCGTTCCGGGCCGCGTTTCAACAAGCCCAGCCCGATCCAGTGTCCCAGCGTCGGGGAATAGGCGACCGAGGTCATGTAGCCTTCATCATGCTCGACATCGGCCGGCTTGCCTTCAGCGATGAAATGGGCGCCGGCACGCAGCCGCGAGGTGCCGTCCACCGGCTTGAAGCCGATGAGGCTCGGGCGCTCCGGATCGGTCAGGCCTGGCCGGGCGGCCATGACGCGGCCGATATAATCCTTCTTGGTCGAGGCCATGCGCCCGAGCCCGAGGTCGCGCGCCGTGGTCTGGCCGCTGAGCTCATTGCCGGAGACGTGCCCCTTCTCGATCCGCATCACCCCGAGCGCCTCGGTGCCATAGGGCGTGATGCCGAATTCGGCGCCCGCCGCCATCAGCGCTTCAGTGAGCTTTTCGCCATGGCGCGCCGGCACCGCGATCTCATAACCGAGCTCCCCGGAGAAGGAGAGGCGGAACAGCCGTGCCGTGATCCCGCCCATCACGCGCGCCTTGATCGCTCCCATGTAGGGCAGGCCGTCATTGGAGACGTCCACCCCCGCATCGACCACACCGGCCAGCACATCGCGGGCTCGCGGCCCGGCGATGGCGATCTGCGCCCATTGCTCGGAGACCGAGGCGATCTGGACATCCAGCTCCGGCCACAGCACCTGCAAGCAGAATTCGAGGTGCTGATAGACCTTTGCCGCGTTCGCCGTGGTGGTGGTCATCACATAATGCTCGGGGCCGAGCCGCGCCGTGGTGCCGTCGTCCATCACCATGCCGTCCTCGCGCAGCATCACGCCGTAGCGCGCCTTGCCCACGGGAAGGGTCGAGAAGGTGTTGATATAGAGGCGGTCGAGGAAAGCGCCGGCATCCGCGCCCTGCAGGTCGATCTTGCCGAAGGTCGAGACGTCGATCAGCCCGACGGAGGAGCGCACGGCCGTCACCTCGCGGTTCACCGTCTCCAGCCAGTCGGCCTCCGCGCCTTTCGGGAAATACTGCGCCCGCAGCCAGAGCCCGGTCTCGACGAAGCGGGCACCGTTGCGCTTCGCCCAGCCATGGGTCGAGATGAGGCGGGTCGGCTTGAAATCCTTGCCGCGATGGTGGCCGGCGAGCGCGCCGATGGCGACCGGGCTGTAGGGCGGGCGGTAGATGGTGGTGCCGACGTCCGAGATCCGCGTGCCGCTCAGCTTGGCCATGATGGCGAGGCCGGCGAGGTTCGAGGTCTTGCCCTGGTCGGTCGCCATGCCGAGCGTCGTGTAGCGCTTAAGGTGCTCGACCGGGCGGAAGCCCTCGGCGTGAGCGATGGCGATGTCCTTGGCGGTGACGTCGTTCTGCTGGTCGACGAAGGCGCCGCCCTTCGCCCCGGCCACGTGCCAATAGGGCTGGATCGCGGAGGGAGTATCGTCCGCCTCGGGGACGTCCGGCGCCGCGCCCGAGAAGCCGAGATCGGCCGCAGCGGCGCGGCCGCGTTCAGTGCCATCGCGCAGGATCGCGGCGAGGCTGGAAAGACCGGCAGCCGCCCCGGCGACGCTTATCCCCGGCGGCACGCTGCCGGGCACGAAGGCGGCGATCGCCGCGTTCCACACCGGCCGGCCATTGTGGTGGCAGGTGAGGTGTACGTTCGGCGACCAGCCGCCGGAGACGGCGAGGCCGTCGACCGCCAGCGTGTCATTGACGCCGTCCACGGATATGTCGACTTCGCGCAGGGCCCGAGCGCCGCGGGTCGCCGTCACCACGCCCTTGAAGAGGCCGCGAATGCTGCGCCGCTGAGCCTCCTCCATGAGCGCGGGCGCCACGGCGTCGCGCACATCGAGGATCGCCGCGACCTCGATGCCCGCCGCCGCGGCGTCGAACGCCGCCTGCCAGGCACCGTCATTATTGGCGAACACCGCGAGCCGCTGGGCGGTGCCGACCGCGAACCGGTTGGCATAGGCCTGCACCGCGCCGGCCATCATCACGCCCGGCCGGTCATTGCCGCGGAACACGATGCCGCGCTCGGTGGCGCCGGCCGCCAGCACAGCGCGGCGTGCATGGATGCGCCAGAGGCGCTGGCGGGGCTGGAACGGCAGCGGCTCGGCGAGATGGTCGGCGACCCTCTCCAGCGCGCCGTAGGTGCCGCCATCATAGACGCCGAACACCGTGGTGCGGGTCATCAGCCGCACGTTCGGCATGGCGGCAAGCTCAGCGGCGGTGTGTGCGGCAAAGCCGCTGCCGGCCTCGCCGCCGACCGTATGGATTTCCGCGTTCAGTCGTCCGCCGGGCAGGAAGTCCTCGTCGGCGAGGATGACTCGCGCCCCGGCGCGCGCGGCGCTGAGCGCCGCCATCAGCCCGGCCGGCCCGGCGCCGATCACCAGCACGTCGCAGAACGCGTTCGCCTTCTCGTAATGGTCGGGATCGGCCTGTTCGGCGGCGCGGCCGAGCCCGGCGGCACGACGGATGAAGGGCTCGTAGAAGCGCTCCCAGAAGCTCGCCGGCCACATGAACGTCTTGTAGTAGAAGCCGGCGCCGAGGAACGGCGCGACGAGATTGTTGACCGCGAGCAGGTCGAAGCGGAGCGAGGGCCAGCGGTTCTGGCTCGATGCTTCCAGCCCCTCATGCAGCTCGACCGTGGTGGCCCGGCTGTTCGGCTCGCGCCGCGCGCCGCTGCGCAATTCGACCAGCGCGTTCGGCTCCTCGGAGCCTGCGGTCACGATGCCGCGCGGTCGGTGATATTTGAACGAGCGGCCGACGAGGCGCACATCGTTCGCCAGTAGCGCCGAGGCCAGCGTGTCGCCGGGATGGCCGCGATAGGCCTTGCCGTCGAAGCTGAAGCCGACGGTTCGCGACCGGTCGATCAGCGCGCGCTTGGAAAGCCGGCTCATGATGCCGACCTCGCGAGCGTCGCGCTGGCGATCGCATGGGTGCGGGTGTCGCGCGCGACCCTGACCCACTGCCGGCAGCCGGAGGCGTGGTACCACCATTCGGCATGCGCGCCGGCCGGGTTGTCGCGCAGATAGACATAATCATGGAAGCGCGCCTCGGCGTCGGGCGCCGCCGGATCGGGACGCGTCAGGCTCGCGTCGCCGAGATAGGCGAATTCATGCGCATCGCGCTCGCCGCAATAGGGACAGGGAATGCGCATCAGTGCAGGTTCGGCTGTGCGCCGACTCCCTTTTCGTCGATCAGGTGTCCGGTGCGGAAGCGGTCGAGCCGGAAGGCGGCGCCGACCGTGTGCGGCTCGTCGCGGGCGATCAGATGGGCGAAGCACCAGCCGGAGGCCGGGGTCGCCTTGAAGCCGCCATAGCACCAGCCGGCATTGAGATAGAGGCCCGGTACGGGCGTGGTGTCGATGATCGGCGAGCCGTCCATCGACATGTCCATGATGCCGCCCCAGTGGCGCAGCAGCCGCAGCCGGCCGATGCACGGCATCAGGGCCATGCCGCCTTCGCAGACATCCTCGATCACCGGCAAATTGCCGCGCTGGGCGTAGCTGTTGTAGCCGTCGATGTCGCCGCCGAAGACCAGGCCACCCTTGTCGGACTGGCTGATATAGAAGTGACCGGCGCCGAAGGTGACAACGCCGTCGATCAGCGGCTTCAGCCCCTCCGAGACGAAGGCCTGCAGCACGTGGCTCTCGATCGGCAGCCGCAGGCCGGCCATGGCGGCGACGCGCGAGGTGTTGCCGGCGACCGCCATCCCGACCTTGCCGGCGCGGATCGGCCCGCGCGTGGTCTCGACGCCGACGATCGCCTCACCCTCGCGAATGAAGCCGGTGACCTCGCAATTCTGGATGATGTCGACCCCAAGCCGGTCGGCACCCCGGGCATAGCCCCACACCACGGCGTCGTGCCGTGCGGTGCCGCCGCGCCGCTGCAGGAGGCCGCCCTGGATCGGGAAGCGCGCATTGGCGAAATCGAGGAACGGGTACATCGCCTTCACGCCGTCCGCATCGAGCAGCTCGGCATCGACGCCGTTCAGCCGCATCGCATTGCCGCGCCGCGCATAGGCGTCGCGCTGGGCATCGGAATGATAGAGGTTCAGCACGCCACGCTGGCTGACCATGGCGTTGTAGTTCAGCTCCTGCTCCAGCCCCTCCCAGAGCTTCATCGACCATTCGTAGAACGGCTCGTTGCCGGGGAGCAGATAATTGGAGCGGATGATGGTGGTGTTCCGCCCGGCATTGCCGGAGCCGATGTATCCCTTCTCGATCACCGCGACATTGCGGATGCAGTGCTCCTTGGCGAGGTAATAGGCGGTCGCCAGCCCGTGCCCGCCGCCGCCAATGATGACGACGTCATAGGCGGGCTTGGGTGATGCGTCCCGCCACGCCGGCTTCCAGCCCTTCTTGCCGGAAAGCCCATTGGCGAGGATGCTGAGGAGGGAATAGCGCATGAGGGGCTCGGGGCAGGTCTACCCGTCGAGCTATAATTGAGGTGCGATCGTGCGGTAATATAATTTTCGCTTATAGTCTGGCGTCATGGCCGGGCTTGTCCCGGCCATCCACGAACGGAGCGCAACCGTGGATGGCCGGGACAAGCCCGGCCATGACGCTGCTTGAGCTATACTCGACCAATGCTAGACCGATGCCAGACCCCTTTCCCTTCGACCTGCGCTCCCTCGATATCTTCCTCGCCGTCTGTGAGGCGGGGACCATGGCGCTTGCGGCGCGCCGGCTCGGCCTCACCCAGCCGGCGGTGTCGCAGGCGATCGCCGATCTCGAGCGGCGCACCGGGGTCCTGCTGTTCGACCGGCGCGCCCGGCCGTTGGCGCTCACCAGTGCCGGTGGGGCACTGCGCCAGCGGGCGAGCGCGTTGCTGTCTGAGGCCCGGCAGATCGCCCCGCTGCTGCGCGAGACCGGCAGCAGCCGGCTGCCTTTGCTGCGGGTCGGGCTGGTGGATTCGCTCTCGCGCGTGCTGATGGCGCCGCTGGCGCGACGGTTGGGCGAGATGGCCGACCAGGTCTCCATCCTCTCCGGCCTCACCGCCTCGCATGTCAGTGCGCTGGTGACGCGCCAGCTCGACCTGCTGGTCGGGGCGGGCGATCTCGACGAGATCGAGGGGCTCGAGCGCTGGCCGCTGCTGAGCGAGCCCTATGTGCTGCTGATGCCGGCGGAACTCCCGCCGCCGAGCCGTGCCGCCGACCTTGAGGTATTGGCGGCGACCACGCCGCTGGTTCGCTTCAGCGCCCGCTCGATGACCGGCATGGAGGTTGAGCGGCATCTGCGCCGCCTGCGGCTCGATCTGCCGCGGCGGCTCGAATTCGATACGCCGCATGGCGTCACCGCGAGCGTCGCGGCCGGCGCCGGCTTCACCATCACCACGCCGCTTTGCATCCTCGAAGCGGCGGTGCCGCTCGAAGGGCTGAAGTGCCGCCCGCTGCCGGGGCCGGGCGCCGCGCGTCGCCTCACCTTGATCGCCCGCCGCAACGAGCTCGGCCGCCTGCCGCGCGAGATCGCCGGATTCTGCCGCGAGCGGCTGGCGGGGCTGAGCGGGGAGGTCGGCAGGCTCGGGGATTGGCTGGAGGCGGGGTTCGAAGTGGAGGGGTCATGAACACAGCGCCCGTCATCCCCGGCCTTGTGCTGCCGGGGATCTCCATTTTTGACAGCGCATCAGGGGCCGAGATGGCCGGGACAAGCCCGGCCATGACAGCTTCACGGGCGTTTCAGCCGATCAGCCGCGCCTTCCTTAGCCCGCCCGCCGCACCGCCAGCACCGCGTTCAACCCGCCAAAGGCGAACGCGTTGGAGATGGCGTTCCTAATCGGCGCCTCGCGCATCGCGTTCGGTACGCAGTCGATGTCGCACTCGGGATCCGGCTCGTTATAGCCCATGGTCGGCGGCAGGAAGCCTTCGCGCAGCGCCAGCACGGTGGCGACGAGGTCGAGCGCGCCGGCCGCGCTCATGCAATGGCCGTACATCGACTTGGTCGAGGACACCGGGAGCCGGTCGAGATGGGCGCCGAACACGGTGCGCAGCGCCAGCGTCTCGGTGCGGTCGTTCAGCGGGGTCGCGGTGCCATGGGCGTTGACGTAATCGACGTCCTCGATTGCCAAGCCGGCGTCCTTCAGGGCGAACTGCACCGCCCGCGCCGCGCTCGTCGCGTCCGGCGCCGTCATGTCGAGCCCGTCCGCGCTCATGCCGAACCCGGTCAGCTCGGCATGGATGGTGGCGCCGCGCGCCAGAGCGCGCTCATAATCCTCCAGCACCACGCAGGCCGCGCCCTCGCCCAGCACCAGGCCGCTGCGGTCCTTGGAGAAGGGCCGGCAGGCGTCGGAGGACAGCACGCGCAGCGCTTCCCAGCTCTTCATCATGCCGAAGGTGAGGGGGGCTTCCGAGCCGCCGGCGAGCGCGACGTCGAGCATGCCGGCACGCACCATCTGGAAGGCGACGCCGATCGAATGCGCACCCGAGGAGCAGGCCGAGGCGATGGCGAACGCCGGCCCGTGGATGCCGAGATCCATGGTGACATTGGCCACCGGCCCGTTCGGCATGGCGCGCGGTACGGTGAAGGGATGGGGGCGTGCCGCCTTGGCGGTGAGCAGCCGCTGATAGCCCTCTTCCATGGTGTTGTAGCCGATGGCGGCGGAAAAGATCGCGCCGGCCCGCTCCAGCGGCAGACCCTCCAGCGCCGGGCCGGCATCCTTCAAGGCCTCGCGTGCCGTCACCACGGCAAGCTGCGCAGCACGGTCCATCAGGCCGAGCTGGCGCCCGTCGAAATGCGCCTCGGGATCGAAATCGTGGACCTCGGCATAGACCTTGGTCTTGAGGCCCTCGGCATTGACGTGCCGGGCTTCGCCGATGCCGACCGTGCCGGCCTTCAGGCCATCCAGATGGGCGGCGGTGTTCGCTCCCAGCGCGGACAGCGCGCCGAGGCCGGTGATCGCGACGCGTCTCTCCATCAGGCGGTGCGTGGCTGTTGGGCGTTCAGGAGGTCGGCGACGTGCTCGACCAGCGTGCCGACGGTGACGCCGTTGCCGTTGAGCGGGCCGTCATTCGGTATTTCGATGCCGAAGCGGCTTTCCAGCTTGAAGATGGTCTCAATCAGGTCGAGCGAAGAGATGCCAAGATCCGCAACCGGCGTCTCAGCGGTGAAGAGGGTTTTGTCGACGCCCGCCTCGTCGGCAATGAAGTCGATGATTTCGGTCACGCGGGGATCGTCGCTCTGCATGCGCCTGCTCGGATGAGGGAACGGGTATTCTGAATCGCCGAACGAAACCTAACTGTGCGACGTTCCTATCACAAAGCGGACCGTCCACGCGAATTCCACCAGAGATTTAGCCTTTCGCCACCGACGACAGGTATGCATAGGAGGCCTTCGGCGTTCGCGTACCGCTGGCGAAATCGACATGGACGATACCGAATCGCCGGCGCAGTCCCTCGGCCCATTCGAAATTGTCGAGCAGCGACCAGGCGAAATAGCCCTTCAGGGCGCAGCCTTCATTGATGGCGCGCTCGGCCGCGAGCAGATGCTGGCGCAGGAACTCGACCCGCGGCGCATCCGCCACCGTGCCATTGGCGGGCGCCGGGTCGTCGTAGCAGGCGCCATTCTCGGTGATGTAGACCGGCGGATTGCCATAGGCGTCGCGCAGCCGCGACAGGATCTCGACCAGCCCGTCCGGCTCCACCGGCCAGCCCATGGCGGTGGTCGGCATGTTCGGCGGCAGCGGCCCGAAGCCGGCGCCGGCCAGCACATTGTTCGGATCGGCGACGATATGGGCGCGGCCATAATAATTCACGCCGAGGAAATCGACCGGCTGGCGGATATTGGCCCAGTCCTCCGCACGCACCAGCGGCTCGAAGTCGGCGCCGAGCACGTCGGGGTAGCGGCCACGGAACAGCGGATCGAGATTGGCGCCGTTCCAGGCGGCATCGAAGCGGGCGGCGGCCTGGGCGTCTTCCCGACGCTCGGTCGCGGGATGCACCGGCTGCAGGGACAGCACGGTGCCGAGCTCGAGGCCGCTGCGCTCGGCGCGCAGCGCGCGGATCGCCATGCCCTGAGCGAGGTTCTGGTGGTGCTGTGCTTTGACGAAGCTGTCCCAGCCGGTACGCCCCGGGGCGTGGTTGCCATAGGCGTGGCCGAAAATGGCGTGGACCGAGGGCTCGTTCAGCATCGCCCAGTGCTTCACCCGGTCGCCGAGCCGCGCGGTCGCCGCCCGCGCATATTCGGTGAACCAGGGGGCAATATCGCGATTGTGCCAGCCGCTCTTCGCATCGAGGGCCTGCGGCAGGTCCCAATGATAGAGGCAGGCCCAGGGCTCGACGCCCTTCGCCAGCAGCCGGTCGACCAGGCGGTCATAGAAATCGAGCCCAGCAGCGTTCACCGCGCCAGTCCCCTGCGGCATCACCCGCGGCCAGGCGATGGAGAAGCGGTACGCCTTGAAGCCGCCATTCGCCAGCAGGTCCACGTCCTCCGCAACGCGGTGATAGTGGTCGCAGGCGACATCGCCATTGGTGCCGTCGGCGATGCGCCCCGGCTGGCGGCAGAACGTGTCCCAAATGCTCGGGCCGCGCCCGTCCGCGGTCACCGCACCCTCGATCTGGTAAGCGGAGGTCGACGCACCGATGAGGAAGTCCTTCGGCAGCTTAGGCATCGCCTCGCCGGCGGAGAGCGCGCCGCGCGGCAGCAGGGGCAAGGCGGTAGCAGCAGCTGTGGCAGCGAGGAAATCACGGCGGCGGATCATAAGGCTAACTTCCTCCGTCAGACGGTCACCAGCCGAAGCAAGATGAGTGCCGCGAGGGCAACCGCGCCCTGGAGCACAGTGCCCAGGCTGAAGCAGGCCAGGCTCGCGCCGGGGCGCAGCCGGGCAGCGTCGGTGACGAGCCAGAACAGACCGTCATTGATATGCGACGCCGCCATGGCGCCGGCACCGATGGCGAGTGCGGCACATGCGCGCCCCGTCGCATCGTCGAGGCCGAGGGGGCCCAGCAGTTCCATCATCATGCCGGCCGCAGTGATCGCCGCCGCCAGCGAGGAACCCTGCAACAGCTTCATGATGGCGGCAAGCGCGAAGGGCAGGGCGAGCACAAGCGCCGGCCCGGGTTGCCAGGCCAGCAGCCGCTCGGCGTTCATCTCCGCCATGCCGGTCTCCTGCGCCAGCTTCGAGAGGCCCGCTGCGGCACCGACGGTGAGTACCAGCCCCGCGGCGCGGGCAATGGCGCGGCCAGGCCAGCCCTCTTCAGTCAGTCCGCCATGCGGCCAATGCCAGGTGAGCAGCAGGATGGCACCGACGCCGACCAGCATTAGGATCAGCGGCCGGCCGAGCCCGAGCAGGAATTCGCGGTTGGAGCCGCCGCCCAGCGGCTCGCTGGCGATGTCGCCGAGCGACTGGACGACGAGCAGGCCGACCAGCACGGCGCTGACGAGGATCAGTGCCAGCGCGGCCCGGCCGGGTGCATGGAGCGTCTCGCCGTCCATCGCCTCGGTCGAGGCGGGCAGCGTATCGTCCTCCGCCGAGCCGCTGCGTGCCACGAAGGCGCCGGCGATCGCGGCAACGAGCGCGGTCGGCAGGCCATAGAGCAAGGCGGTGCTCCAGTCGGCACCAAGGATCGTCACTGCGGCGAGGATGACCGGCGCCGGCAGCAGCAGGCCATGGCTTGCCGAGACCGCAAGTCCGAGCGCGAGCGCGGGGCGCGGCGCCTCGCCGCCGATCGCGCGGCGCAGCGGCGACAGCACGGCGAAGGCGGCGGCAGGGGTCGAGGCCAGCCCGGCAATGACGCCGATCAGCGTCAAGGGCAGGGAGCGCCGATGCCAGCCGCGCGCTGCGGCGCGGATGCGGGCGCTGGCGCCGGTGGCGTCCGCGATCTCGGTGAGCATGGCGCCGGCCACCACGATCAGTCCGAGCGTGGCGACGCCCTGCTGGAAGCCGAGCCCAAACGCCTTGCCGACCTGGCTGGTCGCCATGCCTGCGGCATAGCCGAAGCCGGCGCCGGCAAGGATAAGCGCGAGGAAGGACTGCACGCGCCAGCGCTGCGTGAGCGCGATGAAGACGGCGAGCACGACAAGGAAACAGGCGGCCTGTTGCAGCGACATGGGCGATCGGGCTGGGAGATGGACGGAGCGGCGGGCCCTTCGATTAGCCCGATGGCGGCGCGCTGTCACCCTTGGCGCTCCGCCTGAACATCCGTCGAGGCTCGCTACGCTCGCACCTCAGGATGAGATTGTTCTTTATGGATGAACCTTATCCTGAGGTGCCCGGCTAGGGCTGGGACTCAATTTACCCACCATGTGATTGCGGCGGCGATGCAGACGGCGGAGAGGAAGATGTCGGCGCGTTTGTCGTAGCGAGTTGCGATGCGCCGGAAGTCCTTGAGCCTGCAGAACATGCGCTCGATGAGGTTTCGGGCACGATAG